>JAZQXB010000081.1:0-47203 GCA_045632685.1 Alloprevotella sp.
GCGTCTCTTTTTTGGGGCAACAATATAGGAGTTGACCCAAGAACTTTAACAGACCCCCTCCGCAACTAAAGTTGCTCGTCCCCCTAACTTTGGGGGACAATTTAGTTAGTCTGCCTCGTTTGGGTTTCTAATTAGGAATAATAAGCGAATGGAAGTATATAAATTCCTCCCCAAAGTTAGGGGAGGTGCCCAAAGGGCGGAGGGGTCTGTAGTAGAGGGTAAACTTCTATATTATTACCTAATTTTATACAAAAAAGCATCCGCTTCACCATCGAGGGTAAAGCGGATGTTTCTACATAGTATTGGTAGGTGGATTACTTCAAACCGCGATTTTTCAACACAGGTTCGATATTAGGAGTCGCACCACGGAAGTTGAAATACATCACGTCGGCATCTTCAATGCAACCGGGGGTGAGCACACACTTTCTAAACTTTTCAGCAACCTCTTGGTTGAAGATGTTGCCCGTTTCCTTGAATGCTTCGTAAGCGTCGGCATCAAGCACTTCTGACCAGAAGTAGCTGTAGTAACCTGCAGTGTAACCGCCGCCCATCGTGTGGTTGAAATAAGTTGTGCGGTAGCGGGGAGCAATTTGCTTGGGAAGTTTAAGTTCATCCATGACCTGCTTTTCAAATGCCATCACGTCAAAACCTTCAGGGAGTTCCTTAAGGAAGTGGAACTTCATGTCGAGCCATGCTGCTGCCCAGTATTCAGCGGTTGCGAAGCCCTGACCGTACTTACCGCTCTTTTCGAGTTTTTCAACGAGGCTTGTGGGCATTACTTCACCTGTTTCATAGTGCTTTGCGTAGAGGGCAAGCATTTCGGGTTCGAACACCCAGTGTTCCATTACCTGCGAGGGGAGTTCTACGAAGTCGCGGGGAACGCTTGCTACGCCGTAGTAGTGAACATCAGCAAAGAGGGAGTGCAGGGCGTGGCCAAATTCGTGGAACATCGTAGAGGCTTCATCAGCAGTAAGCAATGAGGGCTGACCTGCGGCGGGCTTTGAGAAGTTACACACCACGGTTACAATGGGTGCCTTGCGCACGCCGTCGACATACGTCTGATTGCGGTAGCGACCACACCATGCGCCGCCACGCTTGCTGGCACGGGGGAAGAAGTCGAGGTAAAGGAGACCGAGGTGCGTGCCATCCTTATCCTTACATTCAAAGGCCGTAGCTTCGGGGTGAGGCACGGGGATGCTATCAATCTGCGTGAAGGTTACGCCATAAAGTTTGTTGGCGAGGAGGAACATCCCGTCGCGCACATTCTCGAGTTTGAGGTAAGGACGGAGTTCGTTTTCATCCATGGCATACTTTGCCTGCTTCGCCTTGTTGGCATAGTAGCTCCAGTCCCATCCCATGGGTTCGAAGTTCTTACCCTCCTTACGGATTTCAGCCTTGATATCCTTGAGTTCCTCGTTTGCCTTCTTCAGAACGTAGGGCCACACTTCATCAAAAAGGGCGCATACCGCTTCTGTAGTCTTTGCCATGCGTGTTTCGAGGGCGAAGGTAGCATAGTCGTCGTAGCCCATGAGCTTTGCCTTCTTAATGCGAGCTTCTACGAGTTTGCGCACCACCTCCTTATTGTCGTTTTCATTGTTGTTGTTACCGCGGTTGGTATAGCCCTCGTACATTTTCTGGCGGAGGTCGCGATTGTCAGCATACTGAAGGAATGGCATCACGCTAGGGTTGTGGAGCGTAAAGAGCCACTTGCCTTCTTGACCAGCAGCGGTTGCCGCTTCAGCAGCGTTGTCAATGAGACTCTGGGGAAGACCAGCGAGGTCTTTTTCAGAGTCAATAAAGAGTTGGAAGGCGTTGGTCTCCGCTAACATATTCTGACTGAAGGTCAACTGAAGGAGGGCGATTTCGCTGTTGAGTTCGCGAAGCTGTGCCTGTCCGAGCGAGTCAAGGTTCGCACCGCTACGCACGAAGCCCTTATACGTTTCGCTGAGCAACTTCTTCTGCTCCAACGTGAGCGCCGCCGTATCCGCCGATTCATACACTTCCTTTACTCTCGCAAAGAGCGCAGGGTTGAGATTGATGTCGTCGGAGTGCTTCGAGAGTTTGGGCGAAAGTTCACGACTCACCGCCTGCATGGCAGAATCCGTGCACGCACTGTTTTGCGCAAAGAACACGTAAGTCACCTTGTTGAGCAAAGCGCCACATTGGTCGAGTGCCGCCACCGTGTTTTCAAAGGTTGCAGGTTCGGCATTATTGACAATCGCTTCGACCTCTGCCTTCTGTTGCTCCATGCCCAATTCAAAAGCAGGCATGTAGTGCTCTGGCTTGATTTCATTGAAGGGAGGAACTCCAAAGGGAGTGTTAAACTCCGCAAGCAGTGGATTTTCCACCGCCTCGTTGTTGGTGCAACCACACACCAAGGCAGTTGCACACAAAGTAAGAACAGTTTTCTTCATCACATTTTATATTGATATAAATTAATTATTGTGTAAGCTCCGCTTTGAATTTATTTCATGTGAATACAATTTATGCAAAATTACTAAAAAAATAAACATTTATGTCCTCTCTTCCATAGGTATTTGCCCTATTTGGTCAGAAAACAATATAACAATGTTTTTCGTTCACAAAAGTTTATTACCTTTGAATGATATATGCCAAAAACTTTTGTGTAGCATTCAACAATTTGATGTATGAGAAAAATTCTCTCACTACTAATATCATTACTCTTAACATTCACTATTTCTTTTGCTCAAGAACCCTATAGAGAAATCTATACTACTTGGGAAGAATTTTTAGAGTATTACGCCGACGAAATAGACACTCAAAGTGAAGATTTAGAAATTTTATCCCAGTTAAAAGAGAACCCACTAAATTTAAATACTGCAACCAAAGAAGAATTGCAACAACTCACCTTCTTATCAAGTGCTCAAGTCGATTCACTCATCACCTATCGTTGTATGAAAAGAAAATTTATCACGATGGGTGAACTACAGTTTATTTCAGGATGGGACAATGTGAGCAGACGTCACACCTCTTTGTTTACTTACATTGGTGACACACTTGTTTCTCTCAATCCTTTTAGCAAAAAAATATGGTGTGGAAATCATCTGATAGAATCGCGATTGGACATTCCTACCTATAAGCGCAAGGGGGAACTTCAGGGGAAAAAGGGGTATTTGGGCAATGGTATGAAAAACGTGACACGCTACCGCTATACGTACAAAAACCAAATTGCGTATGGGGTAACACTGGAAAAAGATGCTGGAGAACCTTTTGCTGACCAAGGGAATAACCCCTTTGACTACAACTCCTTCTACTTTAAATATAGTTCTAATAATCAAAAACACAAATTCATAGTTGGAGACTTTACCCTACATTTTGGCGAGGGACTTGTAATTGGCAAAAATGTATTCGGTGGACAGCTTGGTATTCTTAAATGGCCGTCTTCGTCACATGTACGTTTGAATGAACATACCGGAACCGACGAACATAACTTCTTCAGAGGACTTGCATATTCCTTTAACCATCGCAACTTGCGCATTACCTCATTTGCCTCCCATAGATTAATAGATGCAAATATAGAAAACAATAAGGCTGTAACGCTTTATACAAATGGTGTGCACCGTACATTAACAGAACTTAAGCACAAAAATAAGTTACAAAACACAACCTTTGGATTCTTCGCCGAACGCTCCACTAAACATGCGAATCTGGGACTTGGTGGGTATTATAATTTCTACGACAAGGAAATCATCCCCATTCAACGCTATTATAACAAGTACGCACTCCATGGTGAGCTCACCGCAGGGGCTTCGCTCTCCTACTCCATCCATGGTTATAAAAGAATCTGTTTTAGTGGTGAACTCGCTATTGATCACCGTCTGCATCTTGCCTTCATTAATAGAGTTAGTTATAAAGCGTCCGACTATCTTCAACTCTTTTCCCAAATGAGGTGGTTTTCAAAACGATTCGTTTCTCCGTTTGCTAAAACCATAAATATGGGCAGTAAAGTGTGTAACGAGCAGGGACTGCTGTTGGGTTGCAAAAGTGATTTAGGAAAAAATACGAATCTTGAAAGTTATATCGATGTACACCGCTTCCCTTTTGCCACTTATCGTAGCAACAAAACTTCGCACGGAATAAAATTTTACTGTAATATTACGAAAACACATGCAAAAGGCAGTCTCTCTTCGATGAGATACACCTACAGAGGATGGCAGGAAAATGCTACAAAAAAGAAGCAACTGTTAAGTTACGAAGGTAAACATCGCCTTCGCCTCCAACATGCTCAATATTATGCACGAACCCACTTTACTGCCACCGTTGAAGGCGCTCTCACGCACTCACAAGAAAGCAAGAATCAATATGGGATAGTCCTTTCGTTAAGAGGTTCATACGTATTTAGTGAGAAGTTGACCAGTTCCATTTCTGCAGCAGTATTTTCAACCGACAGTTACGCCGCCTCCGTTTATGCTTACGACTCCCTTTTACCTGGTATGTATGACTTCGGTGCGTTATATTATAAAGGTGTGCGGTTTTCTTCGCAAATTAAATACGAGTGGAAGAATAAATTAACATTGGGACTCCGCTACGGCGCAACGCATTACTTCAACAGAAGTAGTATAAGCAGTGACTTACAACGCATCAACAGTGCAACAAAAGGTGACTTCAACGTATACGTCTGTATGAAACTCTGAATAGTGTTTCCGGACAACTCGAGTAATCCATGTTATTCCAAATGGTGTATTATTGCTTCTTCTATATAACAAACTCACAAACAGTTGAAATACAGGTGTTTGAAAAATTGTTATTTTTGCTCTCATTTTGGGGCAGCCAATTCGGTACTATATAACAAACCCTCAACAAGCACGTTACGGCACTGTTTTGTTTGTATTTAGGCAATGTAGACACTTCAGCAAATCACTGTCGTAATGCCCCCGTAGGTGGGCAATGTATGCATAAATTCTAGATGGGTCAACTACTATGTTATTGCCATATTTTCTTACATTTAAAAAGGGGTGCGTCGTAATGACACACCCCTTAATGTTATCCATTAGTATATCTAAAGTTCAGAGTCTTTTAGATATTATCCTTTTCAATATCCTTGAAGTACTTATAAGTGCTTACCTTGATTTCTTCACAAGCCGCTTCATCACAAACGATGATGCCGTGGGGGTGCTGCTGGAGTGCAGAGATCGTCCATGCCTGGCATACGGGACCTTCTACAGCTGCCTGAAGCGCACGTGCCTTGTTGTGACCGTTACAGAGGATGAGCACTTCCTTTGCCGCCATAACTGTACCTACACCTACTGTGAGGGCTGTAGAGGGAACGGCATTCACGTCGCCACCGAAGAAACGACTGTTAGCAATCTTTGTGTCTGTAGTCAAAGTCTTGATACGAGTGCGGCTGGTGAGGCTTGAGAAGGGTTCGTTAAATGCAACGTGACCATCAGGACCGATACCACCCATAAAGAGATCGATACCACCTGCTGCTTCAATAGCAGCTTCGTAGGCAGCGCATTCTGCTTCAAGGTCAGCAGCGTTACCATCAAGGATGTGTACGTTTTCCTTCTTGATGTTGATGTGGCTGAAGAAGTTGTTCCACATGAAAGAGTGGTAACTTTCGGGGTGCTCTTCAGGAAGGCCTACATATTCGTCCATGTTGAAAGTTACAACATTTTCGAAAGACACCTTACCCTGCTTGTAGAGTTCGATCAACGCCTTGTACATGCCAAGAGGACTTGAACCAGTGGGGCAACCGAGCTTGAAGGGCTTTTCAGGAGTGGGGTTTGCAGCATTGATACGACTTGCAACATAGTTTGCCGCCCAATTAGAAATCGACTGATAGTCGGGAGTGATAATTACGCGCATAACGTTTTTATAAATTTAAGGATTAAGAACGTGTGGAGTTGCACACGAACGTAACTAATTAAACATACTCACCGACAAAGTTAAATAATCTTCAGCGGATAGACAAATTATTTTCCACTAAAAAGTTTTTTACCTCCCCTCTTTGAACAATCTTTGAGAAAATTCACACTCACAATGTGGATAGACGCCTCATAGAACCATCAATTACAGAAATTAGTTGTATATTTGCGAGAAAATTTTTTATGAGTTTTAGGTTTCAAGGGTTGAGGTTATAAAGGTTGAGGTTAAAGGTTTGAGGTTTTAAGGAACCATGCGGAACGAATGCACCTCATCGCCTCAAAGCGAAGTGACCTTATTAACACCTCTATTCACCTCAAGACCTCTAAGCGAAGCGACCTTATAACCTCATGAACTCCCTTCATCATGACCAAATCAACTTATAAATTCAGCGACATAGGCATCACCATAGAGTGTTCCACCTTTAAGGCCACAAGTGGAGTGAATGAGCACCACTTGATGCTACACGTATCTGCCAACGACGAACTCTTTGCGGGGCAATACCGCCGTCTGTGTGAGGGCGAGGCGAGACTTTTGGCGCTCCCCGAGTTTAAGGCGTCAAGCGCCATCATGCGACGCTACTTCCTCTCCGACGCTACGAACCAGGTGAGACTCATGAAGGAGGTTGATGAGCAGTGCGCTTACTCTTACATTCAGCAACCGCCTCTCGATGGTTCAAAAATCGCCCTTTGGCTTTACTTGATAGATGGTGTGGATGTATCTTCCGAAGAAGGCACTACCGTCGTGCGCCACAACGATTACACCCACCTTTGGCGCATGGGAATGCATGTGAGTGAGGGTAATTCGGCAGCGCAGACCACCCACCTTTTAGAGCACTATGAGGCTGACCTTGCTCGCCACGGTGCTACACTTGCCGACCACTGCGTCCGCACTTGGTTTTTTGTGCGCGACGTGGATACGCAGTATATGGGCATGGTCAAGGCACGAAAAGAGAATTTCATTGCTCAGGGATTGACGGAGAAGACGCATTACATCTCTTCTACAGGTATTCAAGGTTTACCTGCTGACCCTCATGCAATTATTCAATTAGGCGCCTATGCATTGACAGGTCTTAAAAAGGCACAGATGCGCTTCCTTTATGCACCCACTCACCTCAACCCCACTTACGAATACGGCGTCACCTTTGAGCGTGGCACGGTAGTAGAATTTGGCGACCGCGCCCACGCCTACATCAGCGGCACGGCAAGCATCAACAACAAGGGAGAGGTAGTGCACGTAGGCGACATCGAAGCCCAAACCTACCGCATGATGGAGAATGTCAATGCCCTGCTCAGCGAGGGCAACTTCAGCGAAAGCGACATTGCGCAAATTATTGTCTACCTCCGCGACCTCTGCGACTACGACCGCGTCAAGCGCATTATCAGTGCGCACTATCCGCAGACCCCCATCGTCTACACCCTCGCCCCCGTCTGTCGCCCCGAGTGGCTCATCGAAATGGAATGTATCGCCATTAAGCAGTGTGCAAACGAGGCGTTTAGAGAGTTTTAGCAGACGAGTTAACGAGGTACGAGTAGACAAGAAGGTCACCGCGATAAACGCGTGAGTACACTCCGCATGGCATCTTTTATCTTCACTCTTTTATCTTTACTCTTTTTAGTTAACGAGGTACGAGTAGACAAGAAGGGCGCTGAGATAAACGAGCGGGATGCCATTGGAAAGGTACGGACGCACGGTTCGTGCGTCCTAAATACATACGAGAGGCTGATCGCACGGCAGGAAAAACTGATTCAGTTAGGACGTACAAACCGTGCGTCCGTACCATTCAAGTAAATTCCCCGCATGGTATTACTCACTCCTCACTACCACCTCCTCACTACTACTATTTACTTTGAATTTCCTTCTCCCCCTCTCCGCACTTCTTGCCGGCTGTACGCTTTACGAGCGTTTGTTTGGAACAGAAATAGTTCACGCACACATATACGATGCCCTATGGTTTCACACTTTATGGGGCATCGTTCTTGTTTATGCTTGCTTGGAAGGCATCAAGCGTAAGATATGGAAGCGCCCGCTTATAGCCCTGCTCCATGCTGCTTTTGTGTTGATCGCAGTAGGTTATGCTTTTACTTGTTATCACGCCACCAGTGGCAAACTTCACTTGCGCAGTGGCGTCACGGCAACCCACTATTTTACAGATGATCTTCGCGTCAAAGTCCTTCCCTTGCCCCTTACGCTCAAGGAAGTGGTGTTTACCTCTTCAGAACATCCAGAGGCGTATTCTATCATTAGCAGCAATCAGATTGAAGAAGAAAAACTGGGCGTGAATTCAGTTCTGGAAATCAATCACCACCGTTTTTACCAATCTGCTTTAGATCGAGACGGGAAAGGGGTAAACCTTACCATTATTCATGACCCCATTGGCAGATGGTTATCACATGCTGGTTTCTACCTCTTTATCGTTACGGCAATCCTTTGGATGGGGCGTAGATTTTGGAACAAGTGTCTCAAGAAAAAGTTCACCCCCATAGAGGTGAAAACCACCCCAACTACACGCACCATTCTTGTCATTTCCTCGTTCGTCGCAGCCCTTGGTTATTACGCTTTCTTTAAGAAATACCTCACACAAGGTTTTGCACCGCTGATTAGTATTCAAGACACGATACACGTTTTGACGCTCCTACTATTGACGGCAACCATTCCCCTTACTCCTTACTTTAAGAGTAAGAAAATCATTTACATTTCTCAAATATTCCTCTGTACTTCGCTTAGTTATACCATCTTATTCAACAATAACATTCAAACGAGCATTCCGCAAATCCTTAACTCCCCATGGCTATTTAGTCATGTTGTTCTCATCATCATTGCTTACAGCCTCTTTACCCTTTGTGCCCTTATTGCGCTTGCTACGTTTGTCGTGAAGAACGCCCCTGCCTACCAGCGCCTCACGACGCTATCACGCAACCTTCTCGCCCCCGCCATCGTGCTTCTCTGTATGGGCATCATCATTGGCGCCATTTGGGCAGGCAGCGCCTGGGGCAATTATTGGCAATGGGACCCCAAGGAGGTGTGGGCACTCATCACGTTATTATTATATTGCATTCCTCTTCACCGCAATCTTAAAGGAGGACTTAAAACCGCTCGGCAGTATCATATCTTTATGCTTGCAGCCTATCTATCTGTGCTAATGACTTACCTCGGAGTAACCTACCTCTTGGGCGGATTACACAGTTACGGATAAATGGTGTTGACAAAATGCAAGAAATATTAGTTCTGCGGAGAAAAATGCAAGTAAAAACCTTTGATTTTAGCATTTTTATTATAACTTTGCGAGCGCACTATGACAAATTGTCATGCTACGCTAAACTTTTAAACACACAAACACAAACATAAACTATGACTTTTGACATTGACTTTATACGCCGCCACTATGCGACTTTTTCGCAGCGTGTGGCTGAAATTCGTAATCGTAAAGGGGGCGCTTTAACGCTTTCAGAGAAAATCCTTTTTGCCCACCTTTATACACCCACTTCTTCTATTGATACCACATACGGCAACTTCCGTCCCGACCGCGTGGCCATGCAAGATGCTACAGCGCAGATGGCGTTATTGCAGTTTATGAATGCAGGTATGGACAAGTCTGCCGTTCCTGCCACGATTCATTGTGACCACCTCATTTGTGCGTGTGACGGCAGCAAGGTAGATTTGCCCAATGCATTGCGCGAGAATGCCGAAGTTTACGATTTCTTGCAAGGTGCTGCTGCACGTTATGGCATGGGATTTTGGAAACCCGGCGCTGGCATCATTCACCAAGTGGTGCTTGAAAATTACGCTTTTCCTGGCGGTATGATGGTGGGCACTGACTCTCACACACCTAATGCTGGCGGTTTGGGTATGATTGCCATCGGCGTTGGTGGTGCTGATGCTGTGGACGTATTGACGGGTATGGAATGGGAGTTGCGTATTCCCAAACGAATAGGTGTACGTCTCACGGGGGCGCTCAACGCTTGGGCTTCTCCTAAGGATGTCATCCTCAAACTTGCAGGCATCCTCACCGTTAAGGGCGGCACGAATGCCATCATCGAATATTTCGGTGAAGGCACGAAGACTCTTTCTTGCACCGGGAAAGCTACAATTTGTAATATGGGAGCAGAAGTGGGAGCAACAACGAGTTTGTTCCCCTACGATGAACGCATGGCGGCATACCTCAAGGCCACAGGTCGTGGAGAAGTAGCAGAATTGGCAAATGCTGTAGCGGCAGACCTTCAAGCGGACGCCGAAGTCACGATTAATCCAGAAAAATATTTTGACACGGTTATTGACATCAACCTTTCCGAACTCACTCCTTATATTAATGGTCCCTTTACTCCCGACGCCGCAACTCCCGTGAATGAGATGAAGGAATACGTGAAGGCAAACGATTACCCTGAAACTGTTGAGGTTGCATTGATTGGGTCATGCACAAATTCATCATACGAAGATTTGATGAGGGCAGCTTCTGTAGCGCGTCAGGCGCTTGATGCGGGACTTAAGCCTCAGGCACAGCTTATCATCAACCCAGGATCAGAACTCATTCGCGCCACGGCTGAGCGAGATGGATTGCTTCAGACCCTTCGCGAGGCAGGGGCAATTGAAATGACCAACGCTTGCGGACCTTGCATCGGACAATGGAAACGCAAGACTGCTGACCCCACAAAGCGCAACTCAATTGTAACAACCTTCAACCGCAACTTTGCAAAGCGTGCTGATGGCAACCCTAACACGCATGCTTTCATCGTATCTCCCGAAATGGCGGTGGCACTTACCTTCTCTGGTAAGTTAACCTTCAACCCACTAACAGATACCATAGGTGATTTTACATTCTCACAACCACAAGGAGAAGAGTTACCTACGGCAGGATTCGCAACATGCGACAACGGTTACCTCGCTCCTCAAGACGGTATGCCAGAACCTTATATAAATCCCGATAGCAAGAGACTCCAACGCTTGGAACGCTTCAAGGCGTGGGATGGTAAGGATTTTGACAAACTCCCCCTTTTGATTAAGACTAAGGGCAAGTGCACCACAGACCATATCTCTATGGCTGGTCCCTGGCTGCGCTTCCGTGGACACCTTGAAAATATTTCGGAAAACTGCCTTATGGGAGCTGTAAATGCCTTTACAGGTGAAACGAATGCCGTAAAAAATCAAGCGACGGGAGAAGTGACTACTGTACATAAGGCCGCACTCGACTACAAAGTACAGGGCGGTAGCATCGTCGTGGCTGAAGATAACTACGGCGAGGGCAGCAGTCGTGAGCATGCGGCAATGGAACCTCGATTCCTCGGCATCCGTGCCATCGTAGCCAAGAGTTTTGCACGCATTCACGAGACAAACTTGAAAAAGCAAGGCGTTCTTGCCCTTACCTTTAAGAACCCCGCTGATTACGAAAAGGTGAAGGAAAACGACCGCCTGAGCATCAATGTTTCAGCAATTCAACCCGGCAATACGTTGACACTGACACTCCATCATACCGATGAAACGTGTGAAACCATTGAAATACAGCACACCTATAACCAGCAACAAATTGAATGGTTTAAGGCGGGTGCGGCGCTGAATATGAAGAATAAATAGTCAACAGACAACAGTCAACGGACAAAGTACAACGAACAGAGTACAACACCATGCGGAGAATAAATACTTGGATAAATTTGGCCTGAACATACGCTGTATAGCTGTTGTACTCTGTAATCTGTCAGTTGTACTCTGTACTCTGTACTCTGTACTCTGTCTAAACATCTTTTTTATGCAAACAATAACAATCCCCTATATCATTGGCGACGGTGTTGGTGTTGAAATCACGCCTGCCATGCTCAAAGTTGTTGATGCCGCGGTCGAAAAGTGTTATAGCGGCACTAAGAAAATTGATTGGAAAGAAGTTCTTGCGGGCGAAAAAGCATTCAACACCGTAGGTACTTATCTACCTGATGAGACGCTCGAGGCATTCAAAACGTATAAAATTGGCATCAAAGGTCCGCTCACGACTCCCGTTGGTGGAGGTATGCGCTCCTTGAATGTTACCCTTCGCCAAACGCTTGACCTCTACGTGTGTCAGCGCCCCGTAAGATGGTTCAAGGGAGTTGACTCTCCCGTGAAGCACCCCGAGCGTGTAGATATGGTTGTCTTCCGTGAAAATACCGAAGATATTTATGCTGGCATAGAATGGGCGGCAGGCACGCCCGAAGCGCAGAAGGTTTATGACTTTCTCCACACAGAGATGGGAGTGAGCAAGGTGCGCTTTCCCGAAACTTCTGCTTTTGGCATCAAACCCGTTTCGAAAGAAGGTACCGAGCGACTCGTACGTTCAGCGTGCCTTTATGCGCTTGAAAACAACCTCCCGACAGTAACTTTAGTACATAAAGGTAACATTATGAAGTTCACGGAAGGTGGTTTCAAAAAATGGGGGTATGAACTCGCAGAGCGGGAATTTGCTGCAGAGTTGAAGAGCGGGAAACTCAAAATCAACGATTGCATTGCAGATGCCTTCCTTCAAAATGCATTGCTGAAACCCGAAGCATACAGCGTTATTGCTACCCTCAACCTCAATGGCGACTATGTGAGCGACATGCTTGCGGCACAGGTGGGAGGCATCGGCATAGCTCCAGGCGCCAACATCAATTACCTCACCAACACCGCCATCTTTGAAGCCACTCACGGCACAGCTCCCGACATTGCTGGTCAGAACATGGTCAATCCCTGCTCCATCATTCTTTCAGCTGTAATGATGCTTGAATTCTTAGGTTGGAAGGAAGCAGCCCAATGCATCAACAACGCATTGGAAACCTCGTTTGAAAGCGGATTTGCTACTAACGATCTGGCACGCTTCATGGAGAACGGCAAGCCATTAGGCACAAAGGAATTTGCGGATAAGCTTGTAGAACTCATCCAAGCGTAGTCCCACCCTCACCACATTCTATAACTAAACGAAGACACACATAATGAAAAAGAAGGAATATATTGTCTACAAACTTTCGGACGAGATGAAGAGTTGCATCAAGATTGATGCGGACTTGTTTAAGAAATTAGACGTGAAGCGTGGTCTCCGCAACGAAGACGGTACTGGTGTCCTGGTGGGACTCACCAACATCGGTAATGTAGTCGGTTATGAGCGCACCGCTGAAGGCCTTAAGCCCATTGATGGACAGCTTTACTATCGTGGTTATGAGATTCAGGACCTCGCTCATGCTATCATGAACGAGAAGCGCTTTGGATTTGAAGAAATTGCCTACCTCCTCCTTTCCGGAAAGTTGCCCGACCCCGAAGAACTTCAAGACTTCCGCGCTCTGCTTATTGACAATATGCCCTTGGAGCAGAAGACCATTCTCCACATCATTGAACTCGAAGGTAACAACATCATGAACATCCTTTCGCGAAGCGTATTGGAACTCTACACCTTCGACACAACCCCCGATGACACTTCACGCGACAACCTTATGCGTCAGAGTGTGGAACTCGTATCAAAATTCCCCACCATCATCGCGTATGCCTACAACATGTTGCGCCACAAGTCCCTCGGTCGCTCGCTCCACATCCGCCATGCACAGGCAAACTACTCTATTGCCGAAAACTTCCTCTACATGCTTAAAGGTAAGGGCTTTACCAACCTTGAAGCGCGTACGCTCGACCTCCTGCTTATCCTCCATGCTGAACATGGTGGTGGTAACAACTCTACCTTTACAGTGCGTGTTACCTCATCTACGGGTACCGACACCTATTCATCTATTGCTGCAGGTATCGGTTCACTGAAAGGTCCCAAGCATGGGGGCGCTAATATTAAAGTGACCGACATGGTGGAACACTTGAAAAAGAACATCTGCAACTGGGAAGACGAAGTGGAAATCAAGCGTTACCTCACGCGTCTGCTTCGCAAGGAAGTTTACGATCGTGCAGGACTTATTTATGGTATCGGTCACGCCGTATACACCCTCTCCGATCCTCGTGCGCTCCTCCTCAAGGAAATGGCGCGTGAGTTGGCACACGAAAAGGGTCGCGACCGCGAATTTGCCTTCCTGGAACGCCTTGAACGCCTCGCCATTGAAACGTTCTACGAAGTGCGTGGCGATAAGAAGAAACTCTGTGCCAACATTGACCTCTACTCCGGTTTTGTATACGACATGATTGGCATACCCCAGGAAATCTACACGCCCCTCTTTGCTATGGCGCGTATCGTTGGTTGGTGTGCCCACCGCAATGAGGAACTCAACTTTGAAGGCAAGCGCATCATTCGTCCCGCTTACCGTTGTGTGGTTGACGAGATGAACTATGTGCCTCTTGAAGAAAGATAAAAACATTGAATAACTATAGGTGAGGAGTTCTACAACAGGACTTCTCACCTTAAATGCTTTAATACAAATGCACCATCAAGAGATACTCCAACGCATGGGATTTACACAACTCACTCCCATGCAACTAAATATGTACGACGAAGTTGCGACAGGAAAAGACATCGTACTACTCTCCCCCACAGGAAGTGGTAAAACAATGGCCTTCCTGCTCCCTTTAGTTGAAAAATTAGAAAAAGCAAAACAAGGGGACAACCTTCAAATCATCGCTATTGTCCCCTCACGCGAACTCGCACAACAAACGGATGAAGTCTTCAAGCGTATGAAGACCCCCTATCGCTCATTAGCACTCCATGGAGGTCGCCCCACTATGGAGGAACACCGCAAACTTGGTGCCATAAAACCCCACATCGTCTTTACCACCCCAGGGCGTCTGAACGACCATTTGACAAAAGAGAATATCATCGGTGGACTGGTAACAACACTCGTCATTGATGAATTTGATAAATGCCTTGAATTAGGTTTCCAAGCAGAAATGGAATCCATCATGAAGCAACTCAAGTTCATTAAGCAAGTTATCTTCACTTCTGCTACATGTCTTAATGCCAACGAGCAAGGCGATTCATACCTCTTTAACAAGTGGAGCAATGCGCAAATATTGAATTACCTCCCAACCTCAAATGAGGAGACTTCACAAAATACGGTGACATGGTACGTTACTCCTTCTCCAGAAAAAGACAAACTTAACACGCTTGCCCAATTACTGACCCACATAGCAGGTACTCCCTCTATCGTATTTGTTGGTCATCGGGAAAGTGCAGAGCGCATCGCTACCTTCTTAAAAACGCATAAATTCGAAGTATCCTGCTACCACGGCGGCATGCAACAGGAAGACCGTGAACGAGCGCTTTATAAATTCCGAGCAGGTAGCAATAACGTACTCGTTGCTACCGACCTTGCAGCACGAGGACTCGATATACCCGAGGTTGGAGCCGTCATCCACTACCACCTCCCCGCCGACGAAGAAACTCTCACCCACCGCTCCGGGCGCACCGCACGATGGACTTCAAGCGGAGAAATTCACCTCATTCTCGGACCTGAAGAAACACTCCCCTCTTACTACCCCCAATCGGCAGAAACGCTCTGCGTTGATCACCTCACAGCCAAAGCGACTCCCTCAAAGTGGACCACGCTCTACATCGGAAGAGGCAAACGTGACAAACTCTCCAAGATGGACATCGTAGGTTTTCTCTGTAAAAAGGGAGGGTGCACCGCCACCGACATCGGACGCATAGACGTTGCTCCCAACTATGCCTACGTAGCCATTTCCCGCTCAGCCATCAAGCAAGCGCTTCAACTCATTAAGGGAGAAAAAATCAAGGGAATGAAAACGCTTATTGAAGAAATGCGCAAGTAAGGCGTTGATTGCACTACTTATTACCCAAACAAAAAAGCGCAGAGTAGATTATCATATATTAAATGGGAATAATATAGGTGTTGTCCACAAAGACTCGTTTGTTTTATTTGGAGCCACTAATGAACACTAATTTTCACTAATATCCATCCGGTCATATATACCCCGCAAGGCATTAGTGTAAATTAGTGTCCATTAGTGGCTAAAATATTAAGAGCACAAAAATCTTTGGGGGTTGGATTATTTGTGGACAACTGCTATATTATTACCTATTAAATTGCCTACTCCACCTTTTTAATGTAATTTTGCACAAATTTTGAAAGACATAAAAGCATATTGAGGTATGAAGAAATTTATTCTCCCCATGTTGTGCGCCGTAGCAATGGAAGCGCAAGCAAAAGACACGATTCGAGTGGAGCGCGTTAATGCCACGTTGCCCATAACTTTAAGCGTTGAAACTCCGTACGCAACGGACTCTGTTGATAACAAAGGGAATAGTTACCGCGCCACGTTGCTTGACGATCATGCCACACCTGCTTTTGCAAAACAGGAAACAAGCGAAATACTGGAAAAGGGCACAGCTTTGACAAAAGTTGATAGTTTGGTTGCGCTACGCGTGCTTCAATTTGGAGTGCGCTCCGACCGATACGCAAAGGTTCTTCTCGACATTAAAAACATTAAGAACTACCGCCTTTTTGTCAACGGCAAAGCCGCATCAACATCCCTCACCATGACTCCCGGGCATTACGATGTACGTCTTGTATGCCTTCAAGAAAAGGATGCTAAGGATAGTGTAAATATTAGTGTTATCGGGGAATGTTTAGAGGGTGTTGAGGTAAACCCCACGACGAAGCGACCCTACCTTATGGCAGAGATGATGCAGGGTAAGCGCACGTATAACGCACGCATTTCTCCATCGGGCAAATATCTCGTGACCTACTATCAACATACGTTGGAAGACGGCAAGAACTTCTACCGCACAATCATTAGCGAAACGGAAAGTCAGCGCACGTTAGCACACTATGATTCTTACATGGATTATAAGTGGGTAGAAAATCAGGATGCGCTCTACTTCACACGAAACGGCATTAACGGGAAGGAACTCGTGTTGCTCCACCCCGAGACGATGCAAGAGACAATTGTGGCCGACGCGCTTCCCGAGGGAGGTATTACGCTCGCTCCAACGCTGGATTATTTGATTATCTCCAAGTCGCAAGAGGGCAAGAAGCCTGGCGGTTCGCTCAAGCAATTACAACACCCTGACGACCGCATGCCGGGTTATCGTAATTGCTCTTCACTTTGGCGTTACGACCTTAAGGAGCGTCGTATGCAACGCTTGACCTTCGGCAAAACAAATTTGAGACTCTCCGACATTTCGCGCGACGGCAAGAAGTTGCTCTTGATGTCCTCTACGATGGAACCTTCACGCGCCCCTTACGACCGTTATTCCGTTTATATCATGGACGCCCTAACGGCAAAGGTGGACACCGTGCTGGCCGACACGGCATGGCTCTCAAGCGCGAAGTTCTCGCCCGACGCTTCTCAATTATTGATTAACGCTTCAACTACGGCATTCAACAATATCGGACTTGAGGTAAAACCCGGTCAGCACCCCAATATTTTTGACCATCGCCTCTACCTCTACGACCTTGCGAGCAAGAAGACTACGGCATTACTCCCCAATTTTAAGCCCTCGGTAGATAATTACTCTTGGCACCCCACCAATGGATTGATCTATATCACCACGGCCGACGGAGGCAATCGTAGCGTATGGCAATTAAACCCCAAGACGCTCGAGGTGGTGAAGTTTGAGATGCCCCTTTCGTACGTATCGACGTTCTCTTACGCCACGATGCAAAAGGTGCCTACGGCCATTGTTTTGGGTCAGGACGGGGGCGAAAGAGCGCGTGAAATGTATCGCGTAACGCTCAACCCCAAGAAGATGCGTGCGGAGCGTATTGGTGAGGTTAATTTTGACGAACTTTATAAGGATGTAGCTATCGGAACGTGTCACGATTGGAAGTTCCAAAGTTCGCGTGGCGATAGCATTCAAGGGTTCTATTACCTTCCCGCCAATTTTGATGCTACGAAGAAGTACCCCTTGATTGTATACTATTACGGAGGTTGCACCCCCTCAAACAAGTTGCTTGAAATCAACTACCCCTACCAGGTATTTGCTTCGCTCGGATACGTAGTTTACGTAGTTCAACCCAGCGGTGCGCTCGGTTTTGGACAAGAATTTGCCGCACGCCACACGGGTACATGGGGCGATATGTCGAGCGACGACATTATTGAGGGCACACAACAATTTTGCAAGGAGCACCCGTTTATTGACACCAAGAAGATTGGATGTATCGGCGCTTCATACGGCGGATTTATGACGCAATACTTGCAAACGAAGACAAACCTCTTTGCGGCGGCCATCTCACACGCGGGTATTTCCAACATTGCCTCATATTGGGGCGGTGGTTATTGGGGATATACCTACGGCGAAGTGGCGCAATACGGAAGCTTCCCCTGGAACAATCCCGACCTTTACGTGAAGCACTCTCCGCTTTTCAATGCCGACAAGATTAACACTCCGCTTCTCCTCATTCACGGCACGGTTGATACCAATGTGCCGCCCTTTGAAAGCCAGCAACTCTACACGGCGCTCCGCATCTTGGGCAAAGAAGTTGAATACATTCAGGTGAACGGCGAAAACCATGTCATCACCGATTGGAAAAAGCGCCATGAATGGCAAAATGCCATCTTCGCTTGGTTTGCAAAGTATCTGAAGGGACAACCCGAATGGTGGGAAGCTATCGATAAATAGTTCAAAAATAATGTTTATAGCCAACCAACTTAAAACGACCAATCGTGCCGAATTGCTCCTCTACCTTTGGCAAATTGAGGACATCATTCGTGCCTACGATTGCGATATTGACCGCTTGAAAGAGGGTTACCTCACTCGCTTTGAACTGGAAGAAGCGCAAAAGGGAGAACTCATCAAGTGGTATGCCGACCTTTGCACAATGATGCGGGAAGAGGGCGTGAAAGAGCAGGGGCACTTACAAATTTGCAAAAACGTGCTTATCGGTCTTGAAGATCTTCATCAGCAGCTCCTCAACTCCTCAAAATTTCCTTACTATAAAGAGATGTATTACCGTGTACTCCCCTTTATCGTTGAACTTCGCAAAAAGGGAGTTAATCAGGAAGATACGGAACTTCAAGTGTGCTTCAATGCCCTCTACGGCTATATGATGCTCCGCCTCAAGCAACAAGAAATTTCCGAGGAGACACAAACAGCCGTTAAGCACATTTCAACCCTTCTCGGACAACTTTCTGATTACTATTTGAAAGACAAACAAGAACCACTTGAATTTTAATTTATAAGGGTGACAGGTCGCTACGCTCACCACCTTACACCCTCAAAAACCTCATAACCTCAACCTATGACAATTCTTATTACCGGTTCGAAAGGCCAACTCGGAAGCGAAATCCAACACTTGGCCGAAGATATGGATAAAGAGGAATACCAATTTATCTTTACCGATAAGGAGGAACTCGACATAACCGACCGCCAAGCCGTTTACGACTTTGTAGAACAAAACAACGTGAGCATCATCGTGAATTGTGCGGCATATACGGCGGTAGATAAGGCAGAGACGGATGCCGAACTTTGCGAACTCCTCAATCATGTCGCTCCCATGTATTTAGCCGAAGCCATTGATAGCGTGGGGGGAAGCATGATTCAGATTTCTACCGACTATGTCTTTGACGGCACCGCTTGCCGCCCCTATAGCGAAGACGACATCACCAACCCGCAAGGCGTCTACGGAAGCACGAAGCTTGCGGGTGAAGAAGCCGTAATCCGTTCGTGTGTCGGGGCAATGGTTATCCGCACGGCATGGCTCTACTCCTCTTTTGGCAACAACTTTGTTAAGACCATGATTCGCCTTGGTAAAGAGCGCGACACGCTCGGAGTCGTTGCCGACCAAACGGGTACGCCTACCTATGCACGCGACCTTGCTGGAGCGATTCTCGAAATCATCAAGCAGGGCATCGTCCCCGGGGTATATCACTACTCTAACGAGGGTACAACCTCTTGGTACGATTTCACGAAAGCCATCCACCGCATCGCTGGAGTTACAACCTGTCAGGTTAAACCTCTACACACCGAAGACTACCCCACCCCTGCCAAGCGTCCTGCCTACTCCGTGCTTGACAAGACGAAGATTAAAAACACCTTCAAAATCTCCATCCCCTGGTGGGAAGATAGCTTGAAGGATGCTATGAAGGAATTTGACTAACAACCTCAAACCTCCACGTTCACTCCGTTGCGATACCATAGCAACGCCAACCTCATAACCTCATAACCTCAAACCTCCAAGTTCGCTCCGTTGCGATACCATCGCAACGCCAACCTCATAACTTCAAACCTCACAAAATGAATCCCGAAATAAGCCGTCGCCGCACCTTTGCCATCATCGCACACCCTGACGCGGGTAAAACCTCACTCACCGAAAAACTGCTCCTCTTCGGTGGACAAATCCAAGTGGCTGGTGCCGTAAAGAGCAATAAGATTAAGAAGACCGCCACATCCGACTGGATGGAAATCGAAAAGCAACGTGGTATCTCCGTAACCACCTCTGTTATGGAGTTTGACTACCGCGACTATAAGATTAACATTCTCGACACACCAGGTCACCAGGACTTTGCCGAAGATACCTACCGCACTCTCACCGCCGTAGATAGCGTTATCATCGTTGTCGATGGTGCGAAGGGGGTAGAAACGCAGACGCGCAAGCTCATGGACGTTTGCCGCATGCGTAATACGCCCGTAATCATCTTCGTCAATAAGATGGACCGCGAAGCCAAGGATCCCTTCGACCTCATGGATGAGCTCGAAGAGGAACTCCAAATCAAGGTGCGCCCTCTCACATGGCCTATTGAGAGCGGCATACGCTTTAAGGGCGTTTACAACATCTACGAGCGCAACCTCAACCTCTTCCAGGCATCAAAGCAAGTGGTGGCGGAAAAGGTGGAAGTAGATATCAACACACCCCAACTCGACGAACACATCGGAGCAGACCTTGCCGACAAACTCCGTGGCGAACTCGAACTCATCGATGGCGTTTACCCCGATTTTGAAGTAGCGGATTACCTTGAGGGTCACCTCGCACCCGTATTCTTCGGTTCGGCGCTCAATAACTTCGGGGTAGAAGAGTTGCTCAACACTTTTGTTGAAATCGCCCCCTCTCCCCGCCCCGTAAAGGCTGAAGAGCGCGACGTGCAACCCGACGAAGCTAAGTTTACGGGCTTTATCTTCAAAATCACGGCTAACATCGACCCCAACCACCGCTCGTGCGTAGCCTTCTGTAAGGTATGTTCAGGCAAATTCGTGCGCAACGCTCCCTACCTCCACGTGCGCCACGGCAAGACGCTCCGCTTCTCCTCACCCACCCAGTTTATGGCGCAACGTAAGACAACCGTTGACGAAGCATGGGCGGGCGACATCATCGGTCTTCCCGACAACGGAACCTTCAAGATTGGCGACACCCTCACCGAGGGCGAACTCCTCCACTATCGCGGCCTCCCCTCATTCTCGCCCGAAATGTTTAAGTACATCGAGAATGCCGACCCCATGAAGACCAAGCAACTCCAAAAGGGTATTGAGCAACTCATGGACGAAGGCGTAGCCCAGCTCTTTGTCAA
Source organism: Alloprevotella sp. (assembly GCA_045632685.1). Lineage (GTDB taxonomy): Bacteria > Bacteroidota > Bacteroidia > Bacteroidales > Bacteroidaceae > Alloprevotella. The sequence continues at coordinate 21,274 of JAZQXB010000081.1, forward strand.
CCAATTTAACGGGCGTAAAATCATTGGCACCGTTGGCCAACTCCAGTTTGAAGTAATCCAATACCGCTTGGAAAACGAATACAATGCCAAGTGTCGTTGGGAACCCATCTCCCTCTACAAGGCCTGCTGGATCGAAAGCGACGATGCTGCCGAACTCGAAAACTTCAAGAAGCGCAAGTACCAATACATGGCGAAAGACCGTGAAGGGCGCGACGTCTTCCTCGCCGATTCTGGCTACGTACTCCAAATGGCGCAAAACGACTTCAAGAATATTCGCTTCCACTTCACCAGCGAATTTTAATCAATAAAAAGGAAGAAACAGACCTTAATATAAAAAAAGAAGGGCTCAGAGATTCACATTAACAATATGAATCCTTGAGTCCTTTTTATTTGATTCAGAGCGCCCTTAAAGACTTTTACAAAGGTGTAAAAAAAGATATTGCCGTCTTTTTTAATACATATGCAAAAGAGTCTTTTGAGGGCATCATCAACAGCTAGGCGTGCGCACCTCAGTCATCACACCAAGAATCCGTTGGGATTTACTTCTTAGTGCATTTTGCTGGAGTCGATTATTTATCTAAAGTTTTACCCAAGTAAAACTTTCCCACTTATAGCGCACCTCAAGTAATTTACCTGCGAGTTTCTTTTGCTCTTCATGAGGAAGATGCGCGACGGACGGTTTGAAAACAAACACAGCGGTAGCTTTGTCGTAATGCACCGTTACGGGGATAAACAGGGTGTCAATAGCGGGATGAGTTTCGGTCAATAAAGAGGTAGTTGAAGGCACCGAGAAGAGGGGAGCACAGTCATGTCCCTGCAGGTCGTAAAACTGGATGGTGCTTTCTTCATAAGGGCGCTTCAACGTAGAAATCATACACACTATGGTATCGCCAGCCATATTCTGCAACAATACCATCTCGACATTACTTACTGGAGTTTGAGAAAGTGAAATGTAATGGTCGTTCTTGACTGTGAGAAGAGTTTGACCTCCATACCGGTTGTCTACCTTAGATTTCTGACCACAATTAATATAATCCAGTAAATCCAATCGGTTGTTTTTGGTTAACAGACTCAACTCTTTCACCTTTAGATTCGCAAAAATACTATCTATTGGTGTGGCATTAATGGGTAAGTTGATACACGCAATAAGGCAAAAAAATAGGGGGTAAAGCTTTTTCATAAGGCGAAAGTACACAAATATTGTGAAATTTAATGGCTGCAAGGGTTAAAAATTGACCGAAACATTTGCTGTGACCATTTAAAATCGTAACTTTGCACCCAAAATTACGACCATTACACAATTGTTGTTACCAAACAATTAGTAAAAACCATAAAATTCACCCAATAAAAAAATGAAAAAAGGTCTTCACCCTGAAAATTATCGTCCCGTAGTATTCAAGGATATGTCTAACGGTGACATGTTCCTCTCTCGTTCTACTTGCAAGACAAACGACACAGTAGAATTCGAAGGCGAAACTTACCCCGTTGTTAAGTTGGAAATCTCTTCTACTTCTCACCCCTTCTACACTGGTAAGTCTAAGCTCGTTGACACAGCTGGTCGCGTAGACAAGTTCATGAGCCGCTACGGTCAGTCTCGTAAGAAGTAACCAATCATCATTCTAAACACGCCTTGTGTTTAGCATAGGGTTAAAATAAACAAAGGTGTGTTCCAAAATCGGAATGCACCTTTGTTATTTTGACACCAGGGTTTCATCAGCTACACGCATCCACATTCCTGCGATAGTTGACTCACAATCTCAATTCTCTTCCTAAATCCTTAATCCATGATAGCCCCTCCTATCCCCCATGTTCGTATTGCGTTGATTGGTCTTGGACAGCGTGGCATGAAAACACTTGAACGTTATGCCTACATCCAAGGTGCTTCAATCGTATGCATCGCCGACATTGATTCCGAAAAATTGAGTCTTGCAAATACGCTATTGCAAGAGAGCGGTCGTCCCATTGCGCGAACCTATCCTGGTGCGGAGGGATGGAAAGAAATTTGTCAACAACCCGACATTGACTTGGTTTATATCTGCACCGACTGGAGCACGCACTGCAAGATGGCTGTCACCGCCATGGAGGCAGGCAAACACGTGGCGGTAGAAGTTCCAGCCGCTGAGACGGTTGAAGAATGTTGGCAGTTGGTCAACACCTCCGAGCGCACGCAGCGCCATTGCTTCATGACCGAGAATTGTTGCTACGACAACTTCGCACTTGCAACACTCGAAATGAAGCGCCAAGGATTGTTGGGAGATATCACACATTGTGAAGGGGCATACATCCACCGCATTGAAAACCTCAGCGCCAGCTGGATGGAACAGTCGTGCGCACAACACGGTGGGAATCCCTACCCCACTCACGGCATTGGTCCCATCGGCCAACTTCTCGGACTTCACCGCACTGACCGCATGGATTACCTCGTGTCTCTAACCTCTGACTCGAAGAATAAGGTAAACTCTACGTTAATTCGCACGGTAAATGGTGTGAGCATTCTGCTCCAGCTTGACGTTGCGACCCCACGCCCCTATAGTCGTTTGCAGACAGTTTGCGGTACAAAGGGATTCATTCAGAAATATCCACTTCCAACCATACAATTAGACGGAGAAGACCAACCTACCATCGGTGGCGACGCCCTGCGCAAGGCGGAAAACTATTTCAACAGTCCTACCGCCCAGTTATGGCAAAAAGGGCATGAACTTGGAGTGCCCAATGAGATGAACTTCACCATGGATAGTCGCCTCATTTATTGTCTTCAAAACGGTCTTCCCCTTGACATCGATGTTTACGACGCTGCAGAATGGTCGTGCCTTGCAGAATTGAGCCGTCAATCCGCACAAAGCGGAAGCATCCCCGTTCGTATTCCCGACTTCACACGAGGAAGGTGGAAAGACCCTAATTTTAACAAATAATCCTACATCGCAATAATGACATTAGGAATTCTCACGGCAATGCAATCGGAACACGATTTGCTTGCCTCACTTCTGGACAACAAACACACCCAACAAATCAACAATTTCTCCTACCTTCATGGCACAATGGGTACACACGAAGTTATCCTTCTGCAATGCGGTATCGGAAAGGTTAATGCAACGATTGGTACCGTTGAACTCATCAAGAACTATGCCCCTTCTTATATTGTCAGTACAGGCGTAGCTGGCGGCATTGACACGTGCCTTTCTGTGATGGATGTTGTTGTGAGTGAGCAAACGGTTTATCATGACGTATGGTGCGGAATGGGTTGTGACCACGGTCAGATTCAAGGGTTCCCCACCTTCTTCCAAGCTGCCCCCAACCTTGTTAAAGCGGCATTATCGCTCAACAATACGCAAACAACCAAAATTCATAGCGGACTCATCTGTACGGGCGACCAATTCATCACCTCACGCACAGAATTAGATACCATTAAGACAAACTTTCCTCAAGGACTTGCCGTAGATATGGAATCTTGTGCCATCGCTCACACGTGCCACATCTATGGTGTACCTTTTGTGAGTTTCCGCATCATCAGCGACACCCCTGGCGTTGATGAACACATCCAGCAATACGAGGATTTTTGGGGAGAAATGGCAAGTCGAAGTTTCCAAGTAACAAAACATTTCCTTGAAGCAATAACAAATTAGTTTTTTAGGTCATAAGGTCACTTCGCTCTAACGTTTTAAGAACTATACAGACCCTATCCTTATAACCTCAAAACCTTATAACCTTTTAGTAAACAAGTTTACGAGGTACGAGTAGACAAGATAGTTTCCCAGATAAACGATTGCCGTCCCGCATGGTATTACTCACTACTCACTGATAACGTCCCGCATGGTATCTTTTATCTTTACTCTTTTATCTTTACTCTTTTAAGTTGACAAGTTTACGAGGTACGAGTAGGCAAGATAGTTTCCGAGATAAACGATTGACGTCCCGCATGGACTCCTCACTACTAACTTTCTCATAACCTTATGAATAAAATCCCCAGTTTCACCATAGACCATCTCCGTCTCAAGCGTGGCATCTTCGTATCGCGTCAAGATCAAGTGGGTGACGAAATCATCACCACTTTTGATGTGCGCATGAAGGAACCCAACAATGAACCTGCGCTTCATCAAGGCGCACTTCACACGATTGAGCACCTTGCAGCCACCTTTCTCCGCAACCACCCCACATGGAAAGAACAAATCATCTATTGGGGACCTATGGGTTGCCTCACAGGTAACTACTTTATCGTTAAGGGCGACCTTACCCCTATGGATGTAGCACCATTACTCAAAGAAACTTTTGAATTCATCGCCAATTACGAAGGTGAAATTCCAGGAGCGACCGCCAAAGACTGTGGCAACTACCTACTCCAAGACCTTCCCATGGCGCGCTTGGAGTCAAAAAAATACCTGAACGAAGTGCTACTAGATCTCAAGAAAGAAAATACTATTTATCCCGCATAAATTAAGCGTAGTATTATTCCAATAATATAAACATTAAACTCCCGCATCATCTTAATTGACGTTGCGGGAGTTTTTTGATAGTTAGTTTACAAGTAACTATGCTACTATATTGGGTTTTTCAAGACCGTAGTTCTTGCGCTTGTCTTCTGCCTTCAACCAGAGGGCAAGTCCAAGTGCTATCACACCGAAGCAGGCGAAGATGAGCATGGGGATAGTATAATCATAAAGGGGAACTACGTTGCCATCTCGCTCTACAGTGCCAACAATGCAATAGTCGCTCAAGACGTTGCCGATAAGGAGGGGCACACTGCCCAAACCGATGTTCTGCACCCAAAAGATTAGGGCGTAGGCTGAACCTAAAAGGCGAAGCGGGATGATCTTCGGCACCGAGGGCCACATAGCACTGGGCACCAAGGAGAAGGCTACGCCGAGAAGCACCATGATGATGGCTGCAAACCACCAGTAGTTGAGCAAGGGCATTGCGAAAAGCAGGTGAACGAGAATAAGCAACACGGAGCCGATGACCATGATAGTTGCTCCCTTGCCATACTTATCATAAATACCGCCGAAGACGGGGGTCATTATTAAGTTTCCGAAAGGAAGGATTGAGGGAAGGAACCCTGCCAAGGTGGGGTCTACGCCGTACTTGTTGATCATTAGCGACGTGGCGTACTTCAAGAAGGGGAACACTGCGGAGTAGAAGCAGAGGCACAGCAAAGCGATGAGCCAGAAACCCTTACTACGGAGGATGATAGTGAGGTCAGCGAGTTTGAAGGTTTCGTCATCGTCAGCAGATGCAACGGTGGCAGTGCCTTCCTGCTTATCCAAACGGCGGTCCATCACGCAGAACACGAGGTAGGCCATCAAGCCGACGAGCAACAACACCCATGCAAGGAGCAAGGGGGTTGACACCTGAAAGTTCTTGGCAAGAAGGGGACTCACGGCAAGTGCGAGTGCGGTTCCCAAGCGAGCAACAGCCACTTGGATGCCCATGGCAAGGGCTGTTTCGTACCCTTGGAACCAACGTGCGATGACCTTTGTAACGGTGATACCACAGTTTTCTGTACCTACGGCAAAAATGGCATAACCTATACATGCCGTGAGCACTTGCTGATTAAGTCCCAACACGATGGGCGCACCGCCAGGAGCAATGAATTCTACGGAATAAAACTTGATGCCGGCACCTACGACCATGAACAAGCAAGAAGCCACCCCGGTAAGGCGCACACCAAACTTGTCCAAAATAATGCCCCCGAAGAGCAGCATAAAGAAGAAGACGTTGAGCCACATGTAAGCCCAGTTGAAGTTGCCAAAGTCGCTGGCACTCCATCCCATGCCACCTTGCTCAATGGAAATGCCGAGCATATCCATCAAGGGCGACATGGCATCGGTGAGGAAGTATCCCCACATCATGGTGAAACTCACAATAATCAAGGCCGTCCAACGAGCAGCCTTTGAATCGCGAAGCGTTTGTTTAAGTTGTTCAGTCATTGTTTATTTTATATTTATCGTGAAATTTAAGTTGGCGAAGAAATCTGAAATTTCGGAATAAGTCAGAAGCACCAACTTATTCCGAAATTCAAAATTGCCGCATTATTTACCCTCTTCCTTCAACCACTTATCCAACCAGCGGAAGAACGTGCGTTGCCAGAGGATGCCGTTCTGGGGTTTGAGCACCCAGTGGTTTTCGTCGGGGAAAAGAAGGAGTTGCGCGGGAATGCCACGGAGGCGAGCTGCGGTAAAGGCGCTTTCAGCCTGGGTGTATTCAATGCGGAAGTCCTTCTGACCATGAATGCAGAGGATGGGCGTATCCCAACGATCAACATAGAGGTGGGGAGAGGTTTCAAATACCTTTGCACGCTTGCCTTGAGCATCTTTATACCAAGGCGCTTGTCCCATATCCCAGTTGGGGAACCACATTTCTTCGGTTTCGACGTACTGCTGTTGCGTGTTGAAGATACCATCGTGGGCAATGAATGCCTTGAAGCGCTTGTCGTGATTACCCGCCAACCAATAAACGCTATAACCGCCGAAACTTGCACCAACGGCTCCGAGACGCTCTGTATCAACCCAAGGTTCCTTGCAAAGGTCATCGATGGCAGAGAGGTAATCCTTCATACACTGACCTGAATAGTCGCCACTGATCTGCTCCAACCACTCCATTCCGAAACCGGGAAGACCACGGCGGTTAGGCGCAATAACAACATAACCTTGATTTGCCATTACTTGGAAATTCCAACGGAAACTCCAGAACTGACTCACGGGTGATTGAGGACCACCTTCGCAGAAAAGCAATGTGGGATACTTCTTCGTAGGATCAAAGTTGGGAGGAAGAATCACCCATGCGTGCATCTGCTTCTTATCAGTAGTTTCAATCCAACGCTCACGCACTTCGCCAAATTCAAAGTGTGCGTAGAAGGGTTCGTTTTCCTGTGTCAACTGAATTGTCTTACCATCGGCAATATTCACAAAGTACACTTCATCTGCACGACTCATGGAGTGGCACTTCACGAGGAGTTGCTCGCCATTGGGGTGCACACCGAGGAGCACATAATCTGCCACATCATCCGTGATTTGCTTTACCTCGCCCTTAAGATTGGTTTGGTAAAGGTTGGTACGGCCGTGCCATACGCCACTAAAGTAAAGCGTGTTGTTATCTGCCGCCCAGGCAAATTCGTTGACGCCACTCTCAAAAGTTTCTGTCACGTAGGTCTTCTTACCCGTAGCAAATTCATATATGCAAAGGCGTGTGCGGTCGCTTTCATAACCATCGCGCTCCATGCTGCTCCAAGCAATGTACTTACCATCGGGTGAGAATTGCGGATTTTGGTCATAACCCGCATTCACATCTTCCTTAAACTGATTGACAGCTTGATTTTTGAGCGAGCGAGTAGGATCGCATGCAGGGCGCACGTAACCTTCGGGTTTGCACAGATTCTTCACTGCACCAGTTTCAAGGTCGTAAAGGTAGATGTCGCTATCCGTGCTGATGGCATAATCAAGGCCTGAAAGTTTACGGCAAGTGTAAGCAATCTGCTTGCTGTCAGGACTCCAAGCCAACTGTTCTACACCACCGAAAGGAAGCATGGGGCATTCGTAAGGTTCGCCCTCAAGAAGATCCTTGCTCTCGCCCACCTTATTACCGTCAAATTCGGCCACGAAGGGGTGAGGCGCAGAAGTCGTGTAGTGATCCCAATGTTTATATATGAGGTCGTTGGCTACGATACCTGTGGTGAGTTGTAAATCTGCATCGTTCTGCTGAACGCTCTTTTCATGGGTAATAGTCTTGACGAGAATCACCTTTTTACCGCAGGGTGAGAAAAGGTAATCGTTGACATCCGTTGCCTCGAATGAGATTTGCTTACGCGACGTGCCGTCGGCATTCATCATCCAAAGTTGCATCGCGCCATCAGCATCGGCTGCAAGGTAAGCCACCTTGTCTGTGCCGGGGATGAACGAGGGTGCGTATTCAGCACTTCCGTCGGCAGTAAGCGCCACGGGCGCAGCATCCGTCGTAGGAGTAGAAGCATAGATTACGGCACGGCTCTTGTTTTTCTCAACACTATAATAAGTAACACCGTAAACAGCCTTCTGGGCATCTGCAGAAAGATGATAACCACCAATGCGACCCATTTTCCACATCACCTCGGGAGTGAATTGACGAGAAGAGTCGGCAAATTCAGTAGTTCTGCTGATGTCGTCAGTTTCAACCGAAGTTGAGGGACTACATGCGGCAAGTGCCATAGTCAGCATAGTTGTAGTAAGGATTTTGTTCATATTGATGTAAAATAAATTACTTGATTTCGAGGGATATAGCATGGCGCTGAAAATATCTCGGACTTATTTCAAATTAAGTCGGACATATTTTAATTTATATCTCAATTTTTTTTTATTATTTCGGAGATAATTTCCAACACCTCTTTGGTACATTTAGAAAATTAGGAATTAAGCAGTATCAACTCCACCCCACTCCATCGTGTGACCATGAAGGAACCATCTTAATTCCTAACTTTCAAAAATCTATTTAGAGTCCGCGTTTCTGCTTGATTTCTTGCTGACGCTTCAAGAGTTCTTCTTGTTGCTTCTGCATGGCTTCGAGGCGTGCTGCGAGACCTGAAGTCTTCTTCTGCGGATTCTTCTTATTTTCTTCGTAGCGCTTTTCCAATTGCTCGAGCAACTTCTTATCGTCAGTTGTCTTGCGCAACCACCACATCGTGATGGCACTGAAGAGGAGCGAGATAAAGTAGTAATAGTTCAAACCGCTGGAGTACTTATTGAACATGAAGAAGAACATCAAGGGCATGAGGTACATCATCCAGTTCATCATCTTCATCTGCTCTGCCTGTTCGGGTGTCATTGTGTCCTTCTGCTGGCGCATAGTCATCCAACTGTACAAAATCTGTGCGGCACAGAAGAGCAAGCAGAACAATGAGAGGTGATTTCCAAGTCCCCAAATTTCAGTGCCCCAACTAATCACGTCGTCGTAAGCCGAAAGGTCGTCTGCCCAAAAGAAGCTTTGCTGACGCAATTCGATGGCGTTAGGAATGAAGTTGAACATCGCAATCCAGATAGGCATCTGAATCAACATAGGCAAGCAACCACCCATAGGACTTACGCCATACTGACTATAGAGTTGCATCGTCTCCTGCTGGCGCTTGAGTGCATCTTCCTTATTGGGGTACTTCGCATTGATTACGTCAAGTTTCGGACGAAGCACGCGCATTCTTGCACCACTCAAGAAGCTCTTCTTTGTGGGGGGATATACAATGATGCGCAACAAGAGCGTGATGAGCAAGAGCACTACCCACATGGGGAGGTTCAACGCCGTGAGATAGTCAAATACATAGATGGTAAAGAAGCGGTTGATCCAACGGAAGAGGGGCCAACCGAGGTCTACGAGTTCTTGCAAATCATTTTCACGTTCGGAAAGGCGGAAGTTATCCATCTTCTGAAGTGTGCGGTAGTGGTTTGGACCGAAGTAGAATTGAAGGTTTGCAACTTCCTCTGCAGAAGCATCGAAGGGCAAGTTCATCTTTGCGGTATATCCCTTGAGGTATCCAGAATACTCCGCCATTTGTTCGCTCTTCAAGTCAACGTTTGTGAAAGACTTCTTTGCAATCATTACAGCACTGAAATACTGATTCTTAAAGGCAATCCAGTCAACAGGTTGCTGCAATTTTTCTTGCTCATTTTCCATTTCAGCAAGATTCTCCGCTCCATCTTCTGTAAGCTTATAGGTAAGGGTTGAGTACATGTTTTCAAAGTAATAACCCTTTTCTTGCTGCTTCACACAATCTTTCCAATCTACCTGAATATCACTATTGCGCGAGAAATGCTTCTGCATATTATTAGCACGAATGGTGAAATTCACAAGGTAATTATCGGGAAGAAGTTTGTAATCCAACATAATTGCCTCACCATTGGGATGTGACATCACCATGGTAACGCTGGTGTCTGTTTGATTTTCGGCAACGAAATAATAATCCTTCAATGAAAGAATATCGTCCTTTGTTTCAAAAGAGAAATTCATTTCCGAATTCGTCTCATCAAAAAGGAAGAGTGGAGCATCTATGTTTGCTTTATAATGCTCATAACTGCAATATTCTGAAAGTTGTGCACGTGCAATCATACCTCCCTTAGGATTGATGACCAACACCACCTTTCCATTGTCAAGCACTACAGCTTCTTGCATATTCTCTTCGCGAGCAGAGAAGAAGAGGGCTGTTGAGTCAGTTGCTAAAGCAATCTCTTCATTTTGCGCTTGTGCTTCCACAGCAGCATTTGATTCTGCAACCGTTTGCTCATTGTTAACTTGCTCTACCTGTTGCGGTTGCTCCTCAGCGCCAATCATGCTGATGTAAGGAAAAGCAAGTGCAACACAGAGCATTAACACTAATCCAGTAATTGTGTTTTTGTCCATTTGTATAGTTTATATTATTGATTTTTACTTGTTTATAGCGCAGAATAAGAGACAAGTCAACCGAACGAAATCAGTGGCTTGCCTTATTGAAATGAAATCTATTGCATAGTTTTCTCAATTTCGGATGTAAAATTACAAAAATATAACGATGTTAGATATACTTTTTCACAATATTTAATTTAATGGCAAAATAACAAGGACTCAAATACCGAAATCACTAAAAAAACTATTAACTTTGTAAATTAATTTGGTGAATATTGTTTTCACCATATTCTTATAATTTTAACACCTCTTAAAAGCGTATTCCCTGACTGCGAATTTTACGATTTCCGGAACACGATCTTGAGTATATATTGAAGAAATGATAATGATTTTACGCCGCTTTTTATGCGCCTGTTTGTGTGCAACTTTCTTAAATATCACGACGTCATTCGCACAAGACGAGCTTTCAGTTGTTGATAGCACGTATACTTTCTTGAAAACAATACAAGAATATCAAGATTCACTGATTAAAGTTAAAAACCAGTTTAACACGTGGAAATATCAAGGCGAAGACATCCTTGCCAACCCCTATTACTATCGTTTGTTTTTCCAAAATGGTTTGAGCGAAGATATTTTTAAAGAATCACTCGGTACGTTAGATCAGAATAAAACATCCGCTTCAGAATCAAGAAAGAAGTATAACTATATCAACTACTTAATAGCGCAAACTTATACTAACACGCCAACCACCATAAAAAACTATCTTTCAGCAAACACAAAAAAAGATTTGCCTAAAGAAGACTTAATGCAAGCACGCGAAGAAGTGCAAAAACCAAAGAAGGTAGACAAGGCGTTGCTACCCGTTAAAACCGATGAATTTGACACGTCTACAAATCTCGTTGTAAAAAAGCCCAATTTCTGGACCATCAAGGGAAATGCTTCTCTACAGTTCATGCAAGCTTACTTTTCTGGGAATTGGTACAAAGGTGGAGATGACAATAACACCCTTTTGGCAACTTGCAACATTGACGCCAATTACGACAATAAGCAAGGCTTTATTTGGACAAACAAACTGGAAATGAAAATCGGATTCCAAAATTCTAAGGGAGATGATGTTCATGATTTTAAAACTCATGCCGACCAAATTCGCTTAACCAATAAAATAGGTTTACAAGCAGCTAAAAGATGGTATTATACTGCAACGTTGCAGAGTTGGACACAGTTTTATAAGGGCTATCATGCGAATGACACCAAGGTCTACTCAGACTTCATGTCACCCTTTGAAAGTCTGCTTACTCTTGGTATGGATTACAAGTTAAATACCAATAAATTCACTGTTAACGTATCGCTGTCCCCCTTTGCTGGAAAGTTCAAGTATTGTGACCGCAGCAGTTTGGTAAATAATTTTGGTTTGAAGGATAAACATAGTAATTTTGAATTCGGTTCGAACATCACGACTACTTTTGAATGGAACATTTGGAAAGACATACGTTGGAATGGACGCATCTACTACTTCACCGACTATGACAAAGCCCAAATAGAATGGGAAAACACTATCAATCTTCGAATTAACAAATACCTCACAACCAAGTTATTCCTCTATCCCAGATTTGACGATAGTGCAGTCAAGAAGGACGGATATTCATATTTCCAATTCCACGAGACCCTCACCCTTGGCGTAGATATATCTTTCTAACCCAAAGTTGATATTATTAAAACCACTCTTCATTAACTTAAAAATAGTAGCAATTGTGTCTTGCATATTGACCATAGAATCATCCACCGAAACGTGCTCTGTAGCCGTTTGCCAAGATGGAAGTGTGATTTTTGAGAAAAACAATAAAGGAGCTAACTCACACACTAAATACCTCGCTTCATTTGTTGAAGAAGCCATTTCATTCGCAGATAGTCATGCCATACCCCTTGATGCAGTTGCTGTAAGTTCAGGTCCAGGTTCCTACACAGGACTTCGCATAGGTGTATCAACAGCGAAGGGCGTATGTTACGGGCGAAACATTCCACTCATAGCCATCCCCACATTAAAGTTAATGTGCGTAGGTCCCTTACTCTCTGATGAAATAGACGACGAAAACGCACTCTTGTGCCCAATGATTGATGCAAGAAGAATGGAAGCTTACACCACCATCTATGATCGCGCACTAAATGAGGTAAGAACGGTACAAGCCGACATCATCGATGAACACACCTATGATGAATGGTTAAACAAGGGAGTTGTCTATTTCTTTGGAAATGGTGCCGAAAAATGTAAAGAAATCATCAAGCATCATAACGCAAAATTCATTGAGAACATACACCCCTCTGCCAGGATGATGCTTCCCCTTGCAGAGTTAGCTATTGCAAAAAACGATTACGTCGACGTTGCTTATTTTGAACCCTTCTACTTAAAAGAATTCGTCGCTATTAAGTCGAAATCGTTACTTGAAGCTTAATTACTGGTTATTTAGCATCCAGCAAATACCGACGACTACATTGGTCAATCCCCCATCATCATCCCTCCTATGAATAACGAAGTTCAACAATTACGCCTTCCTGAATACGGTAGGAATATCCTGAAAATGATTGAGTACGCTTTAACCATTCCCGACCGACTCGCACGTTTGGAATACGCAAAACGCATTATTGAGGTAATGGGAAAGGTGGATATGAACACTGAGGATCTTGGTGAAGGTTATCGTAAGTATTCGCTTGATTACAATTCAAAACTTTGGGATCATCTTGCCTATTTATCAGATTACAAGTTAGATATAGATTACCCAGTGGAAATTAATATATTGTCAAGCAATCCTTCACGCCCCAATAAAATCCCCTACCCTCAACATAAAATGAGGTACAGACATTATGGGGTTATTGTTGAGCAACTGATTGATAAAATGCAACATCTCCCAGAGGGTAACACAAAGAAAACCACCTTAAAGGCAGTAGCGAATCGTATGAAAAGAAATTTAGCTGACTGGAAGGGAGATGGTATCACGAATGACAAAGTGGCGCAAGATATTGCTGAATACACAAATGGAGAAGTCGTTCCTCATTTTGAAAAAAACGACTTGATAAAAATAGACACTTTTCATAAGGTAAAAAACAGATAATATAATATATCGATTTAGTAGCGTTAATGTTCTAATTTTCAAGGGGCAACAGATTCCCCATTCTCCCTTAAGAGATTTACGATTAAGCCTGTAACGCCACCACCGAATCCGTAAATAAACAATAAACTCCTAACTACCACTAATACTCTAACGATGTCTGCATTTAAAATAGAAGGGGGACACCTTCTGAAAGGCGAAATCATACCTCAAGGGGCTAAAAATGAGGCGTTACAAGTAATCTGCGCAACGCTGCTCACGCCAGAAAAAGTCAGAATATCAAACATACCCAATATTCTTGACGTCAACAATCTCATTCAGTTGTTGGTCGACATGGGGGTCAGTGTTGAAGAACACACAAAGGGTGATTTCACCTTTCAAGCAAATGACATTAACCTTGAATATCTTAATTCAGAACAATTTCTTCAACGTTGCACCCAACTTCGAGGCAGCGTCCTTCTTGTTGGTCCGCTCTTAGCACGATTTGGTTGTGCTACATTATCAAAACCAGGCGGCGATAAGATTGGACGCAGAAGATTAGACACCCACTTTATTGGTTTTCAGAAATTAGGTGCCCAATTTACCTTCTTTGAGGAGAATGATACATTCCAAATTCATTGTAAGGAGCGCCTCAAAGGCGCAAATATGTTGCTTGATGAAGCCTCGGTAACTGGTACCGCCAATATTATTATGGCTGCCGTGCTTGCAGAAGGTAAGACTACGATATATAATGCTGCTTGCGAACCCTATATTCAGCAACTGTGTAAAATGCTGAAGCAAATGGGAGCTAAAATATCTGGTATAGGGTCAAACCTTTTGTACATCGAGGGAGTGGAAAAACTCTATGGCGCAGCTCATCGTATTCTCCCTGATATGATTGAAATAGGAAGTTTCATTGGGATGGCAACTATGATAGGAGATGGAGTAACGATTAAAGATGTAGCGTATGACGAATTAGGCATCATCCCAGAAGCTTTTTCACGCCTTGGCATCAAGATGGAGCGCGTTGGAGACGACCTTTACATCCCTCGCCAGGAACATTATGTTATTGAAAGTTTCCTGGATGGTTCATTTATGACGCTTGCTGATGCTCCGTGGCCCGGACTTACCCCTGACCTCTTAAGTGTGTTGCTTGTTGTAGCCACACAAGCAAAGGGCAGCGTGCTGATTCATCAAAAAATGTTTGAAAGTCGCCTCTTCTTCGTGGATAAGCTTATTGATATGGGGGCACAAATCATTCTGTGCGACCCACACCGCGCCGTCGTAATCGGACATGACCGACAAGTGCAACTCAAAGCTCGTAAAATGTCTTCACCCGACATTCGCGCAGGGATAGCATTGCTCATTGCGGCACTAACAGCTGATGGCACCAGTCGCATTGATAATATCCAGCAGATTGATAGAGGATATGAAAATATTGAGAACAGACTCCGTGCGCTCGGCGCTGTAATTCACAGAGAAAAGTAATGATACACAACGACGAAGTTTATCACATTGGCTACATACAAAAATTCCGCGGTCTACAGGGCGAAGTTGAATTACAATTTACCGACGACCCTTTCGACCGTGGTACTGCCGATTATTTGGTGTTAAAGATTGACGAAATCCTCGTTCCGTTCTTCCTCGAGGACTATCGTTTTAAAAACAATGAAACGGCAATACTCAAATTTGAAGACATCAACGACGACAGCCAAGCAAAGAAATTAGTTGGCCTCCAGGTTTATTACCCCTTGTCGCATCTTAATGACGAAGAAAATCAAGAACTTTCTTCACTCAAAGCATTAACGGGATATACACTCTATGATGAAGTTTACGGAGAAATCGGAACCATCAACACCGTTGACGACTCTTCATATAATACTCTCTTCTATGTAGATCATCCACAAAAGGGCGAACTCGTACTCCCCTACCACGACGATTTTCTCATAGATTACAACATTGCCGACCGCACCATAACCCTTGCCTTACCGCAAGGCATCATTGATTTGAACGCATGAAGAAAATTTGCATTTTAGGGTCAACCGGATCCATCGGAACCCAGGCACTTGATGTGATTCGCCAACATCAAGAGTTGTTTGAAGTTCACACACTAACGGCCTATAACAACGCACAACTGCTCATACAACAAGCGCGTGAATTTCAACCCGACAGCGTGGTCATCGTACGCGAAGATCTGTATAACGAAGTCACCAAGGCGCTTGCCGATCTTCCCATAAAAGTCTATACCGGAAGTCAAGCTTTGTGTGAAGTCGTTACGCATTCCGAAATTGACATTGTGCTCACTGCCATGGTGGGGTTTGCTGGTCTTCGCCCTACAATCGCTGCGATTAATGCCAAAAAGACCATTGCGTTAGCCAATAAAGAAACCCTAGTTGTCGCTGGCGAACTGATTTGTAACCTTGCAGTTCAGAATAAGGTGGTAATTCTACCCGTTGATAGCGAGCATTCAGCCATCCTTCAGTCGCTTACGGGTGAAGGCAATAATAAGATTGAGAAAATCCTCCTTACTGCTTCAGGAGGTCCCTTCCGCACTTTTACCCGTGAGCAGATGACACAGGTAACCCCAGCGCAGGCGCTGCGTCACCCCAATTGGGATATGGGAGCGAAAATCACTATCGACTCCGCTACTCTCATGAACAAGGGGTTTGAAATGATCGAAGCAAAGTGGCTTTTTGACATTTCCCCAAACGATATTCAGGTGGTCGTTCATCCCGAAAGCATCATTCATAGTGCTGTCCAATTCGAGGATGGCAGCGTAAAGGCACAATTGGGCGTCCCCGACATGCGCCTCCCTATCCAGTATGCCTTCACCTACCCCGCTCGTCTGCATCTCAATGGCGACAGATTAGACTTATTCACGTTGGGAGCGATGCATTTCGAACCCGCCGATATGGAGCGCTTCCCCTGCTTACGCCTCTCCTACGAAGCCATCCACACGGGGGGAACCGCCCCTTGTGTGCTTAATGCTGCAAACGAGATTGTAAACCTTGCCTTCAGAGAACATAAAATCAGCTATCCGATGATTGCTGAAATAATTGAAAAAACAATGCAGGCCATACCTGTCATTCACCACCCTACACTTGAACAACTTATTGAGACCGACAGCCAGGCAAGAGCATTTGCCCTCAACCTTGTGGTTGAGCAGAAACAATGACGCTACTCACACCTTTTATACATTAAAAACTAAACCCATATGACCATAGGCCTCTTACAAATACTCCAACTGATCCTCTGCTTCGCCCTGCTCATTACACTTCACGAGGGCGGACACTTCCTCTTCGCACGCCTTTTCAAGATTCGTGTGGAGAAATTCTGTCTCTTCTTCGACCCCTGGTTCTCGCTCAAACTCTTTTCTTACAGGGGCACGGATTATCACCTTGGTTGGCTTCCCCTTGGCGGTTATGTAAAGATAGCTGGGATGATTGACGAATCCATGGACACCGAACAGATGAAGCAACCCATGAAACCAGATGAGTTTCGTGCAAAGCCCGCTTGGCAGCGCCTCCTCGTGATGATTGGTGGTGTGCTCGTCAATTTCCTTACAGCGCTGATTATCTACGCAGGCATCCTCTTTACATGGGGCGAAAAATACACCCCCATTGAGCACATGACACACGGATTTATGTTCAGCGCCGAAGCGAAGGCTCACGGCTTCCAGGATGGCGATATCCCCATTCGCACCAACCTCGGCAATCTCCACCGACTCGGAGGCGACTTCTACCGCGCCCTTGCCGATGCCGAAACAATCGTAGTGCTTCGTGAGGGAAAGGAGTGCACCGTTCGTCCTGGAGTGGAAAGAAGCCTGCTTACCATTGCCGACAATAAATCAGCCGCCCCCTACATAGCCCAACGCATACCCGCAATTATCGGTGCTGTAGCCCCCAACTCCGTAGCAGAAACAGCAGGGTTGAAATCGGGCGACCAAATCATGGGCGTAGACACCTGCATGATCACCACATGGAATGAATATCAACAATTGATGAGCATTAAGCGCAACATCCTTGTTACCATTACCCCCGAAGAAGGACTCCGCCACCGTCAAACGTCGCTCATCGTGCTTCGAGACCAGCAAATCGACACCCTCACAGTCCAGTTCCCCGAAAATCTCATGCTAGGCGTGCAATTCCAACTCCCCGAATATAAAACGGTAGTGCAGCATTACACCTTGCTGCAAAGCATCCCCGCCGGCATCGCTCATGGTTGGAAAGTACTCACAGGTTATGTAAGCGACCTCAAATACATCTTCACAAAGGAGGGAGCACAGAGTATAGGTTCATTTGGCACCATCGCAGCACTCTTCCCCCCTACATGGGATTGGCAACGTTTCTGGGAACTCACCGCATTCATCTCCCTCATGCTTGCCTTTATGAACATCCTCCCCATCCCAGCGCTTGATGGCGGTCACGTGCTCTTCCTGCTTTACGAAGTTATTACGCGCCGTAAGCCCTCGGACCGATTCCTTGAAATTACACAAACAATAGGTATGTACCTCTTATTAGCACTTATGGCATTTGCCATCTTTAATGACTGCTCTAATAATGGAATATTTTAAAAACTAAAAGAAACGAGGAGAACCACCAGGGTTCCCCTCGTTTTTTGAATCCAACAACTATAAAGTTACTAGCAATAATAGTCTTGTATGAGTCAAAGATAAAGCAATGTCTCCCTCATCTGCACTTTCTTATGAACTGAAAACCACATACCCCACCCATGAAAGAAGATAGGCGACGGCAGTAGAGTAAAGTGCTGAAAAGATTGCCCACCGCCAGGACCCACTTTCCGTTCGGATTGCGACAATTGTGGCGATGCAAGGGAGGTAGAGGAGCACAAATATCATATAGGCCACAGCCGATGAAGGAGATATGTTGTGAACCAATGCCGCCTGAAGGCGAGTAGTGTTTTCCTCTGATTCAACAGGAGCATCTGCATAAAGAACGCCAAGCGTACTAACAACCAATTCCTTTGCACCTATACCGCTTAATATGCCGATAGACATTTTATAATCAAAGTTCATCGGAGCGAAAAGTGGAGAGATAGTGCGCCCAAGGTGCTCCAGGCACGACATGCGTTTCTCCGTTGGTTCGGGTGATGCCAGCGCTTCGCTACACTCTTGAGGAACGAAGGGGGACGGAAAATAACCTAACGCCCAAACGATAACGGAGAATGCGAGGATAAGACCGCCCATTTTGCGCAAATATTGACGCCCCTTTTCCCAAGTGTGACGACAGACGGACTTTGCAGACGGTATACGATAGGGGGGCAATTCCATCACAAAGGGGAGGTCATCGCCCATATCTATATATTTTGAGAAAAGTTTTGCGGAAAGGAGCGCTACGCAAATGCCGAGACTGTATAACCCCAGAAGGATGAGACTACCCGTTTTCGGAAAGAAGGCTCCTATAAGAAGGATGTAAATGGGCAATCTGGCGCTACACGACATAAACGGAATGATGAGCATGGTCACCAAGCGACTTTTGGGATTTTCAATCATACGCGTTGCCATCACGGAGGGCACATTACAACCAAATCCCATGACCATGGGAATTAGCGATTTGCCATGCAGACCGATATGATGCATGAGCTTGTCGGTAATAAATGCCGTGCGGGCCATATAACCTGAATCTTCAAGCAACGAAATAAACAAGTAGAGCAATAAGATATTGGGGAGAAACACGATGACGCTCCCTACTCCTCCAATTACGCCATCTATAATCAGCGCTTTTAAAATGCCTTCATCCATGGTTAACGCAACAAAGGATGAAAATTGGTCTACCACCCACGTTAAGCAGTTCATGGGATATTCCCCAAGCGTAAAGGTTGCCTCAAATATTAAATAAAGAAGTAAAAGGAATATGGGGTAGCTCAACCACTTGTGAGTAACAATGCGATCAAGTTTTTCTGACAGCGTAGCACGCTGATTGAGTGTTGAAGACGGGTTATAGGTTTCCTTTAACGCTCCCTGAATAAAACTGTATTTTGCATCGATAAGTGCTTCCTCAGCTCCTACCGACAACTCACGCAAAATAAATTGTTGCGAATCATATTTTACGGCTACGACCTCATCGTGATTGCTCAAGTGGTCAAGGAAACTATTGTATTCCCGATCGCCTTCTAAGATTTTAATCGCCAGATAGCGCGTAGAATATTTGTGGCGAATTTGACCATTCTTCTGTATGGCCTCCTTGATGCGATCAATGCTATACTCCAATTCCTTGCCATGATTCACATGAATATGGCGAGCGATGGGTGACTTAGATTCGTAAACATCAATGACATGCTCAAACAAGTCTTCTAACCCTTCCCCCGTTCGCGACACGGTGGGTATCATCGGAGTGCCTAAAAGTATGCCTAGTTGCTCATAGTTCAACAGATCGCCCTTTTTGCGTAATTCGTCGTACATATTCAGCGCGACAACCATACGGAGGTTCATATCTATAAGTTGGGTAGTAAGATACAAATTACGCTCTAAATTAGACGCATCAACAACATTGAGCACAACGTCAGGAGTATTGTCTATCAATTGGTGTCTGACATATTTCTCTTCAGCGCTATAGTGAGAAAGAGAATAGGTTCCAGGCAAATCAATAAGTATAATAGTATACCGTTCGCCTGTGGATTTACGCACAAATGAGAACTCTCCTTCTTTCGCATCTACTGTTACTCCCGAATAATTGCCTACGTGTTCCCTACGTCCGGAAGCGATATTAAACAAGGACGTTTTACCGCAATTAGGATTTCCGACAAGGGCAACTCGTAACGTGTGTCCTTGCAGTTCCGCCATTTGGCACATACGTTCCTGGCGCAACTCTTGGTCTTGCATGGAGGGAGTCAATGCCGACAGGTTTTCGGAATCTATGGAATAAGTGGATTTCTCCAGATCTTCTTCGCTAATCACCTCTACAAGAGCTGCCTCTTCACGTCGAAGCGAGATTTTATACCCCATCAATTCATACTCAATAGGATCTCGCAAAGGGGCGTTTAAGACAACTTTTACTTTCTTGCCCTTAATAAACCCCATTTCGACTATGCGCTTCCTAAAACCGCCGTGACCACCCACCTTGGCAATTACAGCGATTTGACCTGTATGTAATTCTGATAGTTTCATTTTAGTTGACAAGTTGACAAGGTATGGGTAAACGAGGTACAAGTAGACGAGGTACGAGTTAAAGAGCCCCCCTCCGCAACTTTGTTGCTCGTCCCCCTCACTTCGGGGACAAATTAAGGTCAGCGAGATAAACGAGAGATGTTCCGCATGGACTACTAACTCATAACTACTCACTACTCACTGATAACGTCCCGCATGGACTACTCACTACTACCAACTACTTACTACTTACTACTTACTTCTCACAGCTCTTTTCTCTCCCTAATCGTAATCAGTATTGTTCATTAAGATTGGGGAAATCTCCCGTCTTAACATCAGATACATAATTACCTATTGCATCAAGCATAATGTTGTGCAGGTCTGTATAAACGCGAAGGAACTTGGGACGGAACCCTGCATTCTTACCCAACATATCATCGACAACGAGCACCTGACCATCTGCCTGACCGCCTCCAATACCGATAATGGGCACAGAAACTTCCTCAACAACCCGTTGCGTTAATGCTGCAGGGATCTTTTCGACAACGATTGTGAAGCATCCTGCATCATCAAGTAACTTTGCGTCTTTCAAAAGTTTAGCAGCTTCTTCTTCATCCTTTGCTCGAACACCGTATGTACCAAACTTATTGATGCTTTGAGGTGTCAATCCAAGGTGTCCCATCACGGGAATACCCGCATCAAGAATCTTGCGAACTACGGGAAGGATTTCCTCACCGCCCTCCAATTTCACACCATCAGCACCCGTTTCTTGCATAATGCGAATGGCGTTTTTCACACCCTCTTCTGGACTTACCTGGTAGGTACCAAAGGGCATGTCGCACACTACAAAGGCGCGCTTCACGCCACGCACAACACTCTGTGCGTGATAAATAATTTGGTCCAAAGTAATGGGGAGCGTGGAACTATGACCAGCCATTACATTTGCAGCACTATCACCTACAAGGATAATGTCAACACCAGCGGCATCTACGATACGTGCCGTGCCGTAATCGTAACTCGTGAGCATTGCAATCTTTGCGCCCTGACGCTTCATTTCAAGAAGGCGACCTGTAGTCACCTTACGCATATCTTCTACTAAATATCCTGCCATGTTTAATTCTGTATTTAATCTGTATTTGGGTTGTCTTCAATTGCAAAGTTAAATTTATCTTAAGATTTAGAAACGCATTTTTACGAGAAAATTAAAGCAATCTCTTTGTACATTGAAATCTTTTCTACAAATTTGCATAATTAAACGCAGATTGTGAAATTCAGATTACAATTTTATTAACAACTAAAGTCATATTTCCCATGGAAACAAATAATCAGTCTCTTAGTGGACTTAAAAAGGAAGACTTTAAGAAAGTCATTAATGGTAAGGAAGTTGACCTCTTCGTGCTTACCAATGCTAATGGTATGGAAGTTGCGGTGACGAACTATGGTGGTTCGCTCGTAGCAATCATGGTGCCTGATAAGAATGGCGTTTATGCAAATGTTATTCAAGGACATGACAACATTGATGATTGCATTTCTTCACCCGAACCCTTCCTCTCTACTCTTGTAGGTCGCTATGGCAACCGCATTTGTAAGGGTAAGTTCACGCTCAACGGCAAGGAATATCATCTTGCAATCAACAACGGTCCTAATCACCTTCATGGCGGTCCCACAGGTTTCCATGCACGCGTTTGGGATGCTGAACAAATTAACGAACGTACGGTTGTACTTCGCTATGTATCTGCGTATTATGAAGAAGGTTTCCCTGGTGAACTTTCTATGACGGTAATGTACACACTTACAGATGACAATGAAATCGTTATTGACTATAAGGGTACAACCAACAAGAAGACCGTTGTCAATATGACAAGTCACGGTTTCTTCTCACTTTCAGGTATCGGCAATCCTACTCCTTCAGCAATGAATAACATCTGCACCATCAATGCAGACTTCTACATCCCCATTGATGAAAACTGCATTCCTACAGGTGAAATCCGTAGCGTAAAGGGCACACCCTTCGACTTTACAGAACCTCATGTAGTGGGCGAACGCATTGACGATCCCAACGATGAGCAAATCAAGAATGGTGCCGGCTACGACCATTGCTATGTACTTAATAAGAAGGAACCCGGCGAACTCTCATTTGCTGCAAAGATTGTAGAACCCAACAGCGGACGTTGGATGGAAGTTTACACCACAGAACCTGGTGTGCAGTTCTATAGCGACAACTGGGCTGATGGTTATAAGGGACAGCACGGTGCAACATTCGGAAAGCGTAGTGGTCTTTGCTTCGAAGCACAACACTTCCCCGATAGTCCTAACCGCCCCTACTTCCCCCCTGTAACGTTGAAACCAGGCGAAGTGTACACTCAAAAAACTATTTACAAGTTTGGCGTAGAATAAATTACGCACCTTAACATTGCAGTGAGGATTCTCTGAAATTCTTGCCGCAATGTTAAGTGTATTATTACGGAATTAAACAATCTTTTATTTATAACTTTATTAATCAAAACTTTACAAACAAATGAGTAATCAAGCAAAGCAGTGGGGAGCCATCATCGTGATGATTGCGCTCTTCGCAATGATTGCCTTCGTGACAAACCTCTGTACACCTATGGCAACCATCATCAAGAGTCAGGGCGAAATTTCTAACGTACTCGCTCAGATTGGTAACTATGGTAACTTCGTGGCATATCTCGTAATGGGTATCCCCGCAGGTATGCTTATCGCAAAGTTCGGTTACAAGAAGACAGCTCTCATCGGTCTCGTAGTAGGTGCTGTTGGTATTCTTATCCAGTGGTTCAGCGGTCAGTTTAATGCACAGGAAAACTTGGGTCTTGTGTTTGGTATCTACCTCGTTGGTGCCTTCATCGCAGGTCTCTGTATGTGTATCCTTAACTGCGTTGTTAACCCCATGCTTAACCTTCTCGGCGGTGGTGGTAACACAGGTAACCAGTTGATTCAGATTGGTGGTGTATTCAACTCTTCTGCTGCTGTAGCATGCTATATCCTCATGGGTGCGCTCATCGCTGATGCAAGCAAGGCAAAGATTGCAGATGCAACTCCCGCTCTTATGATTGCGCTCGCTATCTTCGTAATTGCCTTCATCGTAATTCTCTTCACTAAGATTGAAGAACCCGAACAGGCTCCCGTTCGAGTTGACCTCATCAAGGGTGCAATGAGTCACAAGCACTTCGCACTCGGTGCCCTCGCGATCTTCCTTTACATGGGTATTGAAGTAGGTGTTCCTAACTTTGTTCAGCAGTACCTTATCGCTGACGGTATCCCCGCTGGTACTGTAGGTATGCTTGTTGCCGTTTACTGGTTCATGATGCTTATCGGTCGTTTAGTTGGTGCATCTATCGGTGCTAAGATCAGTGCTCGCGCTATGATTGTAACAGTGTCTTCACTCACAATCGGTCTTACCCTCTTCGGTATGTTTGCACCCACAGACATCCTCGTTTCATTCCCTGGTGTGGACTGGGGTAAGCTTGAAATGATTTGGCAGCCCGTACCCGTTGGCATCTTCGCATTCCTTCTTATTGGTCTTTGCACATCAGTAATGTGGGGTGCTATCTTCAACATGGCTGTAGAAGGTCTTGGTAAGTACACCGCAATCGCTTCAGGTATCTTCATGACAATGGTATTCGGTTGCGCCGTAATGATGTTCATCCAGGCTTCAGTTGCTGACGCTACAGACTACATCACAAGCTTCTGGGTAGTTGTAGGTTGCGCTGCATACCTCCTCTACTACGCACTCATCGGTAGCCGCGTAACAAAGCGTTCTGAATAATTTTTAGTAAAGTAGACAAGTTGATAGGTACGAGTAAACAGGATGATTGGTTCATTCATACGAAATACTCGAACATTTTGTCAGTTCGTACCTACTAACTCGTCTACAAAAAAATAATATTAACTCATTTAATACCTTTAAATAACATGAAACTTACAATCGACGACGTTCGCAGTCGCTTCATCAAGCACTTCGACGGCACTACTGGTTCTGTTTACGCTTCACCCGGTCGTATCAACCTCATTGGTGAACACACTGACTATAACAACGGTTTCGTATTCCCCGGCGCTGTTGAGCAGGGTATGATTGCGGAGATCAAGCCTAACGGCACTCGCAACGTACACGCCTACTCTATCGACCTCAAGGATTACGTAGAATTCAACCTCGATGACGAAGCAGGTCCTAAGGCAACTTGGGCACGCTACATCTATGGTGTTTGCCGTGAAATGATGGCACTTGGTGTTCCCGTTGAAGGTTTCAACACTGCATTTGCTGGTGACGTACCCCTCGGTGCTGGTATGTCTTCATCTGCAGCTCTTGAAAGCACATACGCTTTCGCGCTCAACGATCTTTGGGGCGACAACAAGATTGAAAAGATGGAACTCGCTCGCGTAGGTCAGCGCACAGAACACAAGTACGTTGGTTGCAACTGCGGTATCATGGACCAGTTTGCTTCTGTACATGGTAAGAAGGGTAGCCTCATGCGTCTTGACTGCCGTAGCGGTGAATTTGAATACTTCCCCTGGAATCCCAAGGGTTATCAGCTCATCCTCGTTAACAGTTGCGTAAAGCACGAACTCGCTGGTTCTCCTTACAACGAACGTCGCCTCCAGTGCGAACATGTTGCTGAAATCATTGCTAAGAAGCACCCCGAAGTAACTTCACTCCGCGACGCTAACTACGATATGCTCGAAGAAGTAAAGGCAGAAATCACTGCAGACGAATACAAGCGTGCTCGCTACGTGATTGGTGAAGTAGTTCGCGTACTCACAGTTTGTGATGCGCTCCAGAAGGATGACTACGAAACTGTAGGTCAGATGATGTACGAAACTCACTACGGTCTTTCTAAGGAATACGAAGTAAGTTGCGAAGAACTCGACTTCCTCAACGAAATCGCTAAGGAAGCAGGCGTAACTGGTTCACGCATCATGGGCGGTGGTTTCGGTGGTTGCACAATCAACCTCGTTGCTGACGAACTCGTTGACAACTTCAAGAAGGTAGTTGTAGAAAAGTTCGAAGCTAAGTATGGCAAGAAGCCCATCGTTATCGACGTAGTTATCGGTGATGGTTCACGCAAGCTCTGCTAAACTGGTTAAATTATAAGTTATTTAAGGTTCACTCTGACAAGGGTGAACCTTTTTTATTTATTGCTGTCCGGTAAAATTTGTCTCTTTATTTTGGAGAACACGAATTTCACGAATAACACGAATCTCCATGCGGGATGAATATTTCTTAATCAGAGGCGAATAACACGAATACCATCCGGACGGTATTCGCGCAAGTCAATAGCACGATTTTTTATCATCCGGATGGTATTCGTGCAATTCGTATGCGAAAAGCAAAGATAACACCTCGCAAGGATTCGTGTTATTCGTGAAATTCGTGTTCTCTTAAACATAGAAA
>JAZQXB010000082.1:0-23816 GCA_045632685.1 Alloprevotella sp.
GGAGAAGAGGACTGTTTCTGTGTATAGTTCTATAACTAGAAAGCACAATAGTTCACCTCTCTCCTTTGGTTAACTTTTTACAAAGATAAGCACTTAATCGCTTATTTTTTTCATTTGCAAATCTAAAGGAAAGCACAGAAAAACACAGAATTTTGCTTACAGTTTTTTAGATATAAGAACATAAGAACATATTTTTATTTTCACGCAAAGTCGCAAATGGCGCAGAGCAATATGTTCTTATGTTCTTCTATATAACAAACTTATAAATAGTTGAAATACAGGCTTTTGAAAATTTTTATTTTTGCTCTCGTTTTGGGGCGCCAATTCAATACTTCTATATAACAAACTTATAAACAGTTGAAATACAGGCGTTTGAGAAATTGTTATTTTTACTCTCATTTTGGGGGCGCCAATTCAATACTTCTATATAACAAACTTATAAATAGTTGAAATACAGGCGTTTGAAAAATTGTTATTTTTGCTCTCGTTTTGGGGGCGCCAATTCAATACTTCTGTCAAAAATATATTTCACGCAAAGTCGCAAAGGGCGCGGAGCGTTATGTTCTTTTGTTCTTCTGTCAAAATCGCTACACACAGAAACACGCTGAATTTTGCTCCGCATGCTTCAGCGAAAGTCTGCGCCGTCTGCGTGAGACCATAACGCTCCGCACGGCATTCTGTGTTTTCCGTGGATTTCGTGTGAAATAACCTCTCGTAGGTGGCGTCGTTCGGAGTTTCATCTATAAAATTGGGGAGTTGGTCGAGTGGAGATGCTCAAAATCAAGGGAATGCTTTGTAGAAGCCTATGAAGGTTCTAATTTTGCTCCTGAAAACACAGGTCGGTGTGGATTTTCGTATCCCGAGTGTTGGAGTATTTACCTTAAACAGAATAAAAGCATGAAGAAATTTATGACCCTCTTGCTGCTCATGGTAGTAGGCATGGGAGCAGGTTTTGCTCAGGAGTTTGACCGTGAAAAGGCAGAAGAACGCCTCAATAAAATGATTGAGCGTAAGGCGACTGAACTCAAGTTGGACGAAGAAACCGCTGCATGGTTTAAGCCCCTCTATAAAGAGTATAACATGGCGCTCTTCGTCGTAGCTCATAAGTACCGTGTGGAAAAGAAAGAACTTGACGATGCCGAAATTTTGGAATCTATCGTCAATAGTTTCTCACGCGCAGAAGAGGAAGTCGCAGTAAAGCGCACCTACTTCCTCAAGTTCCAAGAAAAATTGACTCCTCAACAGTTGCGAAGTGTATTTATGCCCCGCATGAACCGTCAGGGACAGGGCGGACAGCGCGGTGGTTTTCCCAGAGGTGAACGCTCATTTGGCGGTCACGGAGGTGGACAATGGGGTGGTGGCGAACCCAATTTTTAAGTTGTTAGTATATAAATGCCTACACCAATCCGAGTAGGTGATTTCGGGTGCCACTCCCCACTTTATTTCCGCAAGGGACTTCTTAATGAATCTTAAATTCTTAAGCGTCCCTTGCGGATTATCTATAAAAACGGGGTATTCGTCGAAAGCGACGGAAATACCTCCGTGATTGTATTGCCGATTCCCAATAAAGGCGTATATTTGCAATATCAAAAGTGCAATTCGTGAAAACGTTTGCCTGGCGTATAGTTATTAACACAGTAAACTAATTTATCATGAAGAAGTTCATTTTATCTCTCGTTGTTCTTGCTGTAAGTGCAACAACAACATTTGCTCAGTGCCCCACGCAAGGTAAGAAGTGTGATAATCCCAAGGCTTGTGCTGAAAAGGCCGTGAAGTGTGCAGACCGCCTCGTGCAGGAAATGAAGCTCGATGATGCTACAGCGCAGTGGTTCAAACCCCTCTTCGCTGAATATCAGCAGAAGTTGAAGGATACTCGTGCGAAGTATGCTTGCAAGAAGGATAAGAAGGATTGCTCACAGTGTACAGACGCTGAAATCCTCAAGCAGTTGGAAAACAAGATTAAGTGTCAGGAAGATATCGCTGGCGTAAAGAGCACCTACCTCAAGAAGTTTAAGGCAAAGCTCAACGCGAAGCAGCTCAAGGTTATCTTCTGCGAAAAGGGTAAGGCACAGCAGGGCAAGCGCCACATGATGGGTAAGCCCGGTATGAAGCACGGCAAGATGCACGGCATGAAGGCTGGCAAGTGTGGTAAGATGCAGAAATGTGACAAGGCACAGAAGTGCGACGCTCCCAAGTGTGACAAAGCGCAGAAGTGTGATAAGGCACAGAAGTGTGACGCACCTAAGTGCGACAAGGCAAAGAAATAAGTCTAAATGTTTTCATATTTTTGCGGAGATGGACCGAGATGGTTCGTCTCCGTTTTTTTCTTGGAGGAATAAAATACGTGTTATCCACTAAAGTTCATTTTATTTGGCGCCACGCGCCGTGCGTCCCTACATGCCAAGTGGATTTCCCGCATGCTACCGAGACGCCATAATATGACGTCTCTACGTTCGTTATATGTCCCGCATGGTTCACTACGACCTACTACTCACTACCTACTACTTGGTTTCCCCGCGCTTCTCGTGAATTACGCGACCGCAAATTTCGCTATTCAATGATTTATATTTATCTTTGCCAAATAAATTACCGCTTGGAAGCGCGGAGTATTCTGCTTCCTTGGCGAAATGGAAATCAATAATAACAACTCTAATAAAGTCCAGACACAATGTTTGACGTGAAAGATTGCCTTGCTCAGTGCGAGGAAAAAATGGAAATGAGCGTAATGCACCTTGAAGAAACCCTTTCTCACATCCGTGCAGGTAAGGCAAATGTGCATATCCTTGATGAAATTCGTGTAAACTCTTACGGTTCTATGGTGCCCATCAACAATGTGGCAGCCGTAACTACTCCCGATGCGCGCACTATCGCCATCAAGCCTTGGGATAAGTCAATGTTCCACCACATCGAAAAGGCGATTATTGACTCTAACGTGGGTATCATGCCCGAAAACAATGGTGAAGTTATCCGTCTCGGTATTCCTCCCCTCACCGAAGAGCGCCGTCGCGACCTCACGAAGCAGTGTAACGCTCACGGTGAAGAAGCAAAGATTGCCATCCGCAACGTGCGCCGTGACGGTATCGAAAAGATGAAGAAGGCAGTGAAGGACGGACTTTCTGAAGACCTTGAGAAGGACGCTGAAGCAACCCTTCAGAAGATCCACGATAAGATGGTCAAGAAGGTTGAAGAATTGCTCGCTGAAAAGAGCAAGGAAATTATGACAGTGTAAGTTTGAAATGAGAAATGAAAAAGGAGAAAGGAGAAAGTTGCTGGCGCGATGAAGTTCCGCATGGTTTTCTCCTTTCTCCTTTCTCCTTTCTCCTTTCTCCTTTCCCCTTATGCACGGAAAAGTAATTCGTAATACCGGTTCTTGGTATGAAGTGCGCACAGACGATGGGCGCATTCTGGAATGTAAAGTTAAGGGCAATTTCCGCCTGCGTGGCATTCGCTCTACAAACCCCGTTGCCGTTGGTGATGGGGTAACGGTGCGTGAAGGTGCAGCGGGCGAAGCGGCGTTTATCACAGAGATTGATGAGCGCCGCAACTACATCATCCGCAAGGCGTCTAACCTTTCGAAGCAAAGTCATATCCTGGCGGCAAACGTAGATTTGGCGGTGTTGGTTATTACCATTGCGCGCCCCGAAACTACGACAACTTTTATTGACCGCTTCTTGGCTTCGGCTGAGGCTTACCGCGTGCCCGTAGTGTTGCTCTTTAATAAGATGGACGACCTTACGGAGGAGGAACGCAGTGTGGCAGATTATTGGATGGCGATGTACCGCTTGGTGGGTTACGACTGCTACGCCGTTTCTGCACTTCGAGAAGAAGGCATTGACGCCCTCCGTGAAATAATGAAGGATAAGACCACCCTGCTCGCGGGACATTCCGGAGTAGGGAAGAGCACCTTAATGAACGTACTTATCCCCGGAGCGAATGTAAAGACCGCCGCAATCTCCGACGCCCATGGTGCAGGGATGCACACGACAACCTTCAGCGAACTCCGTGACCTTCCCTTTGGCGGAAGCATCATCGACATTCCCGGCATCAAGGGATTTGGCACCTTCAACATGGAACCCGAAGAAGTAGCCCACTTCTTCCGCGACATCTTCGAAATCTCCCACAACTGCCGCTTCAACAACTGCATGCACATCAACGAACCCGGTTGTGCCGTCCTTGAAGCCCTCGAAAATCACCAACTCGCCCCCAGCCGCTACGCTTCTTACCTTTCTATGCTTGAGGACAAGGAAGAGGGAAAATACCGTGCAGGGATGAAGTAAAGGGTTTAGATAAGTGCTACGTTAAAGGTATTTTCGGAAGTTGGTTACGTCTATATATGGTTACCTCCAAATTGCAATCTAATAGAAATGAATTACATCCCTCCTTTTTCGTTGACCGACGAAATGATGTCGCTTGTGGCAAACATCGCCGAACTTGTTGGACATCTGTCTGCCACTACGGAGCAACTACCAGCGCCACATTTGCGTAAGGAAAACAGAATCAAGACCATTCAGTCGTCGTTGGCGATTGAAAACAATTCGCTTACCATCGAGCAAGTTACTGCAATCATAGAAGGTAAGCGTGTGTTGGGTGCGCCTAACGAAATTCAGGAGGTGAAAAATGCTGTTGATGCCTATGAGTTGTTGTTAGAGTTGAACCCATATAAAGAAAAAGACCTCCTACGGGCGCATCGCCTCATGATGGCTGAACTTGTGAATGAAAATGGTAGATACCGTGCAGGTGGGGTGGGTATTTTTAATGGGAGTCAGTGTGTACATATTGGTCCGCCTGCTCATCGTGTGCCTTTGTTGATGACTGACTTGTTGAAATGGGTGAGTACCACCAAGACGCATCCTCTCATTAGCAGTTGCGTGTTTCATTATGAATTTGAATTTATACACCCCTTTGCTGATGGGAATGGGCGCATGGGGCGCATGTGGCAGACGCTTCTGTTGATGCAATGGAATCCTATCTTTGCATGGATACCCGTAGAGACTTTGGTGAAGGAACATCAAAGCGAATACTATGAAGCGATAGCACAAAGCGACCGCGAGGCGTCAAGTACATCGTTTATTGTTTTTATGCTCCGTTGCATGCTACAAACCATCCAACAGATGGTGGAAAGTAACCCAAAAAGTAACCCAAAAAGTAACCCCAAAAGTGAACAAAAAGTTTTGGACGCTATGCGCGTCAATCCCCAAGTTACAGTTAAGGAGTTGCAAGAGATTACAGGACTTTCAGAAAGTGGTGTAAAGAAAATTATCCGCCACTTGCGCACAGCTGGAACATTAGAACGCATTGGTGGTAATAAGGGTGGATATTGGAAAGTTATTTCCGAATAAATTATGAACTGAGTTCGGTATAGAGTTCGGTGTAAATAAAATTTAGTTATGGATAATGATGCGACTAATCTAACTAAGGAGGAGTTTTTTGCCCGCATAGATGAGGCTAAAGATGGAGCTTCTATGGAGTTCTTCAATGTTGACGGATTAGATAAATATATTCGTGATAATGCTCTGTGATTTTTCCCTTGTATGGGGTAACTATCTCGTCAACAAGTCTACTTATCCACTTGTTTAGTCATCAATTAGATAAATAAACCGCATTTTTCTTTGCTGTATATATAAAATATAGTAACTTTGCACACAGAAGTTAGTGAGGGGTCCGACAAGGGTTCCTCACTTTTCTTAATCAAATGATTAGTTCATGCTGTCGTTGCTTGTTACGTAACCTTGGTATGGACACAAATTCTTAACAATACATGATTGATAAAAGTATCGTTAAAAAGTTGGTGGATGAGTGGCTCGAAGGTAAGGAATATTTCCTTTGCGACCTCTCTATCAGCGCTGACGCACGCATCGTGGTAGAAATTGACCATGAAGAAGGCGTGTGGATTGAAGACTGTGTGGAATTGAGCAAGTTCATTGAGGCTGGTCTCGACCGTGAGCAGGAAGACTTTGAACTTGAAGTGGGCAGTGCCGGTATTGGTCAACCCTTTAAGGTGTTGCGCCAGTATGAAATCCACTTGGGAGAACAAGTGGAGGTGTTGACACGCGAGGGCAAGAAATTTGTGGGTGAACTTTCAAATGTGACTCCCGAAGAATTCACCGTGACAGTGACACAGAAGGTGAAGAAGGAAGGTCAGAAGCGCCCCGTTATGGAAGAAGTGGACTACACATTCAAGTATGCGGATGTGAAGCACACGAAGTATGTGATTGATTTCAAATAATAAAATAATAAATAATAATGAGGCAGGGGAGAAATGCTCTTGTCTCAACCTCTTTTTATGGCAAAGAAAAAAGAAGTGGCTCCAAGCCTGATCGACACGTTTGGCGAATTTCAGGAAATGAAGAACATCAACCTCACTACGATGGTGGGTGTGTTGGAAGAAAGTTTCCGCAGTGTGATTGCAAAAATCTACGGTTCTGACGAAGGTTTCAACGTGATTGTCAACCCCGAAAAGGGTGACTTTGAAATCTATCGCGACCGTGTGGTAGTTGCTGACGACGAAGTGACTGATGAGAACAAGGAAATCCCCCTCTCTGAAGCGCAGAAGATTGCAGAGGACTATGAAGTGGGTGAAGAAGTAACCGAGAAGATTGACTTCCTCAAGTTTGGTCGTCGCGCTATCTTGACACTCCGTCAGACTTTGGCAAGTAAGATTCTTGAACTCGAACACGATGCGCTTTACAACAAGTATGCTGACCGTGTGGGTGAAATGATTTCTGCAGAAGTGTATCAGACTTGGAAGAGCGAAGCCCTCCTTCTTGATGAAGACGGCAACGAACTTCACTTGTTGAAGAACTCACAGGTGCCCCGCGACTTCTTCCATAAGGGTGACCACGTGCGTGCGGTGATTGACCGTGTGGACAATGCCAACGGTAATCCCAAGATTTACTTGAGCCGTACTTCTCCCATGTTCCTCCAGCGCTTGCTCGAGACTGAAATTCCTGAATTTGCGGATGGCGTAATTCGCTTGCAGCGTGTGGCACGTATTCCTGGCGAACGTGCAAAGATTGCTGTGGATAGCACAGACGAACGTATTGACCCCGTAGGCGCTTGTGTCGGTGTGAAGGGCGCTCGTATCACCAGTATCGTTCGTGAGTTGCACAACGAAAGTATTGACGTCATTCAGTATTCACCCAACCCCCGCATTTTGATTGCTCGTGCGCTTGCACCTGCTGAAATCTCAAGCATTGAGTTGGATGAAGAAAACAAGAAGGCAGACGTGTTCTTGAAGCCCGACCAAGTTTCGTTGGCTATTGGTAAGGGCGGTCAGAACATCAAGTTGGCAAGCTTCTTGACGGAGTACACTATTGACGTGTTCCGTGAAGTGGATGGTAACGAAGAAAACGACTACAAGCTCGATGAGTTTAATGATGAAATTGACCAGTGGGTACTTGATGCTATTAAGTCTATCGGACTTGAAACAGCAAAGCAGGTGTTGAACGCACCTCGCGTGATGCTCATCGAAAAGGCTGACCTCGAAGAAGACACTGTTGACGAAGTGCTTCGCGTGCTCCGTGCACAGTTTGAAGAGGCTGCGCAGTAAGCATTTAAAAAATGAGAAAGGAGAAATGAGAAAGGAGAAAAGGCTGGCGCACTGAGTTTCTCACGACTGGCGTACGGATTTTCTTAAGTGTTTTATTTCTCCTCAATGTTCAAAGAGCGGGTGACTCTTAAAAAATGAGAAAGGAGAAATGAGAACCGAAGGTCGGCGCCCGAAGGGGCTAAAGCCAAAGGAGAAATGGCTTGCGCATTGAGTTTCTCGTAGACCTTTTCGACAAAAGAACAGAAGTACAAAAGTTTAAGAGGTAGAACCTCAAAACCTGTCCTTATGTTCTTATGTTTAAATTAGACTTTTTCCTATCTCCCCAGCGAATTCACCTAACATTTATTTCAAGAATAGAATGAGTATCAGATTAAATAAAGCAATCAAAGAATTTAACGTCGGCTTGCAAAATATTGTTGATTTTCTCAATGCCAATGGTGGTTCACTCAAGGGCGACCCCAATGAGAAGATCAATGATGAGCAGTATGCCTTGCTCCAGAAGCAATTTGGTGCCGACAAAGCCCTCCATGACGAAGCTACCAAGATTTTCAGCAAACCCGAAAAACCCAAGAAGGAAGAGGTGGTTGCAGAACCTGCGGTAGTTGAAGAAGTGGTGGCACCTGCTGCCCCTGAAAAGGTAGAAACTCCCGTGAAGGAAGAAGCACCCAAGGCAAAGAAGGCGGCTGTGAAGAAGGAAGAAACTCCCGCTCCCGTAGTGGAAGAAACTCCTGCTCCCGCTCCTGCCCCCGTGGTGGAGGAAAAGCCCGAACCCAAGCCTGCAAAGAAGGAAAAGCCCTCGGTTGAAGAACGTGCGGCTGCCCTCTTGACAGAAAGCGAAGACGGGGTGTTCAAACTCCGTAACCAGCCCGAAGTGTCGGGTCCCAAGGTGTTGGGTACTATCGACCTTTCTGCGCTCAATCAGAATACGCGTCCTAAGAAGAAGTCGAAGGAAGAGCGCAAGAAGGAGCGTGATGAAAAGAACCGCCAGCAGGGCAAGGACGCTGCTAACAAGCAGGGTGCTAACGGTCAGCAGGGTGGTGAAAAGCGTAAGCGTCAGCGCATCGGTAAGGAGCGCGTGGACGTAAATGCTGCGGCTAACCAGCAGGGTGGTCAGAAGAAGAATGGCCAGCAGGGTGGTAACAACGCACAACAGCAGAACGCTCAGAATGCCGGCAAGAAGCAGAAGGATAAGAACCGCAAACAGGCTGCTCCCGTTAAGCAGGAAGTAACTGCTGAAGACGTAGCAAAGCAAGTAAAGGAAACACTCGCACGCCTCCAGGGTAAGCAGGCTGCACAGCCCAAGGGTGCGAAGTATCGTAAGGAAAAGCGCGACGCTGCGCGTGAACGCCAGGAAGAACTCATGGCACAGGAACACGCAGAAAGCAAGGTGCTTAAACTTACGGAATTCGTAACGGCGAATGAGTTGGCAACGATGATGAACGTTCCCGTAACGCAGGTTATCGGTACGTGCATGAGCATCGGTATCATGGTTTCAATCAACCAGCGCCTCGACTCTGAAACCATCAACCTCGTGGCTGAAGAATTCGGTTTCCAGACAGAATATGTTTCTGCAGAAGTGCAGGAAGCTATCGTTGTGGAAGAAGATAAGGAAGAAGACCTCCTCGAACGTGCTCCTATCGTTACAGTGATGGGTCACGTTGACCACGGTAAGACTTCGTTGCTCGACTACATCCGTTCGGCAAACGTTATCGCGGGTGAAGCGGGTGGTATTACCCAGCACATTGGTGCGTATAACGTAACACTCTCAAGCGGTAAGCACGTAACGTTCCTCGATACTCCTGGTCACGAAGCGTTTACTGCCATGCGTGCTCGCGGTGCTCAGGTAACCGACGTTGCTATCATTATCATCGCTGCCGATGACGACATCATGCCCCAGACGAAGGAAGCAATCAACCACGCTGTAGCAGCGGGTGTGCCCATCGTCTTTGCTATCAATAAGATAGATAAGCCCGCCGCTAACCCCGATAAGATTAAGGAAGGCCTCGCACAGATGAACTTCCTCGTGGAAGAGTGGGGCGGTAAGTACCAGAGCCAGGATATCTCAGCAAAGCAGGGTATCGGTGTGGACGAACTCCTTGAGAAGGTGCTTCTCGAAGCAGAAATGCTCGAACTCAAGGCAAACCCCAACCGCAAGGCTATCGGTACGGTCATCGAATCTTCTTTGGATAAGGGACGTGGTTATGTAGCAACCGTGCTCGTAAGCAACGGTACGCTCAAGCAGGGTGACGTTGTCCTCGCAGGTACAAACTACGGTAAGGTGAAGGCGCTCTTCGACGAACGTAACCACCGCATCAAGGAAGTAGGTCCTGCTTGTGCTGCAACACTCCTTGGTTTCAACGGTGCACCCCAGGCAGGTGACCAATTCCACGTAATGGAGTCAGAACAGGAAGCGCGTGAAATTGCCAACAAGCGCGAACAGCTTCAGCGCGAACAGAGCTTGCGTACGCAGAAGATTCTTACGCTCGACGAAATCGGTCGTCGTATTGCCCTCGGTACTTACAAGGAACTCAATATTGTGGTTAAGGGTGACGTGGACGGTTCTGTGGAAGCACTCTCTGACTCGTTCATCAAGCTCTCTACCGAAACGATTGCCGTTAACGTTATCCACAAGGGTGTGGGTCAGATTACCGAAAACGACGTTACTCTTGCTGCCGCTTCACAAGCCGTTATCGTGGGCTTCCAGGTACGTCCCAGTCAGGGCGCTCGTAAGTTAGCGGATAAGGAAGGCGTAGAAATCCGTCAGTACTCTATTATCTACGACGCTATCGAAGAAGCGAAGGAGGCTATGGAAGGTATGCTCGAACCTATCGTGAAGGAAGAAATGACTGCTACGGTAGAAGTTCGCCAGGTGTTCCACATCTCAAAGGTGGGTTACATCGCTGGTGCATACGTCATGGATGGAAAGGTAAAGCGTTCCGACAAGGCACGCTTGATCCGCGATGGTATCGTTATCTTCACAGGCAACATTGCTGCGCTTAAGCGCTTCAAGGATGATGTGAAGGAAGTGACTACAAACTTCGAATGTGGTATCAGCCTCCAGGGTTGCAACGACATTAAGGAAGGCGACATCATCGAAACATTCCAGGAAGTAGAAATTAAGCAGAAGCTTAAGTAAATCAATTAGTTGACAGATAGACAAGTAAACAAGTAGACGAGTGCCATGCGGGTTGTCGCAAGTCGGTTTGTCTATGGGGTTACTTGTCTATTTGTTTGGAGGGAGAAGGTCTTTAGGGTCTTTAAGGTCTTTAGGGTCTTTAGGGTCTTTAGGGACTACATACCTCGTTTACTTGTACCTCTTCAACTTGTCTACTAAAAGAACATACCATGTATTTAGATATATTTATTGGCATCGTCCTTATATTTGCGTTAGTGCGAGGACTGATGAATGGGTTTATCAAGGAGTTGGCGTCTACCATCGGGTTTCTTGTGGGACTCTTTGTGGCGGCAACTTGTTATGAAACACTTGGGGAATACCTCACGGTGGATGGTTCTGAAGTGAATATGTTCACCAGCATCGTGGCATTCCTCCTGTTGTGGATTATTGTGCCTATCATCTTTGGATTACTCGCTACGCTTCTTACAAAAGCGCTCGACCTCACTGCTCTCGGAATTGCAAACCGCATTGGAGGGGGACTATTGAGTATTGCCAAGTTTGTGGTGCTCATCAGTTGTCTGCTGAATGTTATGATGTCCCTCCGCATTCTTAATAATGAGCGCACAGAGGGTTCTATTCTCTTCGAACCCGTGGTGAGCATTACTCAATTTGCAATTCAGCGAGCTTCCGACTATACCCCCGATTTAATAGAGATGGCAGATACCATCTTTATTAGTAGGGAATCTAATGCGTAATACTTTGCAGGGGAAGAACACCCCCAAGTAATTTTCTAAATAAGTCACGAGTAGT
Organism: Alloprevotella sp.; assembly: GCA_045632685.1. Classification (GTDB taxonomy): domain Bacteria; phylum Bacteroidota; class Bacteroidia; order Bacteroidales; family Bacteroidaceae; genus Alloprevotella. The sequence continues at coordinate 11,475 of JAZQXB010000082.1, forward strand.
ATAGAAAGTGAGTAACCCCCGGATGGTTATTACTAATTACTCATTACTAACTACTCATTGGTATCTATGAGCGATAAGCGTAAACAAAATCAGTTCGTCAGTGATGTGGCGGACAAGAAATATGAGTACGGTTTTACCACCGATATTGAGACGGAAATCATTGACAAGGGTTTGAACGAGGAGGTCATTCGCCTCATTTCCCAGAAGAAGGAAGAACCCGAGTGGCTCCTTGAATACCGCCTCAAGGCGTACCGTTACTGGCTCACACTTGAACAACCCGATTGGGCTCACGTCAATCTTCCGCAGATTGATTATCAAGACCTTTCCTATTATGCCGACCCCACAAAGAAGCAGAAGGGCGAGGGCAAGAAGGAGATTGACCCCGAACTCATGAAGACCTTCGACAAGTTGGGTATCCCCTTGGAGGAACGCATGATGTTGGCGGGCGTAGCCGTTGATGCCGTGATGGACTCCGTGTCGGTGAAGACCACTTTTAAGGAAAAACTCCAGGAGAAGGGCATCATCTTCTGCTCCATCAGCGAAGCCGTAAAGGAAAATCCCGACCTCGTGCGCAAGTACCTCGGTACGGTGGTTCCCTACCGCGACAACTTCTTCGCCGCCCTCAACAGCGCCGTCTTCTCCGACGGTTCGTTTGTGTACATCCCCAAGGGCGTGCGTTGCCCTATGGAACTCTCCACCTACTTCCGCATCAATGCGCAAGGCACGGGGCAGTTTGAGCGCACGCTCATCGTGTGCGACGAAGGCGCTTACGTTTCTTACCTCGAAGGGTGCACCGCGCCCCAGCGTGATGAGAACCAGTTGCACGCCGCTATCGTGGAAATCGTCGTAGAGCAAGATGCTGAAGTGAAATATTCCACCGTGCAAAACTGGTATCCCGGTGATGCCGAAGGCAAGGGTGGGGTGTACAATCTCGTAACGAAGCGCGGACACTTGCGTGGGGCGAACGCCAAACTCTCGTGGACGCAGGTAGAAACGGGTTCTGCCATCACGTGGAAATATCCCTCATGTGTGCTCTCGGGCGACAATTCGCAGGCGGAGTTCTACAGCGTGGCGGTCACCAACAACTATCAGGAGGCCGACACAGGCACGAAGATGATTCACATTGGCAAAAACACCCGTTCGCGCATCATCTCGAAGGGCATCTCTGCCGGCAAGAGCCAAAACTCTTACCGCGGACTCGTCAAGGTGGGCAGCAAGGCGGATGGAGCACGCAACTATTCATCCTGCGACTCCCTGCTCTTGAGCAGCACCAGCGGTGCGCACACCTTCCCTTACATTGACGTGCATAACAATAACGCCACGGTAGAACACGAAGCTACGACCTCCAAAATCTCGGAGGACCAACTCTTCTACTGCCAGCAACGCGGTATCCCCATTGAGGGCGCCGTGGATCTCATCGTGAATGGTTACGCCAAGGAAGTGATTAACAAACTCCCCATGGAGTTTGCCGTTGAGGCGCAGAAACTCCTTTCGGTATCCTTGGAAGGAAGTGTAGGGTAGTTGTTCTCTGTGCATGAATCAAATAGATTAAAAGGAAACTCGCTTTGTAGCACAATGTCCCGTGCTGTGAGGTGAGTTTCCTTTTTCTGTTAGTTGCATGATTGGCCCTTTCTGTTCCCTAAACTCAAAAATCCGTAGATTATACCTGAAAAGTTTTTGCCCCGCCTGTGGATAACTTCCAGAAAATTGGCGTAACTTTGCAGGACGTATGCTTAAAAAGATCATCACCCTCTTCGCCTTTTGTTTTGCCCTTTGCATGGCAGTGCCCTTCTCCGCTTTCGCTGAGAAGAAATTTACGTTGGTTATTGACGCTGGTCACGGTGGCAAGGACGCCGGGGCTGTGGGAAGAAAGGCAAAGGAGAAGACGATAAACCTCAATGTGGCGTTGGCATTTGGTAAGTTGGTGGAGGAAAAATGCCCCGAAGTGAAGGTGATTTATACGCGTAAGACGGATAAGTTCGTGGCCCTCAAGGAGCGTGCTGCGATAGCCAACCGCAATAATGCCGATCTCTTTGTGTCGATTCACACCAACGCGGTGCCACGTGGCAAGAAGGTGTATGGTACGGAAACCTTTACCCTTGGTATCGCGCGTGCAGAGGAAAACCTTGAAGTGGCGAAGCGTGAAAACTCGGTAATCACTTACGAAGAGGACTACGCACAGACCTATGCCGGTTTCGACCCCAACAGTGCGGAGAGTTACATCATCTTTGAGTTCATGCAGGACCGTTATATGGAGCAGAGTGTAGAACTGGCGCGTTGCATCCAGAATCAGTATACATCTCATGCTGGGCGTCAAAACAAAGGTGTGAAGCAAGCGGGTTTCCTTGTGCTTCGTGAAACGTCCATGCCCTCGGTGCTTACGGAATTGGGATTCATCTCAACGCCTGCCGAAGAGGAGTATTTGAACTCGTCGCGTGGACAGCGCCAGTTGGCACAGAGTCTTTACAACGGTTTTGTTACGTATTATCAGAAGGTGACGAAGCATGTGGCGGCACCGATGATTACTCAAGAGCAAACGGAAGTAGACGAAACACCCGCCGTGTCATTGATGCCTGCTGTTGAGGAAACTCCCGTTGCGGAACCTGTTGTAGAACAACCTGTGGCGCCTAAAAAAACAGTGGCGACAAATGCAAAACCTGTCTATAAGGTGCAGATTTTTACCAGTCCCACGAAAGTTAAGTCTTCCGACAAGCGTTTGAAGAACGTAAAGAAGGCGGACTTCTATAAGGATGGTAAAACCTATAAGTACACCAGTGGTAGTTCTACCAATTATAACGAAATTAACAACCTTCGTCGTCAACTTTCCAAGCGCTTCAAGGGTTGTTTTGTGGTGGCCTTCTTGAATGGAGAACGCATTGATTTGAATGAGGCACGTGAGTTGAGTAAGTAACAGATATTAGAGTACAGATAACAGAGTACAGAGTACAGCTTCCGTTCGGAGTTTTACTCTTTGTATTCACTTTGCAGGTTAGTTGTACTCTGTACTCTGTCAGTTGTACTCTGTACTCTGTCAGTTGTACTCTGTACTCTGTCAGTTGTACTCTGTACTCTGTCAGTTGTACTCTAAAATAAATTTTATGAGAAAAGAAGTAAAAATTGGCATCACCGCCATTGTGGCGTTAGTGCTGTTTTATGTGGGGCTAAACTTCCTGAAAGGTATCAACGTATTTACCTCCACCAATACCTACTATGTGAAGTTTGAAAACGCAGGCGGACTTACGCCCTCGTCTGCGGTATTGGCAAACGGCTATGCCGTAGGTATTGTGCGCGAGATGCACTACAATTATGCTGATAATAATTCGGTGGTAGTGTCTATCGAATTGGACAAGGCAATGCACGTGCCTGAAGGTACAACGGCTGAACTCGAGAGTTCGCTCATGGGAAGTGTAACGCTCCACCTCTTGCCTGGCAAGAATCCCGTGAAGTATCTTGAGCGTGGCGATACCATCGTGGGACGCCAACACTTTGGAGCGATGGAACGTGCGGCAGAAATGTTGCCCCAGGTGGAAACGATGCTCCCCAAGGTGGACTCTATCATGGGTAACCTCAACCGTATTACAGGTGACTCTGCCATGTTGACCTTGGTGAAAAACTTGGCGGTGATTTCTGAAAACTTGGCGCAGACCACTACGCACATCGACCACCTTATGGGTGAAGAAATCCCTACGCTCCTCTGCAATGTCAATGAACTCACGGGCAACCTCAATAAGGTGGCGGGTGATATTGCTAAAGGTAATTTGGATTCAACCATGACTGCCCTTCAGGCTACTATGCAGAATGCGGATACGCTTACGCAGCGCCTCAATGCCTTGACAACAACGTTGAATACAAGCATGACCTCTACGGACAACAGTCTTGGTTTGCTCCTCAACGACCGTAGTATCTACGACGGCTTGAATCACACGATTAACAGCGCAGACTCACTCCTTATTGACATGAAGGCGCGCCCCGGTCGCTACATCCACTTCTCGGTATTTGGTAAGAAGCAGAAGTAATAATAGAGTACAGATAACAGAGTACAGAGTACAACTGCTATCCCCCCAAAAAACTGGAGGTTTACGCTCCGCATGGAGTTGTACTCTGTTATCTGTACTCTGTACTCTATTCTCTATTCTCCTTTCTCCCTTTTAAAGCATGCACACACAACTTCCCCTGTGGAACAAATGCGTGGAGCGCCTCAAGCAGGTGATTCCCGCAGATGACTTTGCCAAGACTATAGGACAACTTACTTTTGTCGGATTTGCCGATGGTAAGTTGCGCATTGGTGTGCCCTCACGCGAAGTGGCGGAGGCAATAGACAAAAGTGCGCATGCCTCTATAATCGGTGCAACTTTGGCGGAGGCGTTCGGCAGTGGTGTGCGCATTGCTTATGCCTTGGTGCAACCCCGTCCGCAACAGACGATTCCCCCTGCTGAAGCGGCGCAACTTAATACCATTCAGCAGCGCAAACTTCCTCCGCTCGATCCACAACTCAATAAGCATTATACGTTTGAGAACTTTGTGAGCGGTGCAAGTAATAAGTTGGCGCTCTCCGTTGCCCGTTCGATTGCGGATAAACCGCATGGTAATACCTTTAACCCCTTCTTTATCTACGGACCTTCAGGGGTAGGGAAGACCCACTTGGCGAATGCCATTGGCGTAAGCGTGTTGGAACGCAATCCTGAAATGCGCGTGCTCTTTGTGTCGGCACACGTGTTTAAGACGCAGTACACTGAGTCGGTGGTGAAGAATAATTTTAACAACTTCATCAACTTCTACCAGTCTATCGACGTTCTGATTATTGACGACGTGCAGGAAGTTTCTACGGCAAAGACCCAGCAGGCGTTCTTCCACATCTTTAATCACTTGCAACAGAGCAGTCGTCAGATTATTATGACGTGTGACCGCCCGCCCGTGAAACTTGAGGGTATGGAAGATCGTATGCTTACGCGCTTTAAGTGGGGTATGGTGGCAGAAATGGAAATGCCCGACGCCACCTTGCGCCGTGATATTGTCAAGGCAAAACTTAAGCGCAACGGCATCCGAACGGGATTCTCGCAAGAGGTGATTTCTTACATCTCGGAGAATGTGGTGAGCAGCGTGCGCGAAATTGAGGGCGTCATCAATGCTATTATGGCATACTCTATTGTGGATAGTCATGAAATAGACTTGGAATTAGTGAAGCGCATCGTGGCGCGTATGGTCAATTTGGAGAAGCGTGAGATTACTATGGAGAATGTGCTCCAAACCATTACTGAGCAGTTGGGCACTACGCAAAAGGAACTCTTCTCGAAGAGTCGTAAGCAAAGTCTTGTGAAGAGTCGTCAGTTGGCGATGTACCTTACGCACAAATATACCAACATGGCGTATGCCGAAATCGGTCGCCGCTTTGGCGGGCGTGACCATACTACGGTCATTCACGCTTGCACGCAAATCTCAACCCGCATCAGTTCAGACGCTGACTATCGTCATCAGGTGGAGGAACTGGAAGGGATGTTGAAGAAGTAAGAGACCTTACGGAAGGCGTGGCTTTCATGATATTAAAATGGATTCTATGATGAGGATAAACCAATTATAGAATCCATTTTTCGTTTGTATATATCTGTGATACCAAGATATTTTGTAAATTTGCCTCTATAATATAAGAGGTATTATACCTATAAAAACTATTTATTAAACATCTTAACATTATGAACAGAAAAACATTCCTTTTTCTCCTTTGCAGTATGTGTGCAGCATTTGTAGGATGCTCATCAGATGGGGAAGAAAAGAAAAATCTCTATGATGGTTATATTAACAAGCATCCCTATGTGGACTTGGGTTTGAGCGTGCTTTGGTCGCCCTTTAACGTGGGTGCGGAGTCGGCTGGCGATTGTGGGCAGTATTTCGCTTGGGGCGAGATTGACACGACGAAGGTAGAGTTTACGATGGAAAATTGTGAAACTTACCAAAAGGCGTATGCCCGCGAGATGCAGGGCAATATTGACCATGACGCTGCGCGCTTCTACTGGCGTCACACGTGGCGTCAACCGACAAAGGAAGAATTTGCCGAGTTGGTAGAAAAATGTAAGTGGACGAAGGACACTGTAGAGAACCGTAACGGTTATACGATTGAAGGTCCTAATGGTAAGACCATCTTCCTTCCTGCGGGCGGTCGTAAGTTTGTAGACTTCGAAGCACCCGATTCATGCACCGAAGAGGGCTATTACTGGTCGGGTTCTCACACCCGCGGTCGTATGGGTAAGGAAAATGCCTTTGCCATGACCTTTGGCGTTGCCGACACTGTAGCGATTGAAGAAGTTCCCCGCTACATCGGTTTCTGCATCCGTCCTGTGTCGGATAAGTTGGAGTAAGTCATCTTACAGATTGAGTACATAAAAAACGAGTTCAATTGCGTCCCATGAAGGGAAACGATTGAACTCGTTTTTCTGTGTATGCAAGTGGCATTCTCGCCAATGCATTTGCCCCAATAAACTATTGTGTTTCTTTATTATGTTTACACATAAGCTGGTAGCATTCGTCAGCATTAAAATTCCGTTCCTTCGCATAAACCTCGGCCATGATGCGGCGTTGTCGTTCGTTGGCGGGTAATCGTTCTGCAAAGTTCTGGCATCCTTCTTGAATGTCAATTTTGTGGAAACGGATGCGGTTTAAATCTATTAACTCAACCTGTACCTTACCGTCGCTATCTTTTCCGAAAAGAATATTTCCTCTGCTATAGTCAAGGTGTACCATGTCCGCCTCGTGCAATTTGGCTGTCGTTTGTGCAATGGCTGTCAGATATTCACGTTCTTCTTCAAGATCAAAGCGCTCTGCGATGATGTCGTTGTAGGTATAGAGTAGGGTAGAGTTTAAACTGATGAAGTAACTTTTGGTTAGGAACAGTCCCAGAAAACGCTCTGTGTAGTAGGCTACAGGTTCGGGAGAACCAATGCCTTGCTGTCGCAGTTTGACAGCATATTCGTATGCGCGTTTTGCCTTGGTCGGGCGGAACAATCCATAAACGATTTGATTGATGAGGTGTGGGCGGTGATATGCCTTTACAACAAAGGTGTGTCCCTTGAAACTCATTCTGCGCAGTTGGTTGCGTCGGTTGTATATGATTTCTCCGCGAGTTCCCTTGAAAATAGCGGGCATCGCCTTGAAAAAGTCGTTACAATCGGTGTACCCCTCCGTAGTAGTCAGTTGTTGGTAGCGCAACATGTTGTGAAGACCATTTATAAGGCGTGACCATGAGCGTTGATAGTGCAGCGGACCTCCCAATACGTTTTGGAAGAATTCAGGGTGACGTTCATTAAGAGCATCGATGACTTTTGACTTTAGTTTTCTGTCGGTGATGCGCTTGGAGGTGGTGTGTATGCGGTACTTTAAGAACACCTGTTCGCTGGTCACGACCTTCCCGCCATTCTTGAGTACGGAAATCCAGAACTCCCAATCTTCTCGTGCTTGGATACCTTCAAAGTACCCCCCTACGGCCTCCCAATCGCTTTTACGATAAAGTGCCGTCGCTGGTATCAAGTTCTTCCTTGCAAGCAGTTCTCGTTTGTAGGGACGAAGGCGCCAGTTCCCTTCCCGGGCTCCGAAAAATACCGCTTTGGGGATACAACATTTTATATCCTCGTCCTCCTCCATTGTCCTTACTGCCCACTCAATAAATCCAGGCAGCAATATGTCATCGGCGTCGATGGGAAGTATGTATTTACCTTTCGCAATGGTTATGCCAAAGTTGCGGGCACGACAAACCCCTGCGTTATCTTGATGAAATACCTGTAACCCTGGATGCTGTTTCGCAAGAGTGTCGGCTACCTTCTTTGTGCCGTCGGTAGAACCATCATTGACAATGATGATTTCACGACTGGTATAAGTATCTTGCAACAACGCATCAACGGTCTCTTTAAGGTACGCTTCAGCATTATAGGCAGGTATGACTATTGATACTTGGATATTCTGGTTTTGTGTCATAGACGAACTTTCTATTCTTGTAGGAATCGTTTATAACCTTAAATTTTATCAAATCCCTTGGTCCACTTAATCCAGTAGTACTTCAAGGGATTCGTGTATTTGAGTTGCTTCCAGGGTCGGCTTTGATGGGGGCGATGAATGACGGGGAGGTTGGTGAAGAGAAAATTCTTCATGCCAATCTCGAGTGCCTTGTGGGAAATCGTCACGTCAAACCAATTCTTTTCGGGGTCGAGTTCATGGAAGTCGAAACGGCGGAGAAACTCGGGCGTCAAGAGGGAACAGCAAAAACTGAGGTGCTTCTTTTCTTCGACCACCTGGTTTTCCTTTCCCTTGGCATATTCATAGGGGTAGTTGATTTCGCCCGCATCGTTGACGGTTACGCTGGCAGCAATGGCGCAGTTGTCACGCTGTGCCGCTCCGTCGTAAAGCCCCTGAAGGGTATTGGGCGCCACCACCACATCGCTTTCTACAATAAGCATGGCTGCGTCGCGCTCAATGCATTCCTGTTGCACGCGCTGGAGCACCAAGAGGTAATTGGGCGAGGGGTGCGTAGTGAGGTCGCTGAGATTTACGAGCGTAAATCCCAACTCCTTGCTGGCGGCCTCAAGGCGCTGTGTATTTTCTGGCGTTGAGAAATCGTTGTAAATCGTGTAGGTAAAAGGCACATTTATGTTGGATGCCTTAATGGCGCGTACCGTTTCAAGCGTGGAATCGATGCTGTCCTTTACGGGGGTGATGATATGAAGTGATTTCATAGTTTGTTAGGGTTGTGAGGTTGTAAGGTTATGAGGTTATAAGGTTGCAAGGTCGCTACGCTTTAAGGTTTTGAGTAATATCCAGGTTGTTTATAGAAACGAGTGGTAAGTAAACCGAATGGTCAACCTTAAAACCTTATAACCTGTAACCTTAAAACCTAACCAATTGAGCAATTGCGAACCTTAAAACCTTAAAGCGAAGCGACCTTATACCCTCTTATGACCTAAATTTTATTCCAAATCAAAGTGAAGTTGCCCGATAAGTGCGTCGCGCACGTCATTAGGATTTTCTTCGTCCTCTGTTTCTTCAGGCAATTCAGGCGTTTCTACTTCTTCCTCCTCTTTAGGTTCGGGGAAGCGTAGCGGTTCGAGTTCTTCAATCTTGGCAATTTCGAGCGTGGTGATGCGCTTACCCTTTGCTTTGAAACTCTTCGTTCCGATGAATTGCTCTGCATCGATTTCGACGGGTTCACGGAAGGCATCAACGCCACCATGCGTCACCAGGATGCGGGGATAAACGGCATCACTGAGCAAGAGGAGTTCCGACTTGGAATTCTCACCAATGAATGAGAGGTGACGACTGCTTGAGGTGCGCTCCATTGTAAAGCGCTTGATGTAGGGGAAACCCTGCTGGTCGGCATCAAAGAGCACAGCGGTCCACACCTTCTGTTCGTCAAACTTTTCTATGCGCAGGATATTCTGCTCATAGTGGTTGTTGATGTCAAAGTTGGTGGTGTAGAACTCACCATTCTTCAAAACAACCAAGATGAGGTCATCGCTGTGGAACTCTCCGAGATAGTCACCACGGTTGTCGTAGTTGAGGCGCTGCACATCGTGGTCAAACCACACTTGTCGACCGCCCAACGTACTGCCGCCCTGCGACTTCAACGTAATCTTGTGGATATCGTTTTTCGTCAAGAGGTTACCGCGCGACTGCTTGCCCTTGACCATGATTTCTGAGAAGTCGCGGTCGAAGAGTATTTTCTTGAGTTTGCCATTCGGTTTCAAAGTCACCTTAATCACTTCAGCCTCACCATTAGGATTGGCAGTGAAGTAATGGATTTTACTTCCTGCCGTTCCACTCGTCACGTCGTACTCACGGTCGTGGGTGATGCTGGTCACGTTAAAGCGCTTGATGTAATAAGGTCCGTCCTTACCGTCGCGGTAAACGACGTTGTAAATCGTGCGTGAGTCGTTGCGCTTAAAGACTGCGATGTGGATAATCTCGGCCTTCTTCTTTTCCGCCTTTGAGCGCGCAGTTTCGCCCACGAACACCTTTTCCTGAACGCGCGTTACCTTATAAGTACCATCGCGGTAGAAGATAATAACGTCGTCAATGTTTGAGCAGTTGCTCACAAACTCATCCTTCTTCAAACTCGTACCGATAAAACCATCAGTGCGGTTGATGTAGAGTTTTTCATTGGCCTCAATAACCTTTGAAGCCTCAATGGTGTCAAACGAACGAATCTCCGTGCGACGGGGATGTTGGGCGGCATATTTTTCGTGGATGAGGCGGAACCAGTTGCAAGTTACCTCTGTCATATTGTTGAGGTCGCGGTCAATGCTTTCCACTTCAGCGTTCATGCGAGCGATATGTTCGTCTGCCTTGTCCTTATTAAACTTCAGGATGCGCCCCATCTTGATTTCAAGCAGGCGAAGAATATCGTCCTTCGTCACTTCACGAATCATCTTTGGGTAGAAGGGCGTAAGGCGTTCGTCAATATGTTCACACGCAGCGTCGATAGATTTTGCGTTTTCAAAAGCCTTGTCCTTATAGATGCGTTCTTCGATAAAAATACGCTCAAGCGAAGCAAAATGCAAGCTCTCAAGGAGCTCACCACGGCGGATTTCAAGTTCGCGCTGGAGGAGGTGCTTCGTATTGTCCACCGAGTGTTTCAAGACTTCGCTCACGCTGACAAATCGGGGCGTCTTGTCGTCAATCACACAGCAGTTGGGCGAAATGCTAATCTCACAATCCGTGAAAGCATAGAGGGCGTCGATGGTTTTGTCGGAACTTGTGCCAGGCACAAGGTGAACGAGGATTTCCACACTTGCCGCCGTCATATCTTCAACCTTGCGCACCTTAATTTTCCCCTTTTCAGCCGCCTTCAGGATGCTTTCGATAAAGGCACTTTGCTTTTGCGCCGTACCGGTAGTCTTACCGTAGGGAATTTCCGTGATAGCAAGTGTCTTGTTGTCGCGCTTCTCAATCTTGGCGCGCACTCTTACGGTGCCACCGCGCTGACCGTCGTTGTACTTACTTACGTCAATAAGGCCACCCGTCTGGAAGTCGGGATAGAGTTTGAACTCTTCGCCCTGCAAATAGCTAATGGCTGCCTCACAGAGTTCGCCAAAGTTGTGGGGCAAGATTTTAGAGGAAAGCCCTACGGCAATCCCTTCAGCGCCTTGTGCGAGCAAAAGCGGGAACTTCACGGGAAGACTGATAGGTTCCTTGTTTCGACCGTCGTATGAGAGTTTCCATTCCGTTGTCTTGGGATTGAACATCACGTCGAGCGCAAACTTCGAAAGGCGCGCTTCGATGTAACGTGGTGCTGCCGCATCGTCGCCCGTAAGAATGTTCCCCCAGTTACCTTGACAATCAATGAGCAAATCCTTTTGTCCCAATCCTACGAGGGCATCACCAATAGAGGCGTCGCCATGAGGGTGAAACTTCATTGTTTCCCCCACAATGTTCGCCACCTTATTGTAACGCCCGTCATCCATGCGCTTCATCGTGTGAAGAATGCGGCGCTGCACGGGTTTAAGGCCGTCACCCAAGTGGGGAACGGCACGCTCAAGGATTACGTAAGAGGCATAATCAAGAAACCAATTCTGATACATGCCCGTCAGTTGGTGGCGCACATCCTCGCCATTCCCAGCTGTGGGAACATAACTCGAATGTGCCTCCGCCTGAGCATCATCAACTGTTTCAAGTTCTTCCTGTGAATCTTTTATTTCGTCGCTCATAACAAGACTTTATGTAATTTACCACAAAATTAAGAAAAAAAGTTCTACCCTTCCACCACTCTTACCAAAAAAATAGGCAATAATATAGCAGTTGACCCAAGCGTACTATAGACGCCGAAGGTGTCTCCGCTCAGTACCGGGGCGTGCGAGCGAGGCGAGTACCCCCGGAGAGGAGCGCACAAGCATCGCACCCAGAAGGGGTGCCCGAGCAACGAGAAAAAGTATGTCAGGTGTTGGGGCACTCTTTCAGAGTGCGACTACTCTCAGATACCAATCCGGGGGTATTCGCTACGCTCAAACCACCCGAGCGGTGACGCCTTCAGCGTCATTTAGCGAGTGAAATTCTTAAAGTTACCGAGCGGTGACGCCTCCAGCGTCATGAAACTTCAACTTGGGTCAACTCCTATATTATAGCCAAAAAATATCCACGTTACGCATCTATGAACCACGAAATGAAATATGGTGCCCCTTGTCAGACATCATCAACCCGTCACCCATTGTCCATTGTCTGTTGTCTGTTGTCTGTTAATCCCACTTCGTGGTCTTTTCCTCCTTCGCACCTCGGCAATTCAAGTAAACTTAAGCAAGTTTTCTTCCTTGTCGCTCGGCAAAGATTAAGTAAACTTATCTTTACACTCACTCCTGCGTCAGTTGATTG
>JAZQXB010000083.1:0-7660 GCA_045632685.1 Alloprevotella sp.
AGCGCTGAAAGCATCTAAGTGCGAAGCCGGCCACAAGATTAGATTTCCTTTGAGGGTCGTTGTAGACGACAACGTTGATAGGGTGCAGGTGTACAGATGGTGACATCATAGCCGAGCACTACTAATTGCCCGAAACTTTCGCCGTAGAAGGTGAATTTACTTAAAGCGCTGCTTTATCGAACCTATAGATTCTAGAAGTTCTATAGAATCTAGATGAGCGAGTAGAGAAATTATTGTAAGATATGTCTAAACTTATTTCCGGTGGTTATAGCGTCGGGGTTCCACCTCTTCCCATTCCGAACAGAGAAGTTAAGCCCGTCCGCGCCGATGGTACTGCGTATAGCGGGAGAGTAGGTCGCCGCCACTTTTCAGAGAGGTCCTTCAAGATTTTGAAGGACCTCTTTTTTTATTGTGGTTGGGAAAGGCCTAATAGGCAGTAACGGGCCATGACAGGCATTGACAGGCTATAGCTTGATCTTGGGTTGTTTATCGCTTGCACTCCTCTGGTAATTGGGGACCCCAGCGGTGTTGACCAGCAACACCTACGGTGAGGATACTGATGCGGATTCCGGGAATGGAGAGGAGCGCTTGACTGCATGAGAGAAGGGTAGCGCCAGTAGTAAAAATATCGTCAACAAGTAAAACGTGCTTTCCAGTAAGGGGATGTGTATTGTGAGCAGGGGATAATGAGGGATGTTGCTGTGGTTCTCGTAGCACCTTCTGTTGTGCGGTATGAGATGCCGTATCACGAAGATGTGCACCGAGCATTTCTAATGGGTTTGATGTTTCTGAATTTCCAGATGGGATTGATAGTGTAAAAATGTCTTTTACGTTTTCGTGGCGCAAGAGTTTGTGGGTCTGCGTTTGCTTCTTGTTTGCCTTTCGGCGGCGTATGCTTTTTGTATCTATGGGGAGTTGAGTAATTTCGCTGATACCTTTAGCAATACGTTCGCTTTGGTTGTATCCACGTTGGAGTTGGCGCGACCATGCAAGGGGAAGGGGGACGATGCAGTCTATCTCTTGAAAAAAGTTCGTGTGAATTAGGTCTTCTGCTATGAGTCTTCCCAAGTATGTCCCGATTTCTGGGCGGTTGTTGTATTTTAATTGGGTGATGATGCGTGCATATGCGGTATGTGGATTGTAATGCATATAACTGCTGGCACGCACGATAGGAATCTTTCCCCAAAAGTAGCGCTCTATGGGATTCCCCGCCTCTCCTTTGTAGTTGGTAAGAGGCATGTTGATGGTACACCCTGTACAACACACGTCTTCCGTAGGTACAAGAGGTCGCCCACATACGATGCACGTGCGTGGGAGTAGGACGCCAAGGAAATCTTGAAAAAGGTTGCGAAGCATTTTTGAAAAGGAGAAATGAGAAAGGAGAACCTCTGAACGAAGCAAGAACAGAGGACAAACTTGTTTGTACTATGCCTTGCAAGGAGGAGTAAAAGACCGCGAAGCGGGATTAAATGAGAAAGACCATGCGTAGGAGGGGACGCGTTTATATCTGTTTGTTTACTTGCACCTCGTCAGCTTCTATAATGCGAACTTATGCTTTGGCAATAATATAGGTATTACTTGCGTGACCTTTGGTTAGTGAAAATTAGTGTCCATTAGTGGCTACAATAATAAGAGCACAACATCTTTGGTGTAAGGATTATTTGTGGACATCTGCTATATTATTACTTATGCTTTTTACTTCTGTAACCACTTGTCTACTTGTACCTCGTCTACTATGAGTACAAACTAAAAACAACATCGGACTGTACCAAGAGAAAATCATGATACAGTCCGATGTGTTCTGTTTTTAGAACGGGAGGTCATCCTCGGGTGCTGCAGGCGCTGCAGGTGCTGCAGGTGCCGCAACGGGAGCGGGGATTGCTGCTTCAGGTGCTGCGAAAGGTGCTGCGGGGGCGGGTGCTGCTTGAGCAGGAACTACGCGCCATGCACGCACATCGTTATACCAGCGACCATTGTATTCGCGAGCGTTGATGTCAAATGAAACGGTTACTTCAGAACCGATTTGCAAGTTGTATTCGTTGATCTTGTCTTCACCAAACACGTTGAATAAGCAACGACGGGGGTATTGTTCCTGTGTTTCGAGAACGTAATCCTGTGATGCCCATGTGTTGCCTGAACGCTGTGACTGTCCGCTGCGCTTTTCCATGACAGCGATAATTCTTCCTGTAATCTCCATAGTATATAATATAAATTGTTTAAATTTTGGGGGGTATCTTCTTGTCAGAAGGCAACTGCAAAAGTAACCAAATTCTGTGACAAGGCAAAGTAAGAACGCAAATTTTAGGGTGTCATTAGTGAGAAACTTTTGATAAGAATAGTTTGCAAAAATATTGTCTATCCACACCTCATTTCTCATATCTTTATTGTACCTTTGTGGAGAAATCTAAAACGAAAAAGAATATGAAATTTGTAGTTTCCAGCGCTCTTCTTTCGCAGCGCCTCCAGACAATTGGTCGCGTTATCGTGCCTAAAAATACACTCGCAGTTCTCGAAAATATTATGTTCTCCGTAGTGGGTAACGAGTTGACACTTGTTGCTGCCGATAATGAAACAACACTTACTTCAACCCTTGAACTTGTGGATTCAGAAGGTGAAGTGAAGTTCATGATCAATGCAAAGGTGATTCAGGATGCTATCCGTGAAATTCCCGAGCAACCCGTAGATATCTATGTGAACGAGGAAAACTATGCCGTCACTGTAGAATACCAGAATGGTAAGTTTAATTTCGTAGCCCAGTCTGCTGATGAGTATCCCGTTCCTCCCGTGATGTCGGAAGAACGTGTGACCTTCACGATGGATTCGCAACTCTTGTATAACGGTGTGAACCGCTCGCTTTTTGCTGCCAGCAATGATGCACTCCGTCCACAGATTGGAGGTCTTTATTTTGATGTGAAGGAAAACGAAACAGCAATCGTTGCAACCGATGCGCAGAAGATGGCTTGTTCGCAGTATCCTGCGGTAGGTGCTGGTCAGGTTGGTTCGTTTATTCTTCCTAAAAAACCTGCGAATATGCTCAAGGGTTTCCTTGTAAAGGAAGAAGGAGAAACGAAGATTGAATTCAGTTTGCGTAATGCCGTATTCACTACGGATAGTTATACGATGAACTGCCGTCTTGTGGAAGGTCGCTATCCTAACTATGCAGCGGTTATTCCTACAGCAAATGATATTATCGTGACGGTTAATCGATTGGCATTCATTAGTGCGTTGCGTCGCGTATTGCTCTTCTCAAATGTAGCCAGCGGTTGTGTAAAACTCCGTTTGGACAACAACAATATGAGTATTTCAAGTCACGAATTGGATTTCTCAAAGTCTGCAGATGAGTCGCTGATTTGTGATTATACCCAGATGCCTATGAGTATTGGTTTCCGTGGTAGTTTCCTTTTGGAAGTACTTAATAACATTGAGTCGGAAGAAGTTGTTCTGAAGCTTGCAGGTCCTAACCGTGCAGGTTTGATTCTCCCCGTAGAGCAGAAGGAGGCAGAAACCGTATTGATGATGCTCATGCCCATGATGATTAACGATTAAACCTACGCGGTATGAAACTTAACCTTACGCGCCCCCTCATCTTTTTCGACATTGAGTCGACTGGATTGAGCATCTCTTCTGACCGCATTGTGGAACTCTGCTTCATTAAGGTGTACCCCAATGGAAATGAAGAAGCGCAAACCCTTCGTTTCAATCCCCTCATTCCCATTTCTCCCGACGCTTCAGCCGTTACGGGAATCACAAATGAGGACGTGAAAGACTGTCCCACCTTCAAGGAAAAGGCTGCCGAGTTAGCACAAATCTTCTCGGGCTGTGATATTGCAGGGTATAATTCCAATACGTTTGATGTGCCCTTGTTGGTTGAAGAATTCTTGCGTGCGGGAGTAGATTTTGATATAAACAAAGCCAAGTTGGTGGACGTGCAAAGCATCTTCTTCAAGCGCGAACCCCGTAATTTGACGGCGGCATATAAATTCTATTGTGACAAGGATTTGGAAAACGCCCACAGTGCTTTTGCCGATACGCGAGCAACGTACGAAGTGTTGCTCTCGCAGTTGGAGCGCTATCCCGACTTATTGGGCGATGTCAACTTCCTCTCTGAATATACGCGCCGTAATGATAATGTGGACCTCGCTGGTCGTATCGTTTATAACGCACAGCGTCAGGAGGTTTTCAACTTTGGCAAGTACAGAGGCAGACCCGTACTTGAGGTGTTGCGTCAAGACCCCAGTTTCTACGCTTGGATGATGCAGGGAGACTTTACGCAGAATACGAAGCAAGTACTTACCAAGTTGCGTCTGAAGTTGATGTAAACTTTGGTGCACGTATAGAAATTAAAAACAGGACTCAGTGGTATTACTGGGTCCTGTTTTTTTTGTTAATAGGGTCTTTAGGGTCTTTAGGGTCTTTAAGGTCTTTAGGTCGCCCTTTCTACTACCTTACCACCTCAAATCCGATGGTTTCTACCGCGCTGATGACGGCTTCAAGATTGGGAGTCCCCGTGATTTGCGCTTCGCCCAAAGCAAGGTCGATGGTGACGTCGGTCACACCGCTTACGCCCCGTATGGCGCGCTCGGCACTCGCCTTGCAATGGTTGCACGACATACCTTTAATCTGAATTTTCATAGTTGTATGAGTTTGAGTTGAACAAGCACAGCCTTCTGCCTCCGCCTTACATTGGCAAGCGCCGCCACACGTGCACGCCTCATGAGAGGTGTAGCGGCGAATCAGGGCGTTCGCCAGGAGCAGGGCAAGGACAATCGTGCAGACAAGGTTGAACGTCGATGGTTCGCAAGCGCCGCAGGTGTGGATTTCTGCAAGGGGCGTGGCAAACCACGTTTCTGGCAACAGGTAGTCAATCCCCAACCCGAACGTGAGGGCGCCCCCCACGATGGCAAGTAGGTAAAGCAGGAGCGTGCGGCGACCCATGACTTTGCTGATGACCAAGAGCGAGGCTACGTTTACCGCAGGTCCCGCCATAAGCAATACGAGTGCTGTGCCTGGGGAAAGTCCCTTGAGCATGAGCGCCACGGCAATGGGGATGGAACCCGTGGCGCAAAGATACATGGGGATGGCGCAGGCCAGGACGAGGAGCATGCTCAGCAAGGGGGAGTCGGCAAACAGCGCAAAGAACGTGTCGGGCACGAAGACTGTGATGAGTCCCGCCACCAGTAATCCCATAACGAGCCACTTACCGATGTCTTGCATCATCTCCACAAAGGCGTAGTGCAGGGCAGATGTTATGCGTTGCACGAAGGTCGTGGGCTGCGCTTCTCCTGACTCCGCATTCCCCGTGTCGGTGGTGCGCGCGTTGCTCTCCGACTGTTCAAATGCGTTTACAAGCGTACCGCCCAGCAGTGCCGTGATGAGCGCCACGATGGGGCGAATCAAGGCAAAGGGAAGTCCCATGAGTGCGTAAGTAGCGATGATAGAGTCCACTCCCGTTTGAGGTGTGGCAATCAGAAACGACACGGTCGCCCCTTTGCTTGCCCCCTCCTTGTGCAATGACATGGCTGTGGGGATTACGCCGCAGGAGCACAGTGGCAAGGGAATCCCAAGGAGGGCGGCATTACAAACACTTCGGAAAGAAGCGCCTCCGAGGAAACGGCGGTAAAGCGTAGGCGGCACAAAGGCGTGCATGAGTCCAGCGAGGAGGAACCCCAACAACAGGTAGGGCGCCATGCTGGTAATAAGGGTAAATATTTCGTGCATAAATGGTTGTCGAGTGGTAATTGTCTCTTATTCTTCAAGCAAAATTACGAACCAACTTTTTCTCGGCAAAGCATTTCCTGTAAATCCTTCCCTTCTGGTGACCGATAAACGGCGCGTGGGGCAAAAAAACAAGGGCGCACCAAGTCTGTAACTAACTTGGTGCGCCCAGCATTTGCGGTTTCAGTTCCCAAAGTTGGGAGGTGAAAAATCTTAAAGTTCGAGGTCGCCGTCGAAGATTTCGTGCCAGGGGAGACCCTGCTTGTTGAGTTCGTCCATGAAGGGATCGGGATCAAATTCTTCTACGTTCCACACGCCGGGACGCTTCCAGAGGCCGAGCATAAACATACGTGCGCCGATGCAAGCGGGAACACCTGTTGTGTAACTTACGCCCTGCATACCAGTTTCTTCGTAGGCTGCACGGTGTGAGCAGTTGTTGTAAACGTAGTAGGTACGTTCCTTACCATCCTTGATACCACGGATGCGGCAACCGATACTTGTTTCGCCTTCGTAGTTCTCACCGAGGTCTTGAGGATTGGGAAGAACGGCCTTCAAGAACTGAAGGGGCTGAATCCAATGGCCTTCGTAGCAGATAGGTACGATGCTGTCCATACCAATGTTCTGAATCACGCGGAGGTGAGTGAGGTATTCCTGACCGAAAGTCATCCAGAAGCGCGCACGCTTGATAGTGGGATAATTCTTTACGAGACTCTCGATTTCTTCATGGTGAAGGAGGTAAGACTCACGCGGACCGATGTTGGGGTAAGTAAGAGGCTGGTGAATTTCGAGGGGTTCGGTTTCCACCCACTGACCATTTTCCCAATAAAGACCCTTCTGCGTGATTTCGCGAATGTTAATTTCGGGGTTGAAGTTCGTAGCAAACGCCTTACCGTGGTCACCCGCGTTACAGTCAACGATATCGAGGTAATGGATTTCGTCGAAGTGGTGCTTTGCTGCGTATGCGGTGTAAATAGAAGTCACACCGGGGTCGAAACCACAACCAAGAATTGCGGTAAGACCTGCCTGTTCAAAGCGTTCCTTGTAAGCCCACTGCCAAGAATACTCGAAGTGTGCTTCATCCTTGGGTTCGTAGTTTGCCGTGTCGAGGTACGAACAACCGAACTCCAAACAAGCCTCCATAATCGTGAGGTCCTGATAGGGGAGTGCGAGGTTCATTACGAGGTCGGGCTTAAACTCGTTAAAGAGTGCCACCAATTCGGGTACGTTGTCGGCATCCACCTGAGCAGTCTTGATGTTAGGATTGCCAATCGCCTTAACGATAGCGTCACACTTAGACTTCGTGCGGCTTGCAATCATGATTTCATCAAACACGTCAGAGTTCTGCGCCACCTTGTGCGCTGCAACAGTGGCTACGCCTCCTGCGCCAATGATAAGAACTTTTCCCATTTTGTTGTATAGAGTTTAATATGTTATCCAGTGACAAAGTTACGATAAAGAAACGAATCTACAACTTTTCGGTGGGGAAAATGCAGGGAGGGGGAGGGATGAATTATTGCGTGCGTCGTAGAAAATAGGTTTCTGCCCAATGTAGAATTTTATAGCATCCGATTTTGTAAAAACAAATTATTGCTGTCCGGTAAATATAGATAACTCTTTGTTTGATGGATAGTTGTGCTCATACAAGCCCCCTCATAGATATTCAACCGAAAAAAACGAGAATTTCTATGTTTAAGAGAACACGAATTTCACGAATAACACGAATAACACGAATCTCCATGCGGGATGAATATTTCTTAATCAGAGGCGAATAACACGAATGCCATCCGGATGGTCAAGACGCCGAAGGTGTCTCCGCTCAGTAACCGGGCGTGCGAGCGAGGCGAGTACCCCCGGTGAGGCGCACTCAAGAATCGCACCCTGAAAGGGTGCCCGAGCAACGAGGTATGCCGGATGTTGGGGCACTCTTCCAGAGTGCGACTACTCT
>JAZQXB010000084.1:0-10551 GCA_045632685.1 Alloprevotella sp.
CAATATCTCTTTCACTTGGTATAAATAGTGTAGGATTACTCCGCATGGCGCTCTCCCCTTAAGATAGGGGGAGTACCGCCCTCGGGCGGGGAGGGGGTATGATGAATCTTCTTATATTGGGTCAACTGCTATATCATTACCTAAATTTTACCAGGAAGTTCCCATTGCCTTATGGCAAACAAAAAAGGGATATAACACTTGTGAGTTATGTGTGCATTGCCCCCGTAGGAGGGCAATGCATTCATAAATTTTAGATGGGTCAACACCTCTATTATTACCTAAATTTATGCGCTCCACTAAAGGTGGGTTCTATAAATTTCCACCTTAAATCCTGTGCTGCCAACATGTTCCCGATAACATTCCGAGGCGACTATTCTATCATTACCAAAAAAATATAGTATCTTTGCCAAATGAGGTGTTGTGACAGAACACGATAGTCTCACCAACATAGCACCTATTCACTAATCAATAAACACAACCTTATGAAAAAACTATTACTTCTACTTACGCTGTGCTGCACATTCTCTGCATGGGCGGCTGTGCCTTTTAAGGTGACAACCGTTACCGAAAGTGGTTTTGCAGACGGCACGCAGTGGTACACCATGCAACTTGGTGCGGCAAAGAGTGTGATTTCTGACAATGGTACAGCAAACTTTATTGCGCTTTCGGGAAGCACAACCTCTTTTGAAGCCGCAGACCTTTGGTGCTTCGTAGGTAACGACACCGATGGTTACCGCCTCTACAACAAGCAGGCGGGTCCCACAAAGGTTTTGGCCTCATCTACAACAATGAACCAACTTTCTGGATATGGTGGCACAGGTGGCGCTACCTATCCCGTCATGAAGGAAGCCACGGCGCTCCCCGAAGGATGGACAGACCTCTGGGACTTCAGCGCTTCCGACAAGATTGCAGACACGGAAGGTTTCTTC
Organism: Alloprevotella sp.; assembly: GCA_045632685.1. Taxonomy (GTDB): domain Bacteria; phylum Bacteroidota; class Bacteroidia; order Bacteroidales; family Bacteroidaceae; genus Alloprevotella. Next base: position 930 of record JAZQXB010000084.1, read on the forward strand.
TTAAAACTTCACGGCACAAACAACGCCGTAAATAACTTTGGCGGTCTCGGCAAACTCGCTTTCTGGGCAGAAGGTCAGGATGCGGGTTCTACATTAGTTATTGAATTTGCGGAAACAACTGTTGAAGTGAAGGAAGGCAATGGCCAGTGGACCTCAAGCAACGGCAACAAGACCTGGCATGCAAAGTGGTCAAGCACAGTGCTCGAAGGATTTGCCCTTTCTGCAAATGCCAACAACATGCAGTATTCAAACGGTTATGTTGCTGGTTATTCAGGTGCGTCAGGCACTTGCACCTACACCCTCACAGCCCCCGAGGGTTGCATCATCGAAGGTTACGCCTTTGACTTCGCAAATACAACAACCGAGGCTTATGAACTAAACTTCACAGCCAACGGCACTTCTTATAAGTCAAGCGCTACCAAGCAGCATGTGGAAGCAAGCGGACTTGAAGAACGCACTGCACAGTTCGTACAAAGTGGTGCTAACAAGGGATTGACATTCACGGACTTCACCGTGAAGATTCGCCGCTCTACAATTAAACCCGAACCCTTCTTCGTAGTGTTTGAAACACCCACAACAAGCGCAATCCCCTACCGTATTCCCGCCATTGCTACGGCCCATAACGGTAATATCATCGCTGTAGCCGACTACCGCCACAGCCGCGCCGATATCGGTATGGCAAATAACGGACGCATCGACCTCCGTGCGCGCATCTCAAAGGACAATGGTCAGACCTGGGGCGACATTTTCGACATCGTTCGCGGTCAGGGCGGCAATTCTCCCGACTTCATGAACGTGGGTTTTGGTGACCCCTGTATCGTTGCCGACCGTGAAAGCGGTAAGGTGCTCGTATTAAGTTGTGCGGGTAATGTTTCTTTCCCCAACGGTACACGCAACAATCACCAGAACATCGCACGCTTCTACAGTGAAGACAATGGTGAAACGTGGGGAGCTCCCGAGGACATTGCTGAAAGCATCTACAGTCAGTTTGACCAGAGAGCCGATGGTCCAGTTCGTGCAATGTTTATCGGTTCTGGTAAGATTATTCAGAGTGAGACGGTGAAGGCTGGCACACACTACCGCCTCTACTGCGCTGCTTTGGTGAAAATCAACGATGGTACGTACACGAATTTCGTATTCTATTCTGACGACTTCGGAGGCACGTGGAAGGTGCTCGGTGGCGTTGACGTAGCCCCCGTACCCAGTGGTGCAGATGAACCCAAGGTAGAAGAACTCCCCGACGGTTCTATCCTCATCAGTTCACGTGTAAGCGGCGGACGCTGGTTTAATATCTACAACTTCACGAATAGCGAAACGGCTGAAGGTTATTGGAACACCGTGAAGCAATCAAACAGTGGCAATAACGGTGTTGTAGCAGTGTCTAACTCTACGAATGGCGAAGTGATGGTAGTTCCCGTAATGCGCAAGGCGGACAACAAACCCATGTACTTGCTCCTCCAGTCTGTGCCCTTCGGTTCGGGTCGTGCAAACGTAGGTATCTACTATAAGGAACTTGCTTCGCTCAACGACTTTGCGACAACTGACAGCATCGCTGCAAACTGGGACGGTCGTCATCAGTCAAGTTACATGTTCTCGGCATATTCTACGATGTGCTTGCAACAGGACAACACCATCGGTTTCCTTTATGAAGAAGAAACCTTCTGTGGCACAGGTGGTGGTGGTTACTCTATCATCTATAAGAACTATAGCATCGACTACATCACCGACTCGCTCTATACGTACCATGCCGATGTTGACCGCAACGCTATCGTGGCTTCAAACATTGACAACAAGACGACAGCAATTCTTGAAAACGTTGGTCCTTACGTCGGCAACTACCTTGAGACGGCAGGCGAAGTCCTTAACGATGCACTCGAAGCTTATAAGGCAGCACCCTCAAAGCAAGGTTACGAAGCCATCAATGCTGCTATTGCCAATGCACCCCGCATTGAGGTGGAAGCAGGCAAGTGGTACACCCTCCGCAACCACGGTCGCTCAAACGGCACGCTCTACATGACTCCCGAAGACTCCCGCTTCACCGTTGCTACGGGCGATGCTGCAGATGCCGACCAGTTGTTTAGTTTCACGGCTACAGATACCGAAGGTGTCTACAACCTCTATAACGGTAACTACGGTCTTTACTTCGGTAAACTCGGCGCGAACGAAACACAACCCGCTGTACACGAAACTCCCGAAGATGCAGGTCGCTATACCGTAATTATGAGTGCTTCAGGTCTTTCTGGAATTGCGTGTCAGAACAAGACGGGCGGTCATGCGGGGATTCACCTCGCTGGCGACTGCAAGCGTCTCGTACCTTGGACTACTAATGCCGAAGCTTCACTTTGGTACATCCAACCCGTAGAATTCTTCAATGTAACGATTCCCGAGGCGGGATACACCACCATGAACCTTCCTTTCGCCGTAAGTCTTCCCGAAGCGGTTGAAGCTTATGCCGTAACAGGTCGCACAGTGGTTGACAACGTAGAGTGCCTCCGCATCAAGTTGGTAGAAGGTGCTGTTCCCGCCAACCATCCCGTAATTGTTAAGGCCACAGCGGGCAACTATGTCTTCAATATCGTTGCCGACGAAGAAGCTACCGCCGTTGAGGAACGCTCTGAAGAATTCAAGGGCACACTCAAGGCACAGACCCTGACAAATAACCAAAAGACCGTCTACACCCTCTCTACCGACAAGTTTGTGAGAAAGCAAAACTCAAGCGTGGCTGTTCCCGCAAACTCTGCCTACCTCATCTCTGAAAGCGAAGCTGACAACCTCCCGCTCTCTACTCTTGAAGGTGTTCCCGTAGGTATTGAAGGCGTAAATGCTGACACGACAAGCAAGAATGCTCTTTATGACCTCAATGGTAAGCGCGTAAGCAACCCCACAACGGGTATCTACGTCACTGGCAAGGGTCAAAAGGTGTTTATCACACGTTAAACCCCTGCCCCATAAACATCTATCCATTTTGCATCAGCGAACTACCCACATTGGCGTAGTTCGCTGATGTTGCATATAAACACACACCCAGTTTTCGGCAAGAATATAGCAGCTGTCCACAACAACCCTCCCTCTAAAGCGCCAGGCACTTATTAATTAAGGGAATAATATAGCAGTTGACCCAAATATAAGAAGAATCATACCCCCTCCTACGGAGGTACTCCCCCTATCTTAAGGGGAGAGCGCCATGCGGAGTAATCCTACACTATTTATACCATGTGAAAGCGAGATTGTTTACATCTGTTGAGTCGTTTTAACGGAAGTATCAAACTCTTCTCTCCCCTTAAGATAGGGGGAGTACCGCCCTTGGGCGGGGAGGGGGTATGATAGTCTTTACGGGGCAACTCCTATATTATTGCCTTAATTAATATAGAACACGAACCGAAGGTCGCGCAAGTCAAGTGCACGAATAACACCCTTGTGGGGTGTCCCTTGCTTATTGCATACGAACCAAAGGTCACGCTAGTAACACCTATATTGCTCCTCACATTTTTTACCCGATGCCCCGAGTCTACAGTCTGAACCCTTAATTTTGCAATCTCCACATCAAATTTCTACCACTATTGCTTGCTTATTATAATAAAAGTGGTATTTTTGCGCCCACGAAAATACTAACATTAAAACAAATAATAGATACTATGTACTGGACACTTGAATTGGCGTCAAAATTGGAAGACGCACCATGGCCCGCAACAAAAGATGAATTGATTGACTACGCAATGCGCTCGGGCGCTCCCATGGAAGTGGTAGAAAACTTGCAGGAACTCGAAGACGAAGGCGAAGTATACGAAACAATCGAAGACGTATGGCCCGACTATCCTGATAAGGAAGACTTCCTCTTTAACGAAGATGAATATTAATCCCTCGTTGGCGTCAACGTAATATACAACATCAGCAGAAGGCGAGCAGTGACACTGCCTCCTTCTGCTGATTTTTTATACCTGTAACTCGCAACGGAATTGGGGTGTGAACACAGGGAGATGCAGACGAAAAAATCCCTTCGCCGCACACATTTCAGAGGAATGCTGTGGAGGGAGGAGATTTTGGGTTTCGGTAGGTATCCTTTTTTACGAAACGAACCTGTATTTCTGCACTGAAACCCCTTCTACGCCAAAAAAAAGTAGTAATTTTGCACGGATAAAGGTGTATCTACAAAATAGAATACTTAAATATGAAGAAATTTCTTTCACTTGCTGTGCTCTTCCTTGCTACGACGGTGGCGATGGTGGCACAGATTGATTTTAAGGTGAGCTACAACCGCGTATCGCCTACAGAGTTGGACGTTGTCTTTACGGGTACGGCAGACGCTGGTTGGCACATCTATTCTACAAACATCCCCGAGGATGGTCCCAACCCCGCCACTTTTGGTGTGGACAAGATTGAGGGCGCAGAATTGGTGGGCGCGTTGAAGCCCGGTGCGGGTGCAAAGACGGAATACGATGCCATGTTTGAAATGGACATCACCTTCTTTGAAAACAACTGTACGTTCACACAGCGCGTGAAGCTCTTGGCGGAGAATTATGCCGTGAAGGGTTACCTCAACTACTCGGCTTGTAACGACCAAAACTGCTTGCCCCCCACAAATGTGGAGTTTGACTTGAAGGGCACGGATGGTCCGAAGGCGGCTGTTGCGCCAGCTCCTGAAAAAAAGGAGGCAAAGGCGGCAGCGGTAGAACCCGCGAAGAAGGCAGAAGTAAAGGCGGAGGCGCCCGCAGAAGTGCCTATGATGGAACTCACTCCTGCACAGCCTGTTGAGAAAGCTGAAAATTCTTGGTGGACTCCCGTTATTGACCAACTCCAAGTGTTGGACGGCGGACAGACCGACGTTGCATCGCAGAGTCTTCTCGCCATCTTCTTCCTTGGTCTCGTGGGCGGTTTCATCGCTCTCGTTACGCCCTGCGTATGGCCCATTATTCCGATGACCGTAAGCTTCTTCTTGAAGCGTAGTGGCGACCGCAAGAAGGCCATTCGCGATGCCGTGACCTACGGTGTATCTATCATCGTGATTTACCTCTCGCTCGGACTTATCATTACCGGTTTATTTGGCGCAAGTGCCTTGAACGACCTCTCAACAAACGCCCTCTTCAACATCTTCTTCTTCCTGATGTTGGTAGTCTTCGCCGCAAGCTTCTTCGGTGGTTTTGAAATCACGCTTCCCTCTTCTTGGGGCGCAGCGGTTGACGGCAAGGCTGAAAAGACTACGGGTGTGCTCTCCATCTTCCTCATGGCGTTCACGCTCTCGCTCGTGAGCTTCTCTTGCACAGGTCCTATCATCGGTTTCCTTCTCGTTGAAGTCAGCACAAGCGGTGGTTCGGTGCTCGCACCCGCCATTGGTATGTTTGGTTTCGCCCTTGCGTTGGCACTTCCCTTTACCCTCTTCGCCCTCTTCCCCACGATGTTGAAAAAGGCTCCCAAGAGCGGCGGCTGGATGAACAAGGTGAAGGTGACCCTCGGTTTCTTGGAATTGGCATTCGCCCTCAAGTTCCTCTCTGTAGCCGACTTGGCTTACGGTTGGGGTATCCTCGACCGCGAAACCTTCCTCGCCCTTTGGATTTGCATCTTTGCCCTCCTCGGTGTCTATCTCCTTGGTGGCATCAAGTTCCCTCACGATGATGAAGATGAGAAGCAGACGAGCGTTCCCGCGTTCTTCCTCGCGCTCTGCTCGTTGGCATTTGCGGTGTATATGGTCCCCGGTCTTTGGGGTGCACCTTTGAAGGCGGTGAGTGCGTTCTCTCCTCCCGTTTCTACGCAGGACTTCAACCTCCACGAGGTACATGTAGAAGCTGAATTTAAGGATTACGAAGCGGGTATGGAATATGCGAAGCGCACGGGTAAGCCTGTGTTCGTGGACTTCACGGGCCACGGTTGCGTAAACTGCCGTAAGATGGAACTCGCCGTTTGGCACGACCAGAAGGTGCGCGACTTGCTCACCGAAGACTACGTGCTCATCTCACTCTATGTGGATGAAAAGACGCCCCTTCCCGAAAACATGGAAGTAGAAGAGAATGGCAAGACTACAACCCTCCGCACCATCGGTGACAAGTGGAGTTACCTCCAGCGCTCGAAGTTTGGTGCGAACGCACAACCCTTCTACGTGCTCCTCGACAACGAGGGCAATCCCCTCTCTCACTCTTACTCCTACGATGAAGACATCGACCGCTTCGTAGATTACTTGCAGGGCGGTTTGAAGAATTATAAGAAGTAAGTAAATTAGTGATACTTAACGAGCACTCTAACCCGGACGGCGCTCTCCCCCTGTTTATAGGGGGAGGGGACCACGAAGTGGTGAGGGGGTGCCGAAAGCGTAACGCATGGCATACTGCTCATTACTCACTACTCACTTCTTTTGCACCCCCTCACCAGCAAAGCTGGTCCCCTCCCCCTATAAACAGGGGGAGAGCGCCATCCGGCATATATCTCACTTTAGTTTTCTCCTCCCGTGCTAAATTTTATCCGCAAACCCATAGAAGAAGAGTTGGCTCAGTACAAGCAACTCTTTGATGAAACCCTGACGCATAAAGATCCCTTTATGTCTCAGGCGCTTTCCTATATCAAGGGGCGAAGCGGAAAGATGATGCGCCCCATCCTCACCCTGCTGATGGCAAAAGAGATGGGTGGCGTAACGGCGGCATCACTCCATGCGGCAATATCCTTGGAGTTGCTCCACACAGCGAGCCTTGTGCACGACGACGTGGTAGATGAAGCGGGAGAACGCCGCGGACAAGCGTCGGTGAACAGTAAGTACGACAACAAGGTGGCCGTTTTGCTCGGCGACTACTTACTCTCACTCAGCCTTGCGCAAGCCGCACAGACCGCTGCATTGGAGGCCGTAGAAATCATTGCCCGCCTCGGCGGTACGCTCTCTGAGGGCGAGATTTTCCAGTTGGAGAACATCAGTCGTGAAGAACTCACCGAGACGGCGTACTTCCACATTGTGGAGCGCAAGACGGCAGCACTCTTCTCGGCGTGCGCACAACTCGGCGCGATTTCGGCAGGTGCTGATCTCCAGCAGGTGGAAAAGGCGCGCCGTGTGGGAGAAATCATCGGCGTGTGCTTCCAAATTCGCGACGACATCTTTGATTATTTCAAGGCAGACATTGGCAAACCCACGGGCAACGACCTTCGTGAGGGCAAGTTCACCCTCCCCGCCATTTATGCCATTACAAATAACCCCTCGCCCCGCATTGCTGACCTTGTGAAGCGCGTGAAGCAGCAACAGGCTACTGCCGAGGAAATTGAGGAGATTATTGAATTTACCAAGCAGCACGGCGGTATTGAATATGCCGAACAAAAGATGATGGAACTCTGCCACGAGGCGCTCCAACTGCTTTCGGATTTCAACCATGCCGAAGTGCAGGAGGCCCTGAAGCAGTATATTGCTTTTGTGGTGGATAGAAAGTTATAGCAGAAAGTTCCTGCACCCTCCCCTCCTTGCGGAACGTATTTATGTAATACCTTAAGAAACTATGACAAACAACTGGAAAGAAAAGGGTTGTATTGACACCCCGCTCCCTGCCGGAATTGACGTGAAGGCAGAGATACGCCGCCTGTGCAGCGAGAAAAACGCTGTCATCATGGCGCATTATTATACAGAAGCCGACATTCAAGAGATTGCTGACTTCGTGGGCGACAGTCTTGCCCTTGCGCAGAAGGCGGCAACGACGGATGCTGATGTCATCGTGATGTGTGGCGTGCACTTCATGGGCGAAACGGCGAAGATTCTTTGCCCTGGCAAAACGGTAATCGTACCCGACCTCAACGCTACCTGTTCACTCGCAGAAAGTTGTCCTGCGGATAAGTTCGCAGACTTTGTAAAGGCGCACCCCGACCATAAGGTGATTTCGTATGTCAACACTACGGCTGCCACAAAGGCAGTGACCGATGTCGTGGTGACTTCGAGCAACGCCAAGCAGATTGTGGACAGCTTCCCCAAGGAGCAGAAACTCATCTTTGGTCCAGACCGTAACCTCGGAGCCTATCTGAACAGCATTACCGGCCGACAGATGCTCCTTTGGGACGGTGCTTGCCACGTGCACGAGCGCTTCTCTGTAGAAAAACTCATTGCCTTGAAGGAGCAACACCCCGAGGCAAAAGTATTGGTGCATCCCGAATGTAAGGGTGCCGTGGTGAAACTTGCCGACGAGGTTGGTTCCACCGCTGCCCTCCTCAACTATTCAGCGCAGAGCGACGCTACGGAATTCATTGTCGTAACCGAAAGCGGCATCCTCTACGAGATGCAGAAGCGCAGTCCGCAGAAGACGTTCATACCCCTGCCTCCCGAAGAAGGCACCTCACCCTGCAACGAGTGTCAGTACATGCGCATGATTACCCTCCAAAAGGTGTATAACTCGCTCCAACATTTGGCACCCACCATCGAAGTTCCTGCCGACGTAGCCGCAGCAGCTGTGAAATCAATCGACTGCATGCTCGACATCTCGGCGAAGTTGGGGTTGTAAATAGTAATTTGGAAACATCATAGATAAAAAAGGTGCGTCAAAATGCAGGTTTTGACGCACCTTTTTTTTGATGCTGTAAATAGACTTGGCAATGATAGAGCAGTTGCATGTCAAATTTTAACGCTTTTTTACAATTATTGGTGTCCGTTAAAAATCTTTGGTGATTTCTGGGACTTCTATTTTCTCGGACAGCCGATATACAGGACGTATAAGTCGACTTTAAGTTGCTGTAAAATGACAGAATATGTCTCAAAATAGCAAATATAGCTATCCATAGTTAAGTTTATGACTTGTGACGGGCGGAATTTTAAGCGGACAGCCGTTATCACCTCTTGAGAAGGGACTTGTCTGTTGCCCAGACCGGTATTATTCGACACAAAAACGTGTTTAGCGGACACCAATATTTTACAATATTATTCAACAGACCCAAAACTTATTTATAGATTTGCAACATCTTGGAATGCATAAAGAAAGAGAAAGATATACATATGAATAAATTTATAGGTCTTCTTATCGTCATTTTAATCTCTACAGGAGTAACTGCTCAAGTATATATAGGAGGTGAGGTTTCGTATGCCAAAGGAAAGACTGGCGAGAACAAAGAAAAATTAACCTCCGTATTGATCGCACCAGAGATTGGATACAAACTCAATGAAAAATGGGCTGTGGGCACAAGCGTCCGTCTTGAGTCGGTCGAAAAAGGTTATTCAAATGAAACATCCTACGCCCTTGCCCCCTATGTGCGCTACAACATCGTAAAAATGGGCGCGATAACCCTTTTCAGCGATGCTGCTTTAGGTTTTGCCATGGTAGAACCCGATGGTGGTAATGGTGCTACGGAGTGGTACGCAGGTATCAGACCAGGACTTTCAATCGGCATAAACAACAGATTTTCTTTCGTCACACACGTAGGTTTTATCGGATATAAGGACAGTTCTGAAATCAATGGCGACAAAAGTTTCAGTCTAAATTGGAGCGATACAAACATCAGTGTGGGATTCTATTGGCAGTTCTAAAAGGCGAATCTACTATTCTCCACAACCCCGTATAGTTTTAAAAAACTTTCGTCAGAGGATTTAACCATCCGAAATGCCCCCGTAGGAGGGCACACTTGCCTAACCGCGGGTGAGCAAAGCGAACCTGCGGTGGTACTATAAATCTATCGGTCC
>JAZQXB010000085.1:0-3442 GCA_045632685.1 Alloprevotella sp.
GCGACCTTCGGTTTGAGTTATCATAACGCCCCGCATGGTGATTCGTTATTCGAATGCGATTAGCAAAACATATATTCCGCACGGTGATTGACTTGCGCGACCTGCGGTTCGTGTTATTCGTGAAATTGACTTGCGCGACCTACGGTTCGTGTTCTCTTAAACATAGAAATCCTCGTTTTTGGGGGTTGAATATCTATAAGGGGACTTGTATGAGTACAACAATCCATCAAATAAAGAGTTTTCTGTATTTACCGGACACCAATAATAACAAATCTCTCTTCAAGCATGTTCAGCACAGTATTGTTTGTATTTAGACAACGTAGACAATTTGGCAAATCACTTTCGTAATGCCCCCATAGAAGGGGGTGCATCCACACTATTTACGGGATTTTTACGGATTGCTATTGTTTTTTTATGTTTATAAACATAAGAGGGGATTTAAGGATAAATTTCTTAAAAAATATTGTGTGGATTTTCATACATTTGCCGTATGAGTTTGTTACTTACCACGGTTAAGTAATAGTTGTGCACCTTTAAATTGAAAATACTATGAAGACACCGCGTATTTTTTCAGCTTTGCCGCTTTGCCTCGGCTTGTTGTTCGTGGGACTTCCCATGAGTAGTGAGGCGCAGTTTTTGAACAAGTTGAGTAAGGGATTAGAAAAGGTTAGTAAAGGTCTGGACAAGGTCAACCAGAAGTTGGATAAGGTTACAGGCACCACTTCAAGTACCACCTCCTCTTCTACTTCCTCTTCTACTTCCTCTTCCGCTGCTGGTGCTGCAGGGGCAGCATCTAATGCCCGTGATACCCGTGACTGGGAAAAGGTGGAGCAAACTTACTTGACTCCCTTCATTTCGGAAAATACGAAGTATTTGCGGGTTGACCCTCTTCATGACAATACCATTGGGGATGTGCATGAAGGCGTGTTTGCCGTTAACCACCAAGGGAAGTATGAATTTTGGCGTGTAACGGGTGAACTCTTGTACGGACCAGAATGGACGAATCCTACATTCAGTTATGGTGATTTTCCTTACTTCAATAGCGGTGTGTGCCCCATGGTGAGCATGAAGTCTGATGCGAACGGTAAGTATCGATGGCACTTGCTCTACTTGGATGGTAGCGTGAAGGAATTAGACCCTACGTACACTGCTATTACTCCCTTTAAGGACGGTCTGGCAGTGCTGACGCAGACGGTGAATTACAAGAAGCAATACTGCTACATCAATGTGAGGGGCGAAAAGGTTTATCCTCATATCAAGTTAAACGGTGATGCGAAGGACGCCATGCGCCCGCTGAAGGACGGACTGCGTGCGTTCCGTGCATTGGTCAATGGTTTCCAGTTCGCTTGGGGGTACATGGATGCCAATGGTAAGGTGGTTATTCCCGCAAAGTATTTTTCGGCTACCGACTTTAGCGAAGGTTATGCGTGGGTAGAAACTTGTGACGTTGGACCTGGGAATGTTACAATCAGAGAACTGATGCTCATAGATAAGACGGGTAAGGTGGTGCTTAACCCTGGTTATCACGAATATTATTCTGACGTGGTGAACGGAAAGTACTATTTAGTAAAGGGGAGTCGTAGCAATTATGAGTATTACGACATTACGGGCAAGAAGTTGGGCGAGTTCAATAATGGTATGCCTTACTACGATGGTTATGCTTTTGCAGAAGTTGACGTCGATGGCGATAATGATGGCGTGAAGTTGATTGGGGAGAACGCAGAGATTGTAAGACATTTCTCCTTTGACAGATTTGTGGCTTATATTCTTGACCAGATGACCTTCTCGCCCTTGGGTACTGTGGTGTATAATGATATGAATGATGCGCACATCCTTAATAACAAGGGTGACATACTTATTACCGCCTATGATGGAGAGGGGAACGACCGCATCTCGGGTTTCCACAACTTTACCGCTGATGGCTATGCGCGCATGACGAATATTATGATGAATGGTAAGGACTATAAAGGCATCATCAATACGAAGGCGGAATTGGTGTGGCTCTTCTCTGAAGAATCTTACACTCAAGAATGGCCGGGATGGCCTGTACCTCCAACTCCTGTACCTCCAACTCCTCTACCTCCTCTACCTCCAATTCCTGAACCTCCAGTTCCCAATCCGCCGATTGGTCCGAAGGTGCGCAAGCAGCAACAGTATAAAATTACTGTGAATTGTGAACCCGCAGAAGGGGGAACAGCAAGCATTTCGCCCAATAAGTCGTTCCTTTACGGCGACCATACTACCCTTAAAGTTAAGGCGAACAAAGATTGGGGCATTCGCAGTATCGTAAGTGATGCAGAAGGATATGCCGTGCCGAAGGTGGGTGAACTCTTTGCGGTGACTACCGATATGAATTTGACGGTGAACTTCGTAAAGAAGGATACCACTGACGTGCCACAGCATACGAATGCTTATCAAGGCATGAAGTCTAAATTTATTGAGAATAGGGATTGGTCGCGCGACGTGGAAATTTATGCGGAAATCAGTGCAACGCCCAATGTGTCCACTCCTTATGGCAGCAACACCTATGGTTTTATCACGGCAATGGTGAACCCTGATGAAAAACTCAATATGCCTGATTTCACTGCCCACCTATTCTGCGCGCCACTGAATATTTGTGGTTACCAATACGATAAGACCAACAACCGTCATTGGATGGTGATGGAGGGTGGTGCTTATGCAGTAGGCAATCTCCTCGTTCATCCCGAAGCTGCAGGAGGTCTTGCTGCGTTGTACTTTACCATGGTTATGGCTTTCGATGGCTTTAGTGACTTTGCGCTGACACCGCGCCGCTATCGCATGGAAATGCTTGACTACAACGAAGAGACGGGTGAATTTACCTGTGGCGCCATGCAGACGTTCTCAAGGCTATACGGATGGCTACCAGCAGAAGACAAACGTCTTGAAGAGAAACAACAAGGTGTCTTTGTGAAGGCAACGGATTCCGGACTTCCTGCCGACCTCTTCCAAGGGGCACAGATGAAGGTGGCGAAGAAGCGCAACGATGTCTACTGGTATCCCTCTGCAAAGTGGTATAAGGATGACGAAAATGCCCTGAAGCAGGCTATAGAGAACCTTGGAAATATGTATCGCACCCTTGAAACGGAATACGACCAGATGTTTGCAGAATAAGCGCCTGTCGCGGTGAAGATAGGTGTGTACTCATGAATCTAACTCACAACCATACGCATACGAGCAGCACATTAGCCGTGCTGCTCGTATTTTTGGAAAATGGTAGACGAGGGGGGACAGCGCGACGAGTGCTACAACAGGTCCATACAAATGTATTGGTGTCCGGTAGAATTTCTCTTTATTTTTTTAGAACACGAATTTCACGAATAACACGAATCACCATGCGGGCAAAAAATTGCTAATCGCATACGAATTTCACGAATACCATCCGGATGGTAAAATTCGAGGTGTTGACTTGAGCGACCTTCGG
>JAZQXB010000086.1:0-1836 GCA_045632685.1 Alloprevotella sp.
GATGAAACAAATGTGGGGATTGATGAACAAGAACTGCTTTTAAAGAAGATTGAACGAGCAAAAATTACATTAGCAAGACTAAATGCAAAATTGTGTGTATCAACCAATTAGAAATTTGTTATATAGAAGAACATAAGAACAAATTATAGAACTTATGTCCTTTTGTTCTTATGTCTAAAAAATCTGTACTTGGTTTGTATTAGCGTGCCGAAGCCACTACGGTGAGCATATTGGCAATGCCGTCAGCGCCCTGCTGGAGGTACTTGCCCACCATCTGCTTGATGAAGAAATTAAGTTCGGCACCGAGCGTAACCTTCAACTTACATTCGTAGTCAGCTACGGGAAGCAACTGAATCCAAAGGTTCATGGCGATGGGCGAACCCATACCTTCAAACTTAATCAACTTGGGGGCATCACGCTCTACAATCTGGAGGGTGATCTGTCCCATCTGTGTGCCAAAGGAAATGGTGTCCTCGGTAAAGGTAATATCCTTGATTTGCTCCTGGAGCTTGTCGAGCTTATCGGCGTCCTTGCCGGCAGCTTCTTTAATCTTTTCGCGCACCATAGGATTCTCCATCGCGAGCTTAATAGCCTCGAAGTTGCGGAGGTCAGAGAAGCGTTCGTAAACGATGTTGATGTTGTTGGAAATGGTGCGGATTTCGCTTTCGTATTTAGTCATGAGGGAGGTTTTGAGGGGTTAAGGTAAGTAGTAGGTAGTAACTTTCTTTAGTGAGTAGTGAGGAGGTAGTAGTGAGTAACGCCGTGCGGGACTATGCTCGTTTATCTCGGTACCCTTCTTGTTTACTCGTACCTCGTCAACTTGTTAACTAACCCCCGTTTATCTCGGTGCCCGCTCGTCTACTCGTACCTTGTCTACTCGTCAACTAATACCCACTTTTCAAACTTCAAGAAGCCTCCGTGTGGAGGCTTCTCGTTATTTTACTTCTTCCATTCGCTGGGGTTTGCGCGCCACTCTGCGAGCATGGGCACGTGTTCTGCCTTGATATAACCAGTTTCCTTTGCCACTTCTACTACTGCTTCGTAGTTGGTGAGGGTTACGAGGCGCACCTTAGCGTCTGCGAATGCCTTTTCGGCAACGGGGAAACCGTAAGTGTAGCTTGCTACCATACCGATTACGTTGTAACCAGCTGCACGGAGGGCTTCAACAGCCTTGAGTGAACTACCGCCAGTTGAAATGAGGTCTTCGATTACGATAACCTTTGAACCTTCGGGGAGTTCGCCTTCGATGAGGTTACCCATGCCGTGGTCCTTTGCCTTTGCACGTACGTAGCAGAAGGGGAGGGCGAGTTCTTCAGCCACAAGCGCACCCTGGGCAATGGCACCTGTAGCAACACCAGCTACTGCGTCAGCTTCGGGGAATTCTTCAGCGATGATGCGTGCGAGTTCAATCTTTACGAAGTTGCGCAATGCGGGGAATGACAACGTCTTGCGGTTGTCGCAATAGAAAGGTGAAAGCCAACCGCTTGCCCAAGTGAAGGGCTGTTCGGGTTGCAACTTAATTGCCTTAACATTGAGGAGCTTTTCAGCAAAGATTTTTTCGAGTTGACTCATAATCTTGAGAATATAAAATTGTAATTTAACTATCTTCTGCAAAGGTAGCAAAGGACGGGGAGTCTGCAAAGCGAAAAGGGGAATATTTTGAAATATTGCTTCTATATAACAAACGCTTGTTTCAGGGGAGAAAACTCTATTGATTGATAATTTGTCTCACGCAGACTGCGCAGACTTTCACAGAAGCGCACACACTTTGTTTGTGCTTGCCATCCGGATGGTGGTGCAAGCGTAGCGTGCGCATCTGCGTATTTCTCGCTTATT
>JAZQXB010000087.1:0-14957 GCA_045632685.1 Alloprevotella sp.
GGAGAAGAGGACTGTTTCTGTGTATAGTTCTATAACTAGAAAGCACAATAGTTCACCTCTCTCCTTTGGTTAACTTTTTACAAAGATAAGCACTTAATCGCTTATTTTTTTCATTTGCAAATCTAAAGGAAAGCACAGAAACACACAGAATTTGCTCCGCAAGTTTTTAGACATAAGAACATAAGAGCATATTTTGTTTTCACACAGGCACAGAATTACACAGAATTTGCTCTGCATGTTTTTGGGACATAAGAACATAAGAGCATATTAGTGAGAAGTAGGTAGTAAGTAGTAGGTAGGAGTGAGGAGGTTTCTTTAGTGAGGAGTGAGGAGTGAGTAGAGAGTAACCCATGCGGGGTGATAGTTTGGATGGGGTACAGACCGGATGGCGCGAAAGAACCGGATGGCGCTCTCCCCCTGTTTATAGGGGGAGGGGACCGCCTTGGCGGTGAGGGGGTGCAGAATACAGTGAGTAGTTAGGAGTGAGTAGTTAGGAGTATGCCATGCGGTGCGTGTTCAAGCACCCCCTCACCAGCAGAGCTGGTCCCCTCCCCCTATAAACAGGGGGAGAGCGCCATCCGGACCTTTTCCGCCATCCGGAGTTTCATCCCGCAAGGTTATTTCTCACTACTAACTACTAACTACTAACTCGTATCCCCCTCCGCAAGGCATTCGTGTCAATTCGTGCCATTAGTGGCTCAAAAGATACCCGTAGATACGAGCAAATCCGTGGAGAAATTCTGTGTCTTCCGTGGATTGCTTTCCCCTCACAAGTTCGGACAGCGACTTTCAGTTCCGTGTGAAACCACCTCACGCGCCTTTGCGTGAGAAGAAAATATGTCCTTATGTTCTTATGTCAAAAAATTAATTGTGCGAGAACCCTGTGTCCATATTATTCACAAAAAAATTGTACATTTGCAACATAGGACATTCTCCACTATAAGTGACTACACAAAACATGGACCAACTCACCACACATACCGACGCACGCGGCAGTCTCACCATTGTTGAGGCGCAGAAGGATTTTCCCTTCTCTGTCGACCGCGTTTATTGGCTTCACAGCGTACCCGAAGGCGCAGAGCGCGGTTATCACGCCAGTCGTACATGCTATGAATACCTTGTGGCGATGAGTGGAAGCGTGGAGATTGTATTAGAGGATACTCAAGGGCGCCAAACATACCTGCTCTGCAAGAACGACGAAGGGCTTATCGTGCCGCCCTACACTTGGATTGAACTCAAAAACTTCAGCCCTGACGCCGTACTCCTCGTACTGGCCTCTGATGGGTATCAACCCGAAAGTTACATCAATGAGTATGAGGAATTTCAGTTAGAAGTGGGTAGGGCTTAAGGTCCTTAGGGTCTTTAAAGTCTTTAGGGTCTTTAAGGTCATTAAGGACTTGCACAGTCCGCATGGTTGTTACTAACAACTCTCTACTCACTACTAACTCCTCACTAAAATAACATCTCCCATGCCCAACGCCACCTACTCCATCCAGCGCTACACTCCAGCGCTACGCGATACGTGGGACGCTTTCGTAAGCGCCTCACGCAATGGCACGTTCCTGTTGCAGCGCGGGTTTATGGATTATCACGCCGACCGCTTTACGGACCACTCCCTGCTCTTCTTCCGTGATGAAAAACTCATTGCCCTACTGCCTGCCGAAGAGCGAGAAGGCATACTGACGTCACACGGGGGCTTGACCTACGGAGGTTTTATTTTTGGCGCCGAAGGAACTGCCGTAAGCACACTGAAATGCTTTGAAGTGTTGGAAAAATACCTTCAAGAAGAAACGCAGATTCACACCCTTCGCTACTGTCCTCCCCCAGCGTTCTACACCAGTTACCCCAGCGAGGAAGACCGTTATGCCCTCTTCCGCATCGGAGGAACACTCACGGCGCTGAAACTCACGTCGGTCATTCCCTTGGGAAGTCCACTCCCCATGAATCAGTTGCGCAAGCGCAAGGTAAAGGTGTGTGAACGTGCAGGATTGCAACTCGTGAACGACACGGACTTTGCGGCATTTTGGACGATACTTGAGGAGAACCTTCAGGCGCGCCACGACGTGCGTCCCGTACATTCGCTCGAGGAAATCCAACTCCTCCACAACCGTTTCCCGAAGAACATCCACCTTCACCGAATGACGGACGCGGAAGGTTGTACCCACGGCGGATGTGTGGTGTTTGAAACGCAAACTACGGCACACATTCAATACATCGCCTCAACGCCCTACGGCAGAGAGCATGGTGCGCTCGACGGACTCTTTGCCCGCCTCATCCAAGAAGTGTATGCCCACAAACAATGGTTAGACTTCGGCGTGAGTGTGGAACAAGGCGGCGCCATCCTTAACGAAGGCCTCGTCATGCAAAAGGAAGGGTTTGGTGCACGTGCTTTTAATTATGAAATGTGGGAGATAATTGTTTAGAGTACAACTGACAGAGTACAGAGTACAACTACCTTGCGGGATGTTTTCCCTGAAAGGAATATCCTCCACCCGCGAAGAACTACGCCTAAGATAGATACAATTACTTGCAAGGTACAAAAAGAGT
Organism: Alloprevotella sp.; assembly: GCA_045632685.1. Classification (GTDB taxonomy): domain Bacteria; phylum Bacteroidota; class Bacteroidia; order Bacteroidales; family Bacteroidaceae; genus Alloprevotella. The sequence goes on from JAZQXB010000087.1 coordinate 2,548, forward strand.
ACAGAGTACAACTCCTCCGCGGTATTCCCCGCATGGTTGTTGTACTCTGTACTCTGTTATTTGTACTCTATTGTCTATTCTCGTCCCGCACGTTTGCGTGCCAAGTGATCCAAAATCACCTTGCGCATGCGCATCGACTTGGGCGTCACTTCAAGGTACTCATCCTCCTTAATATATTCTAACGCCTCTTCGAGGGAGAAGATAATCGGGGGAATGATGCGCGCCTTGTCGTCGGCACCAGAGGCACGCATGTTGGTGAGCTGCTTTGCCTTCGTCACGTTAATCACAAGGTCGTTATCGTGAATGTGTTCGCCCACCACCTGTCCGGCATAGACTTCATCTTGTGGGTTGATGAAGAACTTACCACGGTCTTGCAAGTGGTCAATTGCGTAAGCGAACGCCGTACCGCTCTCAAGCGCTACTAAAGAACCGTTTTGGCGGCGCACAATTTCGCCCTTGAAGGACTGATATTCCTTAAAGCGGTGCGCCATAATGGCTTCGCCTTGAGAAGCTGTAAGCACGTTGGTGCGGAGTCCGATAATACCGCGCGAGGGGATGTTAAATTCAATATCCACACGGTCGCCAATCGTAAGCATTGAGGTGACGTCGCCCTTACGACGCGTAACGAGGTCGATCATGCGAGAAGAAAATTCCTCGGGCACGTTGATGGTGAGTTCTTCAATAGGTTCGTGGCGCACGCCGTCAATCTCTTTGTAGATTACCTGGGGCTGGCCGACCTGCAACTCATACCCTTCGCGGCGCATGGTTTCGATAAGCACCGAGAGGTGGAGCACACCGCGACCACTTACTACCCAAGCGTCGGCGCCTTCTGTCTTGCTCACACGCAATGCCAAGTCTTTTTCCAATTCCTTTTCAAGGCGGTCGTTGATGTGGCGAGAGGTGCAATACTTACCTTCCTTTCCGAAGAAGGGCGAGTTATTGATGGTGAAGAGCATGGACATCGTGGGCTCGTCAATGGCGATAGTGGGGAGCGGTTCGGGATTTTCGAAGTCGCAAATCGTATCCCCGATGTCGAATTTCTCCAATCCGACCACCGCACAAATATCTCCGCTGCTCACGCCCTGGGTCTTCACGCGACCCATGCCCTCAAAGGTGTGTACCTCTTTGATCTTTGTCTTCTCAAACGTACCATCGCGGTGGGCAATCGTAACGTTCATGCCTTCGGAAATCGTTCCGCGGTGCACACGTCCGATAGCGATGCGTCCCGTGTAGTTAGAGTAGTCCAACGACGTAATCAACATCTGCGGCGTTCCCTCATGACGTTCGGGAGCAGGGATGATTTCTACAATCTTGTCGAGCAGGTATTCGATAGAATCCGTGGGCGTGTTGTAATCTTCGCCCATCCAGTTGTTCTTCGCCGAACCATACACCACGGTAAAGTCCAACTGCTCCTCCGTAGCGTTAAGGTCGCACATAAGGTCGAAAACCATTTCATAAACCTCCTCGGGGCGGCAGTTAGGTTTATCTACCTTGTTGACAACTACGAGAGGTTTGAGACCAATTTCGAGTGCCTTCTGAAGCACAAAGCGCGTCTGAGGCATAGGTCCTTCAAAGGCGTCCACCAGCAGGATGCAGCCGTCCGCCATATTGAGCACGCGCTCCACTTCTCCACCAAAGTCGGAGTGACCCGGGGTGTCGATGATGTTAATCTTCGTGCCCTTGTAATTGATAGAGACGTTCTTGGAAAGAATCGTGATGCCTCGTTCGCGCTCCAAGTCATTGTTGTCGAGCATCAAGTCGCCCGAGTTCTGGTTACTGCGAAAAAGGTTGCCCGCAAGGAGCATTTTGTCAACAAGGGTAGTCTTACCGTGGTCAACGTGTGCGATGATGGCAATATTGCGAATGTCCTGCATAAATAAAATGGGGTGTATTGGGGAGTTTCTCGGAATGTGGAGAGCGCTCAAGGCGAACCGCCATTACTGAAAGGCAAAGCCTTCTACCTCCCTAAATTTTAACTGCAAAGTTAGCGCACACCCAAAAAACTGCCAAAATTCTGCCCTGTTTTCTAAATTCTGCAGGGGGATTTAGTGGGAGAATACTATAAATTCGTACTTTTGCTTTGCAAAGTGGGATTTTGTCTTGAGGTTTTAGGTCCTTAAGTCTATAAGGTCTTGAGTACTGACTTACCCCTGCTTTCCCTACTTAACTCACTCAACTATGGCTAAAAAACAAATACACATCAGCCGTTCGCGCATTGCGATAGTGATTTTCAGCATCGTGGTTTGCGCCGCCTTTTTGCTGACCTTTGCGCCACGCCACACCACGCAGTTTGGTTACGAATACCAACCCGATAAGCCCTGGCGCTACTCTACGCTAATTGCGGAGTTTGACTTCCCCGTGCTCCGCTCAGAAGTCGAACAACAGCAGATGCGCGACAGTATTCGCTTGGCGTATCAGCCCTATTATCAGTTGCAGACGGGACTTGGCGAGCAACAGATTGCACTCTTTAAGCAGGACGTGGTAGCGGGTAAGTATCCCGATGTGCCCAAAGGGTGTTTGCAGTTTGCCGAAAACCAATTGCGCCGCATTTACGCCCAAGGTTTTCTTTCTGTGAAGGATTACGGCGAAGTAAAGGTGGCACATCCTAACGGCATCCGCATTGTCAGTGCCCAGCGTGCCATGACACGCGAAATAGATGAGGTGCTCACAACACGTACGGCCTACGAATCCATTATGGCTGCCGATTCCTTGCACCGTTGGGGCACGGATTTACAGAAATGTAACCTGAATACTTATCTGCAACCCAACCTGTCCTACGATGAACGCCGAAATACCGCTGCGCTGGACGAGGCTTTTGCCAGTATCGGGCAGTTCAGTACGATGGTGCAGGGCGGACAGAAGATTATCAGCCAGGGTGACATCGTAACTCCCGAAATGGTGAGTATTTTGGACTCCCTTAAAGACGCTTATGACAAGCGCCAGGGCGAGCATCACTCGGATTGGTGGGTACTGCTTGGGCAGTTCCTTTTTGCCAGTCTCGTATTCACGGCATTGTTCACTTACATCTACCTTTTCCGCCGTGACTACATGGAGCGCAACAACGTGCTCTGCCTGCTCTTTACACTCAATACAACGCTACCGCTGATTGCTTACTTCGTAGCAGCGCACACGAGTTTGAGTGTGTACCTCATACCCTTTGCCATCGTGCCGATGTTCGTGCGCATCTTCTTGGACACGCGCACCTCATTGGTGGTAACGCTTGTTGTCGCCCTTTTGGCTTCGCTCGTTGCGGCAGACCAATACGAATTCCTGCTCGTGCAGATTATCGTAGGCTTTAATACCATCTATTCGCTCAAGGAAGTCACAGAGCGCTCGCAAGTGTTGCGCGTGGCATTCTTCAATATCCTTGCGGCATGGTTTGTGTGCTTCAGTCTCGACCTCGTGCGTGGATTGACCTTCGGTTCGTGGGACGACGTACTCCGCTTTGACTACCACCGCTATGTAGACCTTGCTATCAGTGGCGGACTCCAACTCTTGGCATATCCCTTGATGTATCTCGTAGAGCGCATCTTTGGATTTACTTCCAGTGTGACGCTCATCGAACTCATGAACTTCAACGAAGGCCTTTTAAGCAGAATGTCGCGTGAGGCAAAGGGGACGTTCAACCACACGATTCAAGTGAGCAACCTCGCAGCAGAAGTAGCGCGTGCCATTGGTGCGAAACCCCTTCTCGCTCGTGTGGGGGCCTTGTACCACGATATTGGTAAATTGGAGAATCCTGTGTTCTTCACCGAGAATCAGTCGGGTGTGAATCCCCACGACAACCTTGATGAAATGAGCAGTGCGCGCATCATCATCGACCACGTCAACAACGGATTGAAACTTGCGGAAGAACATTCCCTCCCTGAAGTGGTGCGCGAGTTTATCACCACCCACCACGGCAAGGGTATGGCAAAGTATTTCGCCATTCAGTGGCAGAACAAGCACCCCGAAGAAACCTTCGACCCTGAGGCATTCACCTATCCAGGACATTATCCGCACACCGCAGAACAAGCGGCGCTCATGATGTGCGACGCCGTTGAGGCTGCCTCACGCAGTTTGAAGGAATACACCGAGGAAAGCATTTCCAACCTTGTCAACAAAATTATTGACACCCAACTCCGCGAGGGATGCTACAACGACTGTCCCATCACCTTTGAGGACATCAAATTGGCGAAGCAAACCCTTATCGAAAACCTCATGCGTGCCTACCATACACGCATTGCGTATCCCGAACTGAAGTGATTTTTAGTAGACAAGTAGACGAGGTACAAGTAGACGAGAAGGTTGGGGAAAACACAGTACCCAATCATCCACGAGACGCCATGATATGACGTCTCTACGTTTGCTGACCGCATGGTTATTACTCACTACTAACTCCTAACTACTCACTAAAAAATCCCTCCTCCCTTTGCCAATCCAAAATAAATCAGTAATTTTGCACCGCTTTTCCGCGTAACCGCTGTCAGAACCGAAGCGAAAACGGCTGAGAATGTTGCGCTGGGGCGATAACAATTTAACAAATAAATCACAATGGCAGATTTACTCAAAATTGCTGAAGAAGCATTTGCTACTGGTAAGCAGCACCCCACATTCAAGGCTGGTGACACTGTAACTGTAGCTTACAAGATCGTCGAAGGTAACAAGGAACGCGTACAGCTCTACCGCGGTGTTGTAATCAAGATCGCTGGTCATGGCGACAAGAAGCGTTTCACAGTTCGCAAGATGTCAGGTACTGTGGGTGTAGAACGTATCTTCCCCCTCGAATCACCTGCAATCGAAAGCATTGAAGTGAACAAGATTGGTAAGGTTCGTCGCGCGAAGCTCTACTACCTCCGTGCGCTCACTGGTAAGAAGGCACGCATCAAGGAAAAGCGTGTTGCTACTAAGGGTTAAACCTTTACCTACCTCAAAAAAAGACATCCGAAAATCCCATGGGACTTTCGGATGTTTTTTTGTTTTAGGTGTATTTTAGTAAACAAGTAGACAAGTAAACGAGTAGACGAGAGGGTAGCGAGATAAACGCCTGTGGAAATACCCTTGCCCCACTCCGAACGGTCTTTCTCATTTAATCCCCCACTTCGTGGTCTTTTCCTCCTTCGCACCTCGGCAATTCAAGCGAGCTTGATTGCACTCGGTTTGGCGTCGGTTCTCCTTTCTCATTTCTCCTTTCTCATTTCCCTTCTATCCCAACCACATCATCACCAACACCTGGGCGATGATGACGCGCATGAACATACAGAGGGGATAAACGGTGGCGTAGGCGATATTTGCTTTGTCGCCGGGGAGAATGTCTGTGGCATAGTTAAGTGCAATGGGGTTTGCCATCGCGCCGCAAAGCATTCCTGCCGTGGTGGGCACACTCTTCTTCATCCAAACGACGGACACAACGCCCATAATGAGCACGGGAACCATGGTGATCAGCAGACCGTAACCAATCCAAGCCAATGCCTGGGGCTGCATGACCGTTGAAAGGAAGTCACTACCCGCGTCCAGTCCGAGACACGCCAAGTACATGGAAAGTCCCAGCGAGCGCAGCATGAGGTTGGCACTTGTAGTGGTATACGCCACCATGTGAAGGCGCGGACCGTAGGCACCAATCAAAATACCCATAATAATCGGACCACCCGCAAGGCCGAGGCGCACGGGGAAGGTCATTGAGGGAATATGGAAGGGGATACAACCGAGCACCAAACCGAGGACAATACCAATGAAGATGGTCACCATATTGGGTTCGTTGAGCACCTTTACGGCATTACCCAATTCTTCCGCCACCTGCTTGAGGCGCTCCTTTTCACCCACGACAGTGATGCGGTCGCCCATGCGAATGACAAGGTCGGGAGTCGCCACGAGTTGAATACCAGCGCGCTTCACACGACTCACATTAACACCATAGCGCTTGCGCAACTGAAGGTCGCCCAAGCGACGACCATTGACATGGGCACGAGTCACGAGGATGCGTTGCGAAACGAGTTTTGTATCCAAGGAATCCCAATCGATTTCTTTGGCATTCCAGTCCGTGCGGTCGAGTTTGCCGAAGAAAACGGTGAGCTGGTCAACGAATTTTGCTTCAGTAATGAGCAACACAAGGTCGTCCTCGTACACCACCGTTTCCGAAGTCGGAAGAATGGCATTCTCTCCGCGCCAGATACGGGTAATGACAAATTTGCTTTCGTCGAAACCCGCAATGGTTGCCAGCGACTTGTTGAAGATGGCTGGATTGCACACGCGGAAGGAGGCGATAAAGGCTTCGCCACGCGGTTTCGCCTCGACGGCACGCTCATGGCGGAGCAACCAGTTTTTCATCAGCACCAAGGCGATAATCACGCCTACCATACCGAGGGGATAGGTCACCGCGCAACTCAAAGCTGCGCCCGAGGAGTTTTCACCCACCATCTTGAGTGTCTGCTGTGCCGCACCAAGGGCAGGTGTGTTTGTCGTAGCGCCGCAAAGCACGCCCATCATGTCGCCCAAGGGGTAACCCGTAATCCACAGGATGGAGAGCATCATCAGCGTGCCGAGTAATACGACGCCGGCAGCAAGCATATTGAGCTGCGTGCCCCCCGTGCGGAAGGCACTCAAGAAACCTGGACCTACTTGAAGTCCGAGGGTGTAAACAAAGAGTACGAGACCAAAGGATTCTGCGTAACTGAGCATCTGGCTGTCAATTTCCAGCCCCAGACTGCCCGCCAAAATCCCTATGAAGAACACAAAAGTGACGCCGAGCGTAATGCCACGGAAGCGCATCTTGCCCAAACTGAGTCCTATCGCACAGATAAGACATATTACGATAACTGCCTGAACAGCAGAGTGAGAAAACAGCGTTTCGCTAATCCACGAAGACATAAGTAATAGGAACTTGGGGCAAATGGTTAAAGATGTATTGCCCTTTATTGGGGCAAAAGTAATAATAATCTCTGAATAAATGAGCGGAACATGAGGAAATGATTTCCTCCCTTCTGAAATGCCAAAAACAAAGTGCCGATTTGTTTTAACAAAGCGCCGATTATTTCAAACTAACTCCGAGTTTGTTTTTACAAATTCGGTAGGTCTATTTTCTACCCCTATTTTGGCGGTCGGAAAGACGGAGTAGTAGGGGCGAAAAGGTGTTTTTTACCCAATATTGTGGTGGACGTAACAGTTTTTTCTTACCTTTGCATCGGTAAGGTGGAGAAGGATTGTACGGAAATGCCCCTTTTAGGGGGCAAAAACGGCATTCTTCCTCCCTCAAATTATTGTGAAATTAGTAATGTGCTTTGTGCGCACAGCGCCAAGGTACTGCAACCACATACTTAGTATTATATAACTATGAGTGAACAATTAAAGAAAATCAAGCAACTTGTAGAACTCCGCCAGAAGGCACGCCTGGGCGGTGGTGAAGTTGCGATTGAAAAGCAACACGCAAAGGGCAAGGCCACTGCGCGTGAGCGTATCGACCTCTTGCTTGACAAGGGTTCGTTTGAAGAATTGGATATGTTCAAACTCCACCGTTGTCACGACTTCGGTATGGAGAAGAAGCAATATTTTGGTGATGGCGTTGTCTGCGGTAGCGGTACCATCAACGGTCGCCTTGTTTATGTTTTCGCTCAGGACTTCACGGTGAACGGTGGTTCACTTTCTGAAACTATGGCGGAAAAGATTTGCAAGGTAATGGACCTCTCAATGAAGGTTGGTGCTCCCTGTATCGGTTTGAACGACTCGGGTGGTGCGCGCATTCAGGAAGGGGTGAACTCATTGGCAGGTTTTGCCAACATCTTCCAGCGCAACATCGAGGCTTCAGGTGTGGTGCCCCAGATTTCAGGTATCTGCGGTCCCTGTGCCGGTGGTTCGGTGTATTCTCCCGCACTCACGGACTTCATCGTGATGCTCGAAGGCATTTCTTACATGTTCTTGACTGGTCCCAAGGTGGTAAAGACCGTGACAGGTGAAGACGTAAGTCAGGAAGACCTCGGTGGCGCTTCTGTGCATGCTACAAAGAGCGGTGTATGTCACTTCACGGCGAAGACCGAAGAGGAATTCTCGGGCCTCATTCGCAAGTTGCTTTCATACATGCCTCAGAACAATATGGAGCGCACGCCTCGCGTAGAATGTACAGACCCCATCGACCGCAAGGAAGACCTCTTGAACGAAATTATTCCCGACAACCCCAACATGGCGTACGACATGTACAAGGTGATTGGCGCTGTAGTGGACAACGGCGAGTTTATGGAAGTTCAGGCAGGTTATGCTAAGAACATCATCATCGGTTTCGCGCGCTTCAACGGTCAGAGCGTAGGTATCGTAGCCAACCAGCCTTCGGTTTATGCGGGTGTGCTTGACTGCAATGCCTCTCGTAAGGGTGCGCGCTTCGTACGCTTCTGCGACGCCTTCAATATTCCTATCGTTTCACTCGTTGACGTTCCCGGTTTCCTCCCCGGTACGGGTCAGGAATACAATGCCGTAATCAGTCACGGTGCGAAGTTGCTCTACGCTTACGGCGAAGCTACTGTGCCCAAGGTAACGGTGACGCTCCGCAAGAGCTACGGTGGTTCACACATCGTGATGGGTTGTAAGCAACTCAAGGCGGACCTCAACTATGCTTGGCCCTCTGCTGAAATTGCGGTAATGGGTGCGAGTGGTGCGGTTGCTATTCTCAGCGCTAAGGCAGCGAAGGAACAGGAAGACCCCAAGGCGTTCCTCGCTCAGAAGGAAAAGGAATACAACGACCTCTTCACGAACCCCTACAAGGCTGCTGAATACGGTTACATCGACGATGTGATTGAGCCTCGCAATACGCGCTTCCGCATCTGCCGTGCGCTTGCACAGCTTGAAACGAAGATGGAAACACGTCCTGCGAAGAAGCACGGCAACGAACCTCTTTAATTCGGCGACTCCCACAGTTTTAACACTTTCAGACTATGAAGAAATTAGCTTATACCGTGGGCGGCAAACAATTGGTCATCACGCTCGACGAAAAGCGCGGTTCGATTCGCGCCATCGAGGCAAACGGCAAACCGCTTGAGCCTACCGCCGAAGAGATGCCCATCATCGCAGGAGTCATTAGCCTTGCACTGCTCACATACGAAACAGAGGTTGTTCACGACGAGGAAACCGACGTCATTACCCTCCAGCGCCACTGCACGCCCTGGAATTCGCCGGCTCGCCAAATGAATAACTTGCGTAAATAATTTTGAAGTTTTGAAGCAATGAAACAATATAATTATAAGGTAAATGGAGTTGACTACGAAGTAACCATCAACTCTATCAAGGGTCAGGTGGCTTCTGTGGAAGTCAACGGTATGCCCTTCAACGTAGAAATCATCGGTTCTGCGCTTGCCGAAGGTGACCTTCCCACAATGGGAACTGCCGCTCCCGCAACCACAACCGCCGCTCCCGCAAAGGCAGAAGCAAAGCCCGCCGCTCCCGCAGCGAAGGGTGCAGCTGGCGAAGGCACTCCCGTAAAGGCGCCCCTCCCCGGTGTCGTAACAAAGGTGCTCGTAGCCGAAGGCGATGCCGTGAAGAAGGGCGATGTAGTCCTCGTGCTTGAAGCCATGAAGATGGAAAATAACATCACTGCCGAAAACGACGGTAAGGTAACCGGCGTGTGCTGTGCCCCCGGCGATAGCGTGATGGAAGGTACTACGCTTATTACTATTGGATAAGATATTTAGAGTACAACGTACAGAGTACAGAGTACAACTGCTGTTCGGAAATAATCCGCACGGCAGTTGTACTCTTTTTTTTCCGGATGGCGCTCTCCCCCTGTTTATAGGGGGAGGGGACCAGCTCTGCTGGTGAGGGGGTGCCGAATACAGTGAGTAGTTAGGAGTGAGTAGTTAGGAGTATGCCATGCGGTGCGTATTCAAGCACCCCCTCACCAGCAAAGCTGGTCCCCTCCCCCTATAAACAGGGGGAGAGCGCCATGCGGAGCGACTTTCTCACGCAAAGGCGCAAAGTTTCGCAAAGTTGGGAGCATCTTCTAACTTTCTCGCAGAAGAAAACGGGCAGACAATCAGTGTAACTTGTTTTTTTACCCCTCCCTTTGGCGCGTATCCAGAAATAATGGTAATTTTGCCGTAGGGACTTCCTCATTATAATTAATACGAAGATCATGATTAAATACGCCGACTATATTCGCCGCCTTGAAATTAAGAGTTTGTGGAGCGGCCACAAGCACATTGTTTGGGAATTGCAGCCCGGGGTGAATGTGCTGAGCGGAGGGAATGGCGCTGGGAAGAGCACTATTCTTAACCGTATGGAGCAACACCTGCGCACGGCTCCCGTGAGCGGGGAAATAGTGGGTGGCACGCACCTTGGCGTGACGATAGACTTCTCACCCTCGGATGCGACCAATATCCGCTACGACATCATCCGCTCCTTCGACCGCCAACTCCTGCAAAGCGACCGCCTGCGCACACTGACCGATGCCGCGGTGTCTACGGAATTGGACTGGCAACTCTACCAACTCCAGCGCCGTTACTTGGACTATCAAGTGAATGTGGGCAACCGCATGATTCAACTTTTGACGAGTGGTGCGCCCAACGCAAAGGAAGAGGCTACGGAGGCATCGGCATATAAAACCATGTTCCTCGACCTTGTGGACGACCTTTTTTCAGAAACGGGAAAACGTATCGACCGCACGAGCAACGAATTGAGTTTTGTGCAATTCGGAGAGCAACTTTCGCCCTACAAACTCTCCAGTGGCGAGAAGCAAATGCTCATCATCTTGCTCACCGCCCTCACACAAGACCGCCAACCCTACGTGCTCTTCATGGATGAACCCGAGGCGAGCCTCCACTTCGAGTGGCAAAAACGCCTCATCGACATGGTGCTCCAACTCAACCCCAACGTGCAAATCATTCTCACCACCCACTCGCCCGCAGTCGTCATGAACGGTTGGGCAGATTGCGTAACGGAGATGGGTGAGATAACGATGTAAGGTTGTAAGGTCGCTTCGCTTTAAGGTTGTAAGGACTTTGCAGAACGCACTCCGGATGGCGCTCTTCCCCTGTTTATAGGGGAAGGGGACCACGAAGTGGTGATGGGGTGCTAAATACAGTGAGTAGTTAGGAGTGAGTAGTTAGGAGTATGCCTTGCGGTGCGTATTCAAGCACCCCCTCACCAGCAGAGCTGGTCCCCTCCCCCTATAAACAGGGGGAGAGCGCCATCCGGACGGCACTCCTCACTACTAACCCCTCACTACTACCTACTACCTACTACTTACTACCTACTACTTACTCACTACTAACTTCCCCCCATGCCCTCCCTCTCCACCTACATCTCCTCCCAGTACGTCCAGGCGGCGAACCGCTTGGCGGGGAAGCATGCGCGCAAGAGTATTGTGGTGTATGTAGAGAGTTTTGACGATGTGGCATTTTGGAGCACGCTACTGCGCCCGTTGGAGACGGAGGAGGTGTATTTTGAAGTGATGCTCCCTTCGAAGACCTCGCTGTGTAAGGGCAAGAAGATTGCGCTGGCAAATCAGTTGGGGCCGAATATGATTGCCTGCGTGGATGCGGACTACGATTACTTGATGCAGGGAAGTACGCCCACCTCGGAGGAGGTGTGTCGCTCGCCCTACGTATTTCATACCCTCGTTTACGCGATTGAGAACTACCAGTGCCACGCCAGTTCGCTCCACAACGTATGCGTTTCTGCCACCCTCAACGACCGCCGCATCTTCGACTTTGAGGCGTTTCTGAAAGACTTCTCTGAAATCATCCACCCCCTGTTTGTGTGGAACGTGTGGTGCTACCGCGAAGGGAAGTTCAAGCAATTCTCCATGGTGGACTTCTACCGCATAGTGCGCCTCCGCGATATTAACCTTTATCACCCTGAACAGGAACTCAACGACCTGCGCCGACGCGTGAACTCGAAGATTGCGCGCTTGCAACACCAATTCCCCGAAGCCAAGAAGGGGTACAAACCCTTGAAGGCAGAACTTATAGAATTAGGCGTTACTCCTGAAACGACCTACCTCTTTATGCGCGGTCACGACCTGCTCGACGGCATCGTCTCCTTGCTCACGGCAAAGGTGTGCGACCAACTGCGCAGGGAGCGCGAGCGCGACATTCACAAGTATGCCGAGCATGCCAAGCAGATGCAAAATGAACTCGCGTCCTACCAACACTCCGTAGCCTCCGTGGATGACGTCTTGAAGCACCACAACGGATTTATGAACACCCCCCAATATTTGTGGGTGCAGGCGCAAATCAAGAATTTCTTGGGTCAACAGACGACGGATGACAGTCAACAGTCAACAGACAACGGACAACCGACGCCAAACCGAGGCAATCAACTGACGCAGGAGTGAGTGTAAAGATAAGTTTACTTAATCTTTGCCGAGCGACAAGGAAGAAAACTCGCTTAAGTTTACTTGAATTGCCGAGGTGCGACTTGCGAAGCTTGATGAGCGTCAGCGAATAAGGAGG
>JAZQXB010000088.1:0-58609 GCA_045632685.1 Alloprevotella sp.
CTGAATCTAACGATTCGTTTTCTGAAGAGAACCTTCGCGGACTTAAAGTGAGATTCGTGCCTACTTCTAAAATGAGAAAAGAATTTGACTTGAACAATCCCAAGGTTGCTCTCTTGAGGGAGGAGGGTTAAATAAGTAGTAGGTAGTAAGTAGTAGTGAGTAACACCGTGCGGGACGCTAACTAGGTAGTAGGTAGGAAGTAGTAGTGAGTAATGCCATGCGGAATGATGCTCGTTTATCTCGGCAATCTACTTGTCTACCCGTACCTCGTCAACTTGTTAACTAAAGTGGTGAGTAATGCCATGCGGAGAGCGTTGACTGTTGACCGTCGTAGCCTCCTCCGTTGTCATCGTTAACAGCATCACTCCGGATGGCAAGTCCGTTGACTGTTGTCTGTAGTCCGTTGTCAGGCGTAGCCTTACCGTTATTCGTCTACTTCTTATCATACTGCTCGTAGATGGAGTTCTTGGAGATGAATTCGGGGACTACTTGCTTCATGAGTTTCACCATTTCGGGGATTTCCACGATGCGGCTGTAGTTTTCGAGTTTGTCTACTGCGGCACAGGCGTCTTCGTAGTTGTATTCACGTACCTTGGCGATGTGGATGCGCTTGTGGTCGGTGGGGATGGTGTTTTCAGCGTTGGAGAGTACTTCTTCGTAGAGCTTTTCACCTGGACGTAATCCTGTGTACTCAATATTTATATCTTTACCTTCTACCAATCCTGCCAATTTGATCATGCGCTTTGCAAGGTCTGCAATCTTCACGCTTGCTCCCATATCAAAGACAAAGATTTGGTTGCCATCCGTCATTGTCGCTGCTTCCATCACGAGGCGGCAGGCTTCGGGGATGGTCATGAAGAATCGAGTGATTTCAGGATGCGTTACGGTAATCGGTCCGCCCTTTGCAATCTGTTCGCGGAAACGGGGGATTACTGAACCGTTTGAACCGAGGACATTACCGAAGCGGGTGGTGACAAACTTGGTCTTACCGGGCATTTTACCTTGCTCCATGCTTAAGCCGAGGCTCTGCACGTAGATTTCTGCCAAGCGCTTTGTACATCCCATGATGTTCGTGGGATTCACCGCCTTATCGGTGCTGACCATCACCATCTTCTCTACGTCGTACTTCAAGCAGAAGTCTGCGACATTACGTGAACCGTATACATTAACTAATACTGCCTCACAAGGGTTTTCTTCCATCAAGGGCACGTGCTTATATGCTGCGGCGTGGAACACTACTTGTGGGCGGTATTTGCGGAAGGCAAAGTCAAGACGCTGGGGTTGACGCACGTCACCAATGACGGGGACGAACTTGAGATCGGGGAAGCGCTCTTCAAATTCCAAACGCACATTATGCATGGGGGTTTCGGCATTGTCAAACATCACGAGTTGCTTGATGCCGAAGGTGGCCAACTGACGACAGAGTTCGGAACCGATACTGCCCGCAGCACCTGTAACCATCACTACCTTGCCCGCAAAGTTTTCCTTTATCACCTCCATATTGATCTTGATCTCTTCACGACCGAGGAGGTCTTCAATCTTCACCTCACGAATCACGGTGCGCTCTGCATCTCTCGACTTGCCGTATTCGTCCATCGGGGGAGTGATGAAGAACTTCATGCCCACCTCCATACCGTAAACAATCAGGCGCTCACGTTCACCAGAAGCACTGCGCTGTGTGGGGAAGACGATGGCATCGATATCATACTTCTCATGAATGGCCTTCACGTCCTCCAGCGTGCTGAAATTATTACCGTGTAACCCATTCATCGTGAATCCCTTACTACCCTTTGCATAATTAATAAAACCCTTAATGCGGTAGGTTGAAGATGCCTTAAAGCGCATTGCCAAAGAGGCTGCCTTTTCGTCATTCCCATAGACCAACACATTGAGGGTGTTCTCATCATAGGGCGTAGTGACCTTCAAGAAGTCGTAAACTATCACCATCAACACACGCACCACTATCAATGCGGCAAAAGTAAACGCCACATCGAAAATGAGCAATGCCAAGGGCAAGCGCCAGGAGAGTTTCAACAACGAAAAGGCGCCACCTACAAGAAGGACGAGCAAGAAAGACTTCAAGACGGACGCGCCCAGGATTCGTGAGAAGTCACGGAGTGTAGAATGGCGGATAATGGTGCAGTATGTAGTCAACAGACGGAAGCACACTAATGACACTACCGCTGAAGCACCTACCCACCATGCGGAGAATTCCAACATGGGATACCACTTGCCCATGAGCATAAACACCAACAGTGTACATGCCGAAGCAAGCATTGAGCAAAAGACATCAATCGCCAGGATCAACAACGGACTCAAATAACGTCTCGGAAAGAGTCTCTTTTTCAAGGTCAAAACTTTTGCCATTTTTATTTTGTTTTGAAGTAAGTTTATAAAGCTGCGCTGACAACGGACAACAGACAACAGACAACGGAAAGCTGCGCTGACAACAGACAACGGTCAACGGTCAACGGACAACGGAAAGCTGCGCTGACAACAGACAACGGTCAACGGTCAACAGATTGCCATCCGGGGTGTTGCTGTTGACGATGACAACGGAAAGCTGCGCTGACAACGGACAACGGACTTAACATCCGGAGTGATGGGTGTAGGTCTGTAGTCTAATGACTATTGACTGTTGTCTGTTGACTATTAACTATAGCCTGCCCGTTTTTTAAGATATTCTATGAATTTATAGATTCCACTTGAGATACTAAATAATTGGGCGTGGAGTCGTTCACGATCTTTAGTAGAGCAATATTCTAAATCTTCACATAAATACAACATGCTCTTGACTTCAGAACAACTACCCTTTGCAATATTTAGAAAGTTTATAAATTTCGCATCTGAACCTGAATCAAAACCTTCTGCTATATTATTCATTATGGAAACCGAAGCTCTTTGAATTTGATCTTTGAATCCAAAGTCACGATTCTCTCTCATGAGAATGTAAATCTCTTTAACAAAGAGTCGGGCTTCAATCCAAATTCGTAAATCCTCTACTCTTCTTGTTGGCATTTTTATTTTTTTTAAAAGACAATAGTCAACAGACAACAGTCAACGGAAAGCTGCGCTGACAACAGTCAACAGTCAACAGACAACGGACGGCTGCGCTGACAACAGTCAACAGTCAACAGACAACGGAAAGCTGCGCTGACAACAGACAACAGACAACGGACTTGCCATCCGGAGTGATGCTATTGAGATGGCAACGGTAAGACTACGCCTGTCAACGGACAACGGACAACGAAAAGCTGCGCTGAAAACAGTCAACGGACAACGGTAAAGCTGCGCTGAAAACGGACAACGGACAACAGTCAACAGATTACCATCCGGGGTGATGAGTGTTGACTGAGAACAATGGGCGATGGGCTTACTTTGTAGCCTTCGCCTTTTGTTTACGCTTCTCTATAAGCGAAGAAATCCAGACGTGCATGCCTGTCCAAAGGGCTATGTCTAAGCAGAAAAGGATGTTGATATCAAGCACATCCAGCAACAGGAGATTAATCAGCACAAAGAATGCGGCAAGCATCAAGATTACCATCAGCGTGGCTCTTTGTGTCAGTCCCAAATCCATAAAGCGGTGATGAATGTGCGTACGGTCGGGTTTAAAGGGATTTTTGTGCGCTCTAATACGGTTGCCAAACACACGGAAGGTGTCTAAAACGGGAACCATAATGATGGAGAAGGCGACTACCAATGGGGTTGACTGCAACACATCCTTCAATGCTCCATTTACCAGTTCAGTTCCAACAGCAGAAATTTGAGTCGTGCCCACGGATTTATCTATAGAAAAACTAATAGCGAAGTAGGCGAGCAACAAACCTATCGTCTGTGAACCGCAGTCGCCCATGAAGATTTTACGACGGCGCTCAACGTTACCGTACACGTTGAAGAAGAAGAAGGTGAATACCGTCCCCAAGGAGGTGAAGGCCAGCACGGCATTAAGGTATTCCCCTGTGCTGTAAAACAAACATCCAAAGAAGAAGAAACCGATAATACCGAGACCCGAAGCCAACCCATCAATACCATCTATCAAGTTCATAGCGTTCACCACAAATACAGTGGCAGTCACACTCAAAGGTATACCAAACCATGCGGGGATCTCTGTAAATCCAAACAGTCCGTAGAAGTTATTCATGGAGATACCGGCAACAGCCAGACAGGAGGCACCAAGGAACTGCACAATGAACTTCAACTTGTAACTTGAATCTAAAATATCATCCGTCACACCGCCAAAATATATCAGCAGAAGGGATGAAATAAATAGGGCGAGTTCAAAGGAGTTCTCATAAAACTGCCCCGCCAACACATGGTTGGAGGCCATCAAACTAAAACCTAACGCTAGTGACACGCCAAGGATGATTGCTGGCGCAAAGGCGATGCCTCCGAGTCGGGAGACAAGCACTTTATGTACCTTACGTTCATCTACCTTATCAAACAGTCGCTTGCGGTACGAAATCTTTATCAGTTGGGGGATGAGCAAATATGTCACCACCACACTAACTGCAAAGGCAAGAATAATTGCAATCGTTGTCATCAGTTTACAAAATCCACTGCTACACAGTCGTTAAACTACATAGCAAAAAAACACAACAAAGAGCCCACCAGAAAGGTGAGAACAGACTTTCTCCAGTAAAGATAAGAGATTAAATGACACAATTCACCCTCTTGCGAGGGGTTGTAAAACGCGCATTATCAAACAATTACACCATAAACCGTAGGGGCGAAAATAAAAGAAATAAAAAACCGCCTTCGGCATACGTAAGAAAGTGAAGCAGAGACACCTACGCGTTACTTTGCAAAGATAATACATTATTTAATATAGGACAAATTAAAAGATGGGAATTTTATAACAAAGGCATTTTGAAAGGAGAAGGGAGAAAGACCACGTGGGGGGGGGGGAAGTAGTAGGTAGTAAGTAGTAAGTAGTAGGTAGTAGTGAGTAGTGAGGAGTGAGTAATGCCTTGCGGAGTGAAATAGGCATTGGGAGGATATTCCCTGAAGGGGATAAAGTACATAGCCCAATGGCAAGCGACTTTAGGAGCGGCGCCTTGGGAGGAGGGAGGAGTGAGAAGTGCCTTGCGGAGTGAAATAGACATTGGGAGGATATTCCTGAAGGGGATAAAGTACATAGCCCAATGGCAAGCGGCTTTAGGAGCGGCGCCTTGGGAGGTGGGAGGGGAGAGGAGTGCCATGCGGGGTATTCACTTAATTGGTACAGACGCCGGTGCGTCCTCATCTATCAATATTTACGCGTGTCTTCAATCGCTAACCGTGTATGCATTTAGGACGCACGAACCGTGCACTGCTGTCCCAAAGATTTTCGCGAATCATCTCGTATTTACTGAAATATCAACAACTTATAAAGAAAAATGTTTACGGAGGATTTTAGAATGGAGTATTGTGCTAATTTCATACAAACTTTCATTTTGTCACAATATGCCTCAAATTCCTTACGTATTTACTCAATTGTCTTTGTTTATAGATAGAGATTTTTTTGAAACATTAGTAGCCCGTTATCGTGGAAACAAGTATGTAAAAGAATTTAGTTGTTGGAATCATCTTCAGGTGATGATATGGGCTCAACTTACTTCTCGTCGTAGTTTACGAGACATAGAAGTTTCTTTGCGTGCTCATAGTGATAAACTCTATAGGATGGGGATGGGAAAACATATTAGTCGGAATAATATCGCATATGCAAACTCTAAACGCGAAGTCGCCATTTATCGTGAACTTGCGCAAAGAATGATGCAAAAGACGGCCTCCATAAAGTTTCGCGATTCCATATTAGAGGAGTTATCAGAATTATTCTCAATTAGTGGATTCTTTGCAATAGACTCAAGTAGTATCAAATTTGAACTCAGTAAATTTTCTTGGAGTGTACCCCAGCAAGGTGTGGGTGGAATAAAACTACATACAATGTATGACCTTTTAAGAGAGGTTCCAAGGATGAGTTTAATCACAGGGCATGAGGAACGTGACCAGACGTTTATGGAGGATTACCCCTATGAACCTGATTGCCTCTATATTATGGATAAAGCATACATGAAAACCAAAGGGTTACGCACCATCAAAGAGAAGAATGCTTATTTCATCGTTCCAATAAAAAACAATGTTAAATATGTTATCTCTAAAGATGAAACTCATAGAAGTAATTGCGCTTGTGTGTATGCTGACCAATTGATAAAATTCACGAGCAGATGGGCTAAAACTAATTATCCGTATGAACTTCGTTTGGTTGTATATTATCTAGAAAATAAGAACGACACCTTAATTTTAATTACCAACAACTATGAATTACCTGCAGAAAAAGTAGCCCTACTATACAAATATAGATGGAATATTGAAGTCTTTTTTAAGTGGATAAAACAACACTTGCGAATCAACTCATTTTATGGTACATCAGCAAATGCAGTAATGATACAAATCTATATTGCATTCACGGCATACTGTGTTTTAGCACTAACCGCGGATGCTGTATCCTATAAAGGGAGTCTGTATGACTTTGCAAACATGATAAGTGTTTCATTAACCGAAAAAGCATTCATCAGAGATGTCGTTAATAGATATAAAGAACAAAATGAGTCCCCTCCCCAACCGATCTTCCCAACACTATTTGAATTTTGACAAAAGGTCACTTACAAAAGGTTTTTAGAGCGGGTCTCAAAAAGTTAATATTTCTTTGGGACAGCAGTGCACGAACCGTGCGTCCGTACAGGTTAAGTGATTCCCGGTCGCAGGAATCTGTGAATTTCGTGAATTCCTGTGTGAAAAACATCTCACGCAAAGGCGCAAAGGACGCAATGCATTATGTTCTTTGTCTTGTGTCAAAAAAAAGTTGCACACACAGAATGACACAGAATTTTGCTCTGCAGATGTTCTTGACAAAAGAACATAAGAACATATTTTTCTCACGCAGACGGCGCAGAAGAGCGCAAAATTTTATGTTCTTATGCAAAAATGTTGCACACACAGAACCACGAAACACACAGAAATACCTCCACGTATCGGCTCGTATCTTCATGTATCCTTTTTAAACCACTAATGGACACCAATTTACACTAATGCCCTGCGGAGTTGGTAATAATCTCACACTGAATGACACAGAATTTTGTTCTGCTACTTATTTGTAATCAACAGGATGAAACAGATTTCACGGATTTCTCGTATTGCAAAATCAACCGTGTAATCAGTATAATCACGTTGATAAAGAAAAATCAACAGACCAAACAGATACCTTCAGGAGAAAGATACGCGGTATTACGTGAGATACGCGGAGAAATCATACCGTCGTATCTGGAACATCTACGAGGTCTGTTCTGATTTGACACTTGTGATACGTGGGTTCCACCGATTTATATTTAGCAACGCCAAAAAGTACGATTCCATCGGTGTTTTTAGGGATTTAAACCCGTCAGAAGAGATGAACAAGTAGTTCAAGGACAGCACGTCAGCAAATCCTAAAAATCCCTAAATAACCTTAACAGCGTGTGATATGCGAAAAAATATGTGTATTTTTGCAACAAGGAGCAGTGCACACATGCGCAATGGTTCTCCTACCCTTGCCTATCCACCGCACTTCTTCAAATTATTAATTGAAGTTTCGCGAACACTCAACTTATTAGGTTTAAGGTCGCTTCATTAGAGTACGGAGTACAACAGCCTTGCGTAATGAAAACCAGCATTCGAGACGAACCATCTCGTTTACTCGTACCTAACAACTCGTTTACTATTATAAGATTTATCCTTCGGTTTACTAACCATGCGTTGATATTAACAATCTGGATAGTCCTCAAAACAATAGAGCGTATCGACCTAACTACCCGACTCAACTGAAGCATGCAAAAGTTGAGTAATCTGTATAACAAACCTAAAATCCTCGCACTATGTATAAGCAATTATTTCTTCTCCTCGCATTCATCGTAGGTAGTGCAATGAATATCGTTGCGCAGGATGACCTCTACTTCGTACCTTCCAAGAAGAAGGCAAAGAAGCAGCAGGTAGAAACGTATGAATCCATGGAATACGACAATTGGGCAGACCACCGCGAAGGTGCTATGGATGTTGACAGTTACAACCGCCGTGGGGGGGCTACACAAAAGGAATCTTCGTCATATTATAATCAGAACGAGGACGAAGAGTCGTTCACGAATCGCATTGTGCGTTTCCATGCTCCAGGCATCACAGTTGTCAGCAGTCCCCACTACACGGAATATATAGACATCTATACCGACCCTTGGTACACCTTTTACCGTCCCTACGGATGGTACAATTATGGGTGGTACGGACACTACGGATGGTATAGTTCATGGTGGTGGAACGATCCATTTTACTGGCATTCAAGTTGGTACGATCCCTGGTGGGGTTGGCACCACCACTACCATCCCGTTTATCACCCGGGTTTCCATCACGGATGGTATCCCCACTACGGCGGACACCACCATCACCACTACTACCCCTCACGCACGGAACACCGTCGTCCTTCAGCAAGCAATCGCGGTTACCGCCCCAGCACAGAGCGTGGCACACGTCCGTCTGTAGGACAACGTCCCAGCCAGAACCGTGAAAATGCTTCTACCAACCGTGGTAATGCCGCAACCAATCGCAAAAATTCTTCCACCATCCGCAATACCGTTTCTAACGACCGTAGCAGTCGCAAATCCTCTACAACAACCGCCACGCCAAGTCGCACAGAACGCCCCAACCGCTCTTTCGGCAGTGGTGGAGGAGGCAGCAGACCGCAACGCTCTATGGGCGGGGGTAGAAGATAGACAACAGGACAACGGACAACGGACGACCATCCGGGGAAGGGGGAAGTTGAGAGTTGAGAGATGAGAGGGCGACAACAGAGGAGGCGAGGCCTGTCAACGGACAACGGACTTGCCATCCGGAGTGATGCTATTGACGATGACAACGGACGACGGTCTATGCTTCGCCATTGATGTTACTCCATTAACCGTTCAATTTATACTCCGCGCAAGGTCCCGCTCACCTTTCAACGTTCACCGTTAACCGATTTAGAGCGTTCAACTTTAACTTTTAACCGTTTATTTATGAAACGCATATTACTTCCACTATTGTTCATAAGCGCTCCTCTTATAGCGCAAGATATTTACCGCATGGAGTCGTTCACGGCAAACGACCTTAATGGTACGGCGCGCTTCGTAGGTATGGGCGGCGCTATGGGTGCCTTGGGGGCAGACATCTCTGTGATGGGTACGAATCCCGCAGGTATCGGGTTGTATCGCAAGAGTGAGATCTCCACCACCGCCAGTCTTACAGCGCAACCTCATGCTGAAAAATTCAATGACATCGATCGCACTCGCGCCTCATTCGACCAACTCGGTTTTGTATATGCCTTAAACGTAGGCGACACCTTCGACGGATTGCGATTCATGAATGTAGGGGTGAATTATCAAAAGAGTCGTAATTTTAAGAATCATATCAACATTCAGAATTTCGCCACAGGAGGTCTCTCGCAATCGTGGCAGATGATGGACCTCGCCTACTCTGGAGGTTGGTTGGATTTGTACTACGACGAAGACCGCGAACTGACCACTCCCTTTACCAATTTAGGTTACGACACGCAACTCATTGCTCCGACTTTCGACAACGAGGGATATGTGAATGGTTATGAACCCTCTGACGCCGACAGTTACACGTACCGACGTGTGCAATGGGGAGGCAATCACGAGTGGGACTTTAATGTCGCCGCTAACATTAACGACCGTCTGTATGTGGGGATTACAGCGAAGTATTTCTTCATGAATCAGAAGACGTATACGGACTATTCCGAAATGCTTATCAACCCCAGCGACAACTCGTTGCATGAGTATTTCTACCTCAACGACGAACAAACGGAAGGTGAAGGGTATAGCGGTTCTTTGGGCGTCATTTTCCGTCCTATAGAGTCAAGTCCTTTCCGCGTAGGTTTCAGTATACACATGCCTACGTACTACGAGATTGAGACGTCTTCCGACCTCTACATGGAAACACCCTACGCCAGCGGTAGTTATGACTACTCCGCACAAAGCGACAGAGTATACAACAGTTACGAGATGCGTACTCCCTGGCGCTTCAATGTTTCAATGGGGGGTACCGTAAGCAATTTCTTTGCTTATGGCGCTGAATATGAATATTATGATGCGAGTGGCATGCGTGTAACCTATGACCATGGACTCTATAAGGATCATGCTCTGAAGCGTGAAGCAGACCGTTGCCTTCAAGGAGTGCACACCCTTCGTTTAGGGGCAGAACTCCGCCTTATTGACGGACTTTACGCTCGCGCAGGTTATAACTATCAGAGTTCACCCTTTAAGAAGAGCGCATACCTCAATCAATTCCTTGACAGCAGCAATTATTACTATCAGACCAATACTGATTACGTAAACCTTGGTGACCTCCAGCGTGTTACGGCAGGGGTTGGTTATCGTTCAGGCAGTTGGTATGCCGACATGTCCTACCAATACCAGACGCAAACAGCTGATGTATATGCCTTCCACCTGCCAGAAAGCAACAGCAATACGGCAAATAGATTGCAGGCGGCACAGGTAAACCTTGACAGGCATAATGTGCAGTTTACGGTGGGGTATAAGTTTTAGAGGAAAGGAGAAAGGTGAGAGATGAAAGGCGGCTGCGAATTGGGATCAAATGATGCACTGCGGTGGTATCGCAGTGTAGGGGACGGAAGATTACCTTTTTATAAGGGGAACTCACACAAAAAAAGCGAGCGAAGATTTTCGCTCGCTTTTTTGTGCGTAATAAACAAGGAAGGGATTGAACTTATCTGGAACTATGAAAGGGTTAGCACTCTGGCGCTACTTCTCTACCATTTTATGGGCGAATTCCTCGATGAAATCGATGGTTTTTGCGACACCAAGTACGGAAGAATTCACGCAGAGGTCGTAAGTTTTTGCTTGTCCCCAGCGCGAAGAAGCATAGAAATTATAATAGGTTTCACGGGAGCTATCACCATTATTCATAAGTCGCTTTGCCTCCTTCTCATCCACATTACATTGGCGCATGATACGCGCAATGCGGTCCGCCTCATCAGCGGAAATAAAAATATTGAGGCAGTTGGGATAGTCGCGCAAGACATAGTCGGCACAACGACCAATAAACACACCGCCCTTCAGTCTTGCAGCCGCCTTACGAATCGCCTCCGCTTGAATGCGGAAGAGAGATTCGTCAGAAAGTTGGTTTTGATAAAACCCCGTAGTGTGTCCTATCACAGGCACGACCGACTCAAAGAGCGACTGAAAGAAACCTTTGTGCTCATCACTGCGCTCAAAGACCTCCGTGCAGAATCCGCTTTCACGCGCAGCGATATCCAATAGTTCCTTGTCGTAATAGTCCATACCAAAGCGACGGGCAAGTTCCTTGCCTATTTCACGTCCGCCACTACCCAATTGACGACCAATATTGATAATTAAGGGAGCGGATTTTAATTCAGAGAATGATAGATTTTCAACGGGCGTACCGTCAATATTAAAGAAGTTGTGCATAAGAAAGGAGAGAGGAGAAAGGAGAAAGGAGAAAGACCATGCGGAGTGGGTAAAGACCTTACTCAAAGGCGCAAAGGGCACGAAGCTGGATTAAAGGGGAAAGGAGAAAGGAGAAAGACCATGCGGGGTGGGTAAAGGCCTCACGCAAAGGCGCAGAGCGGGATTAAAGGAGAAAGGAGAAACGGGAAGGGAGTGGACGTCGCGATGGTATCGCGAGGAACAGAACGATGAACAAGACCCCGTATTAGTTATTTACGGATTGCAACGCCTTAAAGGTCTTCATCTGCAACCAAAGCATCACGACGGAGACGATAGTAGCGAGGGCATCGGAGAGGGGCATGGCATACCACACACCATCCACCTTATTATCCATAAACATGGGAAGAATCAAGATGGCGGGGAGCAGGAACAGCATTTGGCGCGTGAGCGATAGGAAGATACTCTTACCGGCATAACCAATACTTTGGAAGAAGGCGGTAGAAACGATTTGAAACCCGATGAGGGGGAAGCACATCACCTGGATACGCAAACCGTGAGACGCCGCCGCAATGAGTTCGGGGGAATCTTCTGCAAACGGAGTGACACAAAATTTGGAGAAGAAGGTGCCAATCACAAAACCTGTAGTGGTGATGCACGTTGCGGCAATGATGGAGAGTTTCAACACCCTCATGATGCGGTCAAACTTGCGTGCCCCAAAATTATACCCCGCAATGGGTTGCATCCCTTGGTTCAAACCAATCACCACCATGACCACAAAGAGCGCCAAGCGGTTTACAACCCCAAAGGCTCCCACTGCAATATCGCCACCGTAAGTGGTCATGGAGCGCGTTACAAAGATTGCCACCGTACAGGCGCAGAGGTTGATTAAGAAGTTGGGGGCGCCAATGGTCAGCGACTCTTTCAAAATCTTCTTTTTCAAACGAATGCGCTTCGACTCCAAGCGGATGGGCGAATCGGGGGACGTAAAGAGGTGCATCTCCCACACAAGCATAATCACCTGCGCAAGAATGGTTGCAGCACCCGCACCCATAATTCCCCATTTGAAGACAAATATAAACAAAGGCGCCAGGAGACAGTTGAGAAGGACGGTGCCGAAGGTGGCATACATCGCCTGCTTCGGACGGTTGGTAGAGCGCAACAACGAGTTGAGTCCTAAATAAAGGTGGGTCACGATATTCCCCGAGAGAATAACGGTCATGAAGTCGCGAGCAGGACCAATCGTGTAATCACTGGCCCCAAAGAAGCGCAAGATGGGGTCGATAAACATCAGCAACACCAGTCCCAGCGAAATCCCCATGATTAAGTTCATAATCACGACGTTACCCAGGATATCACGCGCCGTTTCGTAGTCCTTCTGTCCGAGTTTTACGGACATCAGTGTCGAACCGCCCACACCGACCATCGCCCCAAAGGCGGCAGTCAGCGACATGACAGGACCCGTCAGAGCAAGTCCCATAATAGCCTCCTCACCCACACCCTGACCGATAAAGATGGCGTCAATGATGTGATAAAGCGACGAGGCGGTCATCGCTATAATGGCGGGGATGGCATACTGCATGAGCAGACTGCCAACGGGGCGCTCGCCAAGTTCTAAAAATTTATTTTCGTCTCGCATTTCATAGGGGGTTGCCATTTGGATTTATGAGCAACATTACGGGTCAACCCACTGCAAAGTTAAAAACTATTGTTGCATGACTACCACGTCGTTCACTTATTTTTTATTTTAGTCAAAAAAATATCTTTTTCACCCCACAGCAATTAACCAAAAAGAGTTAATTTTACACACCAAATGAAAGAACCTAAAAAAATAGATTGTTATCACGTACCCGTGATGCTTTCCGAATGCCTGGACGCGATGGATTTGCGCCCCGATGGCACGTATGTTGACGTCACTTTTGGTGGTGGCGGACACAGCAAGGAAATTCTCAAGCACCTCTCTGACGAGGGGCACCTCTTTGGTTTCGACCAAGATGCCGATGCCGAGCAAAACATCCCGGCCGACGACGAGCGTTTTACCTTTGTCAGGAGCAATTTCCGCTACCTGAAAAACTGGATGCGCTACTATGACGTAGACGGTGTGGATGCACTGCTTGCCGACTTGGGTGTGAGTAGTCACCACTTTGATGCCGAGGAGCGCGGTTTCTCCTTCCGCTTCGATGCCCCTCTGGATATGCGCATGAATGGGCGTGGAGGGATGACAGCAGCCGATGTGGTCAACAAGTATTCCGAGGAGCAGTTGGCAAACATCTTCTTCCTCTTTGGAGAATTGAAGAACGGTCGCAAGTTGGCAAATGTCATCGTCAAAGCACGCAGTCAGCAACCCATTGTGATGATTCAAGACCTGCTGGACATCGTCAAACCCCTCATGGGGCGCGACCGCGAGAAGAAGGACCTGGCAAAAGTATTCCAAGCCCTCCGCATAGAAGTCAATCACGAGATGGACGCCCTGCAGGAGATGCTTGAAGGCGCACTGAAAGTGCTGAAACCCGGAGGCAGACTGGTAGTCATGACCTACCATTCCCTTGAAGACCGCATGGTGAAGAACTTCATGCGTAGCGGAAACATTGAGGGCAAGGTGGAACAAGACTTCTTCGGAAACCGCACCGCCCCCATCCGCCCCTTGAGCAACAAGGTCATCATTCCCGCGGCTGAAGAGCAGGAACAAAACCCCAGAAGTCGCAGTGCGAAGTTGAGGGTGGCGGAGAAGATTTAAGACAACGGTAAGGCTTCGCCTGTCAACGGACAACGGTCAACGGACAACGGTAAAGCTGCGCTGACAACAGACAACAGACAACGGACAAACCATCCGCACGGCAGTTGTACTCTGTACTCTGTTAACTGTACTCTAAAAACTCGTCTACTAAAATATGAAAGACAAAATAATAACACCCCCCCAGGAGGTGAACGAAGAAATAGAACAGGCCCAACTTGATGCTGAAGTTGAGGTCAAGAAGCAAGACACGGATAAACTGCTTGATGAGTTTACGGGTAGTGACGACGTTTCGTTGGCTGCCATCCTCGCAGGCGACATTCTGGCGGGAAGTTGGTTCCGTCAGAATTTCCTTTATATACTCTTTGTAACGGTGCTCACCATCATTTATGTCAGCAACCGCTACCTCTGCCAACAGGAACAGATAGAGACGAAGCAACTCAACGAGCAACTGGTAGATATCCGCTATAAACTGCTCACCACTTCAAGCGAACTACGTAAAAACTCTCGCGCCAGCATGATTGAACAACACTTAACAGACTCTACACTGCGAGCGGGTACCACACCTAACTTCAAAATTGTAAAAGATGGAATTTCCGAAAGATAAAATAAAGGGACGCTACACCTTCATCAAGTGGGTATTCGTAGCGTTAGGGTTGGCCATTCTCTGTAAGGCCTTATACACCATGACCGTCAAAAGTGCGTATTGGGAAGAAGTAGCGAAACAGCGCGAAAGAGTGAACCTCGAACTCAAGCCCAGGCGTGGGAACCTGTTGGCAAGCAATGGTGAAGTGCTGGCGGCATCTATTCCCGAATACTTAATGTACATGGACTTTGGCACTTGGGAAAAAGACAGTGCTCGTGCCGCAAAGGACCTTAAGAATCGTGACTCGCTATTCTTAAAAGACCTCGACAGCATCTGTATCGGCATGGCTGAGATTTTTCCCGACATGGACACTGCCAACATCCGCGCCCACTTATTGAAAGGTCAGCAACGCCGCTCACACAGTTGGCCCCTCTACACGGCAGCTGTGTTGAAACCCGAGGCCGCCAAGAAGCGCAAGAATAAGAAGCGCAACCAGCGCGTCACCTATGTGCAGTATAAGGACATGAAATCCCTACCCTTCCTCTGCAAACCTACAGGCATCAGCGGTTTCTATGTTGACACGATTCCCGTGCGCAAGAACCCCTACGGTGCCTTGGCACGCCGCACCGTCGGGCGCTTTGACAGTTGCGCACGCTACGGACTCGAACTTTCCTGCGACTCCTTCCTGGCAGGTAAGTCAGGAAGTTATCACACGCAGAAGCTGATGAAACACCTGGTGCGCGTGGTAGATGTCCCCGCCGAAGATGGTTATGACGTCATGACTACGATTGACGTAGATATTCAGGATATTTGTGAAAGAGTGTTGCGCGAACAGTTGGAATACCTCGTTGAAACCAGCAATGGGCAGACTCAAGAGGGCGTAGTTATCGTGTTAGAAACCGCCACGGGCGACATCAAGGCGATGACCAGTCTTTCACGCAACCCCGACAACAGTTTCTCCGAAAATCAACCCCTCGCCGTGGGCAACATGTACGAACCAGGGTCGGTATTCAAACCGATGTCGTTCCTCGTGGCTATGGATGATGGCAAGATGGACTTGAACAGCAGTGTAGACGTAGGGAATGGGGTGCGCACCATGTACCGCCGTTTCATGCGTGACCACAACTGGCGTCGCGGAACGGGTTACGGTCTCATCACGGCTCCCGAAATCATTAAGTATTCCTCAAATATTGGGGTGAGTGTGATTATTGATGAGGCGTATAAGGAAGACCCTGCCCAATTTGTGGACGGTCTGTACCGCCTTGGTGTAGCAGAAGACCTGAAAATCCCACTTGACCACTACCACAAACCCTACATCCGCCGCCCGACCAAGGCCAACTGGTCAAAGACGGCGCTCCCCTGGATGAGTATCGGTTATGAAACGCAGGTACCACCGATTTCTACGGTGAACTTCTACGCAGGTGTTGCAAATAACGGGAAAATGTTCCGTCCCCGTTTGATTAAGGCATTATTGCGCGACGGACAGATAGTTAAGGAATTCCCCAACGAAGTCCTTCGCGAGCAAATGGCGCGCCCCGAGGCCATCAAGATGATTCAACACTGCCTTTACGAGGTGGTACACACGGGGCTCGGTCGCCGTGCGGGTTCAAAGATGTTTGATGTTTCGGGAAAAACGGGTACTGCCCAGATATGGACTCGCGCTGGTAAGTCGCAGGAATACCTCATCTCCTTCGCAGGTTATTTTCCCTCACAAAAACCTCGCTATGCCTGCATCGTCTGCATCCGAAAGAGCGGAACGGCTTCGGGAGGAGGCATGTGTGGTCCCGTATTCAGCAAGATAGCAGAAAGTATCATGGCTAAAGCACACCAGTCGGACTTCTCTGGCGCCTGCGATACGGTAAATACGCACCTGCCACAAGTGAAGGCCGGAGATATTGAAGCGGGACGACAAGTGCTGAAGCAATTCGGCATCACCCATCAGGCGCATTTTAACGAATATGCCGCAGAAGCAGTGTGGGGCGCTCCCGACTCTGTCGTACATACCATTTCCCTTTCGCCCGCGGATGAACATCAGGACTCTATTCCCGATGTTACGGGTTACGGACTGCGCGATGCCCTCTACCGTCTGGAAAGTGCAGGACTACATGTCCAAACCAAAGGGGTGGGAGTTGTGGTAAAGCAAAGCAAGAAAGCAGGGACAACACTCCACCCTGGAGATACCATAACCCTCACGCTGTCGTCAAAACCGAAAACCAAAAAGTCTAAACAATAGCATGCTGCTCAAAGACATTCTTTCCAAGGTCGTCGTTGAAGAATTCCACGGAGACCTCAACCTCCCCATTTCAGGGGTAAATATAGACAGTCGCCGCATTGAAAACGGTCACCTTTTCATCGCAGTTAAAGGCACCCAGGTTGACGGTCACACTTTTATCGATAAAGCTATTGCACAAGGGGCTACAGCCATTCTCGTGTGCGACCCTATCCCAGCAAATACCCCAGAAGGGGTGACTTTCGTGCGCGTGGCCGATACGGAAGATGCCGTGGGAAAGGTGGCTACACAGTTTTATGGCGATCCCACGTCAAAACTTAAACTCGTAGGCGTAACCGGAACGAACGGCAAGACCACCATCGCCACGGTGCTCTATGAGATGTTCCGCAAGTTTGGACATAAATGCGGACTTTGCTCTACGGTATGCAACTATATTGACGGGACGCCCTACCCCACGGAATGCACTACCCCCGATGCCATCACCCTTAACCAACTTTTGGCAGAAATGGTGGCACAGGGATGTACCTATGCCTTTATGGAATGCTCTTCTCACGCCATTCAGCAGAAACGTATCGGCGGATTGACCTTCGCAGGTGCTCTCTTCACGAACCTTACGCGTGACCACTTGGATTACCATAAGACATTCGATGCTTACCGCGATGCCAAGAAGGCATTCTTCGACAACCTTCCCAAGCAGGCGTTTGCCATCACCAATGCCGATGATAAGAACGGCAGTGTAATGCTCCAAAATTGTAAGGCAACTCTTCGCAGTTACTCTACACGTACCGCTGCCGATTTCAAGGGACGCATCCTCGAAGAAAGCATCGAAGGCATGTTGCTCGACTTCAACGGACAGGAAGTTAGTGTGCGCTTCGTGGGTCATTTTAATGTGAGCAACCTGCTTGCTGTCTATGGCGCAGCCGTCATGTTGGGTAATGAACCCCAGGAGGTGCTCCGCGTGATGTCGGAGTTGGCGCCTGTCAATGGTCGCTTTGAAACCATCCGTTCGCCCAAGGGGGTTAACGCTATTATCGACTATGCTCACACCCCCGATGCGCTTCAAAATGTGCTCACCTCTATTCGCGACATTGTGAAGAACAAGGTACAGGTGATTACCGTGTGTGGCGCTGGGGGCAATCGCGACAAGGGCAAGCGTCCCCTCATGGCACAAGAGGCAGCAACCCTCTCCGACCGCGTGATCATTACGAGCGACAACCCCCGCTTTGAAGAACCCGAGGCTATTATCAACGATATGCTTGCAGGACTCAATGCCGAACAGCGCACCCGCACCATCGCCATTACCGACCGTCGCGAAGCTATCCGTGCTGCCGTAATGATGGCGCAACCTGGCGATGTTATTCTTGTTGCAGGCAAAGGACACGAACCTTATCAGGACGTCAAAGGGGTAAAGCACCACTTTGATGACCATGAGGAGGTGCGTGCAGCGTTTTTAATTTAGGTCGAGAGGTTATAAGGTTAGGTTATAAGGTTTTGAGGTTGTAAGGTTATAAGGTTTTGAGACCATTCGGAACTTTAACCCTAAAGACTTTAAAGACTCTAAAGACCTTAAAGACCTTAAGCCCCTTAAAAAACCTTAAAGCGAAGCGACCTCACAACCTGACTCCTCACAACCTCACCCTCACAACCAAACACACAAATGCTCTACTATCTCTTTCGTTCTCTCGACCAATTTGGCATTCCAGGTTCTGGAATGTGGTCGTACATATCCTTCCGCTCCCTTTTGGCACTGATGCTTGCGCTGATTATCTCCGCTTGGTTTGGTCAGTACTTCATTCGTTGGATGAAGCGCCACCATTACAGCGAAGCGCAGCGTGATGCCTCCATTGACCCCTTTGGAGTAAAGAAGATTGGCGTACCCACAATGGGGGGCGTCATCATCATCGTAGCCATACTCGTGCCGTGCTTACTCTTGGGGCGACTTGGGAATGTCTATATGCAACTCATGCTGGTCACTACCGTATGGTTGGGTATCGTAGGATTTCTTGACGACTGGATCAAGATGAAGAAGACGAAGGAGGGACTACCCGGAAAATACAAAGTCATTGCACAGATAAGTTTAGGACTCTACGTGGGACTTACGCTTTACCTCAACCCTGGTGTGGTAATGCACGAAAACGTTACGAAGGAGCATACCCCAGAGAAGGTTGAAGTGGTCCACAAGAGCGAGGCGGTGAAGTCACCCCAAACGACCATCCCCTTTGTAAAAAATAACAACCTCAATTACTCTGACCTCATGGAGTGGTGTGGCGAATACAAGAACGTAGCGGGCTGGGCACTCTTCGTGTTGATGACCGTCTTTGTCATCACCGCTGTTTCTAATGGTGCCAACCTCAACGATGGCATGGACGGGATGGCGGCAGGCAACTCGGCAATCATCTGCATAGCCCTGGGAATACTCGCCTACGTCTCGAGTCACCTGGAATTTGCAAGTTACCTCAACATCATGTACCTGCCCCGCACGCAGGAACTCGTAATCTTTATCTGTGCCATGGTGGGTGCCCTCATCGGTTTTCTTTGGTACAATGCCTACCCAGCCCAAATATTTATGGGCGACACGGGTTCGCTCACCATTGGCGGCATCATCGCCGTGATTGCTGTGATTATTCACAAGGAATTGTTGCTCCCCATCCTTTGTGGGGTGTTCCTGGTAGAAAATTTGAGTGTTATCCTTCAGGTGCAATACTTCAAGTGGGGCAAGCGCAAGGGCAGAATGCAGCGCATCTTCAAGCGCACCCCCATTCACGATGCATTCCGCACACTTCCCGAGCAACTTGTGCCCGGTTGTAAGTACATGTTTCCCAACTTCCCCAAGGGAACATGGCATGAAGCCAAAATCACCGTTCGCTTCTGGATTATGACCATCCTCCTTGCGGCACTCACTATTATTACGTTGAAGATTCGATAGTTTAGACATAGGAACAAAAGGACATAAGTTTCATAATTTGTTCTTTTGTTCTTCTGTCAAAGGAAAACATCGTGTAACGTGCTTTTACTTTTAGTCACAAATGAAAATCGCTATACTTGGCGCTGCCGAAAGCGGCGTGGGCGCAGCCATCCTTGCGCAACAAAAAGGATATGACGTCTTTGTTTCCGACATGGGAAGCATTAAAGACAACTACAAGGGCATGCTTGATGCCCACAACCTCTGTTGGGAAGAAGGGAAGCACACGGAAGCGCAAATCCTTGACGCTACGGAGGTGATTAAGAGTCCCGGAATTCCTGATACCGCCCCTATGGTGAAGAAAATCATGGAGGCGGGCATCCCCATCATCTCTGAAATTGAATTTGCAGCCCGTTATACTACCGCCAAGATGCTTTGCATCACGGGATCGAACGGGAAAACTACCACCACCTCCCTCATCTATCACATCATGAAGCATGCAGGGATGAACGTGGGACTTGCCGGAAACATCGGTCACAGTCTCGCACTTCAGGTGGCACAGGAAGACAAGGAGTGGTATGTCATCGAACTCTCGTCCTTCCAGTTGGATAACATGTATGACTTCCGCGCCAATATCGCCGTGCTCCTCAACATCACACCCGACCACTTGGACCGCTACGACTTCTGCATGCAGAATTACGTAGACTCAAAGATGCGCATTTTGCAGAATCAAACGGCCGACGACACCTTTATCTATTGGACGGGCGACGAATATATTGCCACGGAGTTGAAGAAACTTCAACCCGCATGCCGCATCTGCGCCTTTCACGAAAATGTAAGCGGACCTTGTGATGAAGGTACCGAACTTTCAGGGTATATCCAGAACGGCACTTTCACCATCAACGCTCCCCGTCCCTTCACCATGCCTGCAACCGAACTTTCGCTCCAGGGTAAGCACAACATGCGCAACATGATTGCTGCCGCACAGGCATGCCTTGCAGCGGGTGTGACAGACGATACTTTGAGAACAGCTTTATCAACCTTCCCCGGCGTAGAACACCGTCTGCAGAAGGTGGGCATCCATAACGGTGTGACCTACATCAACGACTCGAAGGCCACAAACGTAGATGCTTGCTACTGCGCACTCGACAGCATGGAGACTCCCGTCGTGCTCATCATCGGTGGCAAGGACAAGGGCAACGACTACAGCCAACTCACAGAGATTGTGAAGGAGAAATGTCGTGCGCTTGTATTCCTCGGTGCCGACAACACTAAACTACACGATTTCTTCGGTGATTTCGGCATCACCATTCTTGATACGCACTCGATGAAGGATTGCGTTACAGCGTGCTACAGTGTGGCGCAACCCGGTGACACCGTGCTCCTCAGTCCCTGCTGTGCGAGTTTCGACCTCTTTAAGAACATGGAGGATCGTGGCGAACAGTTTGTGGAGTGTGTTGAAAAACTTTAAGATTAGAGTACAACTGACAGAGTACAACTGACAGAGTACAGAGTACAACTAACAAAGTACAGAGTACAACCGAAGAGTACAGTTACTTGCGGATATACCCCGCACGGCTATTTCTCCTTTCTCATTTCTCCTTTCCCTTCTCCTTTTCTTTCTCCTTTCCAAAAATGGCAATTTCCTCAAAAATATTCAAAGGCGACCCCACCATTTGGGTCGTGTACTTCTTCCTCTGCATCATCTCCATTGTGGAGGTGTTTTCCGCAGGGAGTAGTTTGGCATATAAGTCTGGAAACTTCTTTGCGCCTCTCATCAAGCAGGTGTCATTCCTGGGAGTAGGCACAATCGTTGTGCTTATCGTTTCAAGAATACCTTGCCGATTCTTCAAACTGTTTCCCCTGTTCCTACTGCCCATCTCGTTCATATTATTGGTCATTACCCTCTTCTTTGCCGAGGCCACTAACGACGGTTCTCGATGGTTGGAACTGGGTCCTATATCGTTCCAACCCTCTGAGGTGGCGAAATGTGCGATGATTCTCTACACCGCCCTCATCCTCTCCTCCATGCAGCGCGAAGATGAAGCGCAACCGAAGGCTTTTAAGTATATCATGATACCCACCGCCATCATTTGCGGACTTATATTTTCAGAAAACTTCTCTACGGCGTGCCTATTGTTTGGAGTTATCATGATGATGATGTTTGTCGGACGCATTCCGCTTAAAAAGTTCGGACAGATTATCGGTTTCTTCGTCGCTGTGGCATTCACTATTGTGCTGGCTACTAAAGCGCTCCCCAAGGACTTCGTAGATGATATTTCCTTCCTCCACCGCGCCGACACGTGGGTATCCCGTATTGACAACTTTACAGAAAGTAGTGATGACGACCCCAAGAACTATGACTTGAAGGAGAATGCCCAAGTAGGGACGGCAAATATTGCGATTGCTACATGTAACATCGTAGGATTGATGCCGGGTAACTCTGTGCAGCGCGACTATTTAAGCCAGGCCTACTCCGACTTCATCTTTGCCATCATCATCGAAGAATTGGGCATTTGGGGCGCCACCCTCGTTGTGTTCTTCTACATCGTACTGATCTTCCGAGCCTGGCGCATAGCCACGCGGTGTGGCACGCTATTCCCAGCCTTCCTCATCATTGGGTTGGCATTTATGCTCACCTCACAGGCGATTATCAACATGATGGTGGCTGTAGGACTCTTCCCCGTTACAGGGCAACCCCTTCCGCTCATCAGCCGCGGGGGTACGGCAATGATCATCTTCTGCTTCTACTTCGGCATGATGCTCAGCGTAAGTATTTCGGCAAAAAAGACGGAAGAACTTCCTGCACAATCCTAATAAACGACTATGCAAAAGCAACTCTCTCTCACCCTCCTCTTTCTACTTACCTGCCTTCCCGTAACAAGTTGGGCAGGTAGTTTTGTGGTTGCCCCTGAAGCGACCGACAGCGTGGCGGCAACCGACTCCGTTGAGACGCGCACCCTTGTGCGCTTCGAGACCACCAGTGGAAATTTCACCATTGCCCTGTTTAATGACACTCCCATCCACCGCGACAATTTCATAAAGTTAGTCAACGAGCAGTTCTACGACAGCCTACTCTTCCACCGCACGATATGGGAATTTATGATTCAGACGGGCGACCCAACCTCGCGCCACGCGAAGCCGGGAGAGAAACTTGGTGAAGGTTCTGTGGGCTATACCCTTCCCGCCGAGATTCATTACCCCAAATACTTCCATCGCCGTGGCATGGTCGCCGCAGCCCGTGAGGGAGATGAGAAGAACCCGAAGTGGGAAAGCGATGGTTCGCAATTCTATATCGTGTGGGGTAAAACCTATGGCGGGGGGATGATGGAACGCATCCGCCAGCGCGTACGCAACAATACTAATCCTCCCATTGAACTCGCCCTTGAGCACGAAGACACTTATTGGGAAGTGGGCGGAGCACCCCACCTCGACGGACAATACACCATCTTCGGAGAAGTCATCAACGGACTGCAAACCATTGACGAGATCCAGTTGGCGGAAACTGACGAAAACGACCGCCCGTTTTACGACTTCCGCATCATCAAGGCATATATATTAAAAGAGTAAACAAGTTGACTCCTACTCCGGATGGCGCTCTCCCCCTGTTTATAGGGGGAGGGGACCAGCTCTGCTGGTGAGGGGGTGCAATAACAATAAGGTTATTGCGATTAACTCATCAAGTGGTGTTATTCTAACTAATGCTCTGCACCCCCTCACCGCTTTGCGGTCCCCTCCCCCTATAAACAGGGGAAGAGCGCCATCCGGTTCGCACTGACCTAAAAAACTTACAACCTAAAAAACTTAAACCCCTCCCCCAATGATTCAATTCCAATGCGACTATAACGAAGGTGCCCACCCCAAGGTGATGCAGCGCCTGCTGGAGACCAACATGGAGCAAACGGTTGGTTACGGCGAAGACCATTATTGCGAAGCGGCACGCCGACGGATTCAAGAAGCCTGCGGAAATCCTAATTTGCAGGTGCATTTCCTCGTGGGCGGCACACAAACCAACACCACCGTCATTGCTCACCTCCTTCGTCCGCATCAAGGTGTGATTGCTGCAGAGTCGGGACACATTTCCGTACACGAAACGGGAGCGATTGAACACACAGGTCACAAGGTTCTTGCCCTCCCTGCCCATGAAGGTAAGATTACGGCAGCGCAAGTAGAACACCTCGTGCTCGAACATCGCGCCGACAGCAGTTTTGAGCACACCGTGCAGCCTGGAATGGTCTATATTTCCTATCCCACAGAATTTGGAACGCTTTACACAAAGACTGAGTTAGAAGCACTCCACGAGGTGTGCCGAAAGTACGAACTTCCCCTCTTTATTGACGGTGCCCGCATGGGCTACGGACTCGCCAGTCCTGCGTGCGACGTTACGCTGTCCGACATTGCCCGCCTTGCCGACGTCTTTTACATCGGTGGCACCAAGGTAGGAGCGCTTTTCGGAGAAACCGTGGTGAGTCAGTCTCCAGCATTGATGCGCGACTTCCGATACAGCATCAAGCAACACGGTGGGATGCTCGCCAAGGGACGCTTACTCGGCCTGCAGTTTGAAGCGCTCTTCACCGACAACCTTTATTTTGACATAGCTCGCCATGCCGTAAGCGAAGCGCTCCGCATCAAGAAGGCATTGCTGGATTTGGACGTTCCTTTCCTTATGGAGAGCCACACCAACCAGCAGTTCCCCATCCTGCCCAACGACGTAGTGGAACGCCTCAACAAGAACTTCCTCTTTACCCCCTGGCAGCGCATGAGCGACACGCATACCGCCATCCGCATCTGCACCAGTTGGGGAACAACTACGGAAAATGTTGATACCCTCATCACCGCTCTCACAAAAGAACTTTCATAAAGCATCTCCCAAAGTTTAGAAGCAATACCCTAAATCACAAGAATCGGCACTCTATTTTCTCTAATCTTCCCGATTATCTGAAATAGAGTGCCGATTCGTTTTTGAAAGATATAACGACGATTTGATTACGCCCCCTCACTGCATCGCTATATGCAAAACATAATAGCATGATATGATACGTTTGTATTGCAATTTGCAACCATACATCCCCCTCTTATGTCAAATATTGTAAAAACAAGAAAAATTTACTGGCAAAATGTTTTCACAATTCGCAAAAGGCGTACATTCGCACCGTTCACTTATCTTTTATGAAAAAGGTATTTTTACTCATGACTCTAGCACTCCTACTGCAGGGGTGCAGGAGCACACCGACTGCTACCAGTCGCGTCATTACTCCCATTGGGAGATGGTCTGTTTATGGCGACAGTTCCTCCGCAAATTACTACGGAGTAGAGCTTCTTGAGGACGGTCGAGCCCGATCAATAAACCTGATTTCACACCACTTCGAACAATGGTCGCAGCGCGGCGACACCCTCATACTTTCTGGGCGCACTCTTGTTGATGATACGGAGCAGGCCTTCACTGACACGATGAGAATCCTGGCGATGACGCGTTCGCAAATGGTATTGGAGGGCACTGATTTCAGATGGACCATGAGTCGTATTCCCGATTAGCGGTTCCAAATTTCTAACATTATAAACTTTTAAAAAAGCGTGAGGGCACTCCCCGTCAAACCGACGTCGGAGTGCCCTCACTCATTATATAATTATTCTTCGCCCTTAAAGAGGGGGTCCCAAGCGGGAAGCAAGATGGGCTTCATCTTGAGGAGGTCAAGAATCTTGGCAGGTACGTACTTCTTGTCGACTACGAGGCGGAAAGTATACTCATCAAACCATTCGTCGGTCATGATGAGGTGACCGTGGTGACCACTTGAAGCACCCCAAGAGTTTTCTACCATCCATTTTTTGGGATTGCCGTTTTCGTCAAGGTCTACAGCCATCAACGTCATCGCATGACTTGACGCCGAAGCGAAGGTGCGGATGCGGTCAGCCTTAGACATGGGGAAGTCAGTGCCGAAGAGCGACTCGTAATCGAAGTTGCTCATGCTCAAAATACCCGTCTTCTGATTCAAATACTTACCTACGTCGCAAGAGTAATACATCATCGTGCTGTCCTTAATGGAAGCGATAGCCATATCCTTGAGGTCCTTCATGGGGACATTGACAAAGGTCCAGTTGTCACCGTCATACTGGTGGCGGTCCATGTCAATGGTGTACGTCTTATAGTATTCGCGCGTGGGGTCGTTCATAATCATGACGTAAGACTTCTTCAAATCTACGCCCACAAATTCCTGGTAGAACGAGAGCGGGGTGTAGGTCTTCGTCTCAACGGGTTTGCCCGAAGCGTCCTTACGTGTCCATGTAAATTCCTTAACGGGTTCGCCAAGGCAAACAGAAAGGATGTGGTAAATCGTAGCCAACTGCTCGGTCTTCATCTTTTCAATCTCCGCCTTCTTCGCTCCCTTTTCTACAGCTGCACGAAGGGCAAGACCGTATTCGCGAAGTTTCAAAGAAATAATGCTTGCCATGCGCGACGTGTTGTTTGCCGTGAAACTTTCGGGCATTACGTCAGCGGGAACTACGCCATACTTGCTAATGATATCCTGAACACCGGTAAACTGACCACCATCCGAGAGGGGATGTTGGAAGAGCCATTCAACGAGTTTGTCGTCCATGGGTTTCTTCGCGTTGTCAATTACAGCCTGAAGGAAGAGGTTTGACTTTTCCAACTGGTCCCAGAAGAAGGGATAGCTCTGTGAGAACTGGAAACTGCCGAGGTTGAACTTTGCAATCGCCTTGGCGCGCATCACGTTGAGACCTGTGAACAACCAACAACGACCTGACGACTGCTGGTCGGTAATGCCCTTTGATTCCACCTTGTGTGAGAAGTAGGTGTCGCCAATCGCGGGATTGTAAAGGGGCGTAGCGAGTTCGTTAATGCTGTTCTGCGAAAGCGCATTGCGAAGCGCCTTGTCAAATTCAGCTGTTGCCACTTGCTTGCTCTGAATCTGCGCCAACATTTCAGGAGAAATGCCACCTGCAGCCGTTTGTGCCGTCATAAGCACGGGAGCTCCTGCAAAGAGGAGCGCGAGGATTGTTTTTTTCATATAAAGAGGTTTTGAGGTTTAAGGAGAGGTTATGAGGTTTGAGGTCATGAGGTTATGAGGTCTTTAGGTTATAAGGGTTCAGTATGTTGCAACGCTGTTGCAACAGAGCGAACGACCTATTGTCGCGCCCTATCAAAGAGCCTCTTCGCCACCCAGTAGAAAACTACCGCCGAAACGAGGCCGCCGATAACATCAACCAAGTAATGCGCTTCGATATATACCGTAGCGCAACAGAGGAAGAAGTAGAAGGGGAACACCGCCGCACACAACCACTTGCGGAGGCGGAAGAGGAGTATCATGAGCACGGTACTCACACCTACATGCGAGGAGGGGAAGGCCGCTTGTGGGCGCTCGCCTCCTGCTTGTGCTGCCTCAACACAGGAACGGAAGAAGCCGTCAGGACCGGGTGAGGGGCGCATTTCAAGATGTGTGCGGAAATAAGTGCCGACATCGTAGAAGTTTCCTGCTTCTGCCGCCTCCTGACCGATGGCTTGGAAGTAATATTGCGGACCTGCCACGGGCACAAAGAGGTAGATGGCGTAGTAAATCAGGAAAGCGGTGAGCACAATAAAGCCATATTCCTCGAAGCGGAACTTGTCGAGCACCAACGTCAGGAGTACGGTGAGGAATATCATGGGATAGTAGGCAAAATATCCCATGTGGAAGAGTTCACTCCAGAATCCCGAAGCAAAGGTTCTGCTAAATTCCAACGAGGGTTGGCACCCAAAGAGCGCTTGGTCGGCACCTGCAAAGAGGGGGTCAAGGTTGGGTAGCAACGAGCAAAACTCGTAAATGTCGGGGTACCAATAAGAGATTAGCGCCAAGGGGAAAAGGTTGCGCAAGAAGCGCACCGACGCTATGGGCTTACGAAGATGGGCAACGAAGAGCAGTGCCATCACGAGCAAAATCGCCCCGCGCTCCTGCAGCTGCTGAAGGGGGTGGTTTAATTCGCCCCACCACACGAACAAAAGCAGGGTGGTAAACAATCCATAGAGCAGCGTGACGCGCTCAATGGGTAGTAGGTTTTTGTAGATGTATTTTAATTGTTGAAGCATCTGAAATAGTTCTTTGAAATCAAACTTTCAAGAAGATTTTCTGTCGGTAAAGGAAATAGAGGAGTAACCAACAGAG
The DNA here is from genome assembly GCA_045632685.1 of Alloprevotella sp. GTDB lineage: Bacteria > Bacteroidota > Bacteroidia > Bacteroidales > Bacteroidaceae > Alloprevotella. Next base: position 28,095 of record JAZQXB010000088.1, read on the forward strand.
GGCGATGTGGCATGCCCAATAGCCTAAAGCATACATGTTTACAGGAAGTAGGGAGAGGGTGCCTCCAAAGACCGTCTTAATGGGTTTTGAGACGTCCAAGAAATGTTGCGCAAGGTATATCGTAATGGAATTTAACCCAATCACGCGGAAGAAGAAGGTCCACTTGCGCCACTCCATCACATCTACTACCCAGTAAAACACGGCAAAGAGCGCCAAGGAGTAACCTCCTGCCACGCAGACAAAAGAACTGCTCCACAGGTTCTTATTTATGGGAAACAAGATGTCCCATGCGTAGCCCAAACCTATGAGTAAGAGTCCCGAAAGTAGAAGTGTCAGCGCCTTTTTGTGCCCATTCCATTTTGTAAACGTGCGAATGAAGTCTCCCGTAAAGATTCCGAGGAGCGCCGTCACTACGGCGGGAAGCGTTGAAAGGATTCCCTCGGGGTCGTGTATGCCTTCGTGGAGTTTTCCTGGGAGCAAGAGTCGATCAACATACCCTACGATGCTCCCTTCCATAGAAAGCGACGAAGTACCTGGAGCATCGGGCGCACTGACCAAGGTGAGCAGGGCGTAATATCCCAATAGAATCGCCAGAGCTATGACTGCACTTACCCTGCGTGAGCAACGCATGTATATAAATGCCGCCAACATCCAGGCAAGTCCGATTCTACCGAGTACACTCGCCACTCGCAGGTTTTCAAAGTCAAAACTCAACAAACCGTTATACACAATGCCGAGCACCACAAGTGTCAAGCCGCGGCGCAGAATGCGAAGCATTGTCTTCCGCTCCGACTCGCCCACGCTTCTGCTTTTTGCTAAAGAGAAGGGGAACGACACGCCTGCGATAAACAGGAAGAGCGGGAAGATTAGGTCGTAGAGCGCAAAGCCATCCCAAGCCTTATGCCCCATTTGTTGGGCAAAATCGGCGAATATTGTTCCTGGAAGCAATGCTCCAAGGCAAAGAAAAAAGGCATCCCCGCCCATAATGAAGAGCATGTCAAACCCGCGGAGGGTGTCGAGGGATAAGAGGCGTTGATTCATTGGGGAGGTTGTAAGGTTTTGAGGTTAAAAGGACTTGCAGAGAACTTTCCGAATGGCGCTCTCCCCCTGTTTATAGGGGGAACCGACTCACGAAGTAAGAGCAGAGGACAAACTTGTTTGTACTATGCCTTACGAGAAGGAGGAAGATGAGCGTAGCGAAATCAATTGGGACCGCTTTAGCGGTGAGGGGGTGCAGAACACCCGTCTAACATAATGTATTTATAAATTACAAGTTTTGCGTTTATGGCACCCCCTCACCACTTCGTGGTCCCCTCCCCCTATAAACAGGGGGAGAGCGCCATCCAGATTACTTTCTTTATTCTTAAATCCACCCTTCCTTCTTATACCAAGTCACCGACTCCTTCACCCCTTCTGCAAGTTGCACCTTGGGGGAGAATCCGAGGTCTTCTTGTGCGGGACGGATGTCGCAACGCCAGTTACGCTGGCGCATGATATTGAATTTGTCCATATTGAGTGCCGTCACCTTGCCCGTGAGTTTGCCCCACCAACCGCCAACGGTGCAGACGCAGCGCAAGAACCAGATGGGGGCGGTGATGTGAAGCACACCGCGCACGCCGAGTTCCTTTTGGAGCAGGTCGGAGAAGCCACGACTGTTGTAAACTTGCCCATCGGTGAGGAAATATCCCCTACCGCGCGTACCACGAGTGAGTGCCGCGAGGGTCGCCTCCACAAGGTCGCGCACATAAATAAAGGTGATGTCCTGACGTCGGTAACCTACGGCAAAGTCAATATGTCCCGCAATGCTCTTCGCCATTAAGAAGTAATCCTTTTCGCGAGGACCGTAAACGCCAGTAGGACGGAGCGTCACATAATCCAGTTCGGGCAACTGCGCCAAGACGAGTTCTGCCTCGAGTTTGCTTTTGCCATACGCCGTATTGGGTTGCGGAATATCCTGTTCCGAAATATCGGCATAATCCGCCTCATGCACGGCACCCCATACGCTCAACGAACTCATAAATACGAAGCGCCCGCAAAGGGTTGAGGTCTGCAACAACAAGCGAGCCAGATTGGCAGTTCCCTCTGTATTTACACGGTAGAAGTCATTGGGATTGGCGCACTTTGTAGCACCTGCCGCATGAATGACATAGTCCCAAGCGCCTTCAGTCGTATGGAAGTCGCTCAACTGACGCTCCAACGCGGCCGCATCTCCCAAGTTCAATTCAATAAAACGGATGCGCGCATCCTGCAAATACTTCTTGCTCGTAGAAGGTCGCACCGCCGCCCACACTTCTGCGCCCAACTCCAAGGCACGTTCCACAATGAAACTGCCAATGAAGCCCGAGGCGCCCGTGACCAATATTTTCTTATTACTTAATTCCATAATATTCTGCAAATTTACAATAAAAATGTGAATTGGCGGGAGGGGCAGAGGCGGAAAGGCATGGGGGTAAAAACTATGTCCGACTTAATTTAAACTAACTGGGAGTTAATTTGAAATAAGTCGGACATCGTTTTTCGTAAAAGGGATATAGTTTTTGCGAAGTCGCAAATGCTTAGTTCATAATCTTGATGCCCACGAAATAAGTGCGGGGTTGTGTGGGACCATAGAAATAGCCGGAGTCGCGGAAGGTACCCTTGTCAAAGTCTTTCTGGAAGGCGTTGAAGATGTTCTGAACACCGCCGTTGAGTTGTACTTTTAGGTGCTCGTTGAAGATAAACGTATAGTTCAGTTTGAGGTTGAAATCCATAAAGTCGGGCGTGTGCTTCAACTCATCCTGGGCAATGTAAGTGTAGGGGAAGTCCACAGGGATTTCCGAGGGGTCTGGAGCAAAATGCGGCACAAACATGCGGCCCGTATATACCCCCGAGAGCGCCACGTCGAAATTCTTCAAGGGCTGACTGGAGAGGGTGAAATAACCGTAGTAATTAGGCGTGCGGGGCATCTTGCGTGTGGGCGCCACATTGGGGTCTTCGCTCCACGCTTCTGCCTGCTTGTACTCACTACGTTGGGCCGTGAAACCCACCTGAAACGCAATATCCTTGCCGTGCGCCAATTTCGCGTCAAGATTTACGCCATACACACGCGCGCCACTACCATTGCGGCGCTCCTGAATCATGTTGCCCTGATTGTCGTGCCCAACAGTTTCAAGCACAAAGACATCACTCAAATCTGTGTAGAATCCTTCCGCCAGGAAGTTTGCCTGCCAGTGGCCGAAGGTCGTTTGCCAGTCGAGCGAACCGCTAAAACTATTCGACTTTTCAGGTTCAAGACCGTCGGCAAGGCGAATCAAGACACCTTCACCACCTACCGCCGTCACGTGAAGGTCTTCATCGTATGCCTGAGGCGCACGGAAACCTGTGCTCCAGGTTAAGCGTGCTTGCACAGCCTCTGTGGGGCGGTAGAGCAAGTTGACGCGGGGAGAGAAGATGGGATCTTCAATCAAGTTATGGTCGTCTACGCGGAAGCCTGCGAGGAGCGTGAAGTACTTCATCTCCCACTCGTTCTGGAGGAAGGCACTTCCGATGCGCACCTCCTGATTGAGTTCGCGGTTGTAGCCCAGCATTTGGTCGGTCAAGGTGTTTTGCTGATACTCAATCCCAGCCGTGAGTGTGGCAGGCGCAAAGAGGAGTTTGCCCAAGCGACCTGTGTACATTCCTCCTACAACCCATGTGAGGTCATCGGTTTTGCCGTAGGCGTCCTTCGACTTCTGTGCGCCGTAATAGGAATTGCGGTCGATGTGTTGCGCAGAGGCGAACGCCGAGAACTTGTGCTGATAACCGTTTACGTATTGGTCGAAGTTAATACCCCCACTATTGATAACGTGTTTCGTTTGTTCGGTAATGTCGGTCTCAAAGGGTTCGAGATCGAAGGCATTACCGCCACGGCGAAACTCGTTGGTGGTGTGGTATTCCACGCTCAACTTGCTCATGAGCGAGGGACGGTAATAACTGCGCAAGCCAAAGGTATTCATGTTCAACTTACCGAGTTCGGAGAATCCATCACCATCGGCATCATAAGGGTTACGGTTGCGGTAAGATTGGTAAAGCGCAATGCCATACGTATTGTCCTTATCCACGAGCGAGGCATTGGCACCCATGTGTTGCTCCCACACCTTGCCGTTCATGTTTGACATCGTAGAAGATACCTGAAAACTATTGTTCACGGGGTCCTTCGTGATAATGTTTATCGTTCCGCCCACGGCATTTGCGCCAAAAAGCGCCGAACCTCCGCCACGCACCACCTCAACACGGTCAATCATGTTGGTAGGTATCTGTTCGAGGCCATAGACTCCCGACAAGGCACTCACGATTGGGCGACTGTTAATCAACACTTGCGAATAGGGACCGTCAAGTCCGTTGATGCGCACCTGGGGGAAGCCACAATTCTGACAGTTGTTCTCCACGCGGAGTCCCGACTGGAAGTTGAGCGACTTTGAAAGGTCAACGGCATTGACGGTTTCAAACGTCTGCTGATTCATCACCGTAACCACCACGGGCGCCATACAGCGACGCACGGCATTACGGCTTGCCGAAACCACGACTTCGTCCATGTTGCCCTCTTCAACGACCATCTTGAAATGGATGTCTACGGCATACGCATCGCTTACGGTTACCTCCTGCGTTTGAGTGGCATATCCGAGAAGCTGTACGCGAACTTTATACGTTCCTGCGGGAACTTTTTTGAACACAAAGTGACCGTCGGCATCGACAACGGCACTGCGCTTCAAGGCATCCAAAAAGGCTACGGCGCCGGGCAGACTCTCTTCTGTGTCCGCCGTAACTACGTGACCGAGGATAAGGTTTGTTTCAGAATTTATGTGGTGATGAGGATGCGCAACGGCGCCAAGCACCCCACTGAAAAGTAGGGCGAAAATAAGGTATATTTGTTTCATTATTTATGTGTTAGTGGGATAAAAAGGGGTAGGTACATGAGCGACTTCTGCAAGAAAAACCATCGTTTATCTCGTAAACCAACTCGTCTACTCGTACCTAAAAACTTGTCTACTAAAACTAACACACTGCGGGCGGTCCGCGCAAACAAAAAGTAGGAACTTCAGAAGTCACCACTTCCACCAACGCTTCAGCATAATCCTCCTGAAGCAACACTACATTGGGAGCGGCAACGGCAACCGCCTCGGGCACGTCGGCACAGAAGTAATGGCAACAACAATCTATTGATGTAACCTGCTTCTCCGTATGATCGTGCTCACTATCCCCCAAAAGGTGAGAGTGTACGACAGTAACCCCGTTCACAATATGCACGTGAACGAAGCTCGTGATGCCTACTTGATACACTACAAAGAGTACGAGCATCACCCATGCCTTTATCATTCTAAGGAGGGACAAGTGGTTGCGGTTTTTTTAATGCTGTGCAAATTTACAACTTTTTTGCCACTCTCGAAATCCCCATTTGTTGGTATTTTTAGCACGAGTGAAAAATCAAGGTCACGATACACGGTGAGCAGCAAGGAATATAGCGCAAGAAAAACCTCCCTTTTTTACATATCTTCGGTTGCCCCATATTAGGGGGCGCTTCCGCGTCTAAAATAAGTTTGGGTGAACCTCTATATTATTGCCCCAAAATATGAGAAAAAGTGAAATAAGGACGGGCGTTTCGTGGATTTGCATTTGCCCTAATTTTGTATTATCTTTGTAATACGAAGTGGAGACGACCCTGCTGAGGGGTTATCTCCACTGTTTTTTTACCCTTTTTGCCCCTAAAAAAGGGTAAAATTATTCGGCACCTACGAAAAAATAGGTGCCGAATAATTTGTTTTATGTGCCGAATAATTTCTCCGAGAACGGTTGTCGTTTTCAGGAGTCAAAAAAGTTTGTCCCACTTTACGGAATGTGTATCCTATTCTTCCGAGCAAATAACGCAAACACATCCAAAAAAGTGAACAAAAAGCATTCCGATTTTGTCAATATTTTTCGCCATTTTGCGCTCCTGTCCCTATGAGTGCAATTGTCCAGTAGAAAATCTCACGCTAGGTTTGCAGAGTTTCTCAAAGACTTCGTTTTTACAGACATAAAAAAAGAGGACATTACGTCCCCTTTAATTTGCTTTTCGCGTCAGGCGCATGGTATAAAAAGCGATGTGCACGAGACCGAAAACCACGGCGATAATCAGGAGCGACTTGTCGGCATTCATGCCCACCGTCTGCTGGTGCCAAATGCCCGTGATGATGCAGAGCACACCCAGGCCAATGCAGATGAGGTTGAACACGGCCTGCCCGCGGCGAGTCTTGCGGTCGCCGATGGCCATTTTGGAATGCTTCATACCGTAAAGGCTATACACGTCGTAACCGATAAGCAACCACATCACCAGGCGCATCCACGTGTCGGCAGGAAGGAAGAGCATCAAGGCTACGCACACCACGATTCCCGCCAGGGGTACGAAGGGCACAAAGGGCGTGCGGAAACCGCGCTCGGCATCGGGCATCGTGCGGCGCACCACCAACACGCCCGCACAAACGATGGTGAAGGCAAAGAGTGTGCCGATGTTCGTCAGTTCTCCCGCCATCTGCGGAGGAGCAAAGGCGGAAAGCAGGGAGATGATTACCATAAACACCACATTACTGCGGAGTGGCGTGTGCGTGCGGGCATTTAGTTTCGAGAAGAGAGGCGGGAGCAGTCCGTCTTGACTCATGGTCATAAACACACGACTCTGCCCCATCAACAGGGCAAGGATGACGGAGCAATAACCGAAGAGTATGGCGAAAATCACCGCTCTGTTTAGCCACGGATAGGCAGGTATGATGGCGCCCGAAGCGTCCGCCTCGCCCATTTGTCGGATGGCGGTTGCAACGGGTGCGAGGCCGTCTTGACCTGCAAAGTCCGTGTAATTTGCCACGCCCGTCATGACGTGTGCGAAAAGGATGTAGAGCACCGTGCATGCTGCCAGCGAACCCAGGATACCGATGGGCATCGCACGCGTGGGGTTCTTCGTTTCTTGAGCAGCGCAACTCACAATGTCAAAACCGAGGTATGCCAAAAATACAACCGCCGCACCGCGCAAAACGCCCGACCAGCCGTATTCACCGAAGATTCCGGAGGTATTTTCGGGGACGTAAGGCGTATGGTTTTCGGGGTTGATGTACTGCCAACCCAATACGATAAACGCGATGATTACGCCGATTTTCAGGAAGACAATGATGTTATTGACGCGCGCACTGGTTTCTGTGCCCTTCATCAGGAAGAGGCTCATCAAGACCACAATGAGTGCGGCGGGAATGTTGGCAATGCCCCCGTCCCAGGGACCTGCACAGAGTTCGGGCGGTAAGTAAATTCCCGCACTCGCTAAGATTTGCACGAAATAACCGCTCCACGAAATGGCTACGAGCACGGCGGCTACGGAAAACTCCAGGACGAGTGCCCACCCGATGGTCCATGCCGTAAATTCGCCCATCGTGGCGTAGGCATAGGTGTAGGCACTGCCCGAAATGGGAATCATAGAGGCAAACTCGGCGTAGCAGAGCCCTGCAAAGCAACAGCAGATGGCGGCGATAACAAAGGAGAGCGTAATGGCAGGACCCGTGTATTCCGCCGCCACCATTCCGGTGACGGAGAAGAGTCCGGCGCCCACAATAACACCGATGCCGAAGAGCACAAGTCCTACGGGGCCCAGCACTCGCTTGAGTGCCGTGCCGCCTTCGGCATTATTTTCTGCCAGGATGGCAGCGATTGGTTTTCTTTTAAAGAGACCCATTTTTGAAAGGAGAAATAAGAAAGGAGAAAGGAGAAATTACCATCCGGATGGCGCTCTCCCCCTGTTTATAGGGGGAGGGGACCACGTAGTGGTGAGGGGGTGCCGAAAAAGAGTTAGCAACGAGTAGTTAGTAGTGAGTAACCCATACGGAATAATGATCCATGCGGATTGTTTCTTGCACCCCCTCACCGCCAAGGCGGTCCCCTCCCCCTATAAACAGGGGGAGAGCGCCGTGCGGACTGTTTTTACCAACATTAAAATATTACCGCAATTTTTCCTGCAGGAAGCGCGCCGTGTAACCCACACCTTGTGCCACGACTTCCTCGGGCGTGCCACAGGCAATGATGGTTCCGCCCTCGTCACCGCCTTCGGGTCCGAGGTCTATCACGTGGTCGGCACACTTAATCACATCGAGATTGTGCTCAATGATAAGCACGGTATGACCTCTGGATATTAGTGCGTCGAAAGAGCGAAGAAGGCGCTTGATATCGTGGAAGTGGAGCCCCGTAGTGGGTTCGTCGAAAATGAATAAGGTGGGTTCCGTGCGCTCCAATCCAAGGTAGTACGCCAACTTTACGCGCTGGTTTTCACCACCTGAGAGTGTAGAAGAAGGTTGTCCGAGGTGGATGTAACCAAGTCCCACATCCTGAAGGGGTTTCAAGCGTCTCGCAATCTTTTCTTGCTTATGCTCGGTAAAGAATTCGATAGCCTGATTGATGGTCATCTCCAATATGTCGTGGATATTCTTATCCGCAAAGCGCACTTCGAGAATGTCGTTCTTAAAGCGCTTACCGCCACACGCCTCACATTCCAAAATGAGATCCGCCATGAATTGCATTTCCACGGTTACCGTTCCCTCGCCCTTACATTCCTCACAGCGTCCGCCATCCGTATTGAAAGAGAAATGCGCCGCCGTGAAGTCCATCTGCTTTGCCAAGGGTTGCGCCGCCATCAACTTACGGATTTCATCATACGCCTTGACGTAGGTCACGGGATTTGAACGCGAGGACTTACCAATGGGATTCTGATCAACAAATTCGATGGCCTTGATTTGGTTTAAGTCGCCGTCGAGCGAGATAAACTCTCCGGGGCGGTCGCAAGGTTCATCGAAGTGGCGCTTCAAGGCACGGTAGAAGATGTCTCTGACAAGAGTAGATTTTCCCGAACCACTCACGCCCGTAACTACCGTCATGACGTTCAGGGGAAACTTGGCGTCAACACCCTTTAGGTTATTGTGGCGTGCCCCTTTGAGTTCGATAAAATTATTCCAACGACGGCGCGAAGTGGGTACCTCAATGCGTTCACCACCCGTCAAGTAGCGCAACGTGTGAGAGTTATATTGCGCATCATCTCCGTGAGCAAGTCCCTTGGATAAGGTTCCGGCAAACGTAACTTCGCCGCCGCGACGACCAGCATCGGGACCGATGTCAATGATATAATCTGCCTCGCGAATAATCTCCTCATCGTGTTCCACAATCACCACGGTGTTGCCCAAGTCGCGCAACTTTTTGAGCACAGAAATGAGTCGGTCGGTATCACGAGAGTGAAGCCCAATGCTGGGTTCGTCAAGAATGTAAAGCGAACCCACAAGCGAGGAACCGAGTGAGGTGGCGAGGTTAATACGTTGGCTTTCGCCGCCCGAAAGTGTGTTGCTCAGGCGGTCGAGCGTGAGATACCCCAAACCCACATCCATCAAGAATTCCAAGCGACTGCGTATTTCTGCCAAGAGTCGGGCAGCCACCTGTTCTTCATGGGGTTGGAGCGTCAGGTTAGCGAAAAATTCCTGCAATTCTCGGATGGAGAGGCGCACGAGCTCGGTAATGTTCTTCCCACCCACCTTAACGTAAGACGCTTGTTTCTTCAAGCGCGACCCGCGACACATGGGGCACTCCGTCTTTCCGCGATAGCGCGCCAACATCACGCGATACTGAATCTTATATTGATTTTCACGGAGCATGTCAAAGAAGCGGTCGATGCACACATCCCAATCGCCGTCGCCATGATGTACCTTGCCGTCACCATGCCAAAGATAATCCTTCTGCTCCTGCGTGAGGTTGTAATAAGGTTCAAAGATGGGGAACCCTACTTCCGATGCACGACGGCAAAATTCCTTGCGCCATTCGCCCATCTTATCACCGCGCCAACACATGACGGCACCTTCGTAAACACTTAAGGAAGAGTTGGGCACTACAAGTTGTTCGTCTATGCCCATAATACGCCCAAACCCCTCACATTCAGGACATGCGCCAAGGGGAGAGTTGAACGAGAACATGCTGTCGGAAGGTTCTTCAAACTGAATGCCATCCGCCTCAAAGCGCTCGCTAAACGTCACCGTTTCTTTCCCAGGGTAGAAGCGCAATACGCAAGTTCCGCCCCCCTCAAAGAAGGCTGTTTGCACGGAGTCGGCAAGGCGGGAAATGGCAGTTTGAGAATTATCTACCGCCAAGCGGTCGAGGAGCAAGTAAATGTTTTCAACGGAGAACGGAGAACGGAGAACGGTGAACGAATCGTCACCCTCGTTACCCGTTGTCCCTTCACCCTTCACCGTTATCCCTTCACCCTTCACCTTTAACCCTTCACCTTTCACCGTTGAAAGTTCCGCCAGGAAGTCCTCAATACGCACCATCTCGCCCTCCACATCCAATCGCGAGAGTCCCTGCTTGAGGTCAATCTCCAACTGTTCGCGGAGCGTGCGTTCGCCATGTATGCGCATCGGAGCGAGCACCGTGAAGCGCGTACCTGCGGGATGCGAGAGCGCACAATCCACTACGTCCTTCACAGAATGGCGTTTCACCTCCTCAGCACTGACAGGCGAGAACGTACGACCGATGCGCGCAAAAAGCAGACGGAGGTATTCGTAAATCTCCGTTGAAGTGCCCACCGTAGAGCGCGGATTGCGCGACGTCACCTTCTGTTCGATAGCAATGGCAGGCGGAAGTCCCTTGATGTAATCGCACTCCGGCTTGTGCATACGCCCCAAGAATTGGCGCGAATAGGCAGAAAGACTTTCTACATACCGACGTTGACCTTCGGCATAGAGGGTGTCGAACGCCAATGAGGACTTGCCGGAACCCGACAAGCCTGTAACTACTATCAATTTGTCGCGCGGAATTTCAAGGTCTATGTTTTTAAGATTGTTGACGCGTGCGCCCTTAATTTTGATGGTCATGAGTGAGTAGACGAGTTTGGGAGGTACGAGTAGACGAGATAGACAGGCAATAGTCAAGGGGTTTGCCACTTGTTATGCGAACGTTTGAACATTCAGCTGTCAAATTTCACGGCAAAAATACCTTTTTTTATTCCGAAAATAAGGGTAGGCGCTCGGGAATTTGCCCACTACATTAAAAAATAGTAAATTTGCGGATAATTTAACCGTAATTTAGTCCCCCATACCCGAGGGGATGAACTACATGCGCCCTGTAGGAAGACTGGTGTCGGACTTACGAAAAACGAACTCGGAGTTATTTCAAACGGACTCGGAGTTAAATGGAATTAAGTCGGACTTCGTTTTCCCCCTTACGGAGCGGACATTTTTTAAGGAACTTTCAACGCAAAACTAAAAGCAAATTATGAAGATAGAACAACAACTTTCGGCAGCCATCATTGCTGCGATTAAGGAACTTTATGACTTTGACGCACCCGCAGAACAGGTGCAACTCTCAAAGACTAAGAAGGAATTTGAAGGCCACCTTACACTCGTGGTGTTCCCCTTCCTCCGTGTTTCTAAAAAGAAGCCTGAAGATACAGCTCAAGAAATCGGTCAATACCTTCAGGAACATACCGACGTTATTGCTTCGTTCAACGTCATCAAGGGCTTCTTGAACCTCGTGATTGCCCCTGCCGCTTGGATTGCTTTGTTGAATGACATCCACGCTGCGGAAAAGTATGGCTTCACAACGCCTACTGATCGTTCGCCCCTCGTGATGATTGAATATTCTTCGCCCAACACGAACAAGCCCCTCCACTTGGGTCACGTACGTAACAACCTCCTCGGTTGGGCGGTGGCACAGATTGCCGAAGCAAACGGCAACCGTGTGGTGAAGACGAATATCGTGAACGACCGAGGTATTCACATTTGTAAGTCTATGCTTGCTTGGCAGAAGTATGGCAATGGCGAAACTCCCGAATCGTCGGGCAAGAAGGGCGACCACTTGATTGGCGACTACTACGTGGCTTTCGACAAGCACTATCGCGCAGAAGTGAAGGAACTTGCGGCGAAGTTTATGGCGGAAGGCATGGATGAAGAAGCGGCAACGGAGAAGGCAAAGGCGGAAGCGCCCCTTATGAAGGAGGCTCGCGAAATGCTCGTAAAGTGGGAACATAATGACCGCGAGGTGCGCGCACTTTGGCGCAAGATGAACGAATGGGTGTACGAGGGTTTTGATGAAACGTACAAGGCACTCGGTGTGGGCTTCGACAAGATTTATTACGAAAGCGACACCTACCTTGAAGGTCGCGAAAAGGTAATTGAAGGGCTTCAGAAGGGTCTCTTCTACAAGCGCGAAGACGGCAGTGTATGGGCTGACCTCACTGGCGAAGGCTTGGATGAAAAACTCTTGCTCCGCTCTGACGGCACTTCTGTTTACATGACCCAGGATATTGGTACGGCAAAGCTTCGCTTCCAGGACTTCCCCATCAACAAGATGGTGTATGTCGTAGGTAACGAGCAGAACTACCACTTCCAGGTGCTCTCTATCCTCCTCGACAAACTCGGTTTCGAATGGGGTAAGGACCTTGTGCACTTCTCTTACGGCATGGTGGAACTCCCCAACGGCAAGATGAAGAGCCGTGAAGGTACAGTGGTTGATGCCGACGAATTGGTGGCAGAAATGGTGCGCCAGGCACGTCAGACGAGCGACGAAGCGGGTAAGTTTGCTGATATGAGTGAGGAAGAAAAGCAAGAAGTAGCACGCATCGTGGGTATGGGTGCCTTGAAGTACTTCCTCCTGAAGGTTGACGCACGCAAGAACATGCTCTTCAATCCCGAAGAAAGTATTGACTTCAACGGCAATACAGGTCCCTTCGTGCAATATACTTATGCACGTATCCGCTCTATCCTCCGCAAGGCTGAAGATGCTGGTATCGTGATTCCCGAAGCACTTGAGGCAAACGTGGCGCTCTCTACGAAGGAAGAAGAAATCATTCAGCATGTGGCTGAATTTGCACAGGTGGTGAAGGCTGCAGGTGTGGATTATTCTCCCTCGGCAATCGCCAACTACTGCTACGAACTCGTGAAGGAATACAACCAGTTCTACCACGAATTCAGCATTCTCCGCGAAGAGGATGAAGCCAAGAAGGTGTTCCGCCTCGTACTCTCGCAGAACGTTGCCAAGGTCATTCGCCTCGGTATGGGACTCCTCGGCATCGAAATGCCTGAACGTATGTAATCCGTGCCACCGACATGGCGAAGAAACCGAAATACTATGTCGTGTGGGAGGGACACACTCCCGGCATCTACACCGAGTGGGAAGAAGCTGAAGCACAGGTGAAGGGGTATCCCGAAGCCGTCTTCAAAGCCTTCTCCTCGCGTGAAGAGGCGGAGATTGCCTTTGAGGAAGGGCCGCTGGAGTACGTAGGAAAAGGAGAAAGGAGAAAGGAGAAAGGAGAATTTGAAGCACTGCAACAGTACGAATGTGTTAAAGACCTTAAAGACTCTAAAGCCCCTAACGCCCTTAAAGACCCTACTTCCCCTAAAGACCGCTTAGAACTCTTGCGCAAGCAGGCGGCTTTGAAAGCGTGTCAAGCGCTTCCCGCTGCCGTCGATGCACAAGCCATTGCCGTGGATGCAGCGTGCAGTGGCAATCCAGGACAAATGGAATACCGAGGCGTGTATCTCAAGACGGGCGAAGAAATCTTCCATTACGGTCCCGTGTTCGGCACAAACAACATCGGAGAATTCTTGGCCATCGTTCACGGTCTCGCCCTCTTGGCACAGCGTGGGTACACCATTCCCATATATTCCGACAGCGTCAACGCCATGCTTTGGGTAAAGCGCAAGCAGTGCCGCACGACCCTCCCCCTTAACGAGAAAACCCAAGCGCTTCACGAACACATCCGCCGCGCAGAGACTTGGTTGCGCACCCACTCCTACTCCAACGACCTGCGTAAGTGGGAAACGGAAAAGTGGGGCGAAATCCCTGCGGATTTTGGAAGAAAAGGATAATGGTGAACTGACGAACGAAGCAAGAGCAGAGGACAAACTTGTTTGTACTATGCCTTGCAAGGAGGAAGTCAAGACTGCGAAGCAGGATTAAAGGAGATAGGAGAAAACTACCCGCACGGCGCTCTCCCCCTGTTTATAGGGGGAGGGGACCACGTAGTGGTGAGGGGGTGCTAAATACACCCCGCATGGCATACTACTCACTCCTCACTTTTTCCAGCACCCCCTCACCGCAAAGCGGTCCCGATTGATTTCGCTACGCTCATCTTCCTCCTTCTCGTAAGGCATAGTACAAACATGTTTGTCCTCTGCTCTTACTTCGGGAGTCGGTTCCCCCTATAAACAGGGGAGAGCGCCTTCCGGAACGCAAAAAACCGCGTTAATCTCAGTAACCTTCTCGTCTACTCGTACCTAAAAAACTCGTCTACTATATTTATCCCCAATGAAAGAATTTCTCAAACTCATCAGCCGTTACGTTGCGCCCTACAAGCGCTACCTTTTCGGCTCACTGTTCTTTAATATCTTATCGGCAGTGCTCAATGTCTTTTCCTTCGTGTCGCTCATCCCGATGCTGCAACTGCTCTTCGGACTTGACACGACGGTTTACAAGTTCATTCCTTGGGATACGGCAAGTATGGGGATGAAGGACATCTTCGTCAACAACCTTTACTACTACACTACGGAACTCATCGCGGTGTATGGCGCCTCAACCACACTCCTGCTCATCGGCAGCTTCCTTGTGGTGGCAACGTTCCTGAAGACGGGGTGCTACTTCGCTTCCGTGGCGATTATGGTGCCCATGCGCACGGGTATCGTGAGAGACATCCGCTCGGAGGTGTACCACAAGATTATCTCCCTCCCCCTTTCCTTCTTCTCTGGCGAACGCAAGGGCGACATCATTGCCCGCATGAGTGGCGACGTCAACGAGATTGAAACCTCCGTAACGGGTTCGCTCGAAATGTTGATCAAGAACCCCATCCTTTTGTTCTGCTATTTCGGCGTACTCATCTATACATCGTGGGAACTCACCCTCTTCACCATCGTTGTGCTCCCCTTGATGGGCTGGGCGATGGGAAAAATCGGGCGCAAGCTCAAGCGCCAGAGTATGGACGCCCAGAATAAGTGGAGCGAAACCATGTCGCAGCTTGAAGAAACCCTCGGCGGTATGCGCATCATCAAGGCGTTCACCGCAGAGCGCAAGATGTGTAACCGCTTCGACGCTTCGGCAAATGATTTCCGCGACGCCGCGAGCAAGGTTGCCATTCGCCAATCCTCAGCCCACCCCGTGAGCGAATTCCTCGGCACCTGCCTCATCGTGCTCGTGCTTTGGTACGGCGGCACCCTCATCTTCTCCAACAATGCCCCCATTGACGCCCCCACGTTCATCTTCTACATGGTGATACTCTACAGCATCATCCAACCCCTCAAGGACCTCTCAAAGGCGAGTTACAACATCCCCAAGGGTATGGCGTCAGTAGAGCGTGTGAACAAGATTCTCAACGCTGAAAATCCCATTCAGGAACCCGCAGATGCCGTAGCAGTAAGCGGATTGAAGGAAGAAATCACCTTCAAGGACATCACCTTCTCCTACAACGGCACGACCGACGTACTCAAAGACGTAAACCTCACCGTGAAGCGCGGACAAACCATTGCCCTTGTCGGGCAGAGCGGTTCGGGTAAGTCTACCCTCGTCGACCTCCTCCCCCGCTATCACGACGTGACCGATGGCGAGATCCTCGTTGATGGCGTAAACGTCAAGAGTATGCGCCTCTCCGACCTCCGCAAGATGATTGGTAATGTCAACCAGGAAGCCATTCTCTTCAACGACTCCTTCTTCAACAACATCGCCTTTGGCGTGGAAAACGCTACGCTTGAGCAGGTGCAGGAAGCGGCAAAGATTGCCAACGCTCACGAATTTATCATGCAGAGCGAGCAGGGATACGACACCAGCGTGGGCGACCGCGGTTGCCGACTCTCAGGCGGACAGCGCCAACGCGTTTCTATCGCACGCGCCATCTTGAAGAATCCCGACATCCTCATTCTTGACGAAGCCACTTCGGCACTTGACACGGAAAGCGAACGCCTCGTGCAGGAAGCCCTCGAGCGCTTGATGAAGACCCGCACCACCATCGCCATCGCCCACCGCCTCTCCACCATCAAGAACGCCGACGAGATTTGCGTACTCCACGAAGGACGCATCGTAGAGCGCGGTACGCACGACGACCTCCTTGCCAAGGACGGCTATTACAAGAAGCTCAACGACATGCAGCAACTCTAATGCTTGCACCATACGCGCACACGTATTATATATATGTGTCGCCGCAAATCACACCTCCCAACGAGTAGGCAACAGGCGTGCCTACTCGTTGTTGTTTTATGACCGTAAAACTATGCTGAAAGTCCGATAAATAGGGGCAGAGAACCACTTCCGACAGGGTTTCTGGGATTTTTTTGCGGGCAATTCATAAAAAAGTGCAATTTTGTTTTGTCGGAATTACAAGTTCAAGTATATTTGCTTACGAAAAGACGAGCGGTAGGACTATCTACCCCGTTGGTAATCAACAAAAAAATTATTTACCCCTTAACAAATAACTCCTATGAACAAGACAGAACTCGTAAAGGCTATCGCACAGGGTGCAGGTCTTACACAAGCAGATTCAAAGAAGGCTCTTGACGCAGCTCTTGACGCTATCGCTGGCGCATTGAAGAACAAGGAAGCAGTTGCGCTCCTCGGTTTCGGTACATTCTCTGTAAGCGAACGTCCCGCTCGTGAAGGCATCAACCCCGCTACTAAGGAAAAGATTGCGATCCCCGCTAAGAACGTGATCAAGTTTAAGGCTGGTAGCGAATTGGCTAACTCTGTAAACTAAGATTTTACTGCCGAGAGGCAAAGGCTTCGCCGAGAGGCAAAGCACGAATAAGATTTTTTATACCTTTGTACAAAAGAGGGTGTGTCGTGAAGACACACCCTCTTATTTTTTGACTGCATTACGGCAATAGCTAAAATGCAAATCCAGAAAGTATTTACACGCCTCAAAAATGTAACAATTTTTCGCAGCAATATACATCTGATAAGCAATACCTTATACCTACCTAAAATTATTAGTAACCTTTTTTAAATTATCTTACTAATAATTTTTACTACAATAGATATAGTTTTTTGCGCAACGGGTTTCGGCAATTTTAAGTGCAGGTGCGCGCCACGAAAAGGGTAAAATGTAGTGCAGGAAGCACCCCTTACACTCACCCCTTAACGCCATTGCCAAGTTCAATCACCTCAAGGTCGCGAAAGTCACTCCCGTCAATAGTAAAGCGAATGAGCGTTCTGACGCGCTGCCATCCGTGACACCCTGCAGCGCCAGGATTAATGTGCAAAAGGTTCAGCGTCGCATCGCGCATGACCTTCAGGATGTGCGAATGCCCTGAGATAAACAGATGGGGCGGATTGCGGAAAAGTTCTGCCACAATAGAGCGGTCGTACTTCCCAGGATAGCCCCCAATATGCTTCATCACCACTTCAGCGTCCTCACATCGGAAGCGTAACACCTCTGGAAATTGTCGGCGCAAGTCGCTCCCGTCAATATTCCCGTAGACCGCCCGCAACGGTTTGAGCGCCGCAAGTTTATCCGTCACTTCGGGCGTACCAATATCGCCCACGTGCCAAATCTCGTCGCATTCCGCGGCGTACTTGGCATAACGGTCGTCCCAATACGAGTGGGTGTCGGAAAGGAGAAGGATACGCGTCATTGTTTACATGAAATATTTAATGGTAGGAGTGATTGCGGAGAAAAACCATGAGGAATGTCAGTGCGCCAGTCCCTTTCTCATTTCTCCTTTCTCATTTCTCCTTTCAAAACTATTCCCCCTAACTGGCCGACCTCGAAGGCGCACCTCAAGTCCAAAGCCACTACATTGCAATGGTGCGCGCCACTTTGAGAATGCGGTTGTAGGCACGGGCAGAAAGGTCGTGATTGCGGATAGCGTGTCTATCGCTTTTTTTCATCGAATAGTCCAGTTACACGGGGAAGATAGTGATTGCAAAACGGTATGATGATAAGATAAGACAGCGCCATGACCGTCCAAAACGCTATGACTGCAATATTTGGATTGATAACGGTTGAAACCTTTAAGAAATATTGGGTGCCCATGCGCACCATGATGCCATGTGTAAGTACCGTGATGATGGAATACTTGCCTAAATATGAGATTAACGGCAGCTTGACAATGATTGAGGAAATGGATAGAATCAAGAATGTGCCTGCTAAGCCTGAAACATAATAAATGAGCGTGTTTATCCACACCTTGTTGTCATCAACATTCAAGCAACTAAGCAATGAAAACCCAAAAGCAATGCCGATTAACACCATCTTCACGGCAGGGCATGCTGCGTCCATGCGGGCGATGAAGTCTTTCTGACCTAAAAGGAAGCCAACGACAAAGAATGGCAGATTTATCAAGGCTTCAAATATATTGGCAATATCGGTATCAAGCGTACTCTTTGCATAGCAACCCAAAAAGGTACAGCCCACACACAGAATAGCCGTCGTTCCCATCCAATTTCTGGCAACCAGCAGTCTGCTTAAAGCGAGGATGGAACGAAACACCATGTTCATCACAAAAAGACACCAAAGAAACCATAACGGAATGTTCGGATATTGGCCAGGCCAGACAAACGCCCACAGCGAGGGCCAGCCGACAACGGTGTTGAATGACATTCCAAACATATAATGCAAGATGTTTGGAATGAGAACCGCTGTTGTCAGGTAGAAGAACACGAAAGGAACCAGCAGTCTGTTGGCCTTCTTTAGAAAAAATTGGCGCATGGTCGTTTCTTCCCTAAAGAAGTATCCGGAGAGAAAATAAAACGGTGGGAGCATGCACGCCGTGAACAGTACGGGCGATAACGGGCAGGAGTCGGGGGTGATGCCCCTAATATGGAAAAGCATCACAATACTTATGCAAAGCCCTTTGGCTAAGTCAATAAACGCAATTCTGTTTTTATTCATGTCAACATTGGCTGTGATGATATTTCCTTGCTCATCCGTACCTCAGATATTCTCTTCAATCAATTACATCCCCCGCTCTGCCCAGTCGCCTCTATCCAGATTGCGATACCCGATGGCTTCGGCGATGTGCATAGTCTCTACCTTTTCGCTGCCTTCGAGGTCGGCAATCGTGCGCGCCACTTTGAGGATGCGGTTGTAGGCACGGGCAGAAAGGTCGTGTTTGCGGATAGCGGCGCGTAGGAGTTGTTCACCTGCTGCGTCGGGAGTGGCGAAGGTGTTGATTTGCGCGTCGGTCATTTGGGCATTACAATGGATGCCCTTGCTGTCCTTAAAGCGTTCCGCCTGAATGGCACGCGCCTTCTCGACACGCTCACGGATTTGCGCACTGCTTTCTCCCGCTGGCGCCTTCGTAAGTTCGTCAAGCGACACGGGCACCACCTCTACGTGCATGTCCAATCGGTCAAGGAGCGGTCCGCTAATCTTATTCTTATAGCGCTGTACCTGACCAGGGGTGCAATCACAGCGACGCGTGGGGTGATTGTAGTAGCCGCAGGGACAGGGATTCATGGCCGCCACAAGCATAAAGGAACAAGGGAGCGAAGCACGGTATTTGGCGCGCGAGATGTTGATAACGCGGTCTTCAAGCGGTTGGCGCAAGGTTTCGAGTGCCACTTTCGAAAATTCTGGTAGTTCGTCCATGAAGAGAACTCCGTTGTGCGCCAAACTAATTTCGCCAGGTTGAAAACTTGCTCCCCCACCAATGAGCGCTACGTCTGACACCGTGTGATGCGGCGCACGGAAGGGGCGACGCGTAATCAAGGAAGTGCCTGAAGCAAGGCATCCGGCAATGGAATGTATTTGCGTCGTTTCCAGACTTTCGGCAAGCGTGAGGCGCGGAAGGATGGAGGGCATGCGCTTTGCCATCATGCTCTTCCCACAGCCTGGGGCACCGATGAGCATGAGGTTGTGACCACCTGCGGCGGCTACCTCAAAGGCGCGCTTCACATTCTCCTGACCCTTTACCTCACTGAAATCGTAGGGGCACTCCGCTTGCGCTTGATAAAACTCCTCACGCGTGTTGACAATGGTCTGCTCCAACGTGGGTTCACCACTTAAAAAGGCGATGACCTGGGTCAAATGATTGGCACCATAGACTTTTAATTGGTTTACAACTGCGGCCTCGCGCACATTCTCCTCGGGTACAATCAGTCCTTCAAAACCTTCTGCACGCGCCTTGATTGCTATGGGTAGCGCACCCTTGATGGGGCGGATAGAACCGTCCAACCCGAGTTCGCCCACGAGCATGTAGCGGTCAAGCATATCTGTGGGCATAATATTCCCTGCAGCAACCATGCCGATAGCCACAGGAAGGTCAAAGCCCGTCCCCTCCTTGCGCACATCTGCAGGGGCAAGGTTTACTGTGGTGAGTTGCGGTTCACGGAGGTATATCTTGGAATTCTGAAGCGCCGCCGTAACACGCGAGCGACTTTCACGCACGGCGTTGTCGGGAAGACCCACCATGATGAAATTCGTTTGTGCTGATTTTGCCGTATGTACTTCTACCGCAACAGAGAGTGCCGTGAGTCCGTTGACAGTAGCAGAATGCGTTTTAACAAGCATAAGTTTGAAATATATTATTAGGTGTTAAAGGTTTAAAAGACTATGCTTGGGACTTCATCCTCTCAAAACCTCAAAACCTTAAAACCTTAAAACCTTAAAACCTCATAACCTCAAAACCTCAAACCTCCCCTAAACAATTAAAGGAACTGCTATTTCAACAATTCCTTTATTGTAGCCTCCCAATCTTTGGGGAGCACGTCGCGTTTGAGAATGGTGCCTTCCTTATCGACTACGATAAAGGTGGGCATTTGGCGAAGTCCGAAGGTGGATACGAGGGGCGAGAGCAGTGCCTGCTGGTCGCAGATGATGGGGGCATGGACGGTGTCATACTTGAGGTAGCGCTCGCAGTCCTTGCGCGAGGGGTCGAGCGAGATGAGGAGGAAGTTGACGTCCTTGCCGTACGTCTGTTGCAAATGGTCAAGGTTGCGCAACTGCTTGCGCATGTCTCTCACCCATGTTGCCCATAGAACGATGACCATGGGTTTTCCTTCAAACTGGGTGTTGGTCAAGGTGTCTCCCGTAAGAGTTATTTCCTCAAAGGTGGGCACCTTTTGCCCCACGGCGCAAAGCAACCGGGGTGTAAAGCGAACGAGCATCGCACGAAGGAGTTCATTGTCGGGTTGTGCCAACGAGAGTGTGTCCAGCAAAGGCTGCGCTTCCAAATAAATGGGATTTTCTGCCTTCACAAAGTATTCGCGGAAGACGGCTACGGCGGCTTGCGTCTGGACATTGTCGTAGATGAACTGCTGGGCGGCAAGGCGGCGCTCGCTTTCGCTCTTACGGTTGGTGGCGTGGCGGAACTCGGTGAGGAGTTCGTTCTCCTTCGTGCCCTTGATGACCGTCTCCGAAAGGTTGGAGGCGTCGGCAACGAGTTCTACCTCACTACCGGGTTCGGCAACGAGGAGCATCTCGGAAAAGTTGGGGTAAAGCAGGGTCAACACCTCGGGCGCCGTGAGTTTGCGCTCATAGGTAAACGCTCCGCCGCGCACACGGATGGTATCAACTCGGGGATTCATGCTCCCCTCGGCGTAGACGTAGAGGTCTACTTGCTTTACATTCTTAATAGTGCCCTCGAGGGTCATCACGTCGCTGTCGTAGTGGCATCCCACAAGGAGGGCGAGCGCCGCGAGGAGGGCGAGGATGGATTGTTTCACTGCAAGGAGAGGATTTGTTCGATAATATCGCGGTTGTTTGCCAAGCGGGGCACCTTGTGTTGCCCACCCAATTTGCCCTTACTCTTCAACCAGTCGTTGAACAAGTTGGGGCGCGCTACAACAATCTCAAGGGGTTGGAGCGTAAGGTCTTTGTAGCGCTTGGCTTCGTAGTCGGAGTTGATGCTCTGCAGGCTTTCGTCGAGCAACTTTGCGAAGGCTGCGATGTCGGCGGGCTGGCGGTCAAACTCAATCACCCACTGGTGGCGACACTTGCCGTCGTTGTCCATAAATACTGGGGCAGCGGTATATTCCTTTACCACAGCGCCCGTAGCCTTACAGGCCATGTCGAGTCCCTTCTCGGCATTGTCTACAATAAGTTCTTCACCGAAGGCATTGATAAAGCACTTGGTGCGACCAGAAATGATAAACTTATAAGGATTTGCCGAAGTAAACTTCACGGTGTCGCCAATCTGATAGCGCCAAAGGCCGCAGGTGGTGGAGATGAGGATGGCGTAGTTCTTGCCTGCCTCAACCTTCCACAGCGGTACGACATGACCTTCGGGATTGTCGAGGTGTTCGAGGGGAATAAACTCGTAAAACACGCCGTAGTCCAGCATGAGGAGCATTGCCTTGTCGGCGGGGTCGTTCTGAATGCCAAAGAAGCCCTCGGAAGCGTTGTACGTTTCCATATAGTGCATCTTCGCACTGGGGATAAGGCGTTCGTACTGCTCACGGTAGGGCGTGAACGCCACACCTCCGTGGAAGAACACTTCAAGGTTGGGCCACACCTGATCCAACGTCTCCTTGCCCGTAATTTCAAGCACACGGTGAATCACCGCCATCATCCACGAGGGCACACCCGAGATGTTGGTGACGTCCTTGTCCTTGGCGTATTCAGCAATGAGGTCGCGCTTTTGTTCAAAGTCGGAAAGGAGTGCCACTTCCTTCTTAGGAATGCGGAAGAAGTTGACCGCGGGACTGATGTTCTCAATCAAAATTGCCGAGAGGTCGCCCACAAGTGAATCTTTCGTGTCGTAGTTGGGGGCGTGACTGCCTCCGAGGATGAGCGCACGCCCGTCAAAAATGCGACTCTTGGGATTATTGCGCAGGTAAAGGGCTACGACATCAGCGCCCCCCTTATAGTGGGTGTCCTTCAAGTAAGCCTTGCTCACAGGGATGAACTTACTCTTGTCGTTCGTTGTGCCCGACGACTTGGCATACCACTTTACGCGACCCTTACAGAGCACGTCTTTCTCCCCATGGCGCATGCGGTCGATGGGTTCCTTGAGGGTTTCGTAGTCATTGAGGGGTACAGCCGCCGCAAAGTCTTCGTATGACTTGAGGGCGGCATAGCCGTACTTCTGTCCCCATTCCGTCTTTGCCGCATTCTTAATCAAGCGCGCAAGAACGGCACGCTGGATTTCTTCAGCGTGGGTAAAATATCGGTCAATCTTTTTGGCGCGACGCAACAGGGCGGGACGCGCGAAGGAGGTGAGATTCATATTTTATGAGGTTATAAGGGGTGAGGTCTTGAGGTTATAAGGGGGTGAGGTTGGAGGGGGAAGGTCTCTAAGGTCTTTAAGGTCATTAAGGTCTTTAGGGTCAATTCTCAATTCTCAATTCTCAATTCGATTGTTAATAACTTTTTCCCCTTTGGGGAGGTTTGGCGTACGAAATGTAGTATATTTGCGTTCCAAATATATAGATTTGGATAATTGTGCAACTATGGATAGAAATAAGAATAAAAGCGTAGAATTTGAAATCGTAGCAGGCATTGGTGAGGCTGCCGAGGGTATCCAGCAGGTGATACCCATCGTCGGTGACGAGGATGAGCTCGGCGATAAGGTCGCAATCCCCTCCGAACTGCCCATATTGTCGCTACGTTCATCGGTGCTCTTCCCAGGTGCTATTACCCCTATTACGGTGGGCAGGGCGAAGAGTATAAAACTTGTCAGGGATGTGGAGCGCGAGGGCGGTGTGCTTGGTGCGGTGTTGCAGAGGGAGGCCGACGTGGAGAACCCTGCGGCAGACGATATGTATCGCGTGGGTACGGCTGCCAAGATCCTCAAGATCCTCGAAATGCCCAATGGTAACCTGACTGTTATCCTCCACGGATTGGAGAAAATTGAGGTCATCGAATACCTCCGCTCGGAGCCCTATATGAGGGCTACGGTGAGTGTGTTGCAGGATGTAACTCCTGATAAGAATAATGTTGAGTTTCAGGCTATTGTGGATTCCGTAAAGGATGTTGCGTTGGATATTATTTCCATCTCTCCTGCGGTGCCCAAAGAGGCGACATTTGCCATCAAGAATATCGATTCGAGGCGTGGAATTATCAACTTCATCTGCTCCAATATGGACTTCACGGATGCCGAGCGTCAGAAGCTTCTGGAAGCTCCCGGTCTCTTGGCACGCTCGCGCAAATTGCTCGAAATTTTGATCAATCAGCGCCAGCTTGTGGAGCTGAAAAATCAGATTCAGGCGAAGGTGAAACAGGAGATTGATCAGCAGCAGAAGGAGTACTTCCTCCAGCAGCAGATCCGCACCTTGCAGGATGAGCTCGGACACGACGAAGTGGGTGATGCACAGCGACTTCGCGAGAGAGCTGCGGATAAGAATTGGAACGATGAGGTGGCTGCCGCTTTTGAGAAGGGCGTACAGAAATTGGAGCGTCTGAACCCCGCAGTTGCGGAGTACTCGGTGGAGATCAACTACCTCGAAACAATGCTCGACCTGCCTTGGAACGACTTGACGGAGGATAATATGAATCTCCAGCAGGCGCGCGAGAGGCTCGATGAGGATCACTTCGGCTTGGAGGAGGTCAAAGAGCGCATCTTGGAGCACTTGGCAGTGATGAAACTCAAAGGCGACCTGAAATCCCCCATCCTCTGCCTCTATGGCCCTCCCGGAGTGGGTAAGACCTCGCTCGGTAAGAGTGTGGCGGCTGCATTGGGTAGGAAATTTGGCCGTATTTCGTTGGGTGGTCTGCACGACGAGTCGGAGATTCGTGGTCACCGCCGTACCTATATCGGCTCGATGCCCGGTCGTATTATCGACACCATCAAGCGTTGCGCCTCGTCAAATCCCGTGATTATCCTCGATGAGGTGGATAAGGTGAGCCGTTCCAACCACGGCGATCCTTCGAGTGCCCTCTTGGAGGTTTTGGACCCTGAGCAGAACTCCACTTTCCACGACAACTATATCGACATCGATTACGACCTCTCGAAGGTGCTCTTCATCGCTACTGCCAACAATGTGGGCAACATCTCGCAGGCCCTGCGCGACCGTATGGAGATGATTAATATTGCGGGCTATGTGATGGATGAAAAACTCGAAATCGCAACTCGACACCTTGTGGGTAAACAGCGTGAGGCTCACGGCATTGCCCCCGATCAGATGACTATCTCGAAGGAGGTTTTGGCGATGATTATTGATGACTATACACGCGAGAGCGGTGTGCGTTCGTTGGATAAACAGATCGCTAAAATTGCCCGTCATCGAGCAAAACAGATAGCCTTCGGCGAGAGCTATGAAGTGGAGGTGTCGGCCGAGCAGGCGAGGGAGATCCTCGGTGCCCAGAAGTTCTCCAGGGAGAAATATTCGGTGGGCGGTATGACAGGTGTTGTTACGGGCCTCGCTTGGACCGAGGTGGGTGGCGATATCCTCTATATCGAGTCGCTCCTCACACCCGGTAAGGGCGCTTTGAGCCTCACGGGTAATCTGGGCGACGTGATGAAGGAGTCGGCGACGATTGCTTTGGAGTGGGTGAAGGCCCACCACGAGGAGCTCGGCATTGAGAAGGAGAAGTTCGAGAAATTCGATATCAACATCCACGTGCCAGAGGGTGCGGTGCCCAAGGATGGCCCCAGCGCGGGTATTACAATGGTGACCTCCATTGCTTCGACCTACACTGCTCGTAAGGTGAAGGAGCATATCGCAATGACGGGCGAGGTGACCCTGCGTGGTCGCGTGCTCCCCGTGGGCGGTATCAAGGAGAAGATCCTTGCAGCTAAACGTGCGGGTATCACCGAGATTATTTTGAGCGAGGAGAATCGCAAAGATATCCTTGAGATCAAGGCGGACTATCTTGAAGGTGTCGTTTTCCACTACGTCAAGACGGTTGATGAGGTGTTGAACCTCGCCTTGGTATAGCGAGCGTGGAAAAGAAAAGAGGACTTGGATTTTTCCAGGTCCTCTTTTCTTTTGTCAACCGTCAATCGACTTTTTTATTAAGGTCTTTAAGGTCTTTAAGGTCATTAAAGACTTTAAGGACTTTAAGGCAGAGCAAAGTCTGCACTAAAAGTTTTTGGAGAAGCTTTTTACAAAAAGCTTCAAACAATTCTCAATTCTCAATTCTCAACTCTCAACTCCTCAAGTTCTTCGGCTTTGATGCGCATAATTTCACCCTCGTGCTCTACCACGAGGTCGCCATTCTCCTTAATTGTGCGCTCGATGAGTCGGCGCTGTGCCAGACGCACACCGTTATCTATCTTCTCTTGCAGTTGCTGAAGTTCTACATCACTCATAGTTCCATAATTTTTTGGTACGACTCTGGCTCCAGAACCTCCTTTACCTCGGAGCCCGTGCCCCAAGCTATGCGTTTGACCTCATTGGTACCGCTATTGTCATAGATGGTCCAGAAGTCGCAGGCGTTCATATAGAGAGCCTTGAAGTTGCGGATGCCGCTGTCGTAACGACGACGGATGACATCCTCCGGAATGTTGTGTCCACCCTCGGCCACGCGCGTAGCCACCCTCTCTATTGCCAATTCGGGCGATGGGAGCCAGAAGAAGAGCAATGTTACGAAGTAGTTTTTGGCGTGTGCCTTTTCGATGAACTGCGTGTAGGAGCGTGATGCGAGGGTTGTCTCAAAGGCAAAATCCTCATCTTGGCTCAGGAGGTCCTCCATACGTTGGAGCATAATCCTGCCCGCCTCGATAGCCATACGCTCTTGGTTAAATGGCGAAAGACCCTTAGCGATTTCGTCGGCATTGACAAACTCGCGGCAATCCAACATTTCGGGCAACATTGTGTAGGAAGCAGTGGTTTTTCCTGCTCCGTTACAGCCCGCTATGATGTAGAGTTTTCGCATATTAGTTGCAAATATAATACTTTTTCTGCAAATCTTGCGCCTAATGTAAAAGAAAACACCCATCCCTCGTCACAAAGTAGCCTTGGAATGGGTGTGATGTCGATATGTGGTGCTTAGTGTTTCCTCTGGGCGAGGAAGTCGCACATCAGCTCAAGCGAGGTGCGATAGGGGCTCTCAGGGTGGTTGGAGAGTGCCGCCTTGGCTGCTGCGATATACTCAGCCATAATCTCCTCTGCGCGCTCAATGCCTTGGTTGGCGATGATAACCTCGCGGATTTGGGCAATCGCCTCATCATCACCCCTGCGCACAAGCTCCCTCACGTCCTCCTGTTCCTTGGGGCTCATAGACCTCATTGCCTCCAAGAGTGGGAGAGTGATCTTGTGCTCACGAAGGTCGGCACAGGTGGGCTTGCCCGTCTGATCGGCTGCGGCATAATCGAGAATGTCATCCTTGATCTGGAATGCCATACCAATATTACGGCCAAATTCGTATGCAGCATCAACCTCCTTTGCTGGTGCTTTCACCGACACAGCACCTACGCCACAGCTGATTGCCAGGAGCGAGGCGGTCTTCTTGTCGATGATATCGTAGTAACTTTCGTGGGTCATTCCGAGCGTTTTGGTCTGTTCGTCTTGTATCACCTCGCCCTCGCAGAGCCACTTGATAGCGTGGGAAACATAGGTGAGGATGTCGAATTCGAGGCTCTCCATACCGAGCTCAAAGATGCGCGAGAGGATGAAGTCGCCCGTGAGTATGGCGTTGCGACCACCGTAGCGCTCATTGACCGATGATTTGCCGTGGCGCACATCCGCACGATCGATCACATCGTCGTGTACGAGTGAGGCGGTGTGGATAAGCTCAATGAGCGACGCCGAGAGCAATACGCGCTTGCCAAAGGCCTTGCCACCCGAAAGAAGTTTTGCCCACAGCATCACGAGAGTGGGGCGCACACCCTTGCCTCGGTTGTCGAAAATGTATTTCAGTATGTCGTCGAAATAGCGACTCTCCGAGTGGAGTGCCTCGCGCAGAAACTCCTCATAGGCCGCCATCTCCTCCTTCAAAGGGGCCTTTATCGCTTCAAGTGTTGCAGGTGTTGCCATAGGCTTGTGTTTTATTCTTGCGCCCACATCGGCGCCAAATCTAATACAAAGATAAGAAATAATTTGATTTTGTCTAACGTCAAAAGTCCTTAAAGACTTTAAGGACGGTTGACATCTCCCCTTCGGAAAAAATAACCCTAAATTCCATACCACTCATACTCCACGCCCTCTTTGAGGATACGCACACGCAGGTATTCGGGATTTGCAACCTCGTCGCGGAGGGTGCCGACAATGGTGTAGCGTACTCCTCCGAAGGTGAGGTCTTCGCGATGGTGGTCGTGGCCTTGCAGGCAGAGGGTTACGTTGTTCTTGGTGAATATATCAAGCAGTGCCATCGTCTCCTCAATGGGGAGGTTGCCCGATGTGTTCTGCGAATTGTCGGTATAGAAGA
Source organism: Alloprevotella sp. (assembly GCA_045632685.1). Classification (GTDB taxonomy): domain Bacteria; phylum Bacteroidota; class Bacteroidia; order Bacteroidales; family Bacteroidaceae; genus Alloprevotella. The sequence continues at coordinate 56,329 of JAZQXB010000088.1, forward strand.
TGTTTGTGTGGGTGATAATGATGCAGTGGCGATACTCCGCACGATGGGTGGGCAGAAAGTCGCGCAGCCACGCCATTTGGAGCTTGCCGAGTGTGCCGTTTGCGGTGTCGAGCGCAACGAAGAGATCCTTGCTTGCGGGGTGGGTGACCTCAAACCAATAGACCGAGGGGCCCAGGTGTTCGCGGTACTTGTCCCACTGCGAGAAGTAGGTATCGTGGTTTCCGAGCACGGAGAAGATGGGCTGATCCTGCTCGGAATTTTTGGGTGCAATGGCCTCTGCATAGATGGGCATACTGCCAATTTTGTCGATGCAGTCACCAAGCAGAATACCGAAACTCGCCGAGGTGTCGCCACGTAAATCGGCCACAAAAGTGTCGAGGTTGCGGGTGGTGTCACCAATGTGAGGGTCGGTGCCGACATAGATGAGATATTCCTCAGGGGTTTCCACGCAGGCCACGGGGGCCTCATTGTGGAGCTCGAAGCTCTGCTCAAAACGTCTATCGACCAAGTCGCCCGTGGGGACTACAAAGCCTTTGAAATCTACACGGTCGCAGCCCAACAGAAGGAGTGCTACGCCCAAGATACCTATATTTTTATTTACCATTTGTAACATACGCCGAAGTTTGCATAGAGTTGATAGTAGGTGGTCGAGATGTGGAAGATGCCGGTGGGCTTATAACTTAGGCCTAGGGTTGCGCCCATCTTCTCCGAGAGGTGCCACCAGCCGTCAATGGCAAGCGAGGGCTGATAGTGGCGATCCAATTCGAGAAGGTGGCTGTTGGAAAATGTGACCAGCAGATCCCAATCCTGCACGTCGGGCAGACAACTTACGCCAAATTTGTAGTAGAGATTGAATGGCTCGGTTAGTCTTTCCGTGGCGTTGCCGAGGGCTCGGAAGTAGTAGCCGAGGGTGGCAAAGAAGTGTGAGGTGGTAATGCCTACGCCTCCACCAAGGGCATAGGTGTGGTGGTTGCTCTGGGTTGCGTAGTGCATCAGACCCTCGAAGTGGAGGTGACCAAAGCTCAGCTCGTGACGATATGCGGGGCGCACCTCGGTGGCAAAACGCTCATAGGAACTCTGGAAAATACCGCCTCTGAGCGAAAAGTTCGCCCCAAAGTTGTGCTCGGCCTTGAGTGTTGCAGCCGAAAAATTGCCAAATGTGGCGTTGTATCCAACTCTTGCTCCCAGCTCGATGTTGCCATTTTGGGCATAAATCAGGCTCGAAATGCAGAGCAAGAGGAGTAGTATGATGTGTCGTTTTGTCGTTTTCATCCCTTTAGTGCCGCGTTGTTTGCTGTGCGAAGGTACGAATAATGCGCAAAGAGAACAAATAAAAGAGGGATATTTTGCCCCTTGTGTGTGCCAATCGGGGAGGGGTGAAATGAGGGTAAAAACTATACCTATATATTATATAGGGGGCTGATGGGGCAGTGTGTGTGAAGTGCCCAAAAACCCAATGTTAAGGCAATGTTAAAAGTGAAAATTGCCCCGAAACGTAAAGTGCGCATTATTAGTAGTTTATAAAAAATCTTAAAAATTAGCCCAAAAAATAATTTGCAAAACGCTTGCAGGTTTGAAAAAAGTCGCTACCTTTGCATCCGCTTTCAAGAAATAACGAAAGCACACGAGTTCTGAGAAAAATTGAAAAGAAAAATTTTTAGAAAAAAGTTTCGAAAAAATTTGGAAGTTCAAAAAAAGTCCTTACCTTTGCAGTCCGCTTTTAAAGATAAGCGGCGTGACAAATCGCAAGGATGAATCACGAACAATATGTTCTTTGAAGTAATGAAGCAGCTAAATACGTTCAAAAATATTCAAGGTTTTTGAATTCAATGCCTTTGAGAAACAAGCCAAGATATTAACAAAACTTTTTTTACAATGGAGAGTTTGATCCTGGCTCAGGATGAACGCTAGCGGCAGGCCTAACACATGCAAGTCGAGGGGCAGCACGAGTAGCAATACTTGGTGGCGACCGGCGCACGGGTGCGTAACGCGTATGCAACCTACCCGTAACTGGGGGATAATCCGGAGAAATTTGGTCTAATACCCCATAATATATTGGATGGCATCATTTGATATTGAAAGTTCCGACGGTTACGGATGGGCATGCGTTGTATTAGCTAGTTGGTGAGGTAACGGCTCACCAAGGCTACGATACATAGGGGAACTGAGAGGTTAATCCCCCACACTGGTACTGAGACACGGACCAGACTCCTACGGGAGGCAGCAGTGAGGAATATTGGTCAATGGACGCAAGTCTGAACCAGCCATGCCGCGTGCAGGA
>JAZQXB010000089.1:0-7866 GCA_045632685.1 Alloprevotella sp.
TCCCGAACGTAACGACAACGCCATGGGTGCTAATGGTGGGGACGGGTAAAACCTTCCCCGCCATTTTGTTTATCATAATGGCTCATCGGATAAATAGTTTATTAACATAATGCCTATTATTTGTAGTTATGAACGTTGTTATTACATTACCCAGGAATCTTATCACTGCTATTGTCAGCGGTGCCAAGACAATCGAGTTCCGAAAGTCCTACCCGAAGGACTTCGACTGTAGAAACGATTGTGTGTTTGTCATCGAGAAAGGCACCAGAAACGTGGTGGCCTTCTTCATGGTGTCTGACTTTCAGTATGAAACCAATCCGGTGGAAATCTGGAGGGACTACTCCATCCAAATTGGTGTACCCTTCTTTTGGTTCTGGGCTTATGCACCCAGATGCAGGGCTTACTACTTATGGCGCATCCGAAAGGCTTCGTACTTATACACCCCACTCGATAGGGGGTTTTCGTTTGGTCTTACGACCAATCCCAAAAGTTACGTGTACACGCAGTATAAATCCGCTCATGCTGGTGCAGATGTACGTTAGTTTTTTTTTATGTTATACCTAATTTTTGCCATCCACAATGGTTTCACTAACTTTCGATGTTTACAAGTTCGACCGGCACGCGAAGGAAGTTCTAATAACTACCATCAGCGTGGAATGCAATCCAAATGATTGCCCAAACATTTTGCAGGTGTCCCAGACACTCAAATTTCTCTATCCGCAGGCCTTCGGTGTCCGCGTGACTATTGTTTAAAACCACAAATTACCCAAGCGGAAAACGTAAAAAACCAAATGTCTTATGATGAATGTAATCAATGCTTTCATGAAGTCGCAGGCAGAGCGCATCGTCTTTGCGCTCATAGTGATTGCTTGCTTTTGTTTGTTCTATTGTGCGCACATATTTGCGTAGTTATTAACCCAAATTATTTATTACATTATGTTACAAGTTACTTTAATTGGTCACATTGGTGGCGATGCAGAAGTCAAGAATGTTGACGGACGCGAGTTTTGTTCATTTCGTGTTGCTAATACGGAACGATGGACGGATGATGCAGGGCAGGTTCATGATACAACGACATGGGTCGACTGCACGATGGATGGCAGGCCGAAGGTTTTGGAGTATCTGAAACGAGGTCAGCAAGTGTTCGTGCAGGGGTCAGCGACCTTGCGTGTTTATTCGTCTGCTAAGGATAGATGCATGAAGGCTGGTTTACGTGTTCGTGTTCGTTCAGTTGAGTTACTTGGTGGACGCACTGATGACGTGCCCAGCAAGTTGTATGATGCAAACGACGGCCACGAAGTCAGCGTCAATAAGTACTACCAATGCCAAGAGTTAGTTCGAGATAAGAAGGCCGTGGAGTTGTGGCCGTTAGTCAGCCGAAACGGAGAGAAGTTCGTGGCAGACCGAAACGGCTGGATTATGAAGTTCAACGAACCCGAGGAGAGTCATGACACTAATGCAGGTTAATCGAATTAAGGCAGTCCACACGTTTAACGCGCGTGTGGACTCACTTTTGTCCGAAGGCTATCACGTGCAGTTCCGTTCCAGCGGGATTACTTCGGATATGTTGTTTGCATGCTTGCGACACCACAACGGAAACCGGGTTAGCTTATATGCCTACTTCAAAGAGAACAAACTCATCCAACGGACAAACCACATCGTCGTGCACACGGGTACGTTGTATTAACCTCGATTGGTTGGAAGTTCACGCGCTGGAGCCACCAGACGAGCCACACGATGCAGCATATTTTGCGTCGCGTGGTTTTGTCGTACATGAACGTGGCTATGGCACGCGCGTGTATAGGCAAATGTTTACACTCGATGGTACCGACGGTTTGCCACTCATTGAGGTAAGACGCGACCCAGCCAGCCAAGGAGTTCACGGGATTCATGCGGCCAACGAAACGCACATCAGGCTTACAAACCGTGCTTGCTATTTCGATGATGCAGCGCAGGCCATGCAGGACTTTCTCGATGCACACGGATACACCGATGTTCGCATCAGTCGAGTCGATGTTTGCATGGACTTTGTGAAGTTCGACCGAAACGATGACCCAGCCGCCTTTGTCCGTAGATACTTCCAGCGTGTTTACTCCAAGATTAACCAGACCCATATCACGGGACACGGTTCTGACACGTGGCACGGCCAGGACTGGAACTCCATATCATGGGGCTCGATGACATCTGACGTTGGTACCAAGATGTATGATAAGACACTGGAACTTTACGACCCCAAGTTAGACGCATACGGCAAGCCATATATCCGTGATGCATGGTTACGTTGTCACATGATAGACGATGTACACCGATGCACGATGAAAGGCGAGAAGGTGCGCGTGTGGCGAGTCGAATTTAGCGTTAGGTCGAGCGTGAAGAAGTGGTACAAAATCGAACTCAATGGCAAGGAGAAAGCGTACCAATCCATCCGCAATACGCTCGATTGCTGGGCAGGCCGTGACCGATTGCTCGTCATGTTTGCCAGCCTTGCGAACCACTACTTTCACTTCAAGTACTTCGAACCAGACAAACGCAAAGACCGATGCAGGGACAAAGTGCTCTTCGTGTTCGATGGTTTGCAGACCACGTACAAAATTGGTCGTGACCAAAAGCCACTCGGTGCAGGTACCACTTTATACAAGCCACTCGATAGCTTGTTGCGAAAGATACGCATGTACCGGGAAAGCAAGTCCGACCAAGAGATACGAACTGCTTGCGACACACTCATCCGTGCTCTGACTGATGACTGCGAACGTAGTGACCTTGCTAACCCATGGTCACACGAAGAACTGCAGGCCTTGCGTGACATCATGAAAATGCGATGCAGACACCCAGAACTACACGTGTCAGTAGTTATGAAGGAAGTGAAGGCACTCCTTCACATCAACGACAATACCGCCACGTTCTGACAAGAAAAGGCGGTTCAGTAGAACCGCCGTCCGATTTCCAATCGAACACGACCAAATGCCCAATAGCCACACGGCTTGCAGACATTTTACCTCACGGGCACGCGGGTACGCACACGCAGGCACACACGCGGGACAAACTAACGTCCAGCGCAAGACGAGGGGGGCTCCCCTGCCCCCCTCGGACTCCCCCCGCGGCTACCGCACCTAACATCGGAGCCCCGCGCCCCCGCCCGCACTTTCTCGCGGGCGGCCTGCGCGGGGTTCGGTCACCCATCGCCATCTAACGTCCAGCGCAAAACGAGGGGGGCTCCCCTGCCCCCCCCGAACTCCCCCCGCGCATCGGGGCGGGACGCGGACTACTCCCGCGCCCACTCCCGCTGGGCTCACGCGCGAGAAACACGGGGGGCTCCCCCGCCCCCCGTAACCCCCCTGCGCGGCTGGCGGTGGCGGTGCTCGCGCCTTGCGCTGTGCTCCGCTTTACCCGCCTGCCGTTCGGCCGGACTTGGCTGGCGGTCGGGCGCCTGCTCCCGCCGCCTGCGCCGGCCGTGGCCTTCGCGACGTCCGTGGCGGGCGCGCGCGATAATACTTCAAGCTCGGGTGTGTGTCCGGCGGCTTGTGCGCGGGGCCCCGCCCGCGCTTGGGTCGGCTGGGCGCGGTTCCCCGCCCGCGCCTTTTCAGCCGCCCCTGCGTCCCGCTGGCCTACGGCCTGCGTGCCGCGCCGCCGGCGCGCCGCCCTCCCCATTGGGGGTCGGGCGGCGCGCGCCCCTCCGCTTCGCTCCGGGGCGGGGATTACTTCGGCGCGTCCGTTCATGGCTTGGGTCTCCCAAAAAAACCGTTGTCACTATGGGATTCCCGCTCCCGACCTCCGCGGAACCCATTTTTTTTGGGAACCCTCCGCTGCGCCATGAACGTACACGATTCCCCCTTTTTTTCGTGGGGGCTCTGCCCCCACACCCCCGGTGTGTTTTTCATGTTTTGTTTGGCCTTCGGCCAATTTTTTAGCCAAATAAAGTTAAAAATACATAAACTCTTGTTGCCGCTTCGCGGCCACTTTGTCAAAAAAATGTCAGTTAATCGCGGGCACCCCCGCCCATCCTCCGACGCAGGTCTGACGCTTGTCCGACGCGAAAAAATTTGTACCTTTGCGGACGTTAAGGTATATCGCCGAAATCCGAGGGTTGGCGGGTTCCACCCAATTAATACACTATTTGAAAATGGCAAAAGTTACATCTTTGCAGGGTAAGGCAAATGGTAAGGTAGGTTCCATCGTGTATTCAGTGTCCGCTGGTCAGCAGATTGCACGTGAGTATCAGCCGAACGTCGCCAACCCTAACACCGCAGGGCAGGTAGCCCAGCGTGCTAAGCTGAAGTTGGCAAGCCAGCTTTCCGCTGCCTTGGCTCCAGTGATTGCAATCCCCAAGGAGGGTTTGAAGTCATCTCGAAATCTCTTCATCAAGAAGAACATTAGCGGTATAATCTATTCTGGTGGTACTGCGCAGGTCAGTTACGAAAATATCCAGCTGACCAACGGTAACACGGGCTTCCCCGCCATCGAGGCACAGCGTGTTTCTGGTACGGGTATCACCGTGAATGTTTCAGAGGACGTTCGCTCACGCGTAGCGCGTGTCGTGTACATCGTCTATAAGAAGTCCAGCGAACAAATGCTGGAGAAGGTGGCCGACGTCATCGAATCAACCGCTGGTGAAAATGGCAAGTTCTCGCACACCTTCCCCGAGATGTCGGGCGATATTATCATTTATGCCTATGGCATGAAGGATAACAACGCGAATGCGGCCGCCAACTATGCCAACTACCAGGTGGCAACTGGCGAGGACATCGCAAAGTTGGTTGCTGCTCGTTCCATTTCGACCTCCGACTACACTCTGACGCAGACCCGCGGTTTGACTCTGTTCTCGGGCGAAACCGAGAGTGTAGCCATCCCAGATGGTTCACATATGGTGTACATCACCGCAGGTGCTGGAGGTAGCGTCAGCGGTACGGGCTTCGAGAATGGCCGTAAGATTGTTGCCGAGGGTGCGACGGTTTCAGTGACCGCAACACCTGCCAGCGGTTACTACTTCGGTGGATGGTTCACCCAGAGTGGTGGCCAGCAGACGTTGGCTTCCAATAGTGCAACCTACGAGTTCACGATGGGTCAGAACAACGTCGACCTCGTTGCCGTGTTCTATGACAACGATGACCCCAGCGGGTTTGAGGGTTGATAGACTCTGAAACATGGGTACCAAAAGTGGAATCCAATATGCTTGCGCGGTACTGCTTATTATGAGCAGTATCGTGCTTGCGTTTGTCCAAGTCTTCGACATAGATGACGTGGCTAACGGTACCCTCATGTACATCGCGCAGGCCTTCCTATTGGCTGGTTCCATATTTGGCCTGCAGTATTATGTAACTAAACTAAGTAAAATCTATGGCGAAGGCAAACAAGGAAGTACTGCCCAGAGGGTTTCGGAATAACAATCCGCTAAACATCAGAATAGGCAATGTGTGGTTAGGGGAGGTTCTATATCCCACTGACCCGAACTTTGAACAATTCATTAGCATGAAGTACGGACTCCGTGCCGCTTTCGTACTTCTCCGTAGATACATTTGGCACTACAAACGTCAGACAATAGCCGCCATCATATCAGCATGGGCACCATCCAACGAGAATAACACAAACCGATATATCGATATGGTGTCGCAACTGATGGGTATTGCTCCAGATGCACCTATCGACTATTCAGACCAAGACACTATGGTTAAGCTGGTGCAGGCCATGTGTGTAGTCGAGAATGGCAGGCCGTTGCCAGACGAAAAACTCATTTACCAAGCATATCAAATGGCATGAAGAAAGTAAATTGGTGGCAAGTTCTTGCCGAGGTAATAAGAATCGTGGTGGCCGCTCTGGCTGGTGCCGGTGGCGCACAAATGATGTAAACGTGTTCTCTATATTCGATATATAATATAACCGAATTTTCTTGGTGGGGTTCCAGGTCGTGATGACTTGGAACCCTTTTTATGATGGTGTCCTGATCTGCTTGCGCAAGCAGGACACCATCGTAGCTGAAAAAAAAAGCTGCAGGACGTATTACAATTCATGAATAAGATTTTATGGGGTTCGGGGTCGGGGACTCCCTCACGCTCCCTGCGGCTTGTGTGGTTTATATGGTGGCCTTGCCCCCATGCCCCTGCTCTTCCATACGTCGATAAAATATGGCTGAACGTCGATTTCGTTTGGTTTATTCGTCGATATTTCGTACCTTTGCTATAGAAATCAAGGGATAGTCCCGAGATATTTAAAAACCCATTAGCGTTATGAAGTACATTGTAACAAGTATGTTTATCGGTCACAAAGGTGGCCATGTTTTCAACCCAGACCAGGACGTTGAAGTCTTTGATACCTATGTAGGTGCCTTGCGTTGGCTGGTAGGTGAGCGTAATCTCGCAAGAAAGGTAGATTATAAGGTCGAATGTTGTTGGAATGATAACCCATCTCACTATGGTCGTGAATGGTTATTAGAGATGACCGAATATCACGGCAACTCGCACACAATCGTTATTCTGGCCAGAATCAATGAAAATGGATTCCATTAATTATTAACCCCGCTGGCCACTCCGGTGGCCAGCCTTAAACCCATTAGCGTTATGAACAAACAAACACGCGCCCAGCTGGAGGGCTATTACGACCAGCTAAACGACATCGTTACCGCCATCCGTGAGATTGGCGAATCTGAACAAGAGAAGTACGACAACGCACCGGAAAACCTACAAAATTCAGACCGCGTGTTGGCTTGGGCTGAATGTGCCGACTCAATCGATATGGTATGTGACGAGTTAGAATCAGCCATCGAGCAAATTATGGATGATTTAATCTCCGTGTACTGATTAGATTTCGTCTAAATAAGGGGTTGGGGGTTCACTTTGTGGTGCCCAACCCCTTGCCATTCCAATTATTCTTCGTATATTTGCAGCGTCGTAGGATACGGAGCAACGCTGAGGAGCGCCTCCCGAACGTAACGACAACGCCATGGGTGCTAATGGTGGGGACGGGTAAAACCTTCCCCGCCATTTTGTTTATCATAATGGCTCATCGGATAAATAGTTTATTAACATAATGCCTATTATTTGTAACTATGGAGAGAACAAAACTTATTTCAATTCGTGTGGACGTGGCCACGTTGGCCGCTATTGATGACTTTTGCAAGACTGAAAGGTGGTGGAAAAGGTCTGCAGTGATTAACAATCTCTTAGGTAATTTAGTTGTCGGTACTGAAAGGGCTGATTTTAGAAAATTGGCCACTCAATCGCCGCACTTTCAAAGGAAGATAAAGATATCATCGGAGCCCTCGAGCATATAATACAACCTGCAGGAGTTATGGACGTTGTTATCACATTACCTAAGAAACTGATCCACGCTATTGTCAGCGGGGTCAAGACAATCGAGTTCCGAAAGTCCTACCCGAAGGACTTCGACTGTAGAAACGATTGTGTGTTTGTCATCGAGAAGGGCACCAGAAACGTGGTGGCCTTCTTCATGGTGTCTGACTTTCAGTATGAAACCAATCCGGTGGAGATCTGGCGGGACTACTCCATCCAAATTGGTGTGCCCTTCTTTTGGTTCATGGCCTATGCACCCAGATGCAGGGCTTACTACTTATGGCGCATCCGAAAGGCTTCTTACTTATACACCCCGCTCGATAGGGGGTTGTCATTTGGTCTAACGACCAACCCCCAAGATTTCGTGTACGCGAAGTATAAGTCCGATCATGCTGGTGCAGATGTACGTTAGTTTTTTTTTATGTTATACCTATTTTTTGCCATCCACAATGATTTCACTAACTTTCGATGTTTACAAGTTCGACCGACACGCGAAGGAGGTTTTAATAACAACCATCAGCGTGGAATGCAATCCAAATGATTGCCCAAACATTTTGCAGGTGTCCCAGACACTCAAATTTCT
>JAZQXB010000090.1:0-6986 GCA_045632685.1 Alloprevotella sp.
ACTGCGTGCGTGGGTTAAGCACCTGTAATGCCCTGGACGGACCGAGCGGCGAGGATGCGGCGCGCACGGGAGGGTGGGGCAAAGCCGCAGAAAACCGCACTCTCACTCATCTCTCACTCAACTCTCACTCAATTCTCACTCTTACTCGTTGTAGCAGTGTAAAATGGGAGGTGCGTGGGTTTAGGCGAGGGCAGGACGGGGCATTATAGGCGCGATGCGAGGGAAGGAGGTGCAAAGGAGCCTGCAGCCGCGAAGCGTGGGTTCGGGCGTGGGGCTGCAGGCTCCTTTGCACCGACTGCGTGCGTGGGTTAAGCACCTGTAATGCCCTGGACGGACCGAGCGGCGAGGATGCGGCGCGCACGGGAGGGTGGGGCAAAGCCGCAGAAAACCGCACTCTCACTCATCTCTCACTCAACTCTCACTCAATAGCAAAGCCTCCCGACTGCATCACGCAAGGGGAGGCTTACTAACTTCGGCATCTATAAACAAATCTTTACCTAATGCCAACTATGGTGTGCCGCAGTTAGTTGTATTCTAAAATCGCATCAAAGCAAGGGCAGTCTCGGTCGTGCGTCAAGTCGCGGTGTCCCACTATCCTTGGGCAACCGAATCCCTGATTGATTGCGAGGTACGTCAAGTGCTCCAGTAACCACCTTAGCGCGCGCTTTTGGGCTGGTGTTCTTGTGTCGCAGGGGTTCCCTTCCTCATCCAGTCCACCAATATAGCAGATTCCAATCGTGTGCAAGTTGTGGTCTTTGGTGTGGGCACCAATCTCGTTCAGCCGTCTCCCATCCTCGACACTTCCGTCAAGGTCTATTACATAATGGTAACCGATGCAGCGGTAACCCTTCTCTCGATGCCATTTATCAATGTCAGCTGCGTGGAAATCTGTCCCGCGCTTTGTCGCGGAGCAGTGAATTACTATTGTATCAAAATATCTCATAACTATTGGTATTTGGGTTCGGGATTGTCAACAACCAGAGCGCGCACAACCTTTCTCACGTTCTTGCCTTGATAGATTATTTTTGCACTCGGGGTGTCGGTGTTGAACTGTGCGCAGTGCAAAGCTGCGCGCACAATAGCCTTATCAACCTGTTGATAAGTTGCTCGGTCGACGTACGCAAAAGTATCGTCTTTGTGAAAATAAGAAATGGAGTAGAACATAACTTTATTTGGTGTTAAGTATTATTGGTAACCACTGATGCACCATGGCGGCGGCTACTTCGGGAAATGATTTCGAGCGGCGTTTTCCACCGCGAGTGCTGAACACGAACGAACGTGGTGTTGGGTGCAACTTCTCACTCATTAACGGCGGCAAGTTCCTTAGCCAATATAGTGTTTTCTTCAGCCAAGGTGCTCCAAAATCCGAGGGGTTTATAGCGCAGTCAGGGTGTGGCAAATTGAAAATCTTGAATGGGACTGGGTTTTCAACAGCCACGAACTTAGCGGGTGCATTGTACATTTCTATAAAGAAACGAGCTGCATCAAGACCGAGTTTATACCTATTCTCGTCAATCTTGTGGTCCTTGAATAGCAGATTTCCAGCAGCTCTTGAAAGGTACGTGCATGGCGGGTGCGCTATAATCAAATCCCATTCAGGAACGCAGAACGGGAACCCGTCTTGTGTAATAGCGAACGAGCCAGGCACGAACAAGCTGCGTACATCACCAATGATGTGTCGTGACGGAAAGCAGCCGGAACACTCCTGCAAGTCGCAAGAATAGGCATTACAGCCAGCACCCAGGAACGCAGAGCATTCTACTTGGCTTTCCTCACAAGCTATCAAAACATTTATCATAGGCAATCTGCCGCCTGCGGCGGGGTGTTATTTGCGGAGCTTGAAACAAGCATGTCTTGGGCTGCGCGGTCCTCGAGGTAGCAGCGTTCTGCATCCTCATCAACCCATTGCGAAATAGCTTCATCGGGCATCGCTCCGAAAGAAACGTGCTGCGCAAAGGCAAGGCAGGACCTGAACAGGTCTGTATCTTCAAGGGTCTCCAACTGTGCAAGTGCTTCCTCGAAACACATGATGTCTTGGGAATGAACACCGCGAAGCATGCGCGCCCAGCGTGATGCTTTGCGCTTGACTGACTTCGAGGCTGTGACAGTCTTCTTTTTGTTGGCACCAAGACTCTCGCGCAAGAACTCGTCCAGAACATCATCAGCGAGGTTGACGCGCTGGAGCGCATCACGCTTGTCATTATAGAACTCAATTAGTTTGTCTATCACTACCTGAAATGCAGCGCGCTCATTGACATTTAGGTCTGCACTCTCGTAGTTGTCCAGAAGGCGATTCAACAATAGTCTGTCGGTGCGCGTTGACTTCTTGAAATACCTCACACATGCGGGCTTGTACATCACAGCATCACCCTCATCAGCCATAAGACCAACATTAAACAGCTGTATGGTCGGCAAGTCCTTGACGCGCCGACCAGCCTGCTGCGCATCTTTTGTCATGACGTGGAATGTGAAATAAGCGGGAAGGAGTGTGCGGAATGTCTGCAACAACATCTCGGGGGTCGAAACATCATGGATGCCAATCTCCCGCACGAGGTCAGCATCGAAGTGCAAATTGGCGTTTGGCTTGCGGCGCAAGCACACAGCAGAGGGATTGATGCTGAACTCCAATCGCCACACAAACCAAGGCTTTCCCGTTAACTCTCCCTTTGGGTCATGATGCAAGCCGCCAGCGTTCCAACGTTCCACAATCCACGGCTTCATAGTCTTTTCAATCAACTCAAGGCTCTTGTTGTATAGATTAACCTGAACGGCACTATCACGGGTGCCCCATGACAAAGTGTGATAGTCAATACATGCAATCCTTCTTGTGAGAACGGCGCGCACTTTATTAGAGGAATGGCGAATGAACGAAGGGCGCTGTGCTGTTGGCTCTGAAAGGTAGTCTTGAACGAATCGCAGAGGAACACGACCGCCAGCCATCAGGTTGAAGTCAACACAAACATCAATGCGGTTAACGTGTGAAATCTTCCAGCCAAGTGCCTGAATCAGGTATCCCAACTGCTCTGCCCAACCATCGAAGTATAGCCGCGAATTATCTACCTTAACCTGACAAGAAAACGGCTGGTCGGCGCGTTTGCAGCGATAGAACAAATGCGCAAGTGGCGCATTGCCCACATACGCGCACGCGGATGATTCATAATAAGGGTGGTGTTCGGTGGACTCTTTGATAATGAAAGTGTGCGGGCACCCTGTCGCAGTCAAGTGTTGCCCAAGGTCGGGTGAACGGCGCGCAAACGATTGTACCTGCGTGCTCCCATTATCAAGGTGCCGAACTTCCGAAGTGTGTACAATCTCATCGCAAATGTGAGGCTGTTGGGAAGCCTCACACGTGCAAGAGTATGCGAACCAATCGCAGGAAACGATAAAAGGGTAACTTTTCATTTTTGATTTATTTTTCTTAACATCTTACGAGCCAATGCGTCAATATCTCGTGGTCTTAGGCATTGACCACGATAATAATTAGCAACAACCGCCCTAACCTCTTGAAATTCTCTCGCCTTGAATCTCGCCTTTTTATATTTTCCCATTATAAGGTATAAGGCACTTAGAGCTATATTCGCTGCTTTTATAAAGTCATCATCACTCGCCGCTTCAACTTCTGTTTCTATTTGGGCGATAGCAAACGATATAGCCTCATATTCCTCTTGTGTGATTGTTATTGTCATATTTCTAAAAGTGTTGATAAAAGGGTAGGACTTCATAAGCGTATGAAATAAGTAGTGCAACCCATTATTCCGTCATATTCACAAGGCGCTATCATCTTCTCCATAAGTGTACGGCAGTGCTCATCACGGAAGCAGCATTTCATACAACCATAAGCATACTGGGTTTTCCTTGATTCATCAATCTTCTCAAATGAAATGTGCTCATGTACAATAGCAACGTTGTTTACCTCAACGAAACAACATAACTGAAATTCTCTTTCTCTCTTTGAAATTTTGTGTGTCATTGCAGCGGTGATATTAGCGGAATCGAACGGCAAGAAAGAAAAACGGCGGGCATTCTGTAAAGAATGACACCGCCGCTGCAATGACTTGCTTATGTTCAACAGCTTCTCGCTCATGCGGGGCACCACCCACCGCACTACCTGTCTGCTGTCGCTGCAAAGAAACTCCAAAAACTTCAACTAAGGCGCGTAATGTTTAATAGAAATGTCAAAAACATGTTGCAGAACATCATAATGAGTGTATGAAATACACGAATAGCGAGGGGGAAGGGCGCGCGAGGACAAAAAGAAATCCCCCGCGGGACCAGACAATTTTCGCGGGGGCTGTTGATTTCAAGGCATTCGAAATTACGAATTGCAGGCAACTTGAACTTTGGTTATGAAACCATCCGATGTTTCTACCCAAACATAGGCATGACTTCCGTCACCATTGATTGTAATAGCCGAACGGCTAACATAAGTGTTCAAACCTACATTGTCAGCCAACACCATAACTGCAGGCTTGTTTGTCTGCTCATCGTTGATACCAATGTACACACTTGAGGGGTTATTACCCAGCTCTACCTTAATGTACTTATCCTGTCCGTCAGGTAGAACAACGTCATCAACAGAATCCAAGTTGGCAATTACAGCACCATCAAAAGTGTCCGCTTCGGCAATAGCCAAAATTTCCGAAGATGGAACGGGAACAGCGGTGTTCTCGGCCTGCTCGGCGGGAACAGCGTTATTAAGGTAGCGGTCACTACCGAATGTTACATCGGCATTGTTTCCGTAGCTTCCCACTACATCAGGACCAACGGGACCAATCGCGCGTGGGTTCACTGAAAGTAATGCATTACTGCGCAGCCATGTACCGCTAACGAGTTTGGATCTTATCATCGCAGCAGCGAAGATAGTAATGGGACTTGCACCTGTAGCCACCAGCGTGGTGCTTCCGTCAGCCTTGAAGAGAACATCAGCAGCGTTGATAGAACGCTCGTTGATGACAGCGGGGTTGATTTGGTAATTGGTGCCACCACCAACGGCGGTGAACAAAGACAGAGCGCTGCCTTCCTGCTCAATATCCTCAAAGGGCTTGAAGATAACGCGCGCAATCTGAACATAAGACTGGTAGTTGTTCTCACCATTGTAAGAAGCAACTGCATGAGCCTCGTTCACATCTTGGCCGCAGAAAATGAAAGTCATTTGGTCACCCGGGTCGCAACCGAACGCAGCGCGCAGGGCGGCGGCATATTCTTCGGCGTTGTTGCCAAACGTTGCTGTCTGCAAAGCCGACTGCATAACAAGAGCATTTGAAATGCCCTCAATGTTGGTTTTCAGGTTGCCAAGCACGGGGGTTGCAGTCAAGGTGCCTTTTGAGACCTTGAAGTAGTTGGGAACGAGCACACCCGCACCCTTAATAACATAAGACCCACAAGCAGCGGGTGCCCAGCCTGATGCCGCACTGCGCTGCATGATGCCGCGAAGTAGCTTGGTAGCTTCCTTCATGAAGTAGCTGCGTGAATCCTGACCATACTTGATACCCTCAAACGAATGGTCAATAATTCCGTTTAGCGCGCTGGCTGCAGCAGCGGCGGTTGCGAACACCATACGCTGGTAGTTCTGTCCCGTGGTGCGGGGATTAGCGATTTTTGCAAGGTACGGACGTGATGTCTGCTTACCATTGCGGCGGGCGAGCACAACATCGCCCAACTTGCCTCGGGCTGTGCCGAGGATAAGATTACCTTTTGCCATAGTAAATAATAGTATATAAGTGGAACATGCGCCGCGCGAGGCGGCAATTAATCTGAGCAGCGAACGAGCCAGGCACTATTGACCAAGGTACTGCAGGAGCGCCTCAATTACCTGAAGCAGCAGCATCAGCCACCAAGGGGCCGACTTCTTTATATCTGTGTAGAAATCCATGAAGAGAGTGATTAGAAGTTCGGGGCAAAGATAGTGAGCGAAAGCGAGCTATCCAAAAGTCGGAGCGAGGTCGGAGCGAGGACGGAGCGGAGACGGAGTGGAGACGGAGAAGTCGGAAACACTTTGACAAGCGGGAGCCCATTTTCAGCCCGAAAAAGCGTAATTTTTGTCAAGCAAAAATTACGATTTCTTAACAACTGCGAGCCTTCACCCTGAAAAAAGGGAGCGCGCGAGGGAAGGAAGCCCGCGCAGCCCGAAGCCCGGCACGCAGCGCGCCCCGCGAGGCGGGCGCGAAGCGCAGGCAGAGCGGAACAAGGCGCGCGAACAGCGGGCGGGGCTTCGGGCATGGGCGGGCTGACAAGGCGGGGAGCCGCCGCGCACGGGCGGGCGGGGCAAGGCGGCAGCGAGGGAACGCGCCTTATAGATTCGCAGCCGCGAAGCAGGCGGCGAACCTACAAGGCGCAGGCGAGGATACACAACGCGCAGCCCAGAAGGGAGAGCGAGCGCAGCCGAGGGAACGAGCGCAGCACAGCGCACCGAGACCAGCCGAGCCCGCAAGGATAAGCGAGGCGGGGCGCAGGAAGCGAAGCAAGCGAGGGAACGAGGCAAAGCGAGCCGCCGCCGCGCACGGGCGGGCGGGGCAAGGCGGCATGATGACACCCCATCCCCTAATTTACAAATGTAAATTTGCGGTCACAAGGCTGAAAACCAACATGTTAGAAGTTTTGTGAACGTAAATTTACAGCAGTGTTACTAACACTGCGAAGGAGATTCACAAATGTAAATTCACAAATGTAAATTCGTAGCCCACAAATGTAACTTAACAAACATAAATTCAGGTTTATAAAGCTGAATTTACAAATGTAAATCGGGCACACCCCGCAGCAGGAGCCCCCGAGGGTGCCGACCCCCGACAGCCCCGACAGTAAGGATGTTTCAGCCCCCTGCCCGCACGGCTGGAGGCATGGGGCACACGGCGCAAGGCTGCACGAACGCGGGCGAACTGAACCGACCTGACGCGCCGCAGCCCGTAAGGATAAGCGAGGACGCGGCAGGGCGGGGCGGGGCGAACGCGGGCAGGCAGACTTGCGTAAGGGGGAACCATGCCTCCAGC
>JAZQXB010000091.1:0-9000 GCA_045632685.1 Alloprevotella sp.
CCGAATATGATGAAACAAATGTGGGGATTGATGAACAAGAACTGCTTTTAAAGAAGATTGAACGAGCAAAAATTACATTAGCAAGACTAAATGCAAAATTGTGTGTATCAACCAATTAGAAATTTGTTATATAGAAGGACAAAAGAACATATTTTTCTTCTCACGCAAAGGCGCAAAGTTTCGCAAAGCGTCTACGTTGTTCTGCGTGCAATAATTTCACACAGAACTGAAAGTCGCTGTCCGAACTTGTGAGGGGAAAGCAATCCACGGAAGACACAGAACCCTGCGGGGTGGGATGGTCTCACGCAGACAGCGCAGACTTTCGCAGACAATGTTTATTTATCAACGTGATTATACAGATTACACGGTTGGCTTTGCAGGACGGAGTCCTGTGTAATCTGTTTCTGTTTACTAAAAATAAGTAAAATTGCGGAGTAAACTCTGTGTATTTTTGTGAGTTCTGTGTGAAATGATTTTTGACAATGATATAGCCGTTGACCCAATTTAAAAGTCTTCATCGGATGGTTAAATCCTCTGACGAAAGTTTTTTTAAAAACTATATTTGGGTCAACTGCTATATTATTGCCTAAATTATTAGCGCATGTTACCCCGTATTCGCAATATTTTCCTTAATTTAGTCGGCGAATTGTAGACAACGGTCACCCGACGCCAAACCGAGCGCAATCAAGTTTACTTGAATTGCCGAGGTGCGAAGGAGGAAAAGACCACGAAGTGGGATTAACGGTCAACAGACAACAGACAACAGACGATAGACAACAGACAACGGATTACCATCCGGATGGGGCTGTTGACCGTTGACTATTGACCGTTGACCTCATAACCTCAAAACTTAACTATCATACTAAATACTATGGAACACACATTATTTTGGCTCATCCCGGCAGCATCGTTGCTGGCATTGTGCTTCGCGTGGTTCTTCTACGCACAAATGAAAAAGACTTCTGAAGGTACGGAACGCATGACGTATATTGCCGCAGCAGTACGTTCGGGAGCAATGTCTTATTTGAAGCAACAGTATAAGGTGGTAGGTATTGTATTCATCTGCCTCGCCTTGTTGTTTGCCATTATGGCGTATGGTTTCAACCTCCAAAATGCTTGGGTTCCCGTAGCCTTCTTGACGGGTGGTTTCTTCTCGGGTTTGGCAGGTTTCTTGGGCATGAAGACGGCTACGGCTGCCTCTGCGCGCACGGCTAATGCCGCTCGCGAATCACTCAATGGCGGATTGCGCATCGCGTTCCGCAGTGGTGCGGTGATGGGTCTCGTAGTTGTAGGTCTTGGTTTGTTGGACATTTCTTTCTGGTACTTGCTCCTTGATGCTTTTGTGCCCGAAGGTGCTACGCCCACGGCAAAGTTGTGCATGATTACCACAACGATGCTCACCTTTGGTATGGGGGCTTCAACGCAGGCATTGTTTGCACGTGTCGGTGGGGGTATTTACACCAAAGCTGCCGACGTTGGTGCCGACCTTGTGGGTAAGGTGGAAGCGAATATCCCAGAAGATGACCCCCGCAACCCTGCAACGATTGCCGATAACGTAGGTGATAACGTGGGTGACGTAGCGGGTATGGGCGCTGACCTTTATGAAAGTTATTGCGGTTCGATCTTGGCAACGGCTGCGCTCGGTGCTGCGGCTTATATGGCAAGTGGTAATGTGGATATGCAGTACAAGGCGGTGATTGCGCCGATGTTGATTGCGGCAGTGGGTATCGTGCTCTCGTTGGTGGGTATCTTTGCGGTGCGCACCCATGAAGGTGCGAAGATGAAGGACCTCCTTCGCGCTTTGGCGGTAGGTACAAACTTGAGTTCCGTGCTTATTGTCATCGCTTCGTTTGGTGTGCTTTATTTGCTCGGATTGGAAAACTGGTGGCAGATGGGTTGCACCGTAGCAGTAGGACTTGCCGTAGGTATTACGATTGGTCAGGCAACGGAATATTACACTTCACAATCTTACAAACCCACACAGCGCATCTCTGAAAACGGTTTGACAGGTTCAGCTACCGTAATCATCTCGGGTATCGGCGTAGGTATGCTCTCAACAGCCATCCCCGTGATTGCCGTAGTGATTGGTATCATCGCTTCTTACCTTCTTGCTACAGGAGGTGACATGAGCAACATCTCCATGGGGCTTTACGGTATCGGTACTGCCGCAGTAGGTATGCTTTCCACTTTGGGTATCACCCTTGCTACCGACGCCTATGGACCTATTGCCGACAACGCTGGTGGTAATGCTGAAATGAGCGGACTCGGTGCTGAAGTGCGCAAGCGTACTGATGCCCTCGACTCACTCGGTAACACTACAGCTGCCACAGGTAAGGGCTTTGCCATCGGTTCTGCGGCTTTGACTGGTCTTGCTCTCTTGGCTTCTTATATTGAAGAAGTGCGCATCGGTCTCGAACGCATTGGCACGACACAATTAAATATTGACGGCAGAATTGTAGAGTTGCAACAGGCGACTTTTGCCGACTTCATGCGCTACTATGAAGTAACGTTGATGAACCCCAAGGTGTTGGCAGGTATGTTTATCGGTGCGATGATGTCCTTCCTCTTCTGCGGTTTGACCATGAACGCTGTGGGTCGCGCGGCTGCCAAGATGGTGGAAGAAGTGCGCCGTCAGTTCCGCACGATTAAGGGTATTCTCACGGGCGAAGCCGAACCCGACTACGAACGTTGTGTTATGATTTCTACACGTGCGGCGCAACAGGAAATGATTGTGCCTTCGCTTATTGCTATTGCCATTCCCATCTTGACAGGTGTTGTGTTTGGCGTATCAGGTGTGCTCGGTTTGCTCATCGGTAGCTTGAGTTCAGGTTTTGTACTCGCCGTATTCATGGCAAATGCTGGTGGCGCGTGGGACAATGCCAAGAAGTATGTGGAAGAAGGCAACTTCGGTGGCAAGGGTAGCGATGCACACAAGGCAACTATCGTGGGCGACACCGTAGGTGACCCCTTCAAGGATACATCTGGTCCTTCGCTCAACATCTTGATTAAGTTGATGAGCATGGTAAGCATCGTGATGGCAGGTCTTACGGTAGCTTGGAGTTTGCTCTAAGTTAATGTTGGGAGGGTTTAAGGTTATGAGGTGTTAAGGACTATGCAAAACAAGTAAACTCCTCATCACTTCATCACCTTATAACCTTCTGTCTCTAAAATATCACCTTGAAATAGTTAAACATTACTACTTCAAAACCTTCAATTTCATGAAGATAAAATTAGTTCTTGCCGCCTTGTGTTGCGGCGCCTTCGTTTCTTGTTCGCAACCCGAACAGGCAAACTACCAAGTAATCCCCCTACCCCAAGAAATCAACTTGACGGAAGGTAAGGGATTTGTGTTGGATAAAAAAGTGCAGATTATTGTCCCCGAAGACAATGCACAGTTGTATCGTAACGCGGAATTTCTTGCAGAGTATATCAAGGAAGCAACAGGTATTGAACTCAGCATTACAACCGACGAAACCGTTTCTCCCGCAATTCGTTTGGCACTTGGTGTAGAGAATGAAAACAAGGAAGCTTACTTGATGACCATAGATGCCAAGCAAGTAGGCATCACGGGCGCTTCTGAAGCAGGCGTATTCTACGGCATCCAAACACTCCGTAAGTCGCTTCCAAAAGGAACTACTACCGCGGTTGAACTTCCTGCGGCTAACATCTACGACTATCCCCGTTTCTCTTACCGTGGCGCACACTTTGATGTGTCACGCCACTTCTTCCCCGTGGATTCTGTAAAGTGCTTCATCGACATGCTTGCGCTTCACAACATCAATCGCTTCCACTGGCACTTGACCGACGACCAGGGCTGGCGTATTGAGATTAAGAAGTATCCAGAACTCACTACGGTGGCAGCCTACCGCCCTGAAACAGTAATTGGTCGCAACAGCGGAGAGTACGACGGCACTCCCCACGACGGACATTACACTCAGGACGAAGCGCGTGAGATTGTAGCTTACGCAGCTGAGCGTCACATCACCGTTATTCCCGAAATCGACCTCCCAGGTCACATGCAGGCAGCGCTTACCGCTTATCCCCACCTCGGATGTACGGGTGGTCCGTATGAAGTGTGGAAGATGTGGGGCGTGTCTGAGAATGTACTTTGCGCAGGTAACGATGAAAGCCTCCGCTTTATCGAAGATGTGTTCACGGAAATCATTGACATTTTCCCCTCTGAGTACATCCACGTTGGAGGTGACGAATGTCCGAAAGTTCGTTGGGCTTCATGTCCCAAGTGTCAGAAGCGCATCAAGCAACTCGGCATCAAGGGTGACGCAAAGCATACAAAGGAAGAATACCTCCAAAGTTTCGTAATCAACCATGCCGAAAAGTTCCTCAACAGCAAGGGACGCCAGATTATTGGTTGGGATGAAATTCTTGAAGGTGGTTTGGCACCCAATGCTACGGTGCATGCATGGCGCGGATTCGGTGAAGCCATTGAAGCCGCTCGCCAGGGGCACGATGTAATTATGTCGCCCACGACATTTATGTACTTCGACTACTATCAAACGAAGGATACCGAGGACGAACCTCTCGCGATCGGTGGTTACCTCCCCTTGGAAAAGGTATATGAACTCGAACCCGTTCCTGAAGTGTTGACTCCCGAAGAGGCAAAGCACATTATCGGTGCACAGGCTAACCTTTGGACAGAATACATCCCCACTTACAGCCATGTGGAATACATGGAACTTCCCCGTATGGCGGCACTTGCAGAAGTGCAGTGGACAATGCCTGAATTGAAGAACTATGACAACTTCCTCCAGCGCATTCCCCAGATGGTGAAGACCTACGACATGAAGGGATATAACTATGCGACACACGTATTTGACGTAACCGCTTCATTTGATCCCGACACCGTGAAGAATGCGTTGATGATTACGCTCAAGACGATTGACAACGCTGACGTTCACTACACCCTTGACGGCACAGAACCTACTTCAGCATCTCCGCTGTATAAGGAACCCATTGCCATTACGGATTCTTGCACCTTTAAGGCGCGTGCCGTTCGTGGCGAAAAGTTGGGTCGTGTGATTGGTGAGAAGATTAAGTTCAACAAGGCAAGTATGAAGCCCATCACCATGCTCAAGCCTATCAACAAGCAGTATGAATTTGGTGGTGCTCCCACTTTGGTGGACGGTTTGAAGGGCAATGGCAATTACAAAACCGGACGCTGGATTGCTTTCTACCGTAACGACATGGAGGCGGTGATTGATCTTCAAAAGGAAATGGAGATTAGCAAGGTGGGCATCAGCACTTGCGTGGAAAAGGGAGACTGGGTGTTCGACGTACGCCATTTTGCCGTAGAGGTTTCTTCAGATGGTAATAACTTTACGGAAGTGGCAACAGGCGATTTCCCCGTTTTGACGCTTGAAAACGTCAACGGCATTTACGACCATGAGATGAATTTCACACCCGTCACTACGCGTTACGTTAAGGTTATTGCCGCTCCCGAACATTCGCTTCCCGAATGGCACGGAGGTAAGGGACATCCCGCCTTCCTCTTCATTGACGAAATTGAAATCCAATAAAGTGATAATTCTTGCCCGAGTGAGTAAGAAAATCCCCACTCGGTTCACCCAAATACTATTCAATAGTTACAATCATGAAAAAAAGTTTTTTAAGTCTCGTATCATTCGCCCTCTGCTCGCTCCTTTCACTCCCTGTTGCGGCACAAAGCGAAACAGTTGTAACCCTGGCTGGTAATGCCTACGTTACAGAAGGTAAAGCTCACATTGACGAAGGCCGTTCTGCTATTAGAAATTGGAACAACACCGACGCTGTCATCAGCTTCTACTTCAAAGTGGAAAAAGCAGGCAAGTTTGACCTTACCCTTAAAGCAAAGGGACATTCGCAAATCGAAGTTTCTTTGTTGGGCAAGAAGAAGAAGGTAAAGCTCAACAGTGATGAACTTACCGATGTCAAGGTGGGTACCTTCAAGGTGAAGAAGGCGCAATATGTTAAGGTGGACATTCGTGGCAAGAAGATTCTTGAAGGCGAAAAGTTCGGTAATGTTGCTGCGTTGCTCGTAGGTGGTGAAGTGGGTCCCGTAGTATGTGTGAACGAAAAGTTTAGCACGCACTTCGGTCGCCGTGGTCCTTCGGTACACTTG
Source organism: Alloprevotella sp. (assembly GCA_045632685.1). GTDB lineage: Bacteria > Bacteroidota > Bacteroidia > Bacteroidales > Bacteroidaceae > Alloprevotella. The sequence continues at coordinate 6,116 of JAZQXB010000091.1, forward strand.
GGTTATCCCTTCCCCCGCGAAGAGAAAATCGAATGGTTCTATAACGAAGTGGTAGTTCCCGAAGAAGGTGACATCCCCAGCAGTTACTACATGGCATGTGGTTTTGGCGAAGGTTATTTCGGCATGCAGAACAACAGTCCTCATCCCCGCCGTATCCTCTTCTCTGTTTGGAGTCCTTTCTCTACAGATAACCCTGCGGAAATTCCCGATTCTTTGCGTGTGCAACTCATTAAGAAGGGTGAAAGAACAAAGGTCGGAGAATTTGGTAACGAAGGTTCAGGTGGTCAGAGCTATATGCACTACGATTGGAAGGCAGGCGAACGTTGTCGCTTCTTGATTGGTGTGCGTCCCGACACAAACAACACGACGATTTACACAGCCTACTTCTACGACAATCATCAGAGCAAGTGGGTGCTCGTAGCTTCTTGGCGTCGTCCTCAAACGAACACTTGGTACACCAACGCGCACTCATTCTTGGAAAACTTTAACCCCGTGATGGGATACATTAACCGTAAGGCGTACTATCAAAACCAATGGGCGCGTACTGTAGACGGAAGATGGATACCTTTGAAGAACGCTCGCTTCACTTGTGACGAAACGGGTCGCACAAAGATGCGCCTTGACTACACGGGTGGCACTGCAGAAGGCGGTTACTTCCTCTCAATGGGCGGCTTCTTTGATGAATATCTTACTACTGGTACAAAGTTTGAACGTTCAGGTAATGTTACTGAAGCTCCCGATGTGGACTTCTCTACGCTTGAGTAAGATTTTGAGGTTGAAAAATATCTTTTTGAAAGGTGAATGTGAAAAATATTAGCAAAATGCTTTGTTGTTTGCAATAATGCTATTACATTTGCCAGTGAAAAGAAAGAAATATGAGAACTTTTGCTATACATAATGGTTGGTGGCGCATCTTACAACTCAAAAAGTCGTAAGCAGGAACCTCTATATGTATATTTAGGAATACGAAAGGGCACTCCGTCGGACTTGCGACGTGAGTGCCTTTTTTTAGTTGACGAGAAGACCTCTTTAGTTAACAAGAGTGCCTCTTTAGTTAACGAGTTGACAAGGTACGAGTAGACGAGAAGATTACCGAGTTAAACGAGCGGGTTCCCGCTTGAAAGGTACGGACGCACGGTGTTACTCACTCCTCACTCCCCTCACCCCCTTAAAACCTCAAAACCTTAACCCCTCACCTATGACACAAAACTTTACTGTATCCCCCGAAGGATATTACGGACAATTTGGTGGCGCTCATGTGCCCGAAGCATTGTTGAAGTGCACACAGAATTTGGCAGAAAACTATCGCCGTTACATAGACGACCCTGAATTTCAGGCAGAGTATCGCGCACTGCTTAAAGATTATGTAGGGCGTCCCACACCGTTGTACCGCTCCGAGAAATTGAGCAAACTACATGGATGTTCTATCTATTTGAAGCGCGAAGACTTGTGCCACACGGGAGCGCATAAAATCAACAATGCCCTCGGACAGGCCCTCCTGGCGAAACGCATGGGCGCAAAGCGCATCGTGGCAGAAACGGGTGCGGGACAGCACGGCGTGGCTACGGCTACGGCATGTGCACTCCTCAATCTCGAATGCGTCATTTACATGGGTGCTGAAGACATTGTGCGCCAACATTCCAACGTGCAGAAGATGCGCCTCCTCGGAGCAAAGGTTGAGGCGGTGACAGAGGGCAGCAGAACCTTGGAAAACGCAGTCGATGCTGCTCTTCGTGCATGGTGTGAGGATCCTGAAAACATTTATTATCTGTTAGGTTCTGCCGTTGGTCCACATCCTTTCCCCGATATGGTCGCTCGCCTGCAAAGTGTGATCAGCGAAGAGATGCGTGCCCAACTCTTGCGTCAGGAAGGTCGTGAGTTGCCCGATTACGTGGTAGCTTGTATCGGTGGAGGCAGTAACGCAACGGGTAGTTTCTTCAACTTCCTCGATGATTTGGACGTTACACTCGTATTGGCAGAAGCTGGCGGAAAAGGACTGATTACGGGTAAGCATGCCGCATCCTTAACTTGTGGAGAAGCGCGTGTGCTTCATGGTGCGAACACCATGGTGCTTACCCACGAAGATGAACTGGCTGGAGGACCATACAGCATTTCTGCAGGATTGGATTATCCTGGCGTAGGTCCACTTCCTGCACATCTGGTAGACACAGGACGTGCAATGGTAGTGCCTATTACGGATGAACATGCACTGGATGCTGCCTTCGAACTCAACCGCTTGGACGGTATTCTTCCCGCCCTCGAATCAGCCCATGCTTTGGCGGCACTCCATAAGTTGGATTTCAAACCTACCGATATTGTGATTCTCACGCTTTCAGGCAGAGGGGATAAGGATTTGGAAACCTATCTGTTGCACACTGAAAGGATTGGTATTGGTTAAGAAAATTATTGCTGTCCGGTAAAATTTGTCTCTTTATTTTAGAGAACACGAATTTCACGAATTTCACGAATCCTTGCGGGGTGTTACCTTTGCTTAACGCATACGAACCAAAGGTCGCGAAAGCAATTACACGAATACCATCCGGATGGTAAAAATTCGTGCTATTCGCCTCTGATTAAGAAATGTTCATCCCGCATGGAGATTGACTTGCGCGACCTCGGTTCGTGTTATTCGTGAAATTCGTGTTCTCTTAAACATAGAAATTCTCGTTTTTTCGGTTGAATCTCTATGAGGGGGCTTGTATGAGTACAACTATCCATCAAACAAAGAGTTGCCTATATTTACTGGACAGTTCCCATTGCCTAAAGCAAACAAAAATAGGATATAACAGCAGGATGATGTTTTTGGCGTATAGAAGATAGTTTTATGTTTCTCACGCAGACTCCGCAGAAATCGCAGAGACCATGCGGATAGGAATAGTCTTATG
>JAZQXB010000092.1:0-30256 GCA_045632685.1 Alloprevotella sp.
TTAGGCTGTAACATAATTCTTGAAATTCAATTCGTTAGCGATTGTTGTTTTTCTTACGTTTGAAGTTTCTTCCGCCAGCCTGGTTGTTGTTGAAACCGCTCTCCTTACCCTGTGTAAAGTTTGGAGCCAAGTCTCTCTTACCGTAAACCTCACCACGGCAGATCCATACCTTGATACCAAGAATACCAACCTTTGTCAAAGCCTCAGCCTGGCAGTAGTCGATGTCTGCACGGAATGTGTGAAGAGGAGTACGACCCTCCTTGTACATCTCCGAACGAGCCATTTCAGCACCATTCAAACGGCCTGAAATCTGAATCTTGATACCCTCAGCACCCATACGCATTGTGTTTGCGATAGCTGCCTTGATGGCACGGCGATAAGCAATCTTGCCCTCAACCTGACGTGCTATGCTGTTAGCAACGATAGTTGCGTCAAGCACTAGCTTCTTAACCTCAAAAATATTAATCTGAATATCCTTGTCAGTGATCTTCTTCAACTCCTCTTTCAACTTATCAACTTCCTGACCACCCTTACCGATGATGATACCGGGCTTAGCGGTACATACGGTAATTGTAACAAGTTTCAAAGTACGCTCGATGACAATCTTCGAAACGCTGGCCTTAGCCAAACGTACATTAAGGTATTTTCTGATCTTTGAATCTTCTACCAATTCGTCACCGTAGTTTTTACCACCGTACCAGTTGGAATCCCATCCTCTGATGATACCTAGTCGATTACTAATTGGATTAACCTTCTGTCCCATTGCTTTCTACTTTTTTATTGTCATTATTTACTTTAGTGTCCACGTAGATTGTAACGTGGTTGGAACGCTTACGGATTCTGTATCCGCGACCCTGAGGCGCTGGACGCATGCGATAAAGTGTGCGTGCCTCATCTACGAAAATCTGTGAGATGTAAAGCTCGCCATTCTCAGCCTTGCGCTCGTTTTTCTGCTCCCAGTTCGCGATAGCTGAACGCAACAGTTTCTCAACGTTGTTTGAAGCAGCTTTTGTAGAGAACTTCAAGACACCGAGTGCACGACCTACCTCCATACCACGAACCATGTCAGCCACGAGGCGCATCTTACGAGGTGAAGAAGGGATATCCTTTGCACTGGCGAAGTAAAGGCTTTTACGAGCCTCTTTTCTCTTGTCAGCAGCTAATTTCTTTCTTGCTCCCATTATTTTATTCTATTTAATTCAATTTTTAAAAACCTGTTTATTTCTTACGGTTACCAGAGTGACCACGGAATGTACGTGTTGGTGCAAACTCACCAAGCTTGTGACCTACCATGTTTTCTGTTACGTAAACAGGGATAAATTTATTACCGTTATGAACAGCGATTGTGTGTCCCACAAAATCGGGAGAAATCATAGAAGCACGAGCCCAAGACTTGATGACCGATTTCTTACCGCTCTCGTTCATGGAAAGCACCTTGTTCTCCAACTTTACATTGATATATGGACCTTTTTTTAATGAACGACTCATATTAATTCAAAAATTTCCTTATTATTACTTCTTTCTTCTCTCAATAATGTACTTGTTAGACTGCTTCTTAGGCGCACGAGTCTTAAGACCCTTAGCGTACAAGCCCTTACGTGAACGTGGGTGTCCACCAGAAGCACGACCTTCACCACCACCCATCGGGTGATCTACAGGGTTCATAACAACACCACGGTTGTGAGGACGACGACCCAACCAACGTGAGCGACCTGCCTTACCTGAAGATTCAAGAGCGTGGTCAGAGTTACCTACGCTACCTACAGTTGCCTTACAAGCACTGAGGATTTGACGAGTTTCACCAGAAGGAAGCTTGATTACGCAATACTTACCTTCACGAGAAGTGAGCTGAGCGAAGTTACCTGCTGAACGAACGAGGAGCGCGCCCTGACCGGGACGAAGCTCGATGTTGTGAATCACTGTACCAACAGGGATGTTCTGGAGGGGAAGTGCGTTACCTACTTCGGGTGCAGCTTCAGCGCCTGACATCAACTTGTCGCCAACTTTCAAACCATTGGGAGCAATAATATAACGCTTTTCACCATCTGCGTAGTAGAGAAGAGCGATACGAGCTGAACGGTTAGGATCATACTCGATTGTCTTAACCACTGCGGGTACACCATCCTTCTCACGCTTGAAATCGATGAAACGGAACTTTCTCTTGTGACCGCCGCCGAGGTAACGCATTGTCATCTTACCTACGTTGTTGCGACCACCAGTTGCCTTCTTACCGCAAACGAGAGATTTTTCTGGTACGGATGCAGTAATTTCTTCGAACGTACCAATAACCTTGTGTCTCTGCCCTGGTGTTGTGGGCTTAAATTTACGTACTGCCATTGTTCTTATTAAATATTGCTATAGAAGTCAATTGTTTCGCCCTCCTTGAGAGTTACGAGAGCCTTCTTGAAAGCATTTGTACGACCCTGAATCAAGCCTGCCTTTGTGTAGCGTGACTTATTCTTACCAGCGTAGATCATTGTGTTTACTGATACTACATTTACACCGTACAAAGCTTCTACTTCCGCCTTAATCTGAAGCTTGTTAGCTTCGGGGCGCACGATGAAGCCAAACTGATTCTGCTTCTCCGTGATACCTGTCATCTTTTCAGTGACGAGGGGTTTTACGATATATGCCATAATCTATTTAGCCTCAATTTACTTTGTTAAACCTGCTTCGATATTTGCAAGCGCGCTTTCAGTTACTACCAATACGCCAGCGTTGAGTACGCCGTATGTGTTGATGTCTGAAGCAACGGCAACCTGAGTCTTCTGAAGGTTACGTGCTGACAAATATACGTTTTTATTAATTTCTGAAGTAACCAAAAGCACCTTTTTTTCAGATACCTTAAGATTATTCATCAATTCTACGAATGCCTTAGTCTTGGGAACTTCGAAAGTGAAGTCTTCAACAACTACGATTGCATTTTCCTGAGCCTTGTAAGAGAGAGCGCTACGACGAGCGAGCTGCTTAACCTTCTTATTGAGCTTGAAATCATAGTTACGGGGCTTAGGACCAAACACGCGAGCACCACCTACGAGCAAGGGTGAGTTGATATCACCACGGCGAGCACCGCCACCGCCCTTCTGACGACCGAGCTTACGAGTAGAACCGCTGAGTTCACTTCTTTCCTTTGACTTAGCTGTACCCTGGCGCTGAGCAGCGAGGTACTGCTTCACGTCGAGATAGATGACGTGATCGTTGGGAGTGATACCAAATACTGAGTCGTTGAGCACAACCTTCTTGCCGGTATCTTCACCCTTAATATTCAATACACTGATTTCCATTACTTTTCAACGATTACGATTGAACCTTTGCAACCCGCAACTGAACCCTTAATGAGAAGGAGATTGTGTTCGGGAATTACCTTTAACACTTGCAAGTTTTGTGTAGTTACGCGATCGCCGCCCATCTGGCCGCCCATGCGCATACCCTTGAACACCTTAGCGGGGTATGAACAAGCACCGATAGAACCCGGCTTGCGTGCGCGGTCGTCCTGACCGTGTGTTGACTGACCAACACCACCAAAACCGTGGCGCTTCATAACACCCTGGAAACCCTTACCCTTAGATGTACCTACTACGTTTACGTAAGTAGCATCGTTGAAGAGTTCAACTGTGAGTGTGTCACCCAAGTTAAATTCCTGGTCAAAACCCTTGAACTCGGCCAAGTGACGCTTGGGGGTAACGCCTGCCTTCTGGAAGTGACCCTTGAGCGCAGCAGAAGTGTTCTTCTCCTTAGCTTCCTGGAAACCTACCTGAACAGCTGCATAGCCATCCTTTTCGACAGTCTTAATCTGAGTTACCACACAAGGACCTACTTCGATAACAGTGCATGGCACATTCTTGCCCTCGGCACTGAACACGGATGTCATTCCGATTTTCTTTCCTAATAATCCTGGCATTTCAGTTTTACTATTAATAAATGTATGTTTTAAAGTTTATTTTTTCGTAGCCCATTGCTGGGGCGAAATCCTACGCATCGTAGGGTTGATAATTAGTATAAAAAAGCAGGTTTCAAGCGTTTCCTACTTTTTGCGAGTGCAAATTTACGAACATTTTATGGTCACACCAAGAAAATCAGTGCTTTTCTTAATAATTATTTTTCCTACCAATTTATTTGCTAAGTATAGTTGGCAAAAATTAAGTAGTTAAAAATATGATTCTACTATTTTTCTATTTTCGGTGCCTAAAAATTTAAGCCAGTACAGTTCAATGCGTAAGAAAATCCTTATTATGATTTTGACAAAAGGACATAAGAACATATTTTCTCTTCACACGAAATTTGCAGCACACGTAGAGACGTCATATCATGGCGTCTCCCCCGTAGACCATCACATACGAAGCACTCTTCGCTATTCCGAGACGCCATAATCTGAAAATCCAATACCATATTTAATATTGTAGCCACCCCATTTTCGAGACGCCATACTATGACGTCTCTACGTTCAAGAAAAGCGAACCTCAAGGTTAGTTTCCACCTTGAGGTTCGCTTCTTATTACCTACCCTCCCGCACTGGAAATCTCACACGAAGAGGATAGTTACACATGCTAATTAAAATTTCCTGTCATTTTTAATCTTGGCATTCTTGCCCATGGGCTGTTCTATTATTTTTTGGGGGACAAGGATGCACAAATTCTCTAACGCACCACAGCACGCACCGACCGCCCGTAGTAACGGCCGTAGTAGCCCCAATCGTAACTGCCCGAATAGAAGTAGAGCATGTACGCGCCGTACGGATGGCTCTCGTTCAACGAACTCGACCAAAAGTAGCCGTAAGAAACAGCGCTGCTGAGACTGCTACCGTAGCGATAACCCGCAGCGGGGAGGAAAATACTATTACCATTAGGACCTGTCACCTTTCGACCATTGACACCGTTTTGAGTCGTCCACTCCCAAGTACAATTATCTAAAAGTTCTATCTGTTCTGTTAGGGTTGGCATACGCCACTCTGCGCCCATGTTTACATAAGCAGCATCGTCTTCCAATTCAAGAACGGTTTTGTTGTCAACAGTGCCGTAAGAACTATTCGTGCAATACTTTGTTTGAGTTCTATCAGAACCGTTGCACCATTTGTAAGTGCTCCAAGCATAGTTATCCTTGGTTTCCGTCTCCCCCCAAGCAAAGTAATCGCCATACGCTTCGGGAGCGTCTGCGCCAACATTGCGGTCCGCCCACAAAGTACCGCTGGGCAAGCCGAGGTCTACGGCATTGTAGGTAACGGTATTGAGTTTTTCACCGTTTGTCAAGGTGTAAGCATACGCAGTGCCAGCTACGAAGTTCTTACCTGCGGCTTCAAACTTCATGTATGCGCCCTTCTCATCCGAAAGAGTAATTTCAAGCGTTTCGCCCAAGAGGTTTGTGGGAGAAAGCATGAAGTAAATGGTGGCAGTTGCGCCCTTTGCTACTTCAAAGTCGTTGAGGGGAATATTAAGCGTGCTTGTTGTTGTATTTGCCGAGATTTCGGGATTCATGGCAGTAAGGTCGATTGTGCCTGTAGTAGTAAACGCGTCCGCATTTGCCTTCAAAGCCACATTCGTAAGCGTCTTCGCCTCGTCCAAGTCCGTTTGGAGCATCACCAAAGCGCCCATGTGCTGCATATTAAAAGCAACGGCGCCATTTGAGGGCGTAGTTACGCTTGCCGCCATGAAGTCGTAAGCGCCGAGGTGGGCGGTAGAAGCATTACCATCCTGCGCCTGACCTTCGTATTTCACAGGAATCTTGGTCAAGTCGCGGTTGTAGAAGTTGTAGGGGTAATATGCCGAGTACGTAGCGGAGTGCTTCAACGCCCAACCGCCACCGTTGAAGGTTGCTGTCTGCATGCCCACACCTTCTTCCATAGCAAATTCAGCCTGACTACCCGAGTTAGGGAAAATACCCACGGTGTCGTTAGCTGCCCAAAGGAAATTCACACCAGCGTTGTCAACAACTACCGACGAGCGTGTTGCACCGTCAATTTGAAAATCCTTACCCGTAATGCTAATGCGTTCCAGCGTCTTACCATTACTAAGACTCAAAGATTCGTCCATCGCTGCGTCTTCACCGCACGCTACAAGCGCGGAGAGTGTCAGCAATGCTGTTGTGGTTTTGAAAAATTTGTTCATAATTGTATACATTAAAAAGTTGATAACTATTGCGAAACTATTCCAGACGGCGCTCTCCCCCTGTTTATAGGGGGAGGGGACCGCCTTGGCGGTGAGGGGGTGCAGATAACAATCCGCATGGTTACTCCTAACTACTCACTCCTAACTACTCACTTCATTTGCACCCCCTCACCAGCAGAGCTGGTCCCCTCCCCCTATAAACAGGGGGAGAGCGCCATACGGATTATTCTTCCACCTTATCCTCTTCCCAAGGGAACTCCTTTTTCTGAGTTCCCCACGGCATAGGTGGATTTGTAATTGACGGATTGCCACTGGAGGCTAACACCGATTGAAAGTCAAGATGTAACGTCTTAACTTCGGGGCGTACATACGTCCGTAATTTTGAGTTGTTTTTATTCATAAAAACATCATGTATTTAAGTGAATATTATTGTTTTACATAGGGAATAGGCACCTACCGTATAGACACAAAAAAAGCGTGAAGCTTCGCATTGTTGCTCGCTTCACGGTTAGAGGCTCTGGTAAACCCGAATGTCAGAAACGAGCAACGCCAAAGCCCACGCCGATATGTAAAATACATCCAACGTCCCATACGGTACTTGGCAAAAGAGCACACCAAGGGTTGTATGGTTTTTGAAGTATGTATAAACACACCACGGGGCATTCACGTTGCTTTGTTTTTTTGACATTCAATGAAATTTACCAGATTTCTAACCGTCAAAACCAAAGCGTAGTAAACGCCTTTTATATATGTCTTGCCCCACCCTCCCTTTTTCCTTGAAGGAAAACGCTCGGCGTAGGACGGTGCCACAGCAGAATTGAACCTACTCAGAAGCAAATGTTCTTTACAGCGGGACCTTTCACTTGCAGCACAGTTGCAAATTTACACATTTATATTATAGGGATGAATTATTGAAGAAAAAATTAGGTTATAAAATCGCGCTATCACAATAACCAACAAGAATGGTGAAGCTCAGGTTGAGTCCTCACCATTCTTGTTGGTTATTCTTGTCTAATGTCAAAACTGGAAGGGAATACTTTGCATTCCACAATGAGTACCTCTTGGGTACTTGAAGTAATCATTGCGCGCCGATCGGGGCGCTCGTTGATGAGCCAAAGGGGACCTTGGGCATCGCAAAGGAGGAGCGAGGCGAGTTTCTCCAAACGGTTGCGCTTGCGGTTGGTGAGGTAATCGGAGATAAGTTGTGTACCTTTCATGCCGAAGGGAGCAAAGCGGTCGCCCTCTTGGGGGGTGCGCACGAAAAGGGGGAAGGTTATTTGGGCGAGGTCGAGACAGGCGATGTTAGGCGACTTGGGGATTTCTGGGAGCGCCGTGCGAGTACAGCGGTGTAGGCGCAGGGTGGCGCCGTTGGGAAGTGTGAGTTCTCCTTCTTCGATGGGAAGTTCAAAGTGCGCTATACGGGGCGGGCGCGGAGCGAGGATGAGCGCTTCTCGGTCTCTGACGCAGAGGTACTCGCCTGATTCATACATCGCCCCTACCCTTTCGGAACACTCTTGGGCAATGGTGCGGCATTGGGAAGGGGTGAAGCCGTAGGGGGAGAGGAAGTTGAAGATGAGGGTATGGGGGAAGGGAGAGGATTGGAGGGAGGCGAGGGAGAGACGTAGGGGAAGGGCAGGCGCAGCGATACTATCGCTGCGAAGAGAACGGAGGAGGGATTGCGCTTCGTTTAGGCGGGTGATGGTTTCGGCGAGGGTGCGGTCGATGGAGGGGTTGAGTTCTCGGAGGAGGGGGAGGAGTTCGTGACGGATTTTGTTGCGCTTGAAAGCGGTGTCGGTGTTGGTGGAGTCGGTGCGGAAGGGCTGTTGCGCTTTTTTCAGGAACTCCTCAATTTCCGTGCGGGGGATGCTGAGCATGGGACGCACGATGAAACCATTCTGAGGTTGCATAGCGCAGAGGCCTTTGAGTCCCGAACCGCGGACGAGGTTGAGCAATAGGGTTTCTACGTTGTCGTCACGGTGATGTGCGACGGCTATAGTGTCGGCACCGAGTTGTTGGCGGAGTTTCTCAAAAAAATCATAACGTAATTCACGCGCCGCCATCTCAATGCTGATGCGCTGTTGCCTGGCGTAGGCCTCCGTGTCGAAATGCTCGACGTAGAGTTTTACTCCTCGTTCCTCACAAAGCTGACGCACGAATGCTTCGTCGGCATCTGACTCCTCGCCACGCAAATGAAAATTGCAATGCGCCGCAACGAGGGGTTGCTCCAAGTGAAGCAAGCCCAACAACAAGGCAACAGAATCGGCACCGCCGGAAAGTGCGACGATGGACAAGGATCCGAGGGGCGTTGGGGGGAGGGAGGATTGGAGATGTTTGAGGAACACGATGGGAAAGGAGAAAGGAGAAAGGAGAAATGGCTGGCGCGATGTTATCCCGCAGGGAACTTTCTCATTTCTCCTTTCTCATTTTAATAAGATACTGATACAGAGATGCCCATTGCTTTTACTTTTTCGGCAATGGCATTGAGTTCGTCGGGCGTAGCCTTCTCAAGACCTGCAACGGGAGTGGCGCGGTCGATGGTGTAAATCATGACCTGCTGGGGGTGGATGCGTTGGAGAGCGGAGAGCCAGGGAAGGACGTAGGCGTCTCCCGTATTGTCCACCGATTGTCCGTTGTGCGTACCCTTCATAAAGAGGGTTTGGATGATGAGTTTGCCCTCGAAGGCACAGAGTTGGTCAATGATGCGCGCCACGTCGTAATTCGGAGCAGGGCAATCCACACGGTGAATGTACTCATTGGAAACGGTGTCGAGTTTCAGGATATTGTTGTCCACCTTACGGAGTGCCGCCACCACCTGTGGGCGATGGAGCATTGTAGCATTGCTCAACACACTCACCTTTGCCTCGGGGAAAAACCTGTCACGGAGCGAGATGGTGTCGTCAATAATGCCTGCAAAATCAGGGTGCGCCGTAGGTTCGCCATTACCTGCAAAGGTCAAGACATTGGGCACTTCGCCACCATCAAGCATCTTTTGGAGTTGCGCTTCTAAGGCTTCGCGCACCGCCTCTCTTGTAGGGCGCTTCGTCTGCGTGCGACAATCGGCATTGAGTCCGCATTCGCAATAGATGCAGTCGAACGTGCAGAGTTTTCCATCGGCAGGCATGAGGTTTATACCTAATGAAATACCGAGGCGACGGCTTTTGATGGGGCCGAATATGGGGGAGGGGAAGAGGATGGGCATTTTGGGGAAAGGAGAAAGAACCGGACGGCGCTCTCCCCCTGTTTATAGGGGGAGGGGACCGCTAAAGGCGGTGAGGGGGTGCGGAGAAAGGATGCTTATTTGTACACCCAACAAGGTAATATATATTGTGTTTCACACACACTACTACACCGTTGCAAGGCACCCCCTCACCACTACGTGGTCCCCTCCCCCTATAAACAGGGGGAGAGCGCCATGCGGAACATTTACACTGTTAATCAATACTATTTAGCAAGCACTACACTTCATTTTTCTCAATCCACTCCACAATCCACTTACCAACCTCCTTGGTTCCGTAGTGTACACCGCCCTCTACCTGAATTTCGGGTGTGCGTACATTGGCATCAAGGCTGGCTGTGACGGCGCGGCGCACGAGTTGCGCTTCCGCCTGAAGGTTGAAGTGTTCGAGGAGCATGGCTACGGAAAGGATTTGCGCAAGTGGGTTGGCGATGTTTTTCCCTTTCGCTTGAGGCCAACTGCCGTGGATGGGTTCGAAGACGGGGGTGCTTTCGCCCGTAGAGGCTGAGGGAAGCAAGCCCATAGAACCCGTTATGCAAGAAGCCTCGTCCGTGAGGATGTCACCAAACGTATTTTCCGTCACCATCACGTCGAAGTGCGTGGGCTCTTGAATCATACGCATGGCGGCATTGTCCACATACATGTATTCCGTAGTGACTTCAGGGTACTGCTGTGCCACTTCCTGCGCCACCTTACGCCACAAGCGCGAAGACGCCATGACATTCGCCTTATCCACTACCGTCACCAAGCGACGGCGACGCATGGCGTAGGCATAGGCTACGTGAAGAATGCGTTCAACTTCCTGACGCGTGTAAACGCAGGTGTCGTAAGCGAGGTCATCCCCCTCTTTCTTCTCCCCAAAATACATACCGCCCGTGAGTTCTCGGATGCAGATAAAATCCGCCCCGCTAACGAGTTCCTTACGCAAGGGAGATTTGTGCACCAAGCAGTCGAAGGTTTCAATGGGACGGATGTTGGCAAAAAGTCCAAGTTTCTTGCGCATCGCCAAAAGTCCTTGCTCGGGGCGCACTTTCGCATTGGGGTCGTTGTCAAACTTCAGGTCGCCCACGGAGGAGAAGAGCACGGCATCGGCTGCCTTACAGATTTCATAAGTTTCCTCAGGAAACGGATTGCCCACGGCATCTATGGCAGCACCACCCACCAATGCGGTCTGCATCGTGAGTTCGTGCCCAAACTTCTGGGCAATCGCTTCAAGCACTGCCACACCTTGTGCGGAGATTTCGGGACCTATGCCGTCGCCGGGGAGAACGGCTATTTTGAGTTTCATAGAGAGGGGTTTTTAGAAGGATGAAGTACAGTTTTTTCCAAGAGTTGGGAGACGTCCAGACACTTGAAACATACCCGAAACCCATTGCGAAAAAAACTATACCTATTGTAGTGAAAATTATTAGTAACCTAAAAAAAATTATTAGTAAGATAATTTAAAATAAGTTACTAATAATTTTGAGTAGGTGTAAAGCATTGATTATCAGGTGTATTCCATAGCGAAAAATTGTTACATTTTCTTGCCACACCTATGCATCTTTTGGCACCAACAATGTTCTCGCTGAAATCAGTTCCAACCTGGTGTTTCGCTTGTCGCCTATAATTTTTCTAACCCTTGGAAGACACCTTTTCAAATGCCTCTATCTTGTCGCGGTTAGCGAGCAAGAAGTCAATATCATCGTAGGCGTTCATCAGACAATACTTCTTGTAACCGTTGAGTTCAAATTGCTCAGAGCGGCCTGTGGTGTCGTTCGTAATCAGTTGGTTGGGCACGTCGATGGTCAGCATCGCCTTGGGATTTTCAGCAATGGTGGCAAAGATTTCTTGGAGAAAATCCTCACTCACCACGACGGGGAGCACGAAGTTATTGAGTTCGTTCTGCTTATGTATGTCCGCAAAGAAACTGCTCACGACTACGCGGAAACCATATCCCGCAATCGCCCACGCAGCATGCTCACGACTCGAACCGCAACCGAAGTTCTTGCCCGCCACCAAGATTTCGCCCCCATAGGTAGGGTCGTTCAGCACAAAGTCACGCTTTGTGCCGTCGGGATTATAGCGCCAGTCGCGGAAGAGATTCTCCCCAAAGCCCTCCTTATCCGTTGCCTTCAAAAAGCGTGCGGGGATGATTTGGTCGGTGTCCACATTTTCCAAGGGAAGTGGCACACAGGTGCTATGGATAATGTCAAACTTCTGTTTCATAGCATTACGATTTAGGGCATTAACGTTCTGGGGTCTACAATCTTACCCATCACCGCTGCTGCTCCAGCCATAAGCGGAGACGCAAGGCATGTGCGAGCGCCTGGACCTTGACGCCCTTCAAAGTTACGATTACTTGTTGACACGACCAACTTACCCGCGGGCACTTTATCGTCATTCATGCCCAAGCATGCCGAACATCCGGGTTGGCGGATGGCAAACCCTGCCGCTTCAAGCACTTTGTCCAATCCTTCTGCCTTTAATTGTTCCACGACTTTCCAACTTCCGGGCACGAGCCATGCAATGACGTGCTCCGCCTTCTTTCTGCCCTCAACGATGGAGGCAAAGGCGCGGAAGTCTTCAATACGCCCGTTCGTGCAAGCGCCGAGGAACACGTAATCCACGGGTTGCCCAATGAGCGAAGTGCCAGCCTTGAACTGCATATAATCAAGTGCGCGCTGCTCCGAGGCGTTTTGCGGTTCGGGAATGCACTCTGTAATACCAATCCCCATACCTGGATTCGTGCCGTAAGTAATCATGGGTTGAATCTCTGCGGCATCGAAGGTCACTTCTTTATCAAAAACGGCATCAGGTCCGCTACAAAGTTTCTTCCACTCCTCCACGGCAGCATCCCAAGCCGCTCCCTGAGGTGCGTATGGGCGCCCTTTCAAATATTCAAAGGTTACATCGTCGGGAGCAATGAATCCGCCACGCGCACCCATCTCTATCGACAGATTGCAAAGCGTCAAGCGACCCTCCATCGTGAGCGACGTCACCGCCTCACCCGCATATTCTACGAAATATCCCGTAGCACCACTCGTGGTCAACTTACTCATGAGGTAGAGTGCCAGGTCCTTTGCCGTAACGCCCTTTCCCAACTTGCCGTTCACCGTAATACGCATGGATTTTGGTTTTGCTTGCAAGATACATTGAGAAGCAAGCACCATTTCTACTTCCGAAGTGCCGATTCCAAAAGCAACTGCACCCACGGCTCCGTGCGTAGAGGTGTGGGAGTCGCCACATACGATGGTCATACCCGGAAGCGAGAGTCCCTGTTCGGGACCTACGACGTGAATAATGCCGTTGTTGGGGTGGAGCATACCGAAGTGGGTAAGTCCAAACTCCTCAGCATTGCGCGTCAAAGCATCCACCTGTTTACGAGAAACGGGGTCTTCAATCGGTTTGTCCTGATCGTGCGTCGGCGTATTGTGGTCGGGCATACAGAATATCTGCCCGGGGCGATAAGGTCGCAACCCGCGCGCACGGAGTCCGTCAAAAGCTTGCGGACTCGTCACCTCATGACAATACAATCGGTCTATATATAATTGTGTAGGACCGTCCGTGACTTGCTGAACAACGTGGGCGTCCCAGATTTTATCGAAGAGGGTGTTCATTGTAAAAATTTTGAGGGGCCTAACAGGCTGTAACAGGTTCTAACAAGCCTTAACAACTTGGCAGAGTGAGACTCGATTGAGGAACTGACTGCACGGGGTTAAGGCCTATTACGGGCTGTTATTGCCTATTAGGCCTTACCATTCCTGTTAAGGCCTGTCACTGCCCGTCAGTTATCTTACTTCTTAAACTTATTGATACAATCCACATAGGCCTCAGCACTCGCCACAATAATATCCGTATTAGCGCCGAAACCATAGTAGATGTGACCGTTGTATTCCACCTGCATGTGCACCTTACCGATGTCGTTCGAACCGCGGCTGTTGGCCTGAATCGTAAATTCCTTTACGATGACCTGGCGACGGATGATGTTGCGAATGGCATTGATGGCGGCATCCACAGGACCGTTACCGTCGGACGCACTTGAGAATTTCTCACCCGCAATGTCGATGGTGACGGCAGCAACGGGGCGTACGCCCTGACCACTCGTAACCTGAAGGTAATCGAGCTTGATGGCCTGCAAGCGGTTGCGCTCTTGACCAGCAAGCACTAAGACGTCGTCGTCCGTCACTTCCTTCTTGCTATCGGCAAGGCTGAGGAAGTTTTCGTAAATCTTGTTCAACTTGTCATCATCCACCTCTACGCCGAGAATTTCCAAGCGGTGCTTCAACGCAGCATGACCAGAACGCGCCGTAAGGATGATAGAATTTTCATCCACACCCACATCCTTGGGACTGATAATCTCGTAGGTTTCTACATTCTTGAGAATACCGTCCTGGTGAATGCCTGAAGAGTGGGCGAAAGCGTTTCTACCGACAATCGCCTTGTTGGGTTGCACGGGCATATTCATCAACGAAGAGATGAGTCGGCTGGTGGCACAAATCTTCTGCGTATTGATATTCGTGTTGATGTTCAACTCGTGGTGACACTTGAGAATCATGGCAATTTCCTCCAAACTCGTGTTCCCCGCACGCTCGCCGATACCGTTAATCGTCACTTCCACCTGGCGCGCTCCGTTGATAATACCCTCAAGTGTGCATGCCGTAGCCATTCCCAAGTCGTTGTGGCAGTGGGTAGAGATGATGGCGCGGTCGATATTGCTCACGTTGTCCACGAGGTACTTAATCTTCTGACCGTACTCGTGGGGCAAGCAATAACCCGTAGTGTCGGGAATATTCACCACCGAAGCCCCAGCGTTGATAACGGCTTCGATGACACGGGCAAGGTATTCGTTGTCCGTGCGACCCGCATCTTCGGCGTAAAATTCCACATCGTCGGTATAGCGACGGGCATACTTTACCGCCGCCACGGCACGCTCGATGATTTCCTCGCGGTTGGAGTTGAACTTATATTTAATATGGAGGTCGCTCGTGCCGATACCGGTATGAATACGCTTGCGCTTGGCATAAGCAAGTGCCTCAGCGGCAATATCAATATCCTTCTCCACGGCACGCGTCAAGGCACAAATTGTGGGCCAAGTAACCGCCTTGGAAATTTCTATCACACTATTGAAATCGCCAGGACTTGAAACGGGGAATCCTGCCTCAATAACGTCCACGCCAAGGGCTTCAAGTTGCTTGGCAACCTGAATTTTCTCCACGGTGTTTAACTGACACCCCGGAACTTGTTCGCCATCGCGCAGGGTGGTGTCAAAGATATAAAGTCTGTCAGCCATAAGTCGTTTTAGGTTTAGTGGTGGTGGATGGAAAATAAAAAGGCGGTCCCCACTCCTTTATTCAAAGAGGAAGACCGCCTTTTTTCTGCCTATCGCACAACGAGCGATGCGCTCCTCTTGAATCAAGAGCAGATTATAATCGCAAGTAGATTGATGATGCAGAAAGTCATTGTCATTTTGTGTTTAGTTTAGTTGTGTGTCGTGGGGGCAAAATTAGAAAAGATTTTACATTAAGCAATCAAAATCTCAGAAAATTTCACGCGCACCCCCTTATTTTTTCTATCACACTTACATTTTGCTTTTCACCCCAGGCGTTCGGCGGCGTGAAACACGCAGTCGGAATTGGTAACGTAAAGGAGGCGCGCGGTAAGGAAACACGACAACTTTTTGCTTAAAGCAACGGCATCACGACCGAGTTTTTCCACGGGAAAAATGTAACAATTTTTCGCAAGATACTCGCCTAATAATCAGCATATTACATATACCAAAAATTATTAGTAACCTATTTTAAATTATCTTACTAATATTTTTTTTTAGGTTACTAATAATTTTTACTACAATAGATATAGTTTTTTTCAAAAGGGTTTACTTGCGAATTTCCATTTCGTCTAACACGTAACTGCTACCTCCAAAGGTGTCAATCAAGAAGAGGACGTAGCGGATGTCTACGTTGATGCAACGCTGGAGTTCGGGGTTGAAGCGGAGGTCGCTTGAAAGGCTTTCGATATTGCCGTCGAAGGCAATGCCGATGAGTTCGCCCTTCGCATTCATTACGGGTGAACCAGAGTTACCGCCAGTGATGTCGTTGTTAGAGAGGAAACACGTGGGGAGTTTGCCGTCCTTGCGTGCATAACCGCCGTAGTTACCAAAAATGTAATACTTGCGGAGCTCCTCATTCATCACATAGTCGGGATCCTTGGGGTTTTCCTTTTCCAACATTCCGTCAAGAACGGTGTTCCAATCATACTTCACGGCGTCGCGAGGCGAATAGCCCTTCACGTGCCCGTATGTCATGCGGAGCGTAAAGTTAGCGTCGGGAGCCTTTGACCAATCATACATTTCGCAAAGGCCACGCGTGTAAATCTTGTCTAATTCGGCGCGCTTCACATTATAATTATTGAGTGCCTTGCCAAAGTTGTCTTTTGAGAATTTGACTAAGTCCTTTCGGAAGGTGTAGAGGGGGTCGTTCTTCAACACCTCGGCAGAAGGCGCAGTGAGGAATGCTTCGAGCGCTTCGGCAGAGCGGAAGATGCTTTGGGTATAGACTTTCTCGATGAGGGCATTGTAGTTGCCGTCTGCCACAAGGGGCTTCAATCCGAGGCGGTTGTGCTTCACCCAATAAGGGATGAGAAGTTCTACAGTAGCGCGGTCGAAGTCGAGGTCTACTCCTGCCACCGTCTTCTGTGCCTTGCGCAATGCTTCTGTGGCAGCCGTGAGCGCCTCGGTGCTGTCTGCTTCGAGCGCCTTGAGGTAGTTATCTACGACGGAAGAACGCACGTTAAACTTCATCGCACCAAAGGTGTAGTTGAGCAAATAGTAGTCGTGGAGCGAGTCTTCAACAGCCGTCACCAAGGAGTCAATGCGCGAGATAATGCTGAGGTATTCCGCCTTTCCGCTACGCTTGGCAAATTCCATGAATGCCTTTTCCTCGTTGGCCTTAATGCCCATCAAACCAGTCTTCTTCACGCTCTCGTTCATACCGCCGTAGTTCTTCACTACGTTACCGAGACTCATGTACTCGTCCGCCAATT
The DNA here is from genome assembly GCA_045632685.1 of Alloprevotella sp. GTDB lineage: Bacteria > Bacteroidota > Bacteroidia > Bacteroidales > Bacteroidaceae > Alloprevotella. The sequence goes on from JAZQXB010000092.1 coordinate 16,360, forward strand.
TGAGGTTTGCCACACTGTCGCGGTCCATCAACGCCTTCATGAAGTTGAGTTGTGCTTCGCCCGCAAGATTGATGGGGAAGTTCTGACTCTGCGTGCGGAGTTTCACTTCTGAAGCCGTAAGGTAGCGGCTCGTACGTCCGGGGAAGCCCATAATCATCGTATAGTCGCCTTCCTTCACGCCCTTGAGCGAGATAGGGAGGAACTTCTGCGTGCGGAGGGGCTTGTTTTCAGCACTGTAAGGTGCGGGATTTCCATTAGCATCAGCATACACGCGGAACATGGCAAAGTCGGCGTTATGACGGGGCCAGAGCCAGTTGTCTTGGTTAAAACCAAACTGCGCAATATTCTGGGGAGGGTTCACCACAAGACGCACATCGGGGAACGCTTGTTCGTAGAACATATAAAAACGATTGCCTCCGAAGTAAGGCACAATGCGCACCGCCATGCCCGCCTTACCCTTGAGGTCACTCTTTGCGAAGAGTTCTTCAGAAAGCGGAATCAAGAAGTTCTGACTTTGGGCTGTGTAAACATCCACCTGCTTTGCGGCAGCAGCAGAATCCACCTGTGCGGTTACATCTACCACACGAATGACAAAGGTAAAGTCAAGGTCGGGTACGGGAAGTTCTTCGCCACGATTCTTTGCGAAATAACCGTCCTGAAGGTAGTTGTGCTCCATCGTACTCATGGCATGCACATAACTAAATCCGCAGTGGTTGTTGGTCAATACAAGACCTTCGCCCGAAACGATTTCACCCGTACATCCGTTGCCGAAAATACCGACACACTCACGGAGTGAGGAACCCGTTTCTGAGTACAATTCTGCAGGCTTCAACTTCAAGCCCGCCTTCTTCAAGGAATCCGCAAGATGTTGTTCCTTCATGAGTTTCAAGAGCCACATGCCCTCGTCGGCATGGGCAGTTCCAAAGCCTGCAAGGAGGCAGAGGAGGAGGGAGAGGATTTTCTTCATTTATTTTTGAGGTTTTGAGGTTAAAGGTTATGAGGTTGTAAGGGGGAAGGCCTGACAGGCGATAACAGGCCTTAACGGGCAAGAACAGGATGGAGGCAGGAATTTCTCCGCACAATTTGTTAAGGCTTGTTATGGCCTGTTATTGCCTGTTATTGCCTGTTACGCCTATTATTGCCTGTTATAGCCTGTCACTATCATCCCTTAGAATGGATACCCTATGGCAAAATTATACGCCAATCCATCGGCGAATTTGGGAATATTATACCAGCCGGATTTTCCCGTTTCGTAAGGAGCATGGAGCGGCACGCCGATGTCGAAGCGGAGCACAAGGAAGTCGAGGTCGTAGCGCAAACCCAAGCCTGTACCCACGGCTATATTGTCGAACGAAGCCTTACTGAATTCTGCACCGGGGCGGAGTTCGTCCTTGCGCAAAAGCCATACGTTGCCGGCATCGATAAAGAGGGCTGCGTGAAGGTCACCCACGAGGCGCGCACGGAGTTCGGCATTGATTTCCAACTTAATGTCGCCCGTCTGGTCCATATAGGCATACTTTACATTGGGACTGCGGTAGGAACCAGGTCCGAGGGCACGCACCGTAAAACCACGAATACTGTTGGCACCACCCACATAGAACTGGTCGGCATAGGGAGCTGCCGCACTGTTACCATAACTGTAGATCAACCCTCCGAAGAAGCGGTAGGCAAACTTCATGCGGTTGTTCATCTTAATATGGTTGTGAAATTCGGCAGTAACTTTTAAGTATTGCGCAAAGGGATTGTTGAACAATTCCTTGTCCTTCTCACTGAACTTCTTTCCCATAAGGGCATAAATGGCAGAGGTAAAATTACCCGCTTCCTTTATAGAGAACTGCATCCAGATGGGATTACGGTGGTGTGCCGCCGTATTGTACGTAAAAGTATAAGACGCCGAGGGCACAAACTGGTCGCGCATACTCACATAGAGCGCAGGATTGTTATTGCGGATGTCGTCAAACGCTGCCGTGGTGGAGATGAGTTTGTTGTACTCCAAACTAAAGGCATTCAGTTCGTGTAGCGCATTATTATACTTATGCCACTTATACGTTACGCCAAGTCCTACCGTTGCACGCTGGAAGAACTTCGCACGGTTCTGCCAATCGCCATTGACGGCAAAGGTGGTAGAAGCAGGGAAGCGCACGTGGCGACGATGAACGAAGGGCGCCACAAAGCGAGGGAGTTCGATGGCCAACTGCGTACCCATTTCATACGAGTTCATCAAGGAATTGTCGGTGTTGGCATCGCCACCCAACTGCCATTCGTAAGAACCAAAGAGTTTCCAGGTAACCTTCTCCGCACCCCCAAAGGCATTGCGCTTCGAAAGGCTGTATGCCACACCGGGTCCCATCTGGTCATTGCTCTTGAGCGTGGCGTTCATTTCAAATGAACTGTCATAGAGTTTGTCCATGATGGCATTGACATAGATATCGAGGGTATCGCTATCACTGCCAATCGTATCGCGAGGGACGTAACGCACGTCTACATTGCTAAACACATTCAGTTGTGCCAACTTCTCAAACGTATGTTCCTGATTTGTCAAACTATAGCGCTCACCTGCTCGGTGTGCCAAAGAGCGACGAAGCACGCCAAAGCGTACAGCAAGTTTCTTTCCTCCATAACGCACGGTGGTTGTACGAAGGACACGAAGACTGTCCAAGCGTTCACTCTCTGTGCGACGCAATGCCACATAGTAGTGACCTATATAATAAGGTTTATTCACCATCGGCGACAGTCCATCCTTGGGTAGCACCTTGAGTTGTACATGCTTCGGACGCATCAAGGTGTCTGCCAAAAAGGTGATGTTATTGCCCGTGTAATAATAATAACCATTCTCACGGAAGAGGCGTTCCAAACGTGTTTGCTCTGCCACGAGCGACTGCGCACTAAATGCCTTACCGCGCTGCAACGGACTCTGCCACTGCGTGGTGCGCACCAGGCTGTCAAGGTCAGAGACGAAACGTTCGTAGCGAATGGTGTCGTAGCAATAGGGGTCGCCCGGTGAGATGCGGTAGGCAATCTTGGCCTTCTTGGGATTCTTGGACGGTTGCACTTCATAGCGCGCACTACCCTGGAAGTAACCATAGTTGCGCAATGTGTTCAGCGCAATCTTCGTGCGCATCTCCGGACTCACCGTACTCACCAGCACGGGTTCGTCAGCAAAACGCTTAAACAACCAACGGCGGATGCCTCCGTGTGAGTCATAACAACTATTATAAATGCGCAAGCGGAACTGGAGAGGAGAACGCAATGAGGAACTGCCGAAGATGGCTCCATTAGGAGGATAACTCAATACGGCATTCAGTTCTTCCTCGACTACAGAGAAGTGCTCTTCGAGTTCTTTCTCATGCTGCTTCTGCGCCGCCTTTTCCTCATCCGTCAAGGGAGCGGCGGGAGTTTCGGGAAGCAAAGGTTCTTCCACCACCGTTCCCGAGAAGAGGTCGCCCACAGTCTGCACAGCCTCATCTATGGCGGTAATCACCCCCACGGTGTCTGCCTTCTCCTGCTTGCGCTTCGCCTTCTTTATATCAGCATCCGAAAAGGTGATTTGCGAGATGCCCGTATAGAGTTGCTCTCCGTCGGGAATGGTTGACGTTGTAGAACATCCCGCAAGAGTGCCCACTGCTATTATGATGGATAAAATTTTTCGCATGAATTATTTGAAGATAAAGAGTTCGCCCAGTTTATTGGTTTTCTTGCGCAACACGATACCCGTGCCCATCTTGGTGAGTTGACCTTCCAGGGGATCGTAATTACTACGGTCGTAGAAGATTTGCACATAGCGTGTAGCGCCCTTGTCCAGGCGGTATTCAAGAGTGATATTGTCGATAAAACTTGCCGCGGAGTTGTTGGTTTCGTTGCCCGTGCTCACCTTACCGCCAATATTGACGGCAAAGCGGTTGTTGAAGAAGCGTTTTGAGAACTGGAAGGAGTAGTCGGTCTGCGAAGCCCCCGACTGCGTAGTGCTGTTCTCTATCCCGAAGTTGATGTCTACCGTCTTCAGCGCACTGCCCGCAATATTCTGGATTTCGCTTTGGAGGAAGGCACTCAATGCCGACCCTGCCTGCATACCGCCCTTCGCACCCGTACCGTCGCCCATAAAGAGTCCCGTAGCCATCAACGACACCGCCACCTTGGAACGTTGGGCGGCAGTCATGGTCGTCAGTTGGTTTTGAATGCCCATATCTTCGGGGGCCGCCACTGTAAATTCAAGTCCCATATCCTCCAATGTCTTGGAGATGGCAACACCGACATCAAAGGCTACGGAACGCTGCTGGTCATTTTCGGTCACCACAGACCTCATGCGCTCCTTCGCCTGAATGCTCAACGTGGGATTCATCACTTCACCCGTGAATTCCACATAACTTCCCTGCGTGAGTTTGAAAGTCTTAAGGGGAATAATCGGGAGGGTGTATTTCATTTCACCGTCCTCTATCGTGAGGCGTCCCATCAAGCGCATCTCACCCTGCTGCGTCATGCGGAGCGTGAGGTCTCCCCCACCCTGAACGTCTACGTAACTCTTGCCATCTTCGGAAAGGGCACAGTAGAAATGGGCAGCATCACTGATGCCGAGGTTCAGGGTCATGTCGATATTTGTTGTAGGCACAACTTGTGTCACCACCTTGGCGGTGTCCTCAAAACTCACGAATTGCACAAGTCCCTCCAACTGGTCGTCTACCGTCAAGGGTGAATCCTTCAGCACGTAAGAAACATTCGTGCGGTTCAACACGTCCAGGTCACCACGCACCACGATGTTGTCGAGATTACCGCGCATGGTGCAATCGAAATCTACGAATGCCTTACCATAAAGGATCGAATTGATCTTACGCTTCGTATTGATGAGTTCAAAATTCTTGGCACGCATCGCAAGGTCCAAGGTCATATTCTCCAGATCACTCATATCCACATGTCCGTTAACCGTCAGCGGATTATTGCCTGAAGAATGGAGTTTGAAATCGTTGAGCAACATCCTACTGTCCTCAAACAAAATGGGTTGCTCGTCCATCTTAAAATCAAAACCGTAAACCGTTGAGGCGATATGAGCATCTGCAAAACTTACCTCACCATTCACACGAGGAGCACTCAATGCGCCTTCTATGTGCACACCTCCTAACACGTCGCCCTTCAAGAACACGTCGGTGCCCTTCAGGAATCCGTTGATAAGCGCCAAGGGAAGTCCGTTGAGTTGGGCATCGCCTTCAAAGTATCCCTCTTCGGTGTTCTGATACGTACCGTTACATTCCATCACGTCGGCACCATCCACAGCGATAAACGCACTGGCATAGTGTTCCTCCGCCGACTTTGGCAGATACACCACGTCGGCACCGAGATTGCCGAGTGCCGTACCCTCAAATTCCAGATTGTTGGTGGTAATAGAACTCATTGCCGCCAGCATTTCGTGGTTGTCTGTAATATGCACATCAGCATTGAAGAAACCACCCATCTTGGGCATGTAGGGAATGACATTTGAGAGTTCGCTCAAGTTCAGACTCTGTATATTCAGCGTGATGTCGTTGAGCGAATCGGTGCTTTCGCTGAAAATCTGAAGTCCCGTACCGTCGTCTGCCTGCAGGCGTACATTGGCATCCAACTGCTTGTTGTTGCCCAAGAAGATGAAGTTGTCAGGATTGACTTCAAAGGTACGGAAGGCTATTTTGGGACGCTGGGGATATAGGTGCGCCTTCAATCCATCGTGTGTCACGTCGGCACGTACTCCCACGTCGAATCCCGTCTGTCCCTGTTCATTCTTAAACTGCAAGTCCAGTCCTCCACTATTCTCAAGTATGTAGCTATGGAAAGCAAGCGCGAACTTATTGGGATTACGACGCGCATTGTTGATAATCTGACCGTTCAGATTGATTCCCTCATCGTTGTGAGAGATGGTTGCTGTAGTGTTGTCCAACTGAAGGTCACCATAATGGAAATTCTTCAACAGGAAGTCGCCAGTAAGTCCTATGTTGGGATAGGTTGACAAATTCACAGCCACCGTATCAAGGGTATACCCCATGGCACGGAGGATGTTGGTCATCGGGTTGTCATTACCTGCATGAAGCGTGAGGTCCAGTCCTGGGAGCAACGTGCGCAAGGTGTCGTGACTGATGCGCAAACGTTCGGCACAGGTAGCCAGATACTCACCCATCGGCACCATCTGGGGCGCCAGTTCTGCAATATGCCCCATAGCCCCAAAGGCAAGGGTCATATTTCCCGCATTGAGGTGCGTAGTGGTGGTGTCGGCATTGGTGGCGAAGTCAAAGAAGATGTCCTTCATCATCACACTCTGCTTGGGGGTATCAAAGTGATTGTAACACAGACTGCCACGCGTTTCTAAATCCTCAAATGCCGCATCACTATCAAAGGTGATATCAACCATCGACCCCACACCGATGTCCGCCTTTGCCCCCGCCAGTTGCTGCAACGAGCAGTGTTCTAACATCGCCTCAAGTTTCAAGTGATAACCATCTATTAAGTTTCCCTTGATGGTACCCTCACCCTGAATTGCCGTATTGTCTGCCGTGAAGCAGGCGTCAACATGCTGCTGCGCAATGTTTGCTACGAATGTCAGGTCGTTGAGGTCTATCCCTGCAAAGCGGAGGGTGTCAACCTGCGCCTTGAGATCAGTCATGGCTTTGGGCATGGTGGGGTCAAACTTCACTCCTTCAGCCATCAGGATACCGCTGAACGCCGAAGCATCCAACGTGGGCAAGAACGCCGCCAAGGGGAAACGGTCGGCAACCATCGAAACGTCATATCGTTCGGAGTCGAGGTTCGTTGAGGCTTCTAAATCAATGAAACCGTCCAATGCCTTTACTGCAGCCGTGGCATCATAACTATTGCCCTCCATATCTACCCGTCCTCTTACTGAGGTTCCCGTAGGGATACACAACGTTGTATCTGCCACGCCCAAGCGCGACAGAAGGGGTTTCATATTTTGAAATGCCAAGTGGTAGTTCACGGCAGCACTCATCAGGTTGGAGGTTGCCGAAAGGGTATCTTGCACCAAGTGATAAACATCACCCTTAACGTCCAATGCAAGCATGCCCTGCAACTGCGCCTTACAGTCGGTAAGTTGCAGGTGGTCCATATTTCCGTTTGCCACCAGCGCAAGCTGCAGTGGTGCGGAGGGTATCATCTGTGCGGCATCACCAGCATCAACCATACTCATCACGCTCTTGAGGTCTTCACTTCCTATGTGTCCCTCTATGCTGGTGGTCAATACGCCCACGCCCTTGGGTTCCAAGGCACTCCACGGCAGGTGCACCGACGCTGAAAGTTGCGAGCAGGGCGTGGCAAAATTCCAGGCGGGAAGCGACAACTGCACACTGTCCATATAGACTGCCCCCGAAAGGTCGCTGACGCGCAAACCTGATTGCTCGCGCAGTCCCACACCGTGTACACCGCAGAGCAAGGTCCCTGTGGAGTCAAACGAAAGGCTATCTATCGTGAGGTGCAGACTATCGGCAAGGTAGGTAAAGAGAGAATCCTTCTGCAATGCCGTAGCGGAAAGGAAGTGCGTAAAGTGCTCGGGAAGGGGTGTTGCAGTGGGAGCACCCAAGGCTACGGCGCAGTCTGAAAGGCCAAAGCGCGTCAAAGCAAAATTGCTATGTCCCAAATCGAAGGCACCTTCCGCCAACTGCGTGTCGTGGAGGTTCACAAACAGGCGCAACGAATCACCAGGCATGCTCACAGCCACCGCAGCGCGTTCTACCTTTACGTTGGGCGTATTGATACACCAGTTCACTGGTGCCGAGGTTGTCGTATCTACCGTAGCAGTATCGCTCAATGCGACACACAAGCGCACATTCGACAAATGGGTGAGATCCAGCATTACGGTTTCCTTACCTAAATCTACACCGTGACTCGTTGCCGTAAGACTCCCAATTGTTCCACTCAAGTGGGTATCGGGAACGTACTGTTTCGTGTCTACCTGCACATTCATCAACGTAAACTCATTGAGGTCGGCACGACCAGCAAAGAGGGGCAACAGGGGAACATCCACGCGCAACACTTCTACTGCCAACACGGTATCGTTTCCTTCACACACCAACACCCCCTTAATATCTAAATCAAGGGGGAAGGAAAGGCGCACACGGTCAACGCTCACGTCCATCGCAAGCGAACTCGACAGTTGACGCGTGGCTTCACGCACAGCAGCGTCTTGTACAGCGGGTATGTAGAGCACCGCAGCCAAAAGCAGAAACAGGCCTATAGGCAATAGCAACAAGACCTGTAACACCCTGACGAGGCGACGAGAAATTTTCTTCATATAATCAGAGAAAGGATAAAAACCGTAACAGACACCCAACGGGAAAGGGGTGGATATCTGCCATCAACGGAAAAACGTCTGCAAAGTTACAATACACACGCTGCAACACCAAACAACTCACGTGATTTGTAGATTTTTAACCGTTTGTTCAATCAAAGAATAAAAAAATCCCAAAGGACATTCGCATGCCCCTTGAGACCAACCATTTAAAATTTACATTATGAAAAACTTCGCGGAAAGGACGGGATTCGAACCCGTGATACGCTTTTGACGTATACACGCTTTCCAGGCGTGCCTCTTCAACCACTCGAGCACCTTTCCAAAAATCGCTTGCAAAGATACAATAATATTTTTGTTAGTAAAACTGCCACACATTTTTTTTAGTAATAATATAGGACTTTACCCAAGAACTTTAACAGACCCCCTCCGCAACTAAAGTTGCTCGTCCCCCTAACTTGGGGGACAATTTAGTTAGTCTGCCTCGCTTGACTTTCCAATTAAGGAATTATAAGCGTAAGGAAGTATATAAAATTCCTCCCCAAAGTTAGGGGAACCGACGCTCGAAGTGAGAGCAGAGGATAAACTTGTTTATACTATGCCTTACGAGGAGGAGGAAGACCGAGGTTGTGAGGTCAAATGCCCAAAGGGCGGAGGGGTCTGTGGTATTGGGTCAACACCTATATTATTGCCTATTTTTTTAGTAATAATAGAGCAGTTACCAATTTATTTGAGGATTTAGGTTTGTCAACATTTTTCGCACAAAAGCACCTGCGACATAAAAAAGGCGATTTGCATTTCGCTTCAAAATGTATTATCTTTGCATTGCAGGAAAGGAGGTGTTACCCAGACAGGTAATACCTCCTTTTTAAGTGCTTGATTATCAGTATACAAAATTCTTGAGTTTTCTAAAAAAACACCGGTTTTTCCAAAAAATATTCGGCACCTTGTAAAAAATAGGTGCCGAATAATTTTTTTTAGGTGCCGAATAATTTTTTGCAGGTCGGTTTGAATGTTAAATCTTCTTAATAAAAGTTAAAGTTTTGAAGGCCTGCAGACCCTAAAAATGCGCGATTGACTTGCTGAGAATGCGTTATTTTCAGTGCAAGGAGTTTTGGACTTGAAATAACGCAACCACGCCCCATCACCTCACTTTTTCAACGCTTTTTTACCTTTTTCTTAAGACGCAACTTCCGCTGAATGAGCAACTTGCTTGATTTATCCCTAAAATTTCATTTTTGCTAATCTGTAGAAGGGCAATGCACGCATAAATTCCTGATGGGGCGATCCACGGTCACGCAACTAACTCCGATATTATTGCCTTTTCGATAGCAACACAACAGTTTCATCCTGACGCTTGCGTACAGTTCTCTCTCACAACCTTAAAAACCTTAAGAACTTAAACCTCACAACCTAAGCTCTCACCCTTCGCTCCCTCATTTTCCATCACAGGTGTAGTCCCTTTACCAGCAAATAGTTAACTTTGTAGGCATAATTTTATATGACTATGACAAACGAAGCAAGAATTGAGCGCGCCGTAGCGCTTTTTAAGAGTGGTTTTAACTGTTCGCAGGCAGTAGTTGCTGCCTTTGCGGACTTGTATGGTTTTACCGATGAACAAGCATTCAAGATGGCGGCATCTTTTGGTGGTGGCATCGGTCGCATGCGCCAAACGTGTGGTGCTGCCTGTGGCATGTTCCTCCTTGCGGGTCTCGACACGGGTGCTACAGAAGGTAGCGACAACGAAGGAAAGTCCTACAACTACAAGGTGGTACAGGAACTCGCTGAAAAATTCCGCCAGGAGAATGGTTCGCTCATCTGCTCCGAACTCCTCGGTCTCAGCAAGCAAGAACCTACCCCTCATCAGGCAGAAGTGCGTACTCCCGAGTATTACAAGAAGCGCCCCTGCGCCCTCATGGTAGAAACGGCAGCACGCATCTTTGCGGCATATTTGGAGGCTAAAAACGCTTAACCACTACCCTACTCGGATGAAGATTCTTTTGCTTGGCGACTACAGCAACGTTCATGCCACGCTCGCCAAAGGTCTGCGACAGTTGGGACATGAAGTCACCGTAGCAAGCGATGGTGACGGTTGGAAAAACTACCCACGCGACGTTGACCTCTACCGCAACATGAACTTGGGAAAATGGAGAACACTGCGCTACTTTTGGCACCTCCTCAAGGCATTCCGAAAGTTTCGCGGTTATGACGTTGTGCAACTCATCAACCCCGTGTTTCTCCCCCTAAAGGCGGAGCGCATGATGCCCTTCTACAAGTATTTGCGACACCACAACAAGCACGTATTCCTAGGTGCCTTTGGCATGGACCACTATTGGGTAAAGGCGGGATTGGACTGCACCACCTTCCGCTACTCCGATTTCAATATGGGAGTGGAGGTGCGCGAAAGCGAAGAGAACGACATTTGGATTAGCGACTGGTTGCGTGGTGCCAAGGGCGAACTCAACAAACGGATAGCCAACAACTGCGATGGCATCATTGCGGGACTTTATGAATATTATGCTTCCTACCTTCCTGAATTTAAGGACAAACTTAAATACATCCCCTTCCCCATCATTCCCCAGGCGGATATCAAGGTAGATGAAGCGATTCCCCAGCGCATTCGCTTCTTCATCGGCATTCAAAAGAGTCGTTCTGAATATAAGGGCACAGACATTATGCTCCGCGCCCTTGAGCGGGTAGCACAAGAATTGCCCGACCGCTGCGAAATTGTGCGCGTAGAAAGTGTACCCTTCGCGGAATACGTCAAACTCATGCACGGGAGCGATGTCATCCTCGACCAGCTCTACAGTTACACCCCCGCCATGAATGCCCTCGAAGCCATGGCGCGCGGTCTCATCGTGGTGGGCGGCGCCGAACCCGAACATTACGAACTCACGCAGGACCCCGAACTCCGCCCCATTATCAATGTGCAACCCAACGAAGAGAGCGTTTACCTCGCCCTAAAAGATCTCGCACTTCACCCCGAGCGCATTCCCCAACTCAAGCGCGACAGCATCGAGTACATCCTCAAGCACCACGACTATGTCAAGGTGGCACAACGCTACCTTGAGGCCTGGGAGGCTTTTTCTAGGAGATTCTAGGAAACTCTAGGTATTCCTAGGAAATCCTAGGTGCCCCTAGGACATCCTAGGCGTTCCTAGAAATGCCTAATAACAAACCATAAACCTTAACCATAAACCCCATGCAGCATAGCAAAAAAATCTTCAAGCAACCCGTCGTATGGAAAGACTTGTTTTTCTTCCGTAAAAGCGATGCGATTTTTCAGTTGACGGTTGAGTTTTGCAAGCGCTATCTTCCTGCACATGGCGACCGCACGGTAGATCAAATGATACAGGCAGCACGAAGTGGTAAGCAGAATATTATAGAGGGAAGTGAGGATGGTCAGAGCAGTTCGGAGATGGAACTAAAATTGCTCAACGTCGCACGCGGGAGTTTGCAGGAATTACGCGCAGATTATCAGGATTATCTAAATACTCGTCACCTCCACATTTGGTCCGCAAATAGCGAGCGTCAACAACGACTGCGTGAATTTTGCCATTCGCACAATGACTATAGCGACTATGCTCCGCTTGTCGCAAAGTTGAACGACGAGGAGATGGCAAATATGCTTCTCACCCTCTGCCACCAAACCGACAAGATGATGTGCGCCTATATTGACAAACTGGCAGAACGCTTCGTGACCGAAGGGGGGATTAAAGAGCGCATGCACGCTGCACGCACGGGTTACCGCCAGGAGCAAGACGCCCGCCTGCACACCTTGGAAGCAGAAAACACCATCTTGAAACAAAAGATTGCTGCGCTGGAAGCAGAGTTGATAAAATTGAAAGGAAATTAGGCAACCTAGAAGCACCTAACCCTAAGCATTCCTAGGTTTTCCTAGGCGCCCCCTAGGAATGCCTAGGAAAACCTAGAATTGCCTATAACCACAAACAAAAAGTCGCCCGAGGCATGCCTCGAGCGACTTTATTTTTTTTGACAGCGTGCGAAGGATTAGTCTTCGTTCTGTGTCTTCAACTGCTGAACATAGATAGCATGTTCCATAGCAAGACGCTTCATTACTGAAGGCTTGTCAAACTGCTGACGACGACGGAGTTCCTTAACAACACCAGTCTTTTCGAATTTACGCTTAAACTTCTTGAGGGCGCGTTCAATGTTTTCGCCTTCCTTAACGGGTACTACAATCATTGTGTTTTAATTATTTAGTTATTATAAATTTTATCTACTGTAAACATTCAGAGAACCGGGTGGTTCCTGCTTGCAGGGTGCAAAATTACGCATATTTTTTTGTTTAGCAAATTTCGCACACTAATTTTTGAGGGAAATCCCTCCTTTTGTGGGGTAAAATCCTTATGAATAAAGTAATTTTAGACCCACGTTTTGCGTTTCAGGCAGTTTACAAGAACTGTGACCTTACTTTGCGTGATGATTGTAATAAAACGACCCTCCTTTCTATTGAGCATGCACACGAACTTGAGTTCGTGCGGTTTTATGATGTGAATGATTACAGTGTTTTTTCGTAAATTAAAGTACTGGGCACACCAACCTTACAGGCAGTACAATCGTTTATCTTTGTACCCCTCTTGTCTACTCGTACCTTGTTAACTTGTCTACCAACAACCTTACTGAATAATGCGACGCGCACCGATGTAGCGCAGACGATAGTAAGAGTCCGTTGACTTATCAACCTTGATACCAGTACGACTGGCATGTACGAATTTAAAGCGGTGAGCAACGCTATCCACCTCGGTAACAATCCCTACGTGACCCACAGTGCGGATGGAATTTTCACCACCGAAAAACACGAGGTCGCCGCGCTTCAAGTTTTCAATACCATCAATCTTTTCGCCTTCGCGACATTGAGAGTAAGAAGTTCGGGTAAGGTTGATACCTTCTTCATTAAACACGTACTTGGTAAAACCAGAGCAGTCAAATCCTTCAGGACTGCTTTCGCCCCAGCGGTATTTTACACCCAAGTATTTCAACGCCGTATTTATAAGGTTGTCCGCTTTAGCAATACGCTTCACCTCCTCCATTTCAGGAGAGTCAGCCATTGCCACTTTTTCACATTCCACCCCCTCAACACACTTGATAAGCATGCTGTCATTAGCCGTAGGAATCGTCATAAGCACTCCCACGAAAAGGGCAAATATGTAGCGAAGTTTCTGCATATAAATACTTTAGCGGGTGCAAAATTACGAATTTATTTTGGATTGACCAAATTTACCCTTGAAGGGGCACCGTCAAGCACCTACAAACACGGCACCACAACCGAATTCGCTCGCTGAATGACGCTGAAGGCGTCACCGCTCGGTAACCGGGTGGTTTGAGCGGAGCGAATACCCCCGGATGGGTGTCAGAGAGTAGTCGCACTCTGGAAGAGTGCCCCAACTCCAGGCATACCTCGTTGCTCGGGCACCCCTCCAGGGTGCGATTCATGCAGGTACCTCACCGGGGGTACTCGCTTCGCTCGCACACCCCGGCAATCTATGTTAACTGCCAAACTATTTTAAAGAAATTTATGCCGCCTTTCTAAATTTTTCGTTATTTCGGATCATAGCGACAAGTATGTGTATCATTTTATTCTTTGCATTATTCAAAACAACATTTTTGTGTTTC
>JAZQXB010000093.1:0-4205 GCA_045632685.1 Alloprevotella sp.
CTGCGACTCGGCATCAGGCAACAGCCGCACAATCGGAAACTCGCGAACCTTCCGCGTGTCGCCCGCTTCGACAATGCGAAAACGAAAGTACTTTTCCGCATAGATAAAAAACAAGTCGCGCACCTTCTCGAAAGTGCTGAAATCATCTATAAAAAGGTCGAAAATGTAACTATCTGAAATGTTAGCGAGTTTCAAGCCCTGCGAGTTGATTGAAAATTCAATCCTCCACACATCACGCGCGACATCATCGCCCCGCAGAGCGTGCCACCGCTCCCGAATCCATGGTTTATCTTTCTTATCTCTCAATTCGCGAGACTTGTTATAAAGATACGTGCAAACCTCGCTATCTCTGGAACCCCAACGCACATAATCGAAGTCTAAAGATGCCGCGCTCTTGCGACCATAGACGCAGAACTTATTAGAGCCACAACGCACGAAAGAAGGGTGACCTTTGCGGGCATTTGACATGTACGCTTTCACGAAGGAAAGCGGCTGGCGGGCATCGCAGAACTCCACAAAATCCGCTGCAATATCAACGCGGGAAATGTTGCGTATCTCCAGCCGCATAGCCGCACAAATGTCTTTCAGATAAAAAAGCCAATCGGGTTCATAGAGCAGGCGGTTATCTACTTTCAGCATGGCAGAGTCGGGATGTAACGAAGAAGGTCGGGGCTCTAAAGAAAGGTGACATAACTTGCGCTTCTTCCATGCAATAATAAAGTGCTGATTGAAAAGCGGGCTCAACTCCTCGCCTCGCTCGATGCTATACTCTGCGCGGATGCCATACGGGGACAACTGCACCCCGTGGAAGGTGTCGCCCTTCTGAATGGACGCGTGCGCGTGGCAATAGACTTGAAACCAATCGCACGCAAAAAGAAAAATGGGTGTTTTCATTGCTTCGGGTGTTTACAAATGTAAAAAGAACGGTCTGGAGACCGTGGTGGAAGGAGCCATAATAAAAAGGGCATGTGTCAAAAAAGAAAAGGAGCCGAACCGAAGCCCGACCCCACAAGCAAGTAAACACCTGCCCCTTTTGTTCCCTATTGCTGGCGTGGGCACCACCCGCACGCTTCCTCTTCGGGAACCGATGGCAAAGGTACGGACATTTGCCGAGATTTCAACCATGAAAAAACATGTTATAAAACATATTTTTGATAAACTTCTGCACCAACGCGAATGTACATATTATCATGACACTCGCGCCCTACGCATTGCATAACGAGGTTATCGCACTGACACGCTGCTGCGGACAACTCGCCACAATCGCAAAGCGTGGAGACTCTGCGAGCCAATCGCCCGCACCATGTAAGCGCGTGCGCCTTCGCGTCATCATAGGAACCAAATAACATAATATCGCCCCCGTCAGGAGTAAAAGGGGTATCGACACCATTCGCAACATAAAAGTACTTTCGTAGAACTACAAACACGGGTTTTTCCATGACTAAATAAGCGGAGGGGGATGTTAGCCCTCCACGATGCAAAATTACGGACTTTCTACCTTTTTCGTGACTCCACGAATATGTTATAAAACACATCGCGACATGTTATAAAACATAAAAGCCCGCCCCCCTTCGCAGGGAAGCGAGCCCGAAAAAGCATGTTGTGGTTCTTACTGAAAATGTGGTCAATATGTAGAGATTATGAAGAAAAAACGACTACTCCTCAGTTACTTCGTTCGCATTGTTCAAATACCAATCCGAAGGGGTGACGATTTCGGAGGCTGCAACCATCGAAGCCTGACGGAGCGTGTAACCGCCCGACTGCTCGGCAGTGCTAAACTCCATAATGGAAGCCGAGCGGAGCCAAGAGCCATCGGCAGCCCTACGGGAGATAATTGCAGCAGCACCGACAAAATCACTACCAGAGACTGACGCAGAGACGCGACCTGTGGCAAAACCGAAAGTAAATGCATCAGTGTTTTCATTCAGAATGTTTGCACCTGCTGGGTCCACTTTCCCCTCGGAAGTGAAAAGGGTAGAACCTTCAAAGCCACCTGCTGACGGAGACAGAACAAGACGTGCAATGATTGGCGAGAGGCTCGACGACTCATCAACATCTGAACGCTTAGGAAATGCAATCAATGTCAACTGGTCCCCCTGACGAAGATTGAAGAAATTACAGAAATCCTCGTAGGTTATCTCGTTAAGGGCACTAACACCCGAAGTGTTAGCATTGAAAACCATGTGCACCGCTGGAGACTGACCCGACTGAAACTGCGTCTGCACACCAGCCCAATCGATAGAGCCCTTTGAGAGCACCCAAGGCATTGCAACGAGACCATTGAAGCCCGAAGGGAGGAAAGATTTAGTGTCCTGCCCGCCAGCGGCTGCCAGCCTGCGCAACATTGCCATGTTCTGCTTCTGAAACTCTGCATAAGAGTTTGCACCGTATGCAACACCTTCCCAAGAGTGGTCACAAATCTCTTTGATAACCTTGTAAGCCTCTACAGAGGTACGCATGATTGCACGCTGCATCTGCTGCGCCAAGGTTTTTGGGTTCTTTACAACGCGGGCGCGTGCTCGCGTCACTTGCTGGGAGTTCCTGCGATAAAAAGTTAGGTCGCCAACGCTACCACGTGAGAAGCCTAACAACATATTTCCTTTTGCCATGATGAATGAATGATGAAAGATGAAGGGCTGGAGTCCCCGCCCGCTCGGGAGGCTGGGAGCCTTCACGCTCCGAACCATCCGCAAATATCGGGAAAATCTCTGAAACGGGCAAGAGGCGGAACCGCAACGGAGAGGAAACGGAGGAAAACCGAGGCGGAATTTTAACATTTACAAATGTCAAAAAATATGATAACCCCCCTCCCGCGTTTTACAATTCTTTATGAAACTTTAACACCCGAAAAACGGCACGCAATCGACCAGCCGCGGAGGTGCAACGGGCTCCCAGCATCCCAAGCCCAAAGACGTATATATATTTATATATATACGCTTTGGGCTTCGGCTACGGGCTCCCCAAAAGCACACAAAAGAAGCCTGCACGGCTCACAATATAGACCTATTCCCGCGCTTTCGCGCGCTCCGCGCCCACCCTGCGGCTCGCGCCTCGCGCGAGACGCAGGGCAACCCGCGCACGGCTGGCACGCTGTCACGGCTTGGAGGCTGCAACACGCTGGGAGCCCGCGAGTTACGCGAAAATTCAGCGCAAAATTACTGCGGTGTTACATGACCGCAGGGCTCCGCCATGTTACAAAACTGATATATCAAAAATGTAACATCCGCCATGTAACATGGCTTGTAACATGCCAAACGTAAATGTAACATATACGTTTGTAAACTAACGACACACCCGCGACTTTACAAATGTAAAAGCACCAGCACCGACAGCCCAAGAAGCACAGAGCACGCGACCGCAGGCACAGACCAGCCCGACCACGGGAGACGCGAGAGGGGCAGGGCTGGCACGGGCGCAGGGCTATGCGAGCAAAGCGGTGGCGCGCAGAGCCACGCACAGCCCTGCGCACGCGCCAGCCCTGACCTACTCGCGGCACACCACGGAAGGGCTGGGCTGGGACTGCGGGCGCGTGCTATGGGCTTTGCAGGGCTGGCGGGGCTGGGGCTTTTACATTTGTACACTAACTTTCAACTCTTGGTTGCTTCGCAAGGTGTAAAGAGCCATTAGAAAAAGGGCATGTGTCAGAAGGTGAAACCATGCTCGTATAAGATTGCAAGCATTTGAGCCACGAGCCTATGTGTCTTTCTCATGTCCTTCGCTGCGCTTAATACTTCTGTAAGGCTCCCGCCCCTCATGGCTACTTTCTCGACCTCCCTGCGGAAAAATGTTGCATCTTGCAAGTGCATCGCCTCGGGATTGATTGCCTCTCTAAATGCATCATCTGCCGTCAGAAGATAGTCCGCAATTTGGTTGCGATACTCTGCGCGCGAATGAAGACCCGAATAACGAGTATAAAACCAACGAGCGACAAAATCAAACATGCGCAATTCTTCGGGTGACATTTCGAGGCTATGCGCTTCGATGATGGACTGCAAGCGGTTGAAAATGACTAACTCGGTGTGACCGCTTTCGTTGGAGCGCGACACACTAACCTTTCGGAACTCCTGCGACTCGGCATCAGGCAACAGCCGCACAATCGGAAACTCGCGAACCTTCCGCGTGTCGCCCGCTTCGACAATGCGAAAACGAAAGTACTTTTCCGCATAGATAAAAAACAAGTCGCGCACCTTCTCGAAAGTGCTGAA
>JAZQXB010000094.1:0-25409 GCA_045632685.1 Alloprevotella sp.
GTGAATTTCCGCATGCTAATGAGACGCCATAATATGACGTCTCTACGTTCGCTATATGTCCCGCATGGACTACTACCTACTACTTCGTTCCCCTCCGCGTATAGAAAAAAGTTTTATGTTTCTCACGCAGACTCCGCAGAACCAAAGGTCGCTGTCCGAACTTGTGAGGGGAAAGCAATTCGCAGAGACCATGCGGATAGGAATAGTCTTATGTAGAGAATTGCGCAGAGACGCACGCTACGCTTGCGTTACCTTCCGGATGGAAAGCACAAACAAAGTGTGTGCGCTTCTGCGAAAGTCTGCGTAGTCTGCGTGAGACAAATTATTAATCAATAGAGTTTTCTCCCCTGAAACAAGCGTTTGTTATATAGACGCAATATTTTAATTTACATTGCGAATATGGCAAACAGCAACGTTATTCCACCTTGCGCAAGAACATCATACCGCTGGTGTTATTGCCGTTAGGCGCATAGCCCTGAATTTCGATGTGGAAGGGTGTACCGGCTTCAAACTGGTTGAGTTCAAATCTATACACGACGGGCTGGTTGCCCACCTTTACGCTCGCGTCAGCAGGGGCTTCCGCCATAAGTTCGTTGCGCTTCCAAAGTTTCAAGTTTCCGAGTTGTAAAGCATCCTCACCGCGCGTAGGTATTACTGCCAATTCATACGCTCCATTGCCCGAAATCTTACCCGTTACCTCAAAGCGCATCGCAGAGGGTTTGGACTGTACACGAAGGGGTTCCCAACCGAAGACGTATTCGCCATACGCCTTGTAGGCAGAGTAGTCGGGGGCAAAGTAGAGGGGAAGCGAATACTGCGTAGTAGAAACCACGTTCATCGCACGGAAATCATCGCGCTTAGAAACGGTTACGGGAGCCTTATATTCTGGAGAATGAGGCGTAGGATAACTACCGTCCGTCGTATATCGGATAGTCGCACCCGGAACGTCGCAAGCGAGGGTAAAACGTGTGCTGCCGTCTGCCAAAGTCTCCTCCATTTCAATACGAGGCACGGGAAGGCGGTAGTGACACCCCTTGTGATCCATACGCGCAAAGTGACTGCTCAGGCGCGTGCGGAAGTCCTCAAAATTACGTTGGCTTTGCTTGCTCCACCCCACCTCACTCACAGCTTGGAGTCGGGGGAAGGTAAGATATTCCGCATAATTCTCTGAACGATTTTCGTTAAGGTAAGCAATTTCCTGGAGTGCCTGACCGTGAATAAACTGGTCGCTCCAATAGCATCCCTGCACACCGAGCACGGTAGAGTTTTCCGAATAATCGTTTAAGGGCATCGAGTAACACTTCTCCAACGACACGGGAGGCATCCAGGTCGCCGCCTGCACCTCTCCGGGAATCTTCTGTTCAGGGAAGTCCAAATACATGTGCGTACAGGGAGTGAGAATCGCCTTATGCCCAGTTTTTGTTGCATGAATGGAGTCCGTAACATTGTGCCAGATGAGCGCCACAACGGGTTCGTTCACCTTACCACGCATAATGATTTCCTCCCAACCGATAAGCGTGCGGTTCTTTTTCTTCATCATCTGCGCCACCACGTTGGTGAGATAACCCTGAAGTTCAGAAACCTTTGAGAGTCCCTCACGCTTCATGAGCGCCTGACAATCGGGGCACGTTTCATAACGCTTGTAAACCGCCTCGTCACCACCTATATTTATATAGGAGGAGGGGAAGAGTTCAACGGTCTCTTCAAGAACGTCTTGAAGGAACTGGATGGAAGTCTCCTTACCTACGCAAAGCAAGTCACGGCTGATGAAGTGCTGCGTGGGGAGTTGGTGTTGCACACCCGTACAACTCAACCAAGGATACGCCACTACGGCTGAAAGGATATGAGCAGGGAATTCGATTTCAGGAACCAACTCCACACCACGCACCTTTGCGTAAGCCACCATCTCGCGAATGTCATCCTGCGTATAGAATCCGCCAAGGCGCTTCTCGTTAGGACCTGCCCACGCACCAACTTCCGTCAAGCGGGGATACTTCTTGATTTCGAGGCGCCAACCGGAGTCGTCAATCAAGTGGAACTGGAGTTTGTTCATCTTATACATCGCCATCATGTCGATATACTTCTTCACAAATTCCTTGTCGTAGAAGTAGCGCGCTACGTCAAGCATCATGCCGCGCCAGGGGCGTTCGGGAGCATCCACGATTTCTACGCAAGGCGCCTTCCACTCGGTATTGCGCTGCCACTTCTGACTATAGATTTCTGCGGGGAAGAGTTGGAGGAGCGACTGGATGCCATAAAAAGCCCCCGAGGGGTCAGCGGCAACAATCTTCACGCTTTTCGGAGTCACCGAAAGCGCATATCCTTCCGCCTTTTGTGCTTGAGCGTCTACGAGCAACACGATGTCGCCCTTCTTCTTGCCTTCCTTCATCACAGCAATGCGCCCCGTAGATTGCGCCAATACTTCTTGCAGGTATTCTGCTTGTGCCTTGAGCGACGCGTCATAACTGATGGTCACCTTTTCGGGCAACACGTACACACCCTCGGTTTGCTCCAACTGCACAGGTTGAGGTATGATACACACAGGTTTTACCTCTTGAGCGGCGAGCAGAAGCGAGGAAAACAAGCCGAGGTGTAATAATAACAATTTAAGAGAGACCTTCTTCATAGAAAAGAAATTATAAAGTGATTTGTAATAGATTCCTTAATAGAGCAAAATTACAAAAAAAATGTGAAACATTACTGCTTGATACACTTTGCACAAGAGATTTCAAACTATAACAAATAAGTAGTGCCCACTAAAATTCCTTTGTTTTTTCGAGCCACTAATGAACACTAATTTTCACTAACCGAAGGTCGCGCAAGTCAATATCCATGCAGTCTTAAATGCCCCACAAGACATAGTGTAATTAGTGTCCATTGGTGGCAACAATAATAAGAGCACAACATCTTTGGTGTAAGGATTATTTGTAGACATCCGCGACATTCTATCCATAAAAGATAGTCCTCTGATTTACAAGTACATATTCTTTTTCAATACCAGTAAAAACGTTCAAAAAAGTGAGATACTGGTGTGTGGGTGCGTTATTTTGGACTGAGGCAAGTCTTGATTGTAAATTTCAAAATCTCACGCACCGAAAAGGCGATTTTGAGGTATCTTTTTGGGGTTCCGCGTTAAGAAACTTTAAGATTTTTTAAGATTTCACAGCAGTGTTAAGCAGGTAAGAAAAATTATTCGGCACGTTGTAAAAACGATTTAGGACATATTTTTTCCTACATGCCGAGAAATTTTAACCAAAATACTTAGTGTAAAAAGAAACTTTAGAAATTTACACGCTGATTATCAAGCAGATACAAAAGAGGTCTTACCCACTTGGGCAAGACCTCTTTTTCTGTAGTACAAAGATAATACATTTTTCAGCGAAATGCAAATCGCATTTTTGTCGTCCCAAGTGGTGGTTTGCGAAAAATCTTTACATTCTGAGGGGAGGCATTTAGGAAAATGAGACGGAAGCAACGGTTCACTTTGCTCCACATTCATTACTTTCTCCTCTTCCCCCTTCTCTTTCGTCCCCACAAGATATTTCATTCTCCAGGTTGCGACTCGCTACAACAGTCCTGTACATTTAACAATATGTATCTTTTTTTGTGTATGTAAAGAAAAAGTCCTAACTTTGCCAAGAATATCGGCATGAATATCAGCATCCTTTTTATATGGTTTACCTGTCAATACACGGATAAAAGGGCGTTGCGATGCCGCTATCATCATTCGCTAATTCTTAATTATTCACTTTAAACCCTAATCTTTATGAGAAGATTTCTTTTTCTCCTCGTAGCTTTCTTGTTTGCAACAACGCAGACTTGGGCATACGACAGAGTAACAGACTTGTCTATGTTAAGCAACGACAAGGTCTACTTCATCAAGAGTGAGCGTGCATTCTTGCTTTACAGCGAAGCAAATGCTACAAAGCTCAGTACAAGCACTGGTTCAAAAGTCGGTTCTGTGACACTCAACATGGACGACCCCAACCAGCAGTTTAAGATTGAAAAGAAGGATGCCAACTACTACCTCTACAGCGTGGGCGCTGCAAAGTATGTAGGCAAGGATGGTAACCTTGAAGAAACTGCTACTACAGCGCTTAACATGACTGCTTCTGGTAAGGAAGAATATCCTTGGAAGTTGTGTCTTGGCAATCAGGGTATGAACTCTCAGATCCCCAATCAGACTGCTGAAGGTATCATCGTTAACGGTTGGACAACTACCGACGCTGGTAACTGCTTCTACATCGAAGAAGCTATTTTCTATGCAAAGGTGTATAATGTACACGTTCTCGGTACAACTGAAGCAACTGCTGGTGTCGTTTATGACGGTACTACTTATGCTGACGGCACTTCGATTGAAGCTGAAGTTCGTTTGGAAAAGGCTGATTTCCAGCCCGCAGCAGTTGAAGGTTTTATGCCCGTTGTAACAGTAAATGGTTTTGACGTTTATGTGAGCTACTTTGAAGAAGGTACAAAGTTCTACACTATTCAGGGTGGTCACGGTGGTTATGTAAGCATCAACCCCGCTTACTTGAGTGGCGACGCTATGAAGCTTACCAACTCTGCAGAACCCAATGACAACCGCGGTATTTGGACTTTCGTTAAGAAGGGTTCTAACTATCAGGTATACAACTATTCTTTGGGTCTCACGAAGGTGCTCGGTATTACAGGCGACGAAGCAAACGCTCGCACTTCTATGGTAGATCCTTCTTCTACAACTCACAGCACTAAGTTTACAGGTACGTTCAACCTCGGTAGCAGCAATCCTTCATATATTAAGATTACTGGCACTACCAAGTGGTGGAACAAGCGCGGTGATTTCTTAGCTCTTTGGAATACAGGTAGCGTAGATGGTGACCAGGGCAGTAAGTTCTTCATCAAGGAAGTGGACTTCACACAGTATCCCGATGAATATTTCTACGAAGTTAGCGACATCAAGGGCGTTTCTACATTCGCTCCCAAGAATCCCAACACGCTTTGGTACACTACTTCTGCTGAAGCTACAGGCGTAAGCTACCCCTGGATGGAATACGCACTTCCCATCGGTAACGGTGAATTGGGCGCAATGATTTTCGGCGGTATCCACAACGAAGAAATTCAGTTCAACGAAAAGACTCTTTGGAGCGGTCCTGCAAATACAGTTGGTGCTGGCGGTGGTAACCGTACATTCATGAACTTCGGTTCTGTAATCGTTGAAAACAAGGACGAAGCTATCTGGAACGGTGTTACAGATTATGTACGCTACCTTGATATTGAAGATGGTATTTCTGGTGTAGAATTTAAGAACGCTAACGGCAGCAAGTTCACCCGCAAGTACCTCTCTTCTGCTCCCGACCAGGTAATCGCTGCACAGTATAAGGCTGAAGGCGATGACAAGATGAACCTCATCTTCAAGCTCAAGCCCGGTCAGAGCATCGGCGCTTCTGACGTTACTTACGAAAACGGTACTGCTTACTTCACAGGTAAGATGACTGTAAGTCACGCTGCACGCCTCCACGTTGTAGCTGACGATAACGCTACAGTTACTGCTACTGCTTCTGGCATCAAGGTAGAAAACGCTACTGAAATTACGTTCTACTTGAAGGGCGCAACGAACTTCAATGGCGACATGGAGGTTCTTAATAACTACTTCACTTCAGAAACTGCTGCTGACGTAAATGCTAACGCGAAGACAGTTATCGAAGCTGCTATCGCTAAGGGTTACGAAGCTATTGAAGAGGACCACATTGCTGATTTCAACGCTATCACAAAGCGCATGACCTTTGATCTTGGTCTCACAACGCCTACTGTTGATACCAAGACTTTGATCGATAACTACTTCCCCAACAACGGTGATGCTAACAGCACTGCTAACGACCACCTCTTCTTGGAACAACTCTACTTCCACTTTGGTCGTTACCTCGCAATCAGTTCTAACCGTAAGCCTATCGCAGCTCCTAACAACCTTCAGGGTATTTGGAACGACCGTGGCACAGACTCTCCCTGGAACTCTGATATTCACACGAACATCAACATCCAGATGAACTACTGGCCCACAGAAATCACAAACCTCTCAGACCTCCACAAACCTTTCGTGAATTTCATTATTCGCGGTGCGCAGAGCGAAGGTTGGAAGAAGGTTGGTGAAAACTACAATGGCGGTCATGGTTGGAGCGTTCTTACTGAGACTTCACTCTACAACAGTATGAGTACTTGGGGCAGCAACTACCTCGTAGCAAACGTTTGGTACACCAGCCACCTCTGGACACACTGGCGTTACACTCAGGACAAGGAATTCTTGAAGAAGGCATTCCCCGTAATGTGGGACTGTGCGAAGTTCTGGTTCCACCGATTGATTGAAGACAAGGGTTATAATAGTGCAACGCAGAATAGCGGTTATAGAGGCACACCTTATAAGTTTGAACCCGACGGTACTTTTGTTGCACCTGACGAATACAGCGCTGAACAGGATGCTCACAATCGTGAAGACGGTACTGCACACGCACAGCAGATGATCAGCTACCTCTTCATGAACCTTGCTGAAGCAATTGAAATTCTCGGTGTTGAAAACACTGGTCTTACTACAGAAGATGTAGCAAAGCTTAACCTCTATCTTGAAAAGACGGACAAGGGCTTGCATACAGAAGTTTACACTGCTAATTCAGCTTTGAATGGTGGTTGGACAAATCCCAGAAATGGTGTAGCTAAGGGTGATACGATTCTCCGCGAATGGAAGTACAGTCCTTACGACGTAAGTAGCGATCCTGGTCACCGCCATATCTCTCACTTGATGGCGCTCTTCCCCATGGATCAGATTACTCCCGAAAGTGAATTCTTCACTCCTGCTGTTAACTCACTCAAGCTCCGTGGTGATGCTGCTACAGGTTGGTCAATGGGTTGGAAGGTGAACCTCTGGGCACGCGCACTGGATGGTGACCACGCACATATTATTATTAAGAATGCGTTGAAGCACTCTACTGACTACGGCACAAATGCTGGTGCAGGTGGTATCTACTACAACCTCTTCGACTCTCACGCTCCCTTCCAGATTGACGGTAACTTCGGTGTTTGCTCAGGTATTGCAGAAATGCTCTTGCAGAGTGCACACGGTTACATCAACGTACTCCCCGCACTTCCCACAGTATGGAATAAGCAGGGTGAAGTTACAGGTATGAAGGCAATGGGTAACTTCACCGTTGACTTCAACTGGAACGATGGCAAGTGTCAGCAAATTAAGATTGTTAGCAATGCTGGCGCAGAACTTAAGGTGCGTTGCAAGCGTGGTGCAATGGAAATCGCTAATGCACTCATCACTGTAAACGGTCAGGAAGTTAAGAACGAAGTTGACGAAAACGGCATCGCTACTATTCCTTGTGGTAAGGATGACGTTGTAGTGATCAACTTCATGGAAGAAACTACTGGCATTAACGGTGTTGCTACTCAGAACGGTGAAACCAACAAGGCAATGTACGACCTCAGCGGTCGCCGTATCTCAACAGCAACTGCTGGTCAGGTTTACATCCAGGATGGTGTAAAGAAACTTTCAAAGTAATACGCTTGAAATAAATATAAGTAAAGCGGTGAAGTCACTTGGACTTCACCGCTTTGTTGTATTCAAAAGCGAAAAGTGGAACAAATGAAAACGCCACATAAAAACTTAATGGGAGATAATTAAAAGCAATAATATAGCAGTTGACCCAAATTTAGAACCTTGTACTTTAAATGACGCTGAAGGCGTCACCGCTCAGTAACCGAGGCGTGCGCCTTGGCGTACCCCCGGTTCTGAACACGCGAGAATCGCACCCTGGAGGGGTGCCCGAGGGGCAGGATACGTAGGGTGATGGGGCACTCCTTCAGAGTGCGTTCATTTAGATGTACCAACCGTGGGTACTCGCTTTGCTCGCACCCGCGGTTACTGAGCGGAGACGCCTTCAGCGTCTATAGCACGTTTGGGTCAACTGCTATATCGTTGCCTAATTAAAACTAATCGGCATTTAGTTTTTAGTAATCCTCAAATCTTTTTTGCAGTTCCTCAATTAAGTAGAAATAATCGGCACTCCATTACTTTTGGAGCACCGATACTATGAATTTTAACCTATGGAATCGTCTTTTATTCCAAGATTTATTTTACGATTTCTGATTAGCATATAAGTGGATCAAGAGAAGAACTGACGAGACCACAAGAAAGCACTGGCATGTCCAATAGAAATCCCTGTACGCAAAGACTGTTTATCCCCTTCAGGCAACGAGCTGGAATTAATCGTCTGCATTACAGCATTGAGATACTGACCGTTGTCTGCATTCAAGTCTATTTGGAAAAAGCCATTCATTACGACCTCAAATATATTCAGTTGCAGTCTTTCATTGGGATATATAGTTTTAGTTTCCTCAAAAAAATCTTCCATTGTATCGGTATTATTATACACTTCATTTACTTGTGTAAAGATACTTTGCGCTTCATTTCTAACGGCAGGAGAGATTATTCCAATTGAAGGGGTAATAGACGCAATGGAATCGGCATCAGAATAAATTTCATCAAGAGGGAGCAATAATAAGTCATCACCATATTTTTGATATAGTGTAACCAACACCTTATTGTGAATCAAACCTGAGTTATCTAATGATGTTCGTGCCCATGCTGTGTCCGCTAATAGTTGTTGATCCAACGCTCTGTCTAAACACATGATTTCTGGATTAGATGGATTAAAGGGAACAAAGGCAAGCAACCTTGCTGCAGATAAAGATACATCTGAAGCAACGTCTGGGTCATTACTGATTAATGCAGCTAAGCCATCAGCACATACTACGACACACCATCTTTTAAATCGTTTCCAGAATGTGCCTCTTGTTTCATAATTAAAACAACCTGACTCTAAGACTGTCTTATTCGTCAAAGACGTTAATGAATCCGTTAATTCTTCATACCTGGGCTCTAGTTGCTCATTCTGACCAGGGATAGGCTTACCCATATTGTCTAACGACGTATCCTCTGTACAACTGTAAATTAAACCACCAATAAGTGCCAAGAATACGGTGAACACTGTAATTCTAAGATGTTTGTTCATATAGTTTTTTGTTTATTAAATAAAATAATGTCTACTCTAAAAGTTTTCAACGTCCCTTCCTTTATACTGTATGGTCAGTTGCGTACGTACGTATATCATATTGTGTTTCTACAATGAAAGATAAGCGATGTAGTTATCACCATTTAAGATTTCAACTTCTATAACATAAATGCCAGGAATCGTATCGCCAAGAGGGATCTGCGCATACCCCTGATTGCTGTCAATATGTTCCACATTATACTTAGTAGGAGTAAAAATCTTTACTTCAATCTCACCTATGTAATCATTAAATTGGAAATTCAAAATACCATTACTATAAGTACAAGTAAATGGTACTTCAAAAATTCCGCGAGGTTGGTCTTTATCCTTACCTTTGTCAAATTTTATAGGATTGTTTAGGATAAGTGTGGAATCAGAATTTGCATAAACAGTTGTTCCAAACAGTGCTAAAGATAGCATCAGTAATCTAAAAGTTTTCATAATCGTTAAAGTTTTTTAGGGTTGCTTTACGATTGCAAAATTACCCCACGATTTCAGTTGCAACCAAGAAAAAGGGTGTATAAAAAACTATCGAACAAAAGTATAATCATTTGTATATCAAGCAAAAAGAATGTTGATAGTTTTTATATCCTATCAACATTCTTACACGATTGATTTACAAACAATTAAATCAATCACAGATTTCAATGTATTAGATTACATTTTAATTATCTGAACATTATACAAAAAACTCAAGGAATTCAGTCTTGTCTACAGCCTCAGAGTTTATAATTTTCTTCTTCAAGCGCGACTTCTTGTTGTAGATATTCTCCAGTTTATCCCCCATAAATAGGGCTATTGTACGAGAAGAAAAATGAGAACCTAAATAAAGAAACAACCGAACTTCTGCATCCGTAATACCAGGGATTTGAGATTGCAGACGCAGGGTTATGTTGTTGAAATTCTCATCTACAATTTGCTGCAAAGCTCTAACTTTCTTGGTACTGCTAAATGTTGAAATTGACGATTCCAATTCTTTTAATACAGCGGTCGCATTTCGGTTACTGCCTTCATGGTCGAGGTACGTATTTATCAGTTGGTCGAGCACTTCAAACTGGTCTCCATACAATTGCTTGATACGTTGTTGAACTATATTCAAGTCTTCCTTTTGCTGCATCAGTTGCGTGTTGACTTCCTTCACTGACTCAATAATATGGTTGAGTTCATCTAATTTTCGATGGTTCTTTTCTCTATAGAAAAGGAAGGCTAACACAAACACAATAACTAACGCAACGAAGCATACGGTGAACAAGCGTTTATCTGCTTCGGCACGTTCTGCTGTTACAGAGGACTCATTTCGGTAATACTCTTTATGTTGAGCAGCAAGCTCTTCATGCATGACAAAAGTAATGGCTTTACTTTGTAAATTCGTGATTTGGCGGTCATACGTTAATGCTTGCTTATAATTTCCTCGTTCTATTTCAAAATCCCCTAAAGCACTATTTATTTGTACAGAATCTCTAAAGTTTGTAACCATGGGACGCGCCATTTTTATATAGTATAAAGCGCTATCCTCATTATGTAACTTTGAATATATACTGGAAAGCGATGCTAAATCATCAACTGTAGGCTGATTATTGGGGAAATTTAATAAACCCAAATATGCCCTTTTTGCTTCATCATACTTATTATCCAAGAAGAGTGCACTTGCATAAAATCTCATACACTTCTCCAAAAGAATCGTATCCGTAGCCACATCAGGCAGTCGCATTAACGAATCAAGAAGAGTGAATGCTGAATCACAAGACCTCATACCAATCAAGGCTTGCCCCTCGTTCAATATTGCAAAAAGTTCATGGCGACGTTTACCAGCCCTTTCATACGCCTTACGCGAAAGACGGGTGTAACGCAATTCCTCTTTTGAATTGTAGGTATCATCATAGGAATCTGAAATAACTGTGTAAATTAGCCCTAAGTAGTAATTGTCACCAATCTCTATAGCATCCTTTTCCGCCTTTGAGGCAGAAATAATACTTTGTCCATAATTACCTATTTCATACTGCACACACGCAAGATAGTAATGCGCAAGCATACGGCGACGCACCTCTTTCGAATCTTCATAATAGTCGGAAGCGATGCGAATTAGGGAATCACTCTGTGCCGCTATGTAACACTTGTACTGCGCTTGGGAATACAACAGAGCATATAAGGCTTGCTCGGCACGGGAACCGTCAGAGATGTCCATACTGTCAAGTACAGCCAACACACCACTGGGATTAACATCTGCATATTGCTCCAATTGCTCTAACTTACGCATCTTAGGGCTACTGCAACACACCAAGAGGAAAAGTAAAGAGGCGTTGAAGCATAAAATAAGAATCTTGTACATAGTAGCTTTATTTTTCCTGCAAAGATACCCTTAATTATCAGTACCTCGTTCCTATTATAAAAAATTTTATCAGGTGCCGTTTACACTACAAGCCTATTTTGAAAAACAAATCGGCACTTAGTTTATTTTAATCGGCACTTAATTCAAATTATTCGGCACTTAGTTTTAAGGAATACTTATATAATTTTTATGCCCCCATATCAAGGTGCAAAGAATCGGCACTCCATTACTTATGGAGCACCGATTCACTTAAAATATGCCTCAACAATCGCCATTTATTCCAAGGCATTATCTACGACATTTACTGCTTCAAAATGCTTGGAAGAAAAGAATTGACGGGACCATAAGATGGCACTGGCATGACCAATGGAAATCCCAGTTCGCAAAGACTGTTTTTCGTTTTGGGATAATGCACTTGTGTTAATCGTTTGCATTACTGCATTAAGATACCGACCATTGTCTGCATTGAGGTCGATTTGCGAAAAACCATGCATTACAATTTCCAAAATATCCAACTGATTTCTCATATTGGGGTTAAGAGCCTTCCACTCCACATAGAAATCGTTTATGGTTTCGGAAGAATTATAAACTTCAAGCATCTGCTCGTGAAGTTGTTCGGCATTACGTTCTGCTTCTGGATTAACAAAACTTGCCCCCAAATACTTAGTTACTAAATAATTCGTTTCCGAATAGATTTGAGAAGTGGGTATCGTCAGCAATTCTTCTCCATAGTTCTTGTACAAGTTCACAAGCACGATATTATGGATATACCCTGCATTATCTAACGGAGTTTTCACCCAGGATGTGTCTGCTAATAATTGTTGATCCAAAGAACGTTCCAACGACATCAATTCGGGTTCCTTTGGATTATGTGATAGAGAAGCAACACTCTGAGCCGCCATGCATGAAGTGACGACACTGGCAACTACATCGCCTTCTAACAATCCAGCTTGGGCATCAGCATTTATGACATACAACCATTTTCTTATCTGCTTCAAATATGACTCCCCAGTTTCGGGATTAAAGTTCCCAGAATTGAGGATAGTCTTATGGGTCAATGATGTTAATGTTTCCGTCAATTCTTCATACCTCGGATCTTGTGCCCCCCAATTGTCAGGAACAGGTTTTCCGATTTCATCTAATGAGGAATCTTCTGTACAACTATAGAATAAAGTACAGCTACATGAGAGCACCACGCTAAGCAAAGTGAATCTAAAAATTTTCATAACAGTTAAAGTTTAATAGGTTTGGTTTACGATTGCAAAATTACCCTCATTTCTCCACCGAAACCAAGAAAAAGGGGGTACTAAAACCTATCAACAAACCCCATAACTATTTGATTTTCAAGATATACAAAGTCTAATAGATTTTAATTCCTATCAATAATGCTAACAAACTGATTTCCTGCAATTTAGTTCAGCCCCATTTAACAGAAACCTGCGTTAAATCCTGATTTTCTGCCTATTACCTAAAAGAAACGCAACTTCAAGGTCTCGTACTTATAAAAAAACTACCCAAACCTTTGTGTTATAAACTTGTTTCCCTACCTTTGCAAGATATAACTAACAATACATTTGATTACAACGATGAAAAAAGCTTTGATTACTGGCGTAACAGGTCAGGACGGTTCTTTCCTCTCTGAATTTCTTTTAAGCAAAGGATATGAAGTACACGGCACAATTCGCCGTTCCTCTGTAGATTTCCGCGAACGCATTGCACACCTCGAAGGTACGCCTAACTTCCACCTGCATTATGCAGACTTGGGCGATTCCATGAGCCTCTTGAAAGTGATTTCCAAAGTGCGCCCCGACGAAATCTATAACCTTGCCGCACAAAGCCATGTGCAGGTAAGTTTTGACGCTCCTGAATTTACGGCAAATGTTGACGCTACGGGAGTACTCCGTGTATTAGAAGCCGTGCGCCTTTGCGGTCTTGCTGACACTTGCCATATTTACCAGGCTTCTACTTCTGAACTTTATGGTAAGGTGGAAGAAGTGCCCCAAAACGAAAAGACGCCCTTCCATCCCTATAGCCCTTATGCTGTGGCAAAACTTTACGGCCACTGGATTGTGAAGGAATACCGCGAAGCATATAACATGTTCTGCTGTTCCGGCATCCTTTTCAACCACGAGAGTGAGCGCCGTGGCGAAACTTTTGTAACGCGCAAAATCACCCTTGCGGCTGCACGCATTAAGCAGGGTAAGCAGGACAAACTTTACCTGGGCAACCTCTCTTCACTCCGCGACTGGGGGTATGCAAAGGACTATGTGGAATGTATGTGGATGATGCTCCAGCACGACCATCCCGAAGATTTCGTTATCGCTACGGGTGAACAGCATTCTGTACGTGACTTCTGTTATTATGCATTCAAGCACGTGGGTATCGAACTCGAATTCGTGGGCGAAGGACTCGACGAAAAGGGTATCGACAAGGCTACGGGCAAGGTGCTCATCGAAGTATCGCCCGACTTCTTCCGTCCCACCGACGTGGTAAACCTCTGGGGAGACCCCTCAAAGGCGAAGAAGGAATTGGGTTGGAATCCGCAGAAGACTTCTTTCGAAGAACTCGTGCGCATTATGGTGGAATCGGATATGGCAAAGGTGGCTGTAGAACGCGCCAGCGAGCACATCCGCACCAACTTGGAAGAGTATTTGGAAAAGGGAATAGTGAAATAGAGTACAACTGACAGAGTACAGAGTACAGAGTACAGAGTACAGAGTACAACTGCCATGCGGAGTGAAAACGCCCTGTAAGGGCATAATCTACATAGCGAAGGGCAACGCCCTGGACAGAGTGCAACCGCCTTGCAGAGTGAAAACGCCCTACAAGGGCATAATCTACATAGCGAAGGGCAACGCCCTGGACAGAGTACAACTGCCATGCGGATTGTCGGCGAGCGTTTAACTCTGTAACCTTCTTGTTTACTTGTACCTCGTCTACTCGTCAACTAAAAAATCCTTATGGACAAATCCAGTAAAATCTACGTGGCAGGCCACCGCGGCATGGTGGGTTCTGCCATTGTGCGCGAACTCCAGCGCCAGGGTTACACCAATATTATTACGCGTACGCATGCCGAACTTGACTTAACCCGTCAGGATCAAGTGGAACGCTTCTTTGCCGAGGAGCGCCCCGAATACGTGTTCCTTGCTGCCGCAAAAGTGGGCGGAATTATTGCGAACCAAAGCGCGCTTGCCGACTTCATGTATGAAAACATGATGCTCGAGATGAACGTCATTCATGCCGCATGGAAGAATGGTTGTAAGAAACTCGAATTTCTCGGTTCTTCCTGCATCTATCCCCGCTTGGCACCACAGCCTATGAAGGAAGATTGCCTGCTCACCTCGGCACTCGAACCCACGAACGAGGCGTATGCGTTGGCAAAGATTTCGGGCCTCAAATATTGCGAATACCTCAATCGCCAATACGGCACGGACTTCATCAGCCTCATGCCCACCAACCTCTATGGACCTAACGACAACTACCACCCCACGCACAGCCATGTGCTTCCCGCCCTCATCCGCCGCTTCCACGAAGCCAAGGAACAAGGTCTCAAGGAAGTGACCTGCTGGGGGGACGGCAGTCCGCTTCGTGAGTTTCTCTACGTTGACGACCTCGCCAACCTCTGCGTCTTCCTCATGGAAAACTATAGTGGTAATGAAACCGTGAACGCGGGTAGTGGCAAAGAGATTACGATTAAGGGACTCACCGAACTCGTAGCAAAGGTTGTTGGTTACGAAGGCGCCATCCTTTGGGACACGTCCAAACCCAATGGAACACCCCGCAAACTCCTTGACGTTTCAAAGAGTGCAGCGATGGGTTGGACCGCGAAAACCTCCCTCGAAGATGGCATCCGCCTTGCCTATGCCGACTTCCTCAATAACCCCATGCGTGCAGAGCGCTAAACTACGTAGAGTGGCAACACATCATTGAGGTGAATAGTTCACTCAATCCTATAAAGTGATATACACCTATACTACGCTTTAATCCTTATATATGCAAGAAAATACTTCCCGCAGATCTAAAACCAAGCCAAAATCAGAACTCGAGAATTTTGGGCACCTTCAGCCCCAAGCACCTGAGTTGGAACAGGCTGTAGTTGGTGCACTACTCATTGAGTCTGACGCTTATTCCCAAGTATCTGAAATCTTAAAACCCGATAGTTTCTACGACCCTCGTCATAAATATATTTATGAGGCTATCAGCAGGTTGAATATCAATCAGAAGCCCTCAGATATTCTTACCGTTGTTGACGAACTCGAGCGCATGGGAAAACTTGAAGAGGCTGGCGGACGCTACTATATCACGCAGTTGTCAGGCATGGTTTCTTCATCTGCCCACATTGTTTTTCATGCGCGCATCATTGCGCAGAAGTCACTGGCACGCCAACTCATTACCTACACCAGCAACATTCAAACTAAGGCGTTTGACCCCACACAGGACGTTGATGAACTCATGCAGGAAGCCGAGGGCAATCTCTTCTCGCTCAGTCAGCAAAACCTAAAGAAAGATTACACCCAGATCGACCCTGTCATTCAAGATGCCTATGCCATGCTCCAAAAAGCAGCATCACGTAGCGACGGTCTCTCAGGTATTTCTACAGGGTTCAGAGATTTGGATAAGATGACCTCAGGTTGGCAGGCCTCAGACCTCGTCATTCTTGCGGCACGTCCAGCCATGGGTAAAACGGCTTTTGCCCTCAGTATGGCAAAGAATATTGCCATTGACCAAGGTATTCCTTTGGCTTTCTTCTCGCTTGAAATGTCAAACGTGCAATTGATGAACCGCGTAATCTCAAATGTCACAGAGATTGAATCCGATAAGTTGAAGACTGGACAACTCAAACCCGAGGAATGGCAACGCTTAGACGGACGTATGAAGCAACTCTACGGCAAACCTCTTTTCCTTGATGACACCCCTTCACTATCAGTGTTTGAACTCTTAACAAAGGCGAGAAGGTTGGTGCGCGAACATGGCGTAAAAATCATCATGATTGACTACCTTCAGTTGATGAACGCATCAGGCATGAACTACGGCAGTCGCCAAGAAGAAGTATCTACCATATCACGTGCACTCAAGGGGTTGGCAAAGGAACTTGGAATCCCCATACTCGCCCTTTCACAGTTGAATCGTGGTGTTGAAAACCGAGCAGAAGGTGACAAGCGCCCGCAATTGAGTGACCTTCGCGAATCAGGTGCTATTGAGCAGGATGCCGATATGGTGTGCTTCATCCACCGCCCCGAATATTACAAGATTTATACCGATTCCAATGGACGTGATTTGCGAGGAATGGCAGAGATCATTATCGCAAAACACCGTAATGGTGCGGTAGGCGACGTGCTCCTGTCGTTTAAGGGACAGTTTACACGTTTCCAAGATCGTGAGGCGGATAATTATATCCCCATCCCGGGTGAAGAAATCAATTCAACGATGAACACCAGTTTCTCATCACCTTCTAATATCTCTGCAGATCCCTTAGATTTTCCAATACCTCCGATAGGAGAAGTGCCGTATTGATAGGTATTTCGGTGAAAAATGTTGTACTACAAAAAAGAGGGTGTGTCGAAATGCAAAATTTCGGCACACCCTCTTGAGTTGTGTAAGAGTGAGTAAAATGCAAGGCGCTGAAATTGAGGATGACGGGAGTGTACTGAAGTACATGACCAAGTCCAAAATTGAGGAGCAACGCAGCAGTTTGCTCATTATAACACAACGCCACTTTTTTGTCTCAAATCTGTCATTCAAACCAAATTATGGTTCTGCATTAAGCGTGAGCACAGCGCTTCATGTTTTGCACGCATATACCACCAGATTGCATTCATCACGGTCAATTCAAAAATGAAATAAATCCAAGGTTGGAAGGCAAGCAGGGAGAGGTAGAGCACGATGGCACGCGTGTTGAACGTCAGGATGTTTGCCCATTTCATCAGGGGGAGACTTCCTGCACGGAATTCCTCACGCAGGGGCGTGGGGATTTCTTCCTGGTAACGCACATCGAGTTGTTGCTTGAATTGCTGAAAGCGGGGGGACATTTCTTCTTGCGAAAGCGTGTAGCGGCGGTAGAAGAAGAGGAAGAGTTTATACACAAAATCCTTTCGCCACGTCAGCGCATCATAATCCGCCTTGACCTTACGGGAATTGTCAAGTTCACTGCCCTGCTTACCCTTCAGGAAATAGAGGTGGATGTTGCGATAATAATCCGCTAATTGGCATTGCTTGGCATGGCATACGAGACCTGAGAGTGCCGCCAGCGCCCAAATCCAAATGCCCCACTCGTATTGGGGAAGGAAAGGAATAGCGTCGTCTTGCAGGCGGAGACAAATGGCGGCATAAATTGTGAAGAACCATACATCTCCCGCAAAGCCGTCAAGGATTCTGCCCCACAATGTTTTCTTTCCCGTAATTCTTGCCATCTGTCCGTCACACGAATCGTAGAAGTTTGCCCACATCAGCAGGAGTATTCCTAATATGGTATAGAAATAGGAGTCGAAGTAAAAGCACACTCCTGCCGCAGCACCCAAGATAATGCTGATAATCGTTACCACGTTAGGGTGAATATCAAAGTGCATGAATAGGCGCGCCCAAAGATAACCAATGGGGCGCGTGAAGTGAATATCAAGCCATTCTTCGGTGTCTTGACTCTTAAAGGTAGATTTGACTTGTTCAGACATAATTATTGACAATACTATCAACCAGAGCCTTTGCTGCCTCGTTGGCACAGGGGGCAAAACTCGGGAAGTCGTTGAAATCTATAAGCGCAAAAGAACCATCGGGGCGCACAATGCAGTCGCCACCATAGAGCGTAAATTTACAAAGGGTAGCAGCCTTGGTAGCGATTTCTTGGAGCGCTACGCAATCAAAGGAATAGCCTTGAGGCATACCATTATGTTTTTCCAACCCAAACTTACTGAAATTCGTGGGGTAGTAAACATAAAAGAAGGGAGTTCCTGCTACACCATAGAATTTCACAAGGTCACCGGCTACATGTTCGGAAACAACATACGGTGTTGTGCTTGGGAAGTCTGCTAGTAAGAGTTCCGAATGTGTGGCAAAGTAACGCACATCTGTCTCTTGCTCGGCATCTCCCCCACCCGACTTTACCCAAAGCGGGAATTGGAGCGTAGTAGCATGGGGATTTGCTATTATTTCCGTGGGAGGCGATGGTATTTCCGATGTCAAGAAGCGCTTCACCTGCTCCGAACGGGTATTCGCAAGCAATGCGTTGGGGGAATTCCAAATGATGCGCCCTTCCTGTTGTTCGTAAAGGGCAAGTTTCCGCAAAGCTGTCTTGGAGCGTGCCATGCTAATAATAAGCGGGGGCGCAGTCTGCAGGAACTCGTCGGTTATAGCATCCTCATCAATCTGTTGCACATGGAAATCTCGCGCTTCAAGTGCTTGCTGAATTGCACTTAAAACCGCAGCATCGCGCTCCACGCAATTCGGGGAGAATCGGTGAGCGCGATGCACGAGTAAAATTTTCTTATTCATTTTTTGGTCAAGAATTCCTCTGCTTTTACAATATCCGAAGCATGGTCTACGTCAAGGATTTTTGAGAAGGGGAACGCCTTGAGGCGGAGTCCGTCGGCAATGAGTCCACGCTGGTAATTGCGCATTCGGCTTTGCCCTTCCGCCATACACCTTTGAAGGGCTTTCAAGGCTGGAGCTGTAAGTCCGTAAATTCCTCCTGATATATACTTGCAAGTCGTAGCGGCATCCAAGAATGCAGTAATATCCAACGCCTCGTTTGTTTCAACATACAAGGGCTTTTCATCATCCACAAAGTCGGTCACACCCATCACACCATCAGCATCCGATTGCGCAAAGTAATCAAGGTATGCGCGGAAGTCGGCTTCACGGAAAATGGTGTCGACAGTAGTGAGGCAGAAAGGTTCATCTGTGAGATGCTGGGAAAGCGCAAAGAAGGAGTGCATCGAACTGGGCGTTGTTTGCACTACCAAATGAATGTTCTCACCTCCCGGTTGCGCCTTCAATTCACGTACATGTTGGGCAGCAAGGGGATTAAGGTCGTTCACAATTACCACAATGCGCTCCGCACCACACGCATTAAAGATGCGCACAAGGCGCGAAAGGAGGGGTTCACCGTTCAAGCAGACCAGCGCCTTGGGTTGCGCCACACCCTCTTCAGAGAGTCGGCGCCCCTCGCCCGCTGCGATGATGGCAAATTGCTTAATTCTGCGCGGCATCTTCGGTGCGCTTTTCAGGACGTTGCACAAAGTTACGACGCTCGTCCTCACGGCGATCTTGATACAACTTGGGAAGGGGATT
Organism: Alloprevotella sp.; assembly: GCA_045632685.1. GTDB lineage: Bacteria > Bacteroidota > Bacteroidia > Bacteroidales > Bacteroidaceae > Alloprevotella. Next base: position 19,696 of record JAZQXB010000094.1, read on the forward strand.
TGCCGTCACTTCTGCATCAATTTCGCGGTTGCGGAAAATGTCGATTGCGGCATAAAGCGCCTGACGGAACGAATTTTCTGAAGCAATACCCTTGCCAGCAATGTCGTAAGCCACACCATGGTCGGGCGACGTGCGCACCACGTTCAAACCCGCAGTATAGTTGATACCGTCATCCATAGAGAGCGCCTTGAAGGGGGCAAGTCCCTGATCGTGATACATGGCAAGAATACCGTCAAACTTCGTGTAATGACCTGCACCAAAGAAACCGTCAGCGCTGTAAGGGCCAAAGACGGGAAGACCTTCCTCCTGAAGTTTCTGAATCACAGGAACAATAATTTCCTTATCTTCACTGCCAATCGTACCCTCATCACCGTTGTGGGGATTCAAGCCCAAGACTGCTACACGAGGAGCGGCGAGGAGATAGTCATGGCGAAGCACGTTGTAAAGTTGACGCGCCTTTTGTTCAACACTTTCGGGCGTGATTGCAGCAGCAATATCCTTGATGGCAACATGGGTCGTAACGAGCGCCACACGCATGTGCTCATTCGTAAGAATCATCAATGATTCACCGCCAAAGTGAGATTGCAAATACTCCGTATGTCCAGGGAAATGGAACTTATCGCTCTGAATAGAAGCCTTATTGATGGGCGCCGTTACGAGCACATCCACCTTGCCAGCCTTGATATCGGCAACGGCTGCCTCAAGCGCTACGAGCGCTGCTTCACCAGCTTCAGCACTTGCATGCCCCAACGAAACGGCAATCTCGCGGTCAAAACAATTTACGATGTTGAGTTCACCCTCAACGGCATCGTTGGCATCTTCTATCAAATTAAAATTCGTGGTGCTTTCAATAGCCTTTCGGTGATAGGTAGCCAACTTTGCAGAACCGTAAACAACGGGAATGCAAAGGTCGAAGATGGTGGGTTCGGCAAAAGTTTTAAGAATCAATTCGTAGCCCACCCCATTGGCATCACCTTGGGTAATGGCTACACGTATCTTTTTACGAGACGAGGGGGCGAGTTGCACGTCCTCTACTTCGTAGGTCGTTTGTAAATCCATATATATTGTATATTAGTAGTAGACAAGTTTTTTGTAGAGTACAGAGAACAGAGTACAGAGTACAACTACCGTCCGGAGTGTCGTTCATCGTCCACCGTTAACCATTCACCGTTCATCGCCCATCTTTCTCCTCCTGCTGCTTCTTCGTACTCAAAAGTCCGCAGGCTGCAAAGATATCCTGACCGCGCGACGCACGGATGGTAGTTGTGAGTCCGTTTGCCGTGAGGTAGTCTCGGAATTCCACCATCTTTTCTTCCGTAGCGCCCTTAAAGGGAGTATCGGGAATGGTGTGGAAACGAATGAGGTTCACACGGCAGTCCAAATCTTTCAGCAAATCCAGCAAGGCTTGGGCGTGCTTTCGCGAATCATTGAGTCCGCCAAAGACGATGTACTCAAACGTCAGGCGACGTTGCTTGGGTGCAGAAGGGTCACGGGGATATTTGCGACAGAAGTCGTAGCCCTTCAAAATCTCCACAACGGTCTCAATCGAAAGTGCCTTTTCGGCAGGCATGATTTCAGCACGGTCGGCAGGGATGGGGTGATGCAAACTTACAGCAAGACTGCAACGACTCTCATCCAAAAAGCGCACAAGCCCCCTTGCCAACCCGACGGTAGAAACGGTGATACGCTTGGGACTCCAGCCGTAGCCCCACGATGCGGTCAACACCTCCGTAGCACGAAGCACGTTGTCAAGATTATCAAACGGTTCGCCCTGCCCCATGAACACGATATTGGTAAGGGAGTCGCGTTCGGGCAAGGAATAGATTTGGTTCAAGATGTCGGCAGCACTCAACGATGCGGCATAGCCTTGGCGCCCCGTCATGCAGAACTTACACCCCATCTTACAGCCCACTTGACAACTCACGCAAAGCGTAGCGCGCTCGCCATCGGGAATATAAACGGTTTCGATATAATCCCCTTGCGCCGTGCGGTAAAGGTATTTCACCGTACCATCTACAGAACGTTGGGCATCAACAGGTTCGGAGCAACCCACACAATAGTCCTGCGACAAACGCTCACGAGCCACCTTTGAAAGATTGGTCATTTGCGCAATGTCGTTTACCTTTTTGTCGTAAAGCCATCCAGCGATTTGTTTTCCCGTAAAAGCTGGAAGTCCAAGACTGAGGGCAACTTCCTTCAGTTCATCCACCGTAAGCCCGAGAAGTGATTGCATCATAGTTTTTATAAAATACGAAAACAAGATTAGGAATTAGACGTATACTTTCTACCCCCTAATTCCTAATCTTATCTGTAAATCCCAACTGGGAATATTCTTACTTATTGTAAAGCAACCACGCACCAGGATAGTCACCAATCATCTGGTCGCGAAGTTGTGCTGCAGAAGCCTTGTCGCTGAATGAAGCCGCAATAACGCGGAACCAGCCTGTCTGTCCGTTAATGGTTTCATTAGTCTTAATGACACGTGAAGCATAACCCTTTGACTGGAGCAACATCTTCAAACCTTCAGCATTCGCCTGAGTCTGGAAACTACCCACAACAACACTGAATTCCTTGAGCTGCTCACCACTTACCACAGTCACACCACCCTGAATTTGGCGTGTACCACTGAGATCAACGGGAGTAACGGTTGTCTGCGTAGTTGTTTGAGTTTGAGTTACCGTTTCAGTTTCTACTGGAACTACAACTGTGGGAGTTGTTTCAGCAGGAGGAACAACCACCGTATTAGTCTGTGTAGTAGCAGCCTGTTCAGTCACCATATTTGCTTGTGCATCTTCATACATCTTGCGGTACATATCTTCTTTAGACTTACAAGATGTCATCGCCATAGCGCCAAGCGCAACTGCAAAAAGAGCAATTTTCTTCATAGAATTTGTGTTTATAGAATTACTAAATTATCAATATTTTATGACTTCCAAAGGTGCAAAAGACACCCACTGGGGCAATCCTTTCGTTTCAACGAAGCTTACCAATAGTTAATGTTTCTGAATTGCAACGCAAATTTACAATCTATTGACCGATTAGCGACCATAATTCCTGTAAAAAAAATATAAACTTCCTTAAATTCTCGTTGAGGTGCAAAAATTCTACATCTTTTAAGAGTCTGTGGAGAAAATCGCCCATACATTTGCACCGTGGTTGATGACCACAACAGTACTAACCTTAAACACAAAAACTACTATGAAAGGACTTAGCATCATTGCTGCCTTCGTCGGTGGCGCCGCTATGGGCGCAGCAGCCGGAATCTTGTTTGCTCCGGAGAAGGGCGAACACACACGTCAGAAAATCTGTCAGGCACTCCGCAAGAGAGGAATTACCCTGAAGGATTGTGAACTAAACAAACTCGTTGACGACATTGCCGAAGAAACTGCGGCACGTACAGCCAAGTAGCGGAACGTCAACCCCTGGGCGTGCCGAACACCGACTTCGGCACGCCCCCTTTTTATAGGACTTTCGCTTTTGTTCTTATGGCAAATACAACTACACACAGGTTATAGACAGAAGAACAGCTCACTCTTTAGTAAACCAGTAAACAAGGTACAAGTAGACAAGATGGTTACCGAGATAAACGAGTATAGTTCCGCATGGTATTACTCACTACTCACCCAAGGCACCACTCCTTAAATTCGCTTGCCATTGGGCTATGAACTTTATCCCTTTCAGGGAATCTCCTCCCTGCGTCAATTTCGCCCCGCATGGTTCACTACTATTTACTACCTACTACCTACTACCTACTACCTACTCCTCACTACTAACTTCTTACAACCATGTCAACAACTAATCCCGATGCGGAACTTTTCCACAAACTCTACACCGATGTAAGAGATTACGCCAAGCCCCACCTGCGCTATGCTCGTTTAGATGCCGTCAGCAAGTTATCCGCATTACTTACCTTCCTTATTCTCAGTCTTACAACCATCTGCTTGTGCGCCTGTCTTCTAATCTTCTTAACTTTTCAAGCCGCCTTCTTTTTTGCCTCACTTTGGGGAAGTCTTGGTTTAGCCATACTTGCCATCATTGGCATTTACCTCATGCTCTTCGCTCTTATCTATCTGAACCGTCGCAGTTGGATTCAGCAACCCGTCACACGAATGTTACTACACACATTTAGGTTTCACACAGAAGAATTAAGCACGAACCCCATTGAAGAGATTGACCACCAAAAGGAACAGTTGCAATATCAAATCCACCAGCATCAAAAGCATTTACTCACCACCCTCAACGACCTTCTTGCACCTCCGCCCCACCCTACCCTTATGGATAAGATCTTCTCGCTCGCCAACCACAGTACCGCCATCATCAAAGGCATCAAACTGGGATTTGATTTTATCAAAAGAAGAAGGGAAAGGTAAGAGGTAACGCTATAAAATTCAGTCGTTTCTTTGCTATCTAAAAATAAAGTTGTAATTTTGCACCCGCTATCACGAGATGGTAGCATTTAATTCAAACCTATAAAAACTATTTATTACAATGGCAACTAAGATTAGATTGCAGCGTCACGGCCGTAAGGGTTACGCTTTCTACAGCATCGTGATCGCAGACGTAAGAGCTCCACGCGATGGTAAGTTTACTGAAAAGATTGGTACTTACAACCCCAACACCAATCCCGCAACAGTAGATTTGAATTTTGAACGTGCCCTCCACTGGGTAGAATGCGGTGCACAGCCCACTGACACTGTTCGCAACATTCTTTCAGAAGAAGGTGTACTCCTCATGAAGCACCTCAAGGGTGGCGTTCGTAAGGGTGCTTTCGACGAAGCTGCTGCTCAGGCTAAGTTCGAAGCTTGGAAGCAGGAAAAGGCTGCTAAGGCTGCTAAGGCTGCAGACAAGACTGCTGCTGAAAAGAAGGCTGCTGCTGCTGCTCGTCTCGAAGCTGAAAAGGAAGTAAACAAGAAGATCGCAGAAAAGGTAGCTGAAAAGAAGGCTGCTGCCGCTGCTGCAAAGGCTGAAGCAGAAGCTGCTGCTACTGAAGAAGCTCCCGCAGAAGAAGCTGCTGAATAATATTAGCACACTTCCACAAAAAAAACAATGTGCCCATAGGTTCACCGAACCTGTGGGCACATTTTGTTTATAACTTTTAGTAAACGAGTTGACAGATACAAGTAAATGAGATAGTTACCGAGGAAGATAGTAGGATAGAAATTGGCGAAACCACATTACTCTTCCAATTTCGCCATTAAATCTGATACACTACTTACTCTGGTCACGTTCCCTTTACGCACATCTTCTATAGCACGTGAGAGTGTTCCCTTTCGTGTAGAACTAGCACGTGCAATAGCCCCCCCCCTTCAAATTACTTAAAATTTTACGCAAACCAGGCAACAAACTTTTGTCCTCTATGTTCAATACTATCTGAGTCATCACTATAATCATTTTCTTTTGAGTGCGAATATACATATAATTTTTTCATATATTCTACCCACACCACTATTTTAACATCTCTAATTCTATTATAAAATTAGAGGACACCCTCCTAAAGTCACCACAAAAAAAACGACAAGATATTATTCTGTACAGTTGTCCAGTAAAACACCTCACACAAATACACGTTTTTGAGACAGAAGTATTGAATTGGCGCCCCCAAAATGAATTTAGGAATAACAATCTTGTGCAAAAAAGAAGTACCTTTAAGGCATCCAAGTAAGTAGTCCATTTGTTCACTGGGTTAGCAGCCCAAACAGAAGTATGGACCTGCG
>JAZQXB010000095.1:0-3172 GCA_045632685.1 Alloprevotella sp.
CCCCCCTCTCCTCTCCCCCGCATTTTTGGCAGAAAAACTGACAAAATGGCATACCTCCCGCCAAAATTATTTTACCACAACGCCAAAATATCTTTTTTTGGCACGGTACTTGCTACATATAGGGCAGCAACATAAACCCGAATATTAACAATTAAAACACATATAACTATTATGGGAAAGATTATTGGTATTGACCTTGGTACAACAAACTCTTGTGTATCTGTATTTGAAGGTAACGAACCTGTTGTAATTACTAACGCTGAAGGTAAGCGCACTACTCCTTCTATCGTAGCTTTCGTAGAAGGTGGCGAACGCAAGGTGGGCGACCCCGCAAAGCGTCAGGCAATCACAAACCCCAAGCGCACTATTTATTCTATCAAGCGCTTCATGGGTGAAACTTATGACCAGGTTGCGAAGGAAGTTTCTCGCATGCCTTACGACGTAGTGAAGGGCGAAAACAACACTCCCCGCGTAGCGATCGACGGTCGCAACTACACTCCCCAGGAAATCTCTGCTATGGTGCTTCAGAAGATGAAGAAGACAGCTGAAGACTACCTCGGTCAGGAAGTTACGGATGCTGTTATCACCGTTCCTGCTTACTTCTCTGACTCACAACGTCAGGCTACAAAGGAAGCGGGTCAGATTGCAGGTCTTAACGTACAGCGTATCGTGAATGAACCTACTGCTGCTGCGCTTGCTTACGGTATTGACAAGGCGCACAAGGATATGAAGATTGCAGTCTTCGACCTTGGTGGTGGTACGTTCGATATTTCTATCCTTGAGTTCGGTGGTGGTGTGTTTGAAGTACTTTCTACAAACGGTGACACTCACCTCGGTGGTGACGACTTTGACCAGGTAATCATTGACTGGCTCGTTTCTGAATTTAAGGCAGAAGAAGGCGTTGACCTCTCTCTCGACCCCATGGCAATGCAGCGCTTGAAGGAAGCTGCAGAAAAGGCGAAGTGCGAACTCTCAAGCTCTAACGCTACAGAGATTAACCTCCCCTACATCACGGCAACCGCTTCTGGTCCCAAGCACCTCGTGCGCAACTTGACTCGTGCGAAGTTCGAACAGCTCGCTCACAACCTCATCCAGGCTTGTAAGGTGCCCTGCGAACAGGCACTCCGCGACGCTGGTATCTCAAAGTCTGAAATCGACGAAGTAATCCTCGTGGGTGGTTCTACACGTATCCCCGCTATCCAGCAGCTCGTTGAAGACTTCTTCGGTAAGGCTCCCTCAAAGGGTGTAAACCCCGACGAAGTAGTGGCAGTTGGTGCTTCTATTCAGGGTGCTATCTTGAACAAGGAAGAAGGTGTGGGCGACATCGTGCTTCTCGACGTAACTCCCCTCTCAATGGGTATCGAAACGCTCGGTGGTGTAATGACAAAGCTCATCGAAGCGAACGCTACTATTCCTTGCAAGAAGAGCCAGGTGTTCTCAACAGCTGAAGACAACCAGCCCGAAGTGACCATCCACGTACTCCAGGGTGAACGTCCTATGGCTGCGCAGAACAAGTCTATCGGCCGTTTCAACCTCGCAGGTATTGCTCCCGCTCGTCGCGGTGTGCCCCAGATCGAAGTTACGTTCGACATCGACGCCAACGGTATCCTCAAGGTTTCTGCAAAGGACAAGGCTACAGGTAAGGAACAGACCATCCGCATCGAAGCTTCTTCTGGTCTCAGCCAGGAAGAAATCGACCGCATGAAGGCTGAAGCTGAAGCAAATGCAGAAGCTGACAAGAAGGAAGCAGAACGTATTGCGAAGATCAACCAGGCTGACTCTATGATTTTCCAGACTGAAACACAGCTCCAGGAACTCGGCGACAAGCTTCCCGCAGCCAAGAAGGCGCCCATCGAAACAGCACTCTCTAAGCTCAAGGATGCGCATAAGGCACAGGACGTAGCAGCTATCGACGCAGCCATCGCTGAACTCAACACAGCATTCCAGGCTGCAAGCGCAGAAATGTACAGCCAAGCAGGTGCACAACCCGGTCCCGACGCAGGCTTCAACGCCGGCGGTGCTGACCAAAACGCTTCACAGAAGCCTGGCAAGGAAAATATCCAGGATGCTGATTTCGAGGAAGTGAAGTAAGTTTGAACTAGCAAATAACAAAGTAAAGTAATGAGGGTGTGTCAAACTGGCACACCCTCATTTTTCTATTTCAACGACTTGAACATTTTATCTATACATTTCTTCTTTTGTTCCATGTTGGGATGAACATATAGGTTAAGAGTAGTACTGATATTGGCATGACCAAGAATAACACTAACAGTTTTATAATCACACAGACTTTCAATGCAACGTGTAGCGAAACTATGTCTGAGTCCGTGAAACTTTAAATCAGGAATATCCAAGTGTCTCAAAAGTTGCTTGAAGTAATTACGATAGGTTCGGGGTTCAGTAGGTTTTGCTTCATTCGTAAGTACAAAGAAGTCATCATTCATTACCTTCTTAAAAGGACGAATGAGTTTTAGTAGTTCACGGTTCATTGGTATTTCACGGATTGAGTTTTGTGTTTTAGGAGTACTGATAATTAATTCAGTATGTCGCTTTCCCTCATCTATGATATAAATTCTTTCAATAGTCCGGTTTACACTGATTGTTTCAGTAGTTAAATTTATGTCACTCCATTTCAAACCACAAATTTCTCCAATTCTCATACCAGTACTCAAACATACATAAACACCGAGATTGCGAAAGGTAAAATTCTCTTTTACATATTGCATTATTTTCTTTTGATTGGCAATATTTAGAACCTCTAATTCATTTTTCTTTTGCTCTGTAGGAAATTTTACAGACCATTCAGCCATTGGTAGAATCTCATGTTTTTGTCCAAATTTCTGAATCATTTTCAAGACAATGAGAATATCCTTCACTGTCTTTTGACTCAGTCCCTCTTGCAATTTAATAAGGGTAAAGTCTTGCACGTCCTTTTCAAGTAGCTGATGTTTGTCTCCAAATATCGGTAAAATATGGTTCTCTAAAATGAGAGCATAAGCCGACAAAGTAGACTGTTTTACATACTGCTGCTTATCCTTTTTCCAAAGAATAGCCACTTCCCTAATTGTTTTAATTTCTTCCATAATAAATATTATTAAACGGTAAATTTAAATTATACCGATAATAATTAGAGAAATAGTGTTCTTAAAGTACCCAATTTGAGATTTCCTGA
>JAZQXB010000096.1:0-22912 GCA_045632685.1 Alloprevotella sp.
CCGGACGGTATTCGCGCAAGTCAATAGCACGATTTTTTATCATCCGGATGGTATTCGTGCAATTCGTATGCGAAAAGCAAAGATAACACCTCGCAAGGATTCGTGTTATTCGTGAAATTCGTGTTCTCTTAAACATAGAAACTCTCGTTTTTTTCGGTTGAATATTTATGAGGGGGCTTGTATGAGTACAACTATTCATCCAACAAAGAGTTATCTGTATTTACCAGACACCAGTAATTGACAATGTAAATTAAAAATTAGTGGAGATACTTTCGGTAATCCGAAGTATCTCCACTAATTTGTTTCTACCCAAAGGTGTAAAGGTCGCTTTGGCATTAGTTCAATTCATTGATGGCATTCAAATAATTGCGCATTGAACCAGCTTTCATTATCTTCTTCCAAGCCTTGCGCCCACATTCTTCCTCCATATATTCCCAGAAAGTGCGCACCTTTGTGAGGAGTTGCGCTTCACCAGGGATAATCGTGGAGAGGTGGGCGTGGTAATGGTCGTGCATTTTCTTTAAGAGGGCAATGCGTTTCGCACGGTGCCACTCTGCGCCCTCAATAACTTCTTTTGCTAAAGAGGGGCGAGCCAGGAGTCCGCGTCCCATCATGATACCCGCCAAATTGGGGAAGCGCGTGGCGATGGCATGAACGTCTGCAGGCGTTTTGAGGTCACCATTGTAGATGAGTCGGTGCGTCGTTTGCTCCGCAAAGCGCTCAAAGGCATCAAGGTCGGCAGTGCCGTTGTATTGTTGTGTCCCCAATCGTGGGTGGAGGGTGATGTGTTTCAGCGGAGTGTCGTTAAGGATAGGAAGTAGGGAAATGCCCTCGCTTTCATCTGTGAGTCCGAGGCGCATCTTGATGCTAAAGGTGATGTCGTCGCGTAGGTGGATGATTTCGGCAATCTGCTTTACGCATTCGGGGTGTTGCAGGATGCCCGCCCCGCGTCCGTGACGCGTTTGTAGGGGAAAGGGACAACCCATGTTTACGTCAATTTCTCGGTAGCCCAACTCCGTGAGGTAGTTGACAAGGAAGGTAAATTCTTCCCCGTCCTTGGCAATGACTTGTGGCACGATGGGCACTCCCGCGTTAAACTCGGGGCGCACGTCGCGCGCGTCTTTCGTGCGGATGCCTTTGTGTTCCAAACGCAGGAAGGGGGTGTAATATGCAGTCACGCCACCCACCAATTCATGGTGGATGCGGCGGTATGTGTCTTCTGTGAAACCTTGAAGGGGGGCGAAGTAGAGGGGAAGCATGAGCAGTGAGTAGGTTGTAAGTAGTAGTGAGTAGTGCATTCTTCTTGTCTACTCGTACCTCGTTTACTTGTTTACTATAAAATTTAACGTAGTTCTACACCTATATGGGAAATGCCGTGGACGGGAAGTGGGGTGCAGGGACGAATGGAAATTGTGCCTTTCAAACTATCGGTACAATGGATTTCGCCGAGAGGGGTGAGGATGTCTCGATGATGGAGTCCCTTGCCTGTAAATTTTCCAGTTTCGTCTGTGATCTCAACTTGTATGGTGTCTATGCGAGTCGCCTTAATGTGCTGCCAATGTTGCGTAATCTCTAATGGTAGTCGTTGTGTGTCGTAACGGTGTGCTTTAGTCGTACGCACGAACACATATAATTGGTGGGGAGTAGGGGAACCTTCAAGTTGAATTTCAAAGTTTGCTTCATCCTCGGCTGACCATTGTTGAACGTCTACGGGCAGAAAAGCAGTGTAGGCTGCAGGGGAAGTGCAGCCTACAATCAGCAGTATGGTTATCAAAATAATGTTTCGCATTGAACGGAAGTCGTATGGCACGGGACGATTTTAGTTGGGACGGTCACCAGTTCCTTTTTTCTTGGGGCGGCGTTCTCCGCGATTGTTGCGGTGCTCGTTGTTGGGGCGTTGCTCCTGGTTGCCGTTGTTGTGGCGTTGTTTGTCGCCGCGTTGCTTGTTGTTCTTGCGCTTGTTCTTGTCAAATCGAGTGAGGCTGTCTTGTTCTGCCAAATCCATGGGACCTGCAGGTATTGCTTCAGTCTCATCAATCAAAGAGAGCGGTTTTTCGCCCTTCTTATTCATATTGTGAATCTCAAAAGCGCGCTCAGCAGTGATGGTGGTTACGTTTACAGCCATGCGTTTGTCGGTGCTGTAACTTACAGTGCCTGCCAGAATATCTGACTTGAAATGATAGAATGTTGCGTCTGCTGTTTCAAGCGTGATTTCGCGACTTGGCAATTTGCGTGCGGCTTCCATGTAGGTGTCTACTTCATAGTTGAGGCAGCATTTGAGTTTTGCGCACTGCCCCGCCAACTTCTGCGGGTTAGGAGAGATGTCCTGGAAACGAGCAGCCGCCGTTGAAACGCTGTTGAAATTTTTCACCCATGTGGCGCAACAGAGTTCGCGTCCGCAGGGACCAATCCCCCCGATGCGTCCAGCTTCTTGGCGCGCTCCAATTTGGCGCATTTCAATACGGACGTGGAAGGTGTCGGCAAGAACCTTGATGAGTTGACGGAAGTCTACGCGTTGGTCTGCGATATAGTAGAAAATCGCTTTGTTGCAGTCGCCCTGATATTCCACGTCGCCAATCTTCATGTCAAGATTAAGATCCTTGGCAATTTGGCGCGCTTGAATCATCGTGTCGTGCTCGCGTGATTGCGCTTCTTCGTATTTCTCCATATCCACAGGGCGTGCCTTGCGGTAGATGCGCTTGATTTCCGTGCCAGACTTTAGACTTGCCTTTTTCATCTGAAGGGGAACGAGTTGTCCCGTGAGACTTACCACACCGATGTCGTGCCCAGGTGAGGCTTCTACGGCAACGATGTCGCCCTTTTGTAGGGGAATGCGATTTTCATTGCGGTAATACCCCTTGCGGGTGTGCTTGAATTGCACTTCCACGAGGTCGCAAGCATCGTTGTTTCCTGGGATATCGGCAAAATAATCGTATGTGTTGAGTTGTTTGTCCTGTCTGCCGCAACCTTTTGCAGAGAGACCGCGGAGGCAGGGGTGTATCATAAATTCTTTGTTCATATATTTTTAGGTGGGGGTATTCTAGGGACTAGATGTTCTAGATGTTATAGGGCATAAACTTATTTTATCAGCAACACAATCATCTTAAGTGCGAAATCAAAAAACACGATTTTAGGGTTTACATTTTGTAAGATGTCGCGCTCGGCAAGTGAGAGTTCTTCCATGATTCCGATAACGTTGCGCTCATTGATGAAGGGGGAGAAGCGTGTTGAGAAATCACGCTCGTTTGCAGCAAGGTAATTGAGGTCGGGTTCGTGGAAATTGAAGATAAAGTTTTCACGCACCATGTGTTGACAATAGTGTAAGAAATTCTTTTGTTTTTCGCGTCCCCATTCTGCTACCAGTTCGCTCCATTTGAGCATCTCCTTAATATCTCGCATGTAGCATTTGCGCATGAGTTGTACGAAGAGGTCAAAGAATATAGCCGTCTCCTCATTTGCCTGAATAAGGTTTACTGCTTGCGTATAACTTCCGTTTGCGCTGCGTGCGATGGTAAGTGCCATCTCCTCCGCCATCCCATGGTGTTGCACGAGTGCTTGCTGAATTTCAATGTCCTTAAGCGCTGGGAATTCAGTGACCTGCGTACGACTCGTAATCGTCGTTAGCAAGCGTTCGGGCGTTTCTGTAATCAGAATAATCACCGTTTTTGTCGGCGGTTCCTCAAGGATTTTTAGAATCTTATTTGCTGCTTGCTCATTGATTGTCTCTGCATGCCATATAATTACTACGCGGTATCCTCCTTGTTGGGAAGTTAGCGAAAGCATTTCCGACATATAGGCAGCATCCTTCACATTGATGATGGGAAGTTTATTCTCGGCACCTATTGCAGCGTACCAGCGTTTGGAGTCAAGGTAAGGCGAACGGCAAAGTTCTTCCTTCCATGTGCGCTGGTGGGTGGTTGTTGTAATCTCGTTTTCCTTATGAGCGTAGGGGAATAAGAAATGAAGGTCGGGATGCTCAAAACGCTTCATCATCTTGCAAGAGCGACATTCGCCACAGGGATTACCGTTGACGGGCGACTGACAGAGCAACGCCTCGGCAAAGGCAAGCGCCATAGGCAACTTTCCGCACCCTTCAGGTCCGCTGAAGAGTTGAGCATGCGGAATGCGCCCCGTCACGATTTGCCGACGGAGACGTTCCTTAATGCCCTCTTGGGCTATGATGGAGGTGTAGAGCATGAGATGAATAATTTATAGAGTACAGAGAGCAGAGTACAGAGCACAACTAACAGAGTACAGAGTACAACTACCTTGCGGAGTGGGTGCTTTCTGAAATAGATACAGAGAGCAACTACCTTGCGAGGGTAACTTTCTCGTCTACTCGTACCTCGTTAACTCGTCAACTGAATTTAATAAATTCTTTTAGCAATTTCAGCAATGGAATCTACCGCCGAAACGGTGTAGAAGTGCAGGCTGGGGCAACCGTGAGCGAGGAGTTCTTTACACTGTGCCACGCTCCACTCAATGCCCAACTGCTTCACCTGTTCATCAGTGGTGCATTTCTGCGCCTCGCAGACAAGTGCTTCGGGAAGGTCACAGTGGAACACCTTGGGCACGACCTGCAACTGCGCCAATCTCGTGAGCGGTTTGATGCCCAGAATGATGGGCACTTCAATTCCCTCCTGACGGCATTTATCTACGAAGCGGAAGTACGCCTGATTGTCGTAGAAAAGTTGCGTTACGCCATATTCCGCACCGAGCTCCACTTTGCGCTTAAACCATGAGATGTCTGTCTGCAAGTTCGGCGCTTCCTCGTGCTTCTCTGGGTAGCATGCCACACCGTAATTGAAGTGCTTGCCCGGCACTTTGATGGGTGAACCGTCAATAAACGTGCCGTTGTTGAAGGCATTGATTTGCTCCTGCAACTCCGTGGTGTGTGCATAACCATCAGGTTCGGGTTGGAACATGGCATCTTCTTTCGCTTTGTCGCCGCGCAACACAAGGAGGTTTTCAATACCCAAAAACTGAAGGTCGAGCAACATATACTCAATCTGCTCTCTTGTGCAACCGCTACACACTACGTGGGGCACCACGGGAATATTGAACGCATTCTTGATGGCAGCCGCAACGGCAACTGTGCCCGGACGGCGGCGCATACGGTGGCGCTGCATGAGTCCGCCGCCCAAGTCTTTGTAAACAAACTCTGAGCGGTGGGTGGTAATGTTAATATATTTCGGTGCAAATTCTCGCAACTTTTCAATCGTCAGGCGCAGGTTTTCAAACCCTGTGCCTTTCAGGGGTGGTAACACCTCAAATGAAAAGGCGGGACCTTCTTTATGGATGAGTTCCGTGATGGACATAGTTCCGAGTTTGAGTGGATAGGAGCGCAGTTGCTATGTTGCTTGTGCGGCAGAATTTCATGCAGTACCATTGAAGTCAAAGCGCGACTGCACAAATTACATCAAGGTACAAAGATACGTTTTTCCTGTGAGACGTCCAACCTTTCGTTGAAAATATATACTACTCTTGTTGTGACATAGGAGATGCTACATCTGTAGTAGCAAAAAGCGTGTGAAGCGGTTGTTCCTTAAAGGTGTTAAGGTGTGCCTCGTTGCGCTCTCTGCAGAAATGCTTCCACGCAGTTTCATCCCCAGTTTTAATGAGTTCATTGCCGTCAGCATCAAGGGCATTCAGCAGGTCGCCCGCCTTGATTTGGTTGATGTCGTAAGCAGGGACGTAGGTGAGTTTTTCAGGATTGTCCTCGTTGGTGGTTTCGATTAAAATTCCCACCTTGCAAAGGGTGTAAACGATTTGTGTGACCAAGCGAATGTGCACGTCATTGGCCTCGGCGAGTTCTTCGGCAGAGTAGGGGGCTTCCTTGTCGGCATACCGCTTGCAAATGCTTGAGGCGATGCGCAGGCAGAGGTAGTCGTGGTAGCGACGGCTGACGATGACATTCTCCTTACCGCGGTAAAAACTCTTAAAGTTTTGATTGACATACGCCAAGGTGCATCCAAAGAGGGTGATGGTCCACGCAATTTGGCACATCAGCAGGAAGAGGGGAAGCGCGGCAAACGAACCGTAGATGGCGTTGTAAGAAGTCAACCACACCTGCGAATTAAGGTATCCCCATTGCAACACCTGAAAGGCGATGCCCGTAATCACCCCCGCAAGACCAGCGCTCAAGAATTTTACACGCGTGTTGGGGATGTACATAAAGAGTCCTGTGAAGAACAAGCAGGTAAGCACCCACGGACTTAACTTCACCAGTATCAGCACCGTAGGGCGAAGCACTACTTCATCCGCCGAGAGGGTGTCGAGGAAATTGTAGATGAAAATGCTGAGGCCCGTGGTGGCCACAATAAATACGGGGAGCAGGAAGATGATGGAGGTGTAGTCGGTCAACTGTCGGGTGAAGGGACGGTTGCGCTTCACCTGCCAAATCTGGTTGAAAGTCACCTCAATCGTGTTGGTCAGGTTGAACAAGGTCCAGAGCAACAGCAGCACACCAAAACCCAAGAAAATTCCCCCGCTGGAGTGGGAGAGGTAAGAGTTGACAAAACCAATCACCGTGTCCTGCACCTCGGGTGTCGCCACAAGGTTGTCTTTAATCAACTGTTCGACCAGCGAACTCAACCCAAATCCCTTGGCGATAGCAAAGATAATGGCGAGCAGGGGAACGATGGCAAACAGCGTGGTGTAGGTCAGTGCGGAAGCACGGAAGTACATGCGTTCTTGCAGGAAGCAACGCGTCGTAACAATCAAGCGGCGCAACACTTCGGCAGGAAGAAACTCTGCAGGAATTTCCCACAGGTCGTGAAGCAAGAATTGCTGTATTTTTGAGAAGGAAAGTTTCATGTGTGACACATCTAAAGTTCAGCGTAAAGAGGTCTTTCACAACAGGAAGAACAACTCTCGATATTTCCAAATTACAAAGGTAAGAAAAAGGTTGGTAGTTCATTGGTCGCAGACGGAAAATCTGATTTTCAGGTTGCTTTTAGATTATTTTGGGTAATAATATAGCAGATGTCCACAAATCATCCTTACATCAAAGATGTTGTACTCTTATTATTGTAGCCACTAATGAGCACTAATTTACACTAATGCCTTGCGGGGCATTTAAGACCGGATGGATATTAGTGAAAATTGACTTGCGCGACCTTCGGTTCGTGTTCATTAGTGGCTAAAAAACATACGCGCAGATACGTGAAGATACGTGGAGACTTTTCTGTGTATTCCGTGGATTGCTTTCCCCTTACAAGTTCGGACAGCGACTTTCAGTTCTGTGTGAAATTCCTCACGCAAAGGCGCAAAGGGCGCGGAGCTATATGTCCTTTTGTTCTTTTGTCAAAATCGTTGCACACAGAATACACGGAAGGACACAGAATTTTTAGACAGAAGGACATAAGGACATATTTTTGTCGCAGAAACTTTGCGATATTTTGCGCCTTTGCGTGAGACAACTACACTCCGCAAGGCATTAGTGTAAATTCGTGCGCATTCGTGGCTCAAAAAAATACGAGTAGATACGCGCAAATACGTGGAGACCTTTCTGTGTATTCCGTGGATTGCTTTCCCCTTACAAGTTCGGACAGCTACTTTCAGTTCTGTGTGAAATTCCTCACGCAAAGACGCAAAGGGCGCGGAGCGTTATGCTTCTATATAACAAACTCTTAAACAGTTGAAATACAGGCGTTTAAAAATTGTTATTTTTGCTCTTATTTTGGGGCAGCCAATTCAATACTATATAACAATTTTTTTTACAGTTGAAATACAGACGTTTGGAGGATTGTTATTATTACTCTCATTTTGGGGACCCCAATTCAATACTTGTGTCTATAAAACAGGTAGTCACTGGAGTCTTTTTTTGTTTTTATAATATATTGAATCATAGTTGTTTATGTTAATCGTAAAAATAAAGTTACCCTGTTTTTTGAAATTTTTGGAAAATGTTTCTATATTAGCATGTGTAATCATTAAAATCAAACGATATGAAAGATCCATTTAAGCACGCAGACAAAACTTTTGTAGTAGGGGAAAATCGTAGTTACATCGCAGAACTTCCTCATCACTTGGCGCACAAGGGACTTCCCAGCGACGTAGCACGCACTGCACTCTTCAAACTCGACTCTCGCGAAGGCAATCTTCTTACCTTCAAACATGGTGTGGGGTATCGCACACCCATTTCGGGCAAAGTGCTCACCAACCCAAAAACGGGCGAAGAAATTTGCTTCCTTGACTACCGCGGTTCGCGCATCATGCTCGAAGCATCACATTATATGCACGGCGGTCGCAAGGTTTCTCAGGAGAGACTGGACACGCTCCGCACGGATGACGGACGTACACTCCGCCAATTCCTTAAAGACAAGGCGGCAAAACCTTAGGAAGAAAGGTTGGGTGCGTCCTAATTTCAGTGTTCCTTAAAAACCTCATCGAGAGCATATTTCTGTTATGCTCTCGGTGGCAGTAAGTAAAATTTCAGTCAATTCTAAAACAGAATTCCTGAATTTTACTTTATATTTGCAAATGCAATGTAACAACTAAAAAAATAGTTTACATGACACCTATAATGGTTTATAGTAGTGCAACACGCCCTGTGTACACTCATGCAGAAATCCTTGAAGATGATTATCCCGAAATATGGGATAAAGCGCAGGAACTTGTCGGTAGTCTTACTGCTTTGCAGGAAAAGATCATTCCCACCTTGCCAAAGTTACATCAGCAGTTGCCCACTAATATTCAACAACTGCAACCCCCCGAAGCGCAGATAAACTTGCAAACTTATATCCTTGCCCGTTCGCTATATTCCTTCGCGGAAAGAGTGTTTAAACTTCTTGATGAGCAGTGCACTGAACTTGCCAAGGCGTTAAACACGCATGACAGATATGCAGAGGATGATGCTCTTGCAGAAGTGAAACGTACGCTTGAAATTCTTGCTAATGCTCCACTCGAAGAAATAGTTTCCGACTCGGTAGCAGGTTTACTACGATTGAGTAGTGTGACTTATGAGTTTGAACATCGTTTGTACTTTCCCGTATTTCACATGGAGAAGGCAGAATGGTCCTTCCATGACATCATGGGAACAATTGCCAATTTAGGATTATGCCGTAAAGATTTATTGCAAGATGCCATCAACTGCGCTCTTCCTACGTGCGTATCAGTAGGCAAGTTGCTTGATGATGACACGATGCAGAGGGTGTATTAAATAAAAATAATAAAAAAATTGGACCTCGCGATGTGAAGGGAATCGTATTTGAAGACATATGTGTAACCCAAATCTTACAATACAGCAGATGCCAAATTCTGTAACCAAATATCAAGATGAATTCTCTAAATTTGTTGAGACATGTATTCAATCTGATAAAACTTTGTTGACAACGACTGAAGAGTTGTTTACAAAAGACAACCTTGAAGATACAAAAAACTTTCTAAAGGCTATCAAACCTTTGTTTGATATCAAGAACGAAGAAGCGCGAAAACAAAACAAGCAGGCAAAGAAAAAGGTGGCCAAGACATGGGGTATCGGAGATATATTTGATGGTGGTGTCTTTAGCGAATTTTTCAAGGATGTAAAGAATAACGAGATTAAACAAATTATCATTGAAGTCTTGCTCCATTGCAATTGGTTGATGTATTTGTGTAGTGACCGTCAGCATAAACAAGCATCAAACTTATACAAAGGAGATATAGATAAATACTTTAAGGTTAATAAAGAGTGGGCAATAGGAGCTACATTCTCGGGTGTTTCATTGGATGCAATGTTGTTTATTGTGGAGTTGATATTAAAGGTCAAATCCACAGGAGAAAGCAACTCTAAAACCGTTGAAGAAATTATTGGAGAAATAGAAGGATTCTGCAATGATGGTGAATGGAAAGCAACCCTAAAATGGAAAGATACTGATCGTAAATCAATTTCTACTGATGCTATAGTCAATATTATTTTGTTCTTTTGTAATACAACGAAATATCTTCCAATACCTGCGCAGAATAAGAAGAAGTTGATAAGTGATAAGTTGCAAGACCTTATTCAAGAAAAATCTCAACAATCCCCTACTTTTGAAAATGAAATAGATGAGAATCTTTATAGAATAAGAGAAGTACTAAAGAAATTGAAAACCGAGGATGGGACGCCATTGTATCAAGAAGTCAATCCTTTTTGGCATTCTACAATTCGCCCGTTTTGGGATGACTCAATAGAGAGTCTTGATAAAGAACAATTGTCAGACAAAACGCTCTTGGAATACAAAAAGGCTATGATTCTGTACGGCCCTCCAGGAACCAGCAAGTCATACCAAGCGCGTAAAATGGCAGAAGGAATGATTGCAGAGGCTCTTAGAAAAAACTCTGCAAATATCAGCGAAGCAATTTCTAGTTTGCAAGAAACTCTTGATAGCCATATTCATGTCCTTCAGATGCACCCCAACTATACCTACAACGATTTCATTATAGGGAAAAGCATTGATAATGGTAAAATTGTTGTGAAACCAGGAAAGATGCTGCAAATTATCAAGGGCATCGATACAGAAGATAAAATTCCTCATTTTGTAATCCTTGATGAAATCAATCGCGTGGATATCTCTCGCGTCTTTGGAGAATTATTTACTGCGATGGAGGCTTCATACCGAGACAAAGGAGTTGAACTGAGTGTGAACATCAGTGATATACTTGAGAAAGAAAGAGACGAACTCAATGAAAAAGGCCTGATCAATGATGATAAATTATATTTAAAGGTACCCAATAATTTGTATTTCATAGGTACTATGAATATGATTGACTTCTCTTTGGAACAAGTGGATTTTGCACTCCGCCGCCGTTTTCTTTGGAGACTGAGTACATACGATTCAAAGAGACTTGATGAAATTATAAGTGAGAAGATCAAGGATAATAATATAAGTGAAAGTATTCCGGATAATTTCTCCGAGACTTGTACTGACTTGAATAATGAAATAGAATGGGAGAATAGTTTGGGCAAGAGTTACCTAATTGGTCATGCCTTTTTCTCTGAAATAGTAGATATCTTCAAGCAAGTGAAAGATTGGGGCAAGGCAAAAAATATCCTCTGGCAAGTTAGTATATTACCCACCTTGGAAGCTTATTGCGGAACGATGGATGCGAATATGCAAGAGACTTTTTTAACTAGATGCAAGGACGCTTTTATGCCTAAAGATGATGGCAAATAACAAAAAAAATAAATTTTATACAGTCAAAGATTGTACTCCTTTTAGTCAAGATGTTAATGATGATGTTCTAAAAAAGCTAAGTGAGTATTTTGAAAAAACTGCTGAGGGTAGCAATGATGACGACGATAAAATTGTTTCATTGCAGACAATGCTTTACCCTTATGAAGGGGGAATACCTACGGTTCAAACGCGGTGGTGGGCAGGGAGGTATATTGGACTGGCAAATATTGCAGTAGTAAATAAAAAAGGTAACTTTAACCATTTTGAAATATCCATTAAGCCTCGCTTCGGTCAAAGGTTTCTGCTTGCCATTCTTGAAGATCTATACAACATAAAGGTCGGTAGCCATAACGCACAAGAGACTACTTCTTCTGAATGGTTTAGTGCCTTGCTCAATATCCTACGCCGCAGAATGTGGGTGGATAAATGTGCTAAAGCGAATCGGTACGGACTGCCCCGAAAGAATGTAAGAAGAGAGCACCAAGGGGTGACACTGAAAGGCTCATTGGACATAAGGCGAACAATCATGCCTTGGCTTACTCAGAACGAAATTTGCACAAATAGTTACGAGAAGGTCTTCGATGACACTATTTGCAAGATTGTTTATGAAGCACATCGCATATTATCACAAGATGTTATAGGAAAAAAACAAGATAAGAAAAGGAAACAGAATATAAGCATAGGTTTTTCCGTGCCTCCTATGGTACAAGATACCATCAACACCTTGAATACTCAATATAAAGGTACAAGATTTGATGTTACAGATGTTGATTACAAACGTATTCGTTACAACAACATCTATATGACTTGGAAACCATTGGTGGATTTCTCATGGGATGTTATTCGAAATAGGAAGTTGGGATATCGCTCTGCTGAAACACAAGGAGAGTGTATCTTAGTTGATATGGCCGAAATCTGGGAAACCTTCTTGCGCAAGAAATTGGGGGAAGGTTTTGCTGATGGTGGTTGGCGGGTACTCTCTGTTGAGGAATGTGAATATAAGATTTATCAAGGTAAGTTCTTTGAGAGATCTCTTAAACCCGATATCATCCTAACGCGAACGACCGATAAGGGTGAGAGCGAGTATATGGTATTTGATGCCAAGTACAAGCGGATGCGGATTAATAAAGAGAGCAAAGGTTATGATGTAGACCGTACGGACCTTTTCCAAATACACACCTATATTCAGTTCGTAGAGCATCACTTGGGACATGTCGTAGTAGGAGGCCTTCTATATCCTCTTACCCAGAAGGTGCAAGATAATGAAGGTAATGAAGTGGAATTCGAAATCGATACCGACAGATTCCACTCTGCCGATCTCTATGGTAAGGAGAGCGGTAAGTATCCCAATACCCCATTCATCATCGACGGAGTTTTCTGCTCTGAAAGTGATGATGCGGAGGGTAATGTTGGTGCAATGGATAAGAATGTAACGGATATGATTGGTCGAATTAAAAGACATATAGATTCGGCTTCTATCTAAATTCAGTGCGTTGCTTAAATAGAATACAACCAAATGATACACCCGAGGAAGCCCCACACGGAGCTTCCTCGGGCATTATTTTACGGTATTTGAAAAAAAAAGTTGCCCCATTTTTTGAATTTTTTCCTTTTTGTTTCTATATTATATATAAACGAAAGGAATAATCATGGATACAAAAAACAACGCATTACAGTCTGTGGCACATTCGTGCGCCCAGAAAGGCAAAACAAAAAACTTTCCGACTTTGCTCGAAGCCATCGAGCGCGTAGTGGAACTGTCCAAGGATAGCAAGATGAGCAATGATTTCCTGCAGAACGCCTCGCTCGAAATAGGATTGATTGCCGATAGCTACGGCATCACAGAGCAACAGGCGGTGCTGTTTTGCATCTGCATGGAGCACGGACCGCGTAGAGTGGACTACGATGACTTCGCCCGCCACCTTGACTTGAGCAACATCCGTGTGCTCAGTTATGCTTCAGATGTGGATGCCCTCGTGCGCCGGCGCCTGATTCGTTATCGCAATGTCCACGACGAAGACTCGTTCGACGTTAATCAATCCGTTATTAAGGCGCTCAAGCGCAACGAAGCTTATCAGTTGCCCACGCGTACGGGGCTTGACTGCAACGACCTCTTTGAGCAACTGAACATGCTGTTCGACGACCTTGATAATGACACCATCACGCCAGACAACTTGCTTAATGAACTGGATGAACTCTTTGCCAACAATCCCCAGATAGGCATGGTGCAACAGTTAAACGAACTGCGTATTTCTGGCGAATACTTGCTGCTCCTCTTGCTCTTCTGCCACCTGCTCATCAATAAAGACGACAACGACATTCGTTTCGGTCAGATGGAGTGCGTGTTTAGCGACAAGAGTGCTTTCACTCGTGCCAAAGGTGAACTGCGCCGAGCTGAACATCGCCTTATGCGGCACAATCTTATCGAACATCGCTCCGTAGATGGCATTGCCGACACCAAAAGTTATTGCCTTACAGCCCACGCCAAGCGCACCTTGCTTGCCGAGATGAAACTCTGTAGTGCGGAAGAGAAAATAGCCGATGTGCTCTGCCACAAAACGCTCACCGAGAAACCTCTGTTTTATGCCGAAGCCATTGAGCGCCAAGTGTCGGAACTGAGCACCTTCTTCCTTCCTGAAAGCTACAACGAGATACGTGAGCGCATGCAGCAACGCGGTTTTCGCCACGGTTTTTCATGCCTCTTCTACGGAGGGCCTGGCACAGGCAAAACCGAGACCGTCTATCAGTTGGCACGACAAACGGGGCGCGATATTCTGGTGGTCGATGTGCCGCAAATCAAGAGCAAGTGGGTGGGCGACTCCGAGAAAAACATCAAAGCCCTCTTCGACCGTTACCGCGAACTGGTGAACCGCTCCGAAGTGGCGCCCATCCTACTCTTCAACGAGGCAGATGCCATCATTGGCATACGCAAAAATGGTGCCACCAATGCGGTAGATAAAATGGAGAACACCATACAAAATATCATCCTGCAGGAGATGGAGTCGCTTGACGGCATCCTCATCGCTACCACCAATCTTGCCGACAATCTCGACACTGCCTTCGAACGCCGCTTCCTCTACAAAATAAGGTTTGAAAAACCCGATGCCGCGGTGCGCAGCCTTATTTGGAAGCAGATGATACCCGAACTCTCCACCACCGATGCCGCAACGCTCGCCACCGCCTTTGACTTCAGTGGCGGACAGATTGAAAACATCGCTCGCAAGCATGCCATCCACGCTGTGCTCCATGGCGAACCCGAGAGTCTGCTTCGCACGCTACAGGACTACTGTGCCACTGAAAAACTCGACTCCAAGTCGGTGGTCAAGAAAATTGGATTTTAAGAAAATAAACCATATTTAAAATAGAAGAAACCTATGCAAGAACTGAATACGAAATGCACCATTGAGGATGGTGTCATCACTATCGCCCAAGGCGTAGAGCGCATCGAGGAGGGAACCTTCTGCGAAGATGACTTCAACGAATTACATGTCCCTGCCAGTGTCAAAACGCTTGAATATCCGCTCGACCTCAGCGAAGAACTCGAAGCCGACATCTATCTCTATGGTGCCGATACGGTAATACAGTTTTCTGAGCAAGCCATGTGGAAAATTGTCAAAGTCCGGATCTTTGTCATGCCTGAATTTCAGGTCGATTATGTGGAGCAACTCGATCAGACGCTTTCTGCAAACTGGCGCGAAGTGATCTCCATAAAGTCCATGCCTGCCGATAGACGCCATCATTATGGTGCCATAAAGGTGCGTAAGACTCACGAGGAACCTACACCCCAACAGCGAACGCAACTCATGGCATTAGATGCCGAATATCGTCGACTATTGGCGAAGTGGGAGGAACGTTGTGCTGAACCCTTTGCTGCGGCGCTGGTAGTGTTGCATGCTGAAGAGGAGAACTTCAAGTCATCATTCAAACTTGTAGAGCGTCCCTTCTGGTTGTTCCCTTTCTGCGACAAACCTCAGTCCAAGAAGGCACGCAATCGCATATCCTTCGCTCTTCAATATGGCCAGTACCTTGTGGATAATTTTAATGACATAGCTAAAAGGATAAACTCAAACACCACAGAGGTGGATGCACTTATGCGGGACACCGATGGACGTAGCATCTCTTCAACGGCAAAGCGCTTGAAGCAGTTATGTGCCGAGTGTCAGCAACTCATTGATGAGGGTGTAGATAAACTGCACAGTCTCCGTATCCATATTCCCGACCTCAAGGCAGAACGTCCCAAGTTAGTGGCGAAGCCCACATTCAGTTTCAAACGTACCCTCATTTCCATCGGACTCTTTCTGTGTGTGTGCTTGCCTTTGATCGCCCGCTTTATCGCAGTAGGTTCCGTTCAGGATATGTGTTTTGGGGTTTGGGGAATTGTTCTGATTGCCTTCTGCATCTATCTTGTATGGTGGCTCAATGATTTTATTCTGGTGATAAGGCATCGCTCCGATGGAAGTGTAGAAATCACAGAAGAACGCCAGTCAAAGCGATCAAGTAAGTTGTAAGCACCTTTCAAAAAAAAAAGTTACCCCATTTTTTGAATTTTTTCCTTTTTGTTTCTATATTATATAGGTAACTCAATTAACACATCAATCAAATACTATGGTACAGATTAAACTTTTCAGAGACCACACTCCTGAGTTGGAGAAGTTTGAGAAGCAGGTGAACAACTTTCTTTGCGAGCATAAGGATAAGATTGTCGTAAGGGATATTAAGTACACTGCCGAATATCCTAATCCACACAATTCAGCGTGGCAAAACTGGACGGCAATGGTTATTTATGAAGTGGTGGAAGATTCCGCTGAATAGATAAAACCGTTAAGTATTCAAGAATATGCAATCCGAATAGCAGTTGTACTCTGTACTCTGTACTCTAAAAAACTCAAAACGATGTTCGTAAAATCCGACCTTTATATCCGTGGCGCCGAATCGCAACGCACAACCATTGTGCAGATGGTGATGAAGATTGCCGAGCGCATCGGTGTGGCGACTACAGAAGAAAGCGCCTTGAATATTCCCATTGGCATGGTGATGAATGTGCTTGTGGGTGATGCCATGCACTTAGGACTGCTTGTCGGTCTTAATACCGAGGATCCCGAATGTGTTGTCGTGCGTGTAGAATTGCCCAATGCCATAGCGCTAATGACGCTCTACGATGCCCTGCTTGAATGCTTTAACGAAGTAGAAATAGAGGTGGATGAGGACGTGGAGGACGTGCCTTGGCCGTTTTGAAAAATAAATTCAAATTTACTTCACAAGTTTTTTAAGCATGAGTAGACAAATAGGTCTGACTTGATCAAGAATAATTTAGGCAATAATATAGGAGTTGCCCCGTAAAGACTATCATACCCCCTCCCCGCTATGCGGTACTCCCCCTATCTTAAGGGGAGAGAATGGTTTGACACTCCCGTTGAAATTACTCAATTGGTTTAAAACATCGCACTCTTACTCGATGTAAATTGTAGGGACGCTCCGAATGGCGCTCTCCCCTTAAGATAGGGGGAGTACCGCGTAGCGGGGAGGGGGTATGACTAATTTATGACGAGTGTTTCGGTGTATATCCCTTAAGATAGGGGGAGTACCTCCGTAGGAGGGGAGGGGGTATGATGATTATTATATTGGGGTCAATTGCTATATTATTACCATAATTTATAAAGCGATGACTCCCAATTCTCAATCCGAAGTTGGTTGGCGTTCCCTTGCTTATGAAGTTGCAAATTTTAAATAACTACCTGTATGAAAATACTTTATATCTATGGTTATGGCGGTAGCGCCACAGGTTCTACCGTTACCATGTTGAAGCGTCTGATGCCCGAGGGATATTCAGTAGAGGCATTTACCTATACGCAAGTAGATTGTGCTAAAGCGCGTGAAGAGATTTTGGCGTACATCCGTGAGCACGATATTGACCTCGTTATGGGCAGTTCGCTGGGCGGTTTTATTACCCACACTCTAAAAGGTGTGCCCCGCATTCTGATAAACCCCTGCTGGTTGCCGAGCGAGGTGCTTCCCTCCATCGGTGCTCCCGCAGAACTTGTGGCGACCTATGCATCTTTTGAAAAGTGGGCGGAAGAGCGTGCTGCCGAGGACAAATCTTTAGTACATGCCTTCTTTGCCGACGCTGACGAATTGCTTGGCGACAAATACGTAAGCGCGTTTCTGCGCCATTATCCCGAATCCCATTGCCACCGCATTTCTTCCGGTCATCACCTTTCGGAGGAAGGAGCGAGGGCGATTATAGAACATCTTTGCAATAATTAGTCACTCTACTTTCGCAAGCGACAGTTGAGTTAGGTTATGAGGTTATGAGAAAGTTAGTAGTGAGGAGTTAGTAGTCCATGCGGATGGCAGTTATACTCTGTACTCTGTCAGTTGTACTCTTGTCCTGCGAAGCGACCTTAAACCTTATAACCTACCAAGTTGAGTTCTTGCGAAACTTAAATTAGTTAGTTATGAACGAACAACATGAATTGGAGCGCTTCTGCAAGGAGCACGGATTTCTTTACCACGCCCACGGAAGTGGAAAGTGGGGCAGTGAGCGTTACTGGACCTATTATAAGGTAGAGAACAATGCAGACACCCGTTTCTCGATAGAATATTTTCCCGTCCAGCATCGTGTAAAGATACGCATGGGAGCAAATCGCTACGAAGGGCATGTAGAGTCTTTGTCTCACCTCAAGGAACTGCTGGCAGTCATGCGCATACATGTAAAAATAGAGAGTAGTTAGGAGAGAGTAGAGAGGAGAGATTAGAGAGTAGAGAGTAGTTAGTAGAGAGTAGCGCCTTGCAGGAATAGAGTACAGCTGACAGAGTACAGAGTACAGAGAACAACTACCATCCGGATGGACCTCAAAACCTCAAAACCTCATAACCTCACTCTATAAATATTTGTTTAAATGACTGGTGGAATGTTTTAAAATGCTAATTTTGAAGCGTTAATTATTTTACCCCATAAAATCAACATTGTAAATGAAAGGACAGCACATCTTGGAGTATCTGCAAAATGATGCTTCAGCGTTTAATATTGATGACTTCTTGGTGATGATCGGCAGAGAGTCGTTGCTCTCCCAGGAAGATGAACAACCCCTCATCGTCCAGGCGCAGCAGGGTGATGACAAAGCAATGACTCGCTTGCTGACTGCCAACATTCGTTTTGTTGTGGCGTTGGCAAGGCAATATACGGTGAATCGTGTTCCTTTGCAACAACTGATACAAGCAGGTGTGTCGGGGTTGGAACAAGTAATAAAGGAGTACGACCCAGCATCTGGTCAGCACCTCTTCAAGTTTGCCGTGCCCGCATTGCGTGAGGCGCTCTTTCGTTGTGTTCAATCTTACGCGCCCGAATCCCCAAAGCGGGAAACGCGTTCAGGAGTGCGACAACTAAAACTCGTTAAGACATCTTATACGCTCCCGAAAATAGATGTATATCTGAGCGGGCAACCTTTCGTGTTGGAGGATTTCCTTCTCACAGCATCCGTAGTCAAGAATCTCGTTGATGAGGATGAGGAGTATCTGATAGATGAGGTATTGAGCATTGCAGACGGCAGACACACTTTTTTTGCTCATAGATTTTATGAACGATTTACGGAGGAAGCAATCAAGAGGGACGCGGAGAAATATGGTATAGTCGTGGAAAATCAAGATTTTGAGAATGAAGAGAGGTTTCAAATCCTATGTCAAAAAGTGGTGAGCAGAAGGCAGGATGAGAGCCGAGAAATGAGCGAACTGAAATGGCTCTATGCCCCTTATATTGTGAAAATAGCCCAAGAGTATGCTGGGCAAGAAGTCCCCTTGGAGAAACTCATTGCCTGCGGACTCAAAGCCTTTGGAGAGGCCTTGAAACAATACGACACCAAATCCGAAGAAGACCTTCTCACCTTTGCCACACCGCAAATGCGTGAAGCCATGCAACGCCTCGCTGGTCAATAGGCAAACTGACGTAATTAAGAACAAGATAATGATTTTAATACCTCGCGATATATAGGCAATTGCAATCTTTATACTATGGCAAATATTTGGAACTTAGAAATCAAAGTGGTAGACGCGCAGGATGCGGAAAAGATGAAGGACTGCGTGCGCGAACTTAATAAGGAATATACTTTAGTGCTTACGTCCGATAATCCCGATGACGGATGGTATCAAGCGGGATTGGAATATGGCGACGACTTCGTGTGCTACACCGATGGCATTGTAAAGCGCTTGGAGCAATTCACCGAACTTGCCGAAAAGGTGGCTGCGCAATTCCCCGAGATGCCACTGCTCTTCACTCAGTTTAACGCCGACAACCAAGGCTTATATAGATATGAGTCGAAGGACGGCGAGTTTGTCCGCATCAGTCCGCTGAAGGTGACGCTCCACACGAACGACTCCGAAGATTTTAATAAACTTTGGGCATGCGCCGAACCTTTACTTACTGCACAGGGAATTAACGCTGAACTGGACACCGCCACTCAAGAAATAACCTGGGGATACAGCGAGGAGAATGAAGCACAGGTGTGCGACGCCCTCATTGCCAAGATGAGCGAACAGATACCCGACATACAGGTGGTGTGCATGAAGCACGACGTGGACAATCATGAATTTAGCGGTTTGCAATATTGCATCATGGGCAAGGGCGAAGGTGAGTGGAAGAAAATTACGGGTGCGACTTTTGATATTGCTTATGCCATTTGGTTTGCAAGTCTCGATTCAGCGTTGGGGGTTACCGTTTACGATGCCTTTACCAATCCCGAGAAATGCGTAAAGGCAGTGCTTGAAGTGATTCGCAAGAGCGATTCGCAAGATGACAACATCCTCAAATACAGCGTGATGGATATAATGCTCCAAGTATATGCCTTCTGGCACCTACTACAACCCGAGGACAAGCAATGGTTGCTCGATTTGGACCGCAGCGAAGCCGACAGCATCGGGCTTGCAGGTATGTATCACAGTTGGCGCACATGGGAAGAATCTTTTACAGATGAAAATACGGGCGAGACGATAACAGTTGAACGCCACGAACTTCTTACCACTCCTTTGTTTGAAAGTCATGAAGGCGAGGCTGAAGCATTGTTAGAAAAAGTGTGCACTGCTAGAGATACGCGTCGCAAAATTAAAGACATCGTCAAGACATTGAGTTTCCACACACCACTGAACTATACACCCCTCTTGGTTGACAATGTCGAAAACCTTTACGATGATGACCGCCTTTGGGCATACAAGGAGATAGGCGACCTCTACCGTTGGGGAAAAGAGGAATTCGGGTTCTTTATCGACAAGCAGAAGGCGAAGGAGTATTACGACAAGGCGGGTGTTACCGACGAGAATCCGCTTGAGGACAGTGATAAGCATGACGACCCCGACCCATGCATTTACATATATACTGTGAGAGGTGAGATAACTCCATTGAAGGAACTTACAGAGAAAATAGCAAACAAATATGGCGACACAGAGAATGAATTAGGTTGGTACGTTCCGATGAATATCTTTATGTACTACCTTGTGAGGACAGACCCTAAACGAGCAGACTACTGTGGCAATCTTCTAATTGCTGAAGAAAAAGATGGTGCACTGCTGCTAAAGTTTGAAACCGAACGTGATCAGAAAGCATTTTTTGCCTATGCCCTGAAAGCAAAGTTCCCCGAGCTCGAGGTGGAAATTGAAGAAGAACTTTATGAAGACGATATGTTCGAATAAAACAGCCTTTGTGCATTTGTACTAAAGTTTGTGCCAGCAATTAAACACTAAGCTCTAAACACTACACACTAAAAAAACATATTGCTATGGCAAAATTCAAGGTTAAGGATGGTGTTGCCATCATTCCCGAAGGGACAACGAAGATTGAACGCGAAGCTTTCTGTGATTGCCCCGAACTTACCAGCGTCACCATCCCCAATAGTGTAACGAGCATAGGGAATTATGCTTTCTGGGGTTGCTCTGGTTTGACCTCGGTTACTATCCTGCTCGCTCTCTCGGCGTCACCCATTTGCTGAAAAAAGTGTAAGTATCTTCATTTATTCGCTGGAAAAAATGTAACTTTGCTAATAGACAAATATCTGATATCTGAAACAAATACGAATAACTTTAAGACCTATCAAACTAAATCTAATTCTTTCTCTCCGTGTGTGCGCCAAATGCCCCTGCGCTCTTACCGCACACACTTGGCTCAAACCATAAAAAATTGATACGCTATGCCAACAGTTGAAAATTTGAAATTCGAAATCACGGACCCTACAAATAAATGGGTTGAGGTGGTAGGTGTAAAAAAAACCAAGGTAGAAACTGTTATTATTCCCTCATCTATTACAATTCGTGGTAAGGAATATAAGGTAACCAGCATTGGAGATAAGGCATTTTATGATTGCGAGAGCCTAACTTCCATCACCATCCCCAGCAGTGTGACAAGTATTGGAGAGGGGGCATTTTATGGTTGCAATAGCCTGACCTCAATCGCCATCCCCAGCAGTGTGACCAGTATTGGAGATTGGGCATTTAGTGGTTGCTCTAGCCTGACCTCTATCACTATCCCCAGCAGTGTGACCAGCATTGGAAAGGGGGCATTTTGGGGGTGCGAGAGCCTAACTTCTATCACCATCCCCAGCAGTGTGACTAGCATTGGAGAAGTGGCATTTTATGATTGCGAGAGCCTAACTTCTATCACCATCCCCAGCAGTGTGACCAGCATTGGACCTGAGACTTTTTGTGGTTGCGATAATCTTACCTCTATCACCATCCCCAGCAGTGTGATCAGCATTGGAGAAAAGGCATTTCTGTTTTGCAAGAACCTGACCTCTATCACCATCCCCAGCAGTGTTACAAGCATTGGAAATGATGCATTTGAGGGTTGCTCTAGACTGACCTCTATCACCATCCCTACCCACATCACGAATATAGACAAATTAGGTGTTCCCGAGGAAACTCGCATCATTCGGGAAAATGTTTAAGTAGTAGACAAATTAGAATCACAATATAATTAGGGTGTGGAGTTCTGTATGTTGGCCAAGAAGGCCGACTACTACAAAAGGCGCCTTCCCGAAAAACTGCATCAGTTCATTGTGGAGTTGGCGCCAGTGAAGAAGGCGAAGAAGTAACGATTAATGTTTGAGACGACTAACACCCCGGAGCGTATGCTTCGGGGTGTGTCATTTCTTGATAGTAACAATATCAACGGGTGAGACGGATGTAGACCGTTAGCAACTGTGTTGTTTTCGCTTGCTGGCGCGTTGACTTTAATAATCAACACAATGGCACAGAAACAGATATCATGCTCGCTTAACTTTGCTTTTGGTTTTGTACTCCTTTAGGAAGATAAATCTTCCGTCTTCGCAACCGCCGCTAATACTCCGCGTCGGTGCATGGCCTTCTGGAGGACCAAATCAGTGTCATCCATTAAATTTGTTGAAAAAACTGAGTTTATTATTATTATATTTGCAACCGTTGCAACGAATTATACATTAAATTTAAAATCAAGAACTATGGATTACGAAAGACTCAGTGAGATTTTTGAACAATATGGTTCAATGACCCTTTCATGGGGTGATGTGATTGAAGAAGAAACTTTTAAGAATTTTTTTGAAAGTAATGCTTTTGAGGGCACTGGCTGTTCGTTTGGTGAAATGCATGACAAGGTATTGGAGAGACTCGGCAACATCGTTGATGCTTTCATCACCCTTGCAGGTGTTGATGAAAACGATAGTCAGAAACTCGCGCTAATGGCAGTGCTCTATGAAATATTGTGGGATGAAGTATGTGGTTGTTGGAATGATGATACAGATATTATTCGTATTGAATAT
>JAZQXB010000097.1:0-2922 GCA_045632685.1 Alloprevotella sp.
TGAGGCAGAAACGTTGGCAAACAACTCTGCTGTTGCGGATGAATTGACGGCAAAGAAGACTGCACTTCAAACCGTTTATAATGAACTCCTTACTGCGAAGAACACCAATTGGTTGCCTGTAACCTTGACTACAGACATCAATAATCCCGTGCTTTATGTCATTAAGAGCAAGCGCGATGCCACCCCCGTGGTGCAATACGATCCCGCAGCGAATCATGCGTTCAGCCTTGAAGGGGTTGTGGATGGAGCAGCCAAGCAAGCGTTCTTCTTCATGATGGGCACCAAACGCGATCAGGTATATATCTACCCCTACGCAGGTGCTGGTATGGTGCTCGGTGCAGATGATGTTACTGATGGTAAGGAAAAGGTGTTTGCATCTGCACTTGAGGCACAATCTTACGAACAGTGGCAGTTTGTTGAGCGTACCATAGACAATGAAACATGGTATAACATCCAACCTGCAGGTACTTCTACTTATCTCAGTAATATCTATGGAGTAGCGAATAAGTTAGGTTTCTATTCTTCATCCCCTGACAGCGACAAGGGTTCACTCTTCCAATTTGTTGAAACAACATTAGAAGGAACTTCCGCTTACCATTCGTTGAAAGTTTACTATGACGAAGTGGCAAAGGTACAGAGCAGCGAAATCGTTGGTGGCGATGGTGTGGGTTACTATCCCGTAACTGAAGCCAAGGCTTATAATACGGCTTATGCTACTGCTCATACGCTTCTGAATAGAAGCGAGGCTGTTGCAGGAAACATGCTTACAGCAGCAGAACTCTGTGAAGCATCAACTACCAAGGAAATTGCCATTAAGTGTGTGCAAGAATCTCATTACACAGATTGGGTTGAAGGCGCTACAGGTTACAACGCAACTTTTGGTGAAAGCACAATATTTAACCTTGAACCCGTAGTGGAAGGAGAAAGTGGTGCTTACTATTTGAAAGCGCTTAACCAAGCTGATGGATATTTCCAAAATACTGGTTATTCACTTGGTTCAAAGGAGCAAGCACAAGTATTCGTTCCCGTTCAAGCGGTTTACCAAGGAGGTAGTGGAAACACTGCTTTCGCTGGTGATAACGCCGACACTTCTGGTGCTTCTGACCTTACTAATTTGGTACGCTTTATCTGTGGTTCATCAGAAGGCACAAATTGCTTGAATCCTCAATATAAAGTATACAATGAAGGTCGTGGCGTTTGGACCGTGTTCAATGTTTATGCAGTAGATTATACTAAAGACTATGCTTCTGAAGATGACTACCTTGCGGCTTACAGAACATTGAGAAGTGCTAACGAGGCATTGGTTATGAACATGCCTGAAGATGGTGGCTACTACATTATCCAATCTGTAGTTAAGGACAACGGAACAGCCTTGGTTTACGCAAATCCCACAGACAATAAGATGTATTGGAGCAATAGCAAGACTGCAACAAGTCCTGAAGCTCTTTGGAAGTTTGAGGATAACGGTGATGGCACTTACACTGTAAGCAATATGCATACAGGTACGATGATGAATGGATTTATCTATTATGATCCCACTCCGTTGAATCCCGAAACAGGTTCTGTAACGCTCCACTCTTTGGCTTCAGACGGTCAGATGGGTATCAAGACTGGTAACACCATGATGCACGCACAAGGCGGTGGCGATATTGTCCACTGGGATACTGGTGCAAACGATGCTTCTGCTTGGCGCATCATTAAGGCGGATGAAACGGCGATTACTTATCCCGTTACCATCAGTAAATACGGTCTTGCAGGTCTTTACTTGAACTACCCCGTAGCAATTCCTAACGGCTTGACAGCGTACTATATAAATAGAGCTGACGGTGCGGGTGGCGTTGCCAAGTTGACGCCGATTGAGGATGGCGTAATTCCTGCCAACGAGGGTGTAATCCTTGAAGGCAAAGCCAACCAAGCGTTTACATTGAACTATTCAGATGCTGAAACTTCTGAAAGTTCTAACCTCTTGGAAGGTGTGAATTATACTGGTTTTGTTAGAGGTGAAGGCAACACGAAGTATTACTTGTTTGGCGCCAAGAGCGGTGTGGTAGGTCTTTACTGGACTTACTTGCAGTACAACGCTGACGGAACTGTCACTGATGGTAATGCAAACACCGATAAAGGTACGCACTTTAAGTGTACTGCCAACAAGGTTTACCTCCCCTACGATGCGGGTAGCGGTGCTACGAAGTTCAGCTTCCGCTTTGACAACACAACCGATATTGAGGACCTCCTCAATAGTTTGAACGACGATGCCGTTATCTACGACATTCAAGGTCGTCGCATCCTGAAGGTTACCGAGTCTGGTATCTACATCGTAAATGGCGAAAAGCGTTACATCCACGCAAAGTAAGTTTAATCCTAAAAGACTATGATTATGAAGAAAGTATATATCAAACCTGAACTCGAAATCTTTGAGGTTGAACCTGCTGAAGGCATGATGATGAAAGCGTCTTTGAATATGGGTGGCGACACCGACGGAGATGGTGAGGAAGACCGCATCAATCCAGACGATGATGACTGGGAAGACCTTTCCAACAAGCGCAACCTCTGGGGCAAGTCTCCTTGGGAATAAGACACACGAAAATATGTATTGACAAAAAGAGGCGCCACGATGTGGCGCCTCTTTTTGTTAGTTAGTTGTGAGGATGGAGGGAGGAGGGAGTAAGTAGTAGTGAGTAGAGAGTAGTGAGTAGTGAGTAATACCATGCGGAATGATGCTCGTTTATCTCGGCAACCTTCTTGTCTACTCGTACCTCGTCAACTTGTTAACTAAAGTAGTGAGTAGTGAGTAGTCCAAAGTTAGGGGAACCGACGCTCGAAGTAAGAGCAGAGGATAAACTTGTTTATACTATGCCTTACGAGGAGGAGGAAGACCGAGGTTGCGAGGTCAAATGCCCAAAGGGCGGAGGGGTCTGTGGT
>JAZQXB010000098.1:0-77494 GCA_045632685.1 Alloprevotella sp.
AGGTAGTCTTTTGGGGATGGGGTTTCACAAAGCCACAACCCCTCCCCAAAAGACAAGATTCAATCGCGCCTACAGAATTTTCAAAATATGCAAAAAAAACTTGCAGATTTATTTGGTCAGATCCTATATTTCTGTGTGCAATAAAAAGTGTGTAGAACAATCGTGTCACGAGTGATAAAAAAAAGCCCCAGCGAATGCCGGGGCTTTTAATTTATTCTTCAGGTTGTAAGTATAATGTTCTGAATGGTGTAGAAGTTCAAGAAGGCAGGTAGGCGCATACCGCATGGCAATCTTAAGACCTAAAATCCTTATGACCTCAAAACCTCAAAGCGAAGCGACCTCAAACCTTATAACCTCAAACCTTATAACCTCAAAACCTTACTTAATCACCTTCTTGCCATTCACAATGTAAACTCCCTTCGTAGCCTTTTCTACACGGCGACCAGAGAGGTCGTAGATGGTAGCGTCGGCATTGATTGCGGGGATTCCAGTGATGCCCGTAGGATCCTTTTCGGGAGTAGTGTACGCACCCTTCGTGATGGCTTCGATTGTGAGCGGCGTGTAAACCATGCAGTAACCCTTCGCTTGGTCATCGCCGAAGCAAGGAGCTTCCTCGAAGAAGAAGGCTATCTTGCCGTCGTCCTGAAGTGTCATAGCACTGTAAGCACTCTGCTGGGTGCTCACCTGAAGGCCCTGTGTCCAGTCGCTTGCAATCTGTGCCGAAGTGTATTTGGCATTCGTAACTTCCTTATACCAGATGGTTACATCGCGACGGTCGTAAAGTCCGCTACCGCCCTTGGGCTGTGACTGCAACAACAATTTCACTGCCTTGCCATCCGCATTTACAGCATCGATGCAGTAGGGTTCGCCGTTACAAGTGTTGCTACCACCGTTGCCACAACCGTTCGCATTGCTGTCCCAGTTTCCTGCGTTAGTAGCCTTGTCGGTGTAAGTAAATACATTGAACTGACGACCGCCACCGCGACGGATGCTCAACAAAATCTGTCCGCTGGGAAGGATTTCCACCTTGGGTTCGTCCTGATTGGCAATAGCGTTCTGACTGCCACCAAGGATGTTCCAAGTAAGACCGAGGTCGTCGGTATAGATGACGTAGTTACCCGTTCCAGAAGCCTTCTTCAGGAGCAACGCACCATAAATACGCGCCTTGCCTGTGCCGTTGTAGTTTTCATCCACCGCCAAACGTCCGCTACCGAAGAACGCCGTGAAACCATTCTGAATTGTGGCGTCCTCACCGAGGAACAAGGTTTCAGAGATGTCCTGCTTTGTCCAGGTCACACCATTGTCTTCACTGAACACGCGCACCGCACGGTTATGTGCTGTTGCGCTACCGTTGCCAAACATCACGTCACCCGCCGCTGCCATTACGAGCACCTTTTCGCCCACAACGGCAATCGCTGCGTCGCCATACGCACAGTCGTCAGTGCCGCGTACACGTGAACCTGCAGCAATTGTTTGCTTCTCGCTCCAAGTCTTACCGTTGTCGTCGCTTGTGCGAATTACGAGGTCAATACCGGGAGTGGCAGTGCCGTAGTTGTAACGGCCGATGTCGTCAAGGCTATAGCGATAGTCGCTTACAGCAATAAGGCGACCTGTAGCAGTCTTGCCAATGGCGGGAATGCGGTAAGAGAAAGGATCGTTGTCAGAGAAGATAGTAACATCTTCTGTTGTTGTGAACTTGGCAACGAGGGGATTTTCTTCAGTGATGCGTTCCTGGAGTTCTTGAGTCAGCTCAAAACTATTTCCCAAACTTTCTTCACCCACAAAGTAACCCTGGAATTCAAATCCGCGGTATGCACGGGTGAAATCGATGGTTGTAGTCTGTGTGCCGTCAAAGCTGAAGAAAGTTGTGCCTTCACCCTT
Source organism: Alloprevotella sp. (assembly GCA_045632685.1). Classification (GTDB taxonomy): domain Bacteria; phylum Bacteroidota; class Bacteroidia; order Bacteroidales; family Bacteroidaceae; genus Alloprevotella. Next base: position 1,882 of record JAZQXB010000098.1, read on the forward strand.
TTGCAATTTTGTAGTGAGAGCGCCTGTTGCGTTTGTAGCTCTTACGCTGCCGAGGTAAATGTTGGGATTGTTTTCTTCAAGTCCTTCAATTACTGTTGTTACGGGGAGTCCCTTGTCGTAAGCTTCTACGAGGTCCACAATCTTCTGAAGTTCTTCTGATGGAAGAATTCCTACAAGCGTTACCTTATGATTGCTACCCGCATCGTTGGGGTTGTTCCAACCGCCCGTCCAAGTGATAAGGCCGCCTCCGTGGTTGGCGCTATGATTTACAACGCCCGCATTGTCTGTTGAGAACATGATGGGGTATTCCGCAGAACTGCTCTGCTTAAATGTCAAGGTCTTTCCGGCGGGAGTGCTTACGAAAGGAATGCTCGCGTTGTTGCCACTCTGGATGCCCATAAACTGCTGCTTACCGATGTTGTAGAGGTAGTAGTTGCCGTTGTTTGACTTATACACCGTCCATTGGAAAAACGCATTTTCCGCATCGGGAGTCACGCTGGTGCGTGCCGTAGAGATGACATTGCTGTTATCAGCAGTAGCGCCCATCCAACCGCGAGTAGTTACGAAAGTATAGATGCCGCCCTTGATAAATTCTTCAGGGCTGCTCACGGTGGTGTTTGCAGGAACTTTCGAGTAGTCAATCATCGAAATTTCCTCTGCGTTAAGTGCCCCGTCAAAGAAATGTACGGAGTGGATCTTACCGCCAAACTTGTCGTGCGCCGTAGTGTTGTTTACCACACCGCCGCCGATGAAAAGTTTCGCATTCGCGTTGCTCGCAAAATTGCTGAACGACTGGAGTTCGTAACCCTGTATAGGATAAGTTGCTGTGCTCTTCAACGCACCATTTACATAAACAGAGAATTGCTGGTTGGCTTTATCAATAACATACACCACCTTGTAGTTGGTGTTGACAGCAAAAGTATGGTCTCTGTAAGTAAACTTATCGCCACTTGCAGAAGAGGGAAGATATACGGGGTTACTGCCGTTAAGACCGAAACCTACATAGGGAGAATTAGTCTTTGTTGCCCCAGTAACCCCCTTCGTAGGGTCGGCTGCACACACAAGTGCATAACGCGTATTGTTGCTTATTGATGCAGGCATAGTCACATCAATAGCAATGGTGATGTTTTCTTTTGCGAATACCTTCGCCGCAACCGCATCACTTACCGCATAAGGGTAAGCCTGAAACTCTGTGCCACCGACAAAAGCAAAAGCTGTAGGAGCGAGGTCGGGAGTAATTTCAATAAATGCGTACTGACATCCGCCGTCTGTCGTGTTTGTGCCGTTACCCCAGTTGTAGAGTTGGAAACTCTGCCCACCGTTTGTCTGGTTAAACTGCACCGTGCCACTAGTAACAATCACTTGTCCCTTTGTGCTTGCAGGTTTCAGTGTCCATCCTGCTGCAGGTTCTGCCGCCACGCAGTTGAGCGCAGTGTTGTTGCTGCTCGCAGGTGAAATGTAAGTACCATCTGCAAGGTTGATGATATTGTATGAACCATCTGTGCGTGTTACAAACTGCCAGATAGAAGCATTTGTCGTAGGGTTCTGTTCTCCGATAATCGCATTGCCTGCGCCCTTACCTGTAGGGTAGCGGTTGTCGCGACCGGGAGTGTACATTCTGTAATAACTGCCACTTACGGGCTTGTTCATGTGTTCTGCTGTGAGGTTTGCCAAGAAGGCTGTCCACGCTTCTTCAAGAGCCACCAACTGTGCAGCGCGTTCTTCAGCAGTCATAGTCGCATTGTAAGTAGCTTCCACTTCTGCCACCTTTGCGTCGAGTGCTGCAGCAGCACTTTCGCTCCACAAACCAATGCTTGTGCCGATGTATGCTCCGCGGTCGCGCTTGATGTTGCTGATTTTTGCTGCTACAGCTTCTGTTGTTTCATCCATGCACTGGTTGGGCGAGTAGATAAGACCTTCAACGGCATTCTTACCTTCAGTGTCGGTGAAGACGCAAGTAAACATCCACTTCTTCAAGCGGTAACCCTTGTTGAAGTAGGGGAGTTTGAGGAACACCTTGTTCCAACCCTGCTTCAAAGTCACTTCAACGGGCTTACGACCGGGGAAGTTCTCGTTCTTCAACATCACTTCCTTATTATTGACACTCACACCAGTGTTGTCCCAAGTGGGTGCGGCGATTTCCTCACCATTCACCCAAATCTTTGAACCGAAGTGGTCCCACTTACCTGCGGGAGCAGCAGCATCCTGTTCCGAACGGCTGTAGTTCTGGAACTCAATCTGTGCGCCTACAGTCTGCTCTTCGGGAGAATAAACATAAGTCCACGCATAAGCTGTGTGGTTGTATTGAGGATTGCTGTAGTAAGCGTCGATGATAGAGTTGCCCCAAGTGTGCGCAAGGTAGATACCCGCACCTGTAGCCATACCTGTGTAGTAAGTCTTGCCGTTGTGAGTATATACTTCGGGGAGAAGGTCCGTAGAAGCCGTCTTGCCCGCTGCTTCAGGACCAAACGCAGCAGTTTCCGAACCACCATTGGGGAAGGCATCCGTAATGCGCCAACGCACATTTGTCTGCTTCACATAGGGGATGGGTTCGTCCTTCAAGGAGTTGGCCTTGTGGAAAAGGAAACGCGTTTCCCAGCTCTTAAACTCGTCGTATTCTTCGCCCGAGTTGGGAAGCATTACACCGCCGTGACCACCGTCCACCTTGAGGTTTGCAGGTGTGTTGGTCATGTTGTCAATATACTGCTTACCGCCCCCCATCCAGGCGCGCTCTGCCGTAGCAATCACGTTTGCCCACACGTTGTTCTGCGCCATGATGTCCACTTCCGTAGCCACCTTGCGGTCGTTCCAACAACCTGAAATCGCACCTGCTACTTCAGGTGTACCTTGTGCGTGGTAGTAGATGTTGCTTTTGTAGATACCTACGAGGTCGGCAAATACGTCAAAGTGGTTTGTGTAGTTATAGCGGCAGTCAATGTTTGCCTTGCCTGTTGCCAGGTAACCGCGTGTACCCCACATTTGTGCCAATGTGTGGTGGAGAGCGTCCTGACCGATACCGTTAATGGGGTTCCAAAGACCACCCTTAACATTCGTACCCTTGCTTTCCGCATAGTCAATCATTTCGTTGAGGTAAGCCGCCGTGGTTGACACTTCGTCACCACCGATGTGGAGGTAGGGAACACCTTCAAACACAGCGACAACTTCATCAATCACCTTCTTGAGCACTGCCTTACCATCTTCTGTCTGCATGCCAAAACCCATAGCGCGCTCAAAGGCTTCGCTATGACCGGGCATATCGATTTCGGGAATTACAATGACACCGTGCTTCTTCGCCACCGCCAGCAAGCGCTTGCAGTCATCCTGCGTGTAATACTGTCCGGGGAAGCGTGTCATGCTTGCATCCGAAGTGAGTTCGGGATACGCCTTCACCTCAAAGCGCCATGCCTGGTTTTCAGTCATGTGCCAGTGGAAGGTGTTAATCTTAAAGCGTGAGAAGAGTTCTACCTGCTTGATGAGTTCATCGATAGAGATAAACGAACGACCCACGTCGTGCATGTAACCGCGCAACTTAAATGCGGGCCAGTCCTTCATGGTGAGTCCTTCGAGCGCCTTCGCACCTTCATAACCCTCTGCCAACTGCGCAAGAGTCTGTGCCGCACGAATCACACCCGTAGCCGTCACTGCCGTGATGTTGATTTCGTTGGCAGTAATTTCCAAGGTGTAGGCTTCGTTGTCGTAGCCGTGAAGTGCGTAGTCGTGTGCACCATCAATGCTCTGCACGTAACTTACGTTCACCGCCTTACCGCCAGTAGCAATGGTGCAACCGTTTTCCGTGAACACTTCTTCCAAGAGTTCACACGCAGCCACGCCATCGGCATAATTGATGCTGACCGCACCGCTCAAAGCGAACGCCACTCCAGGTGTCACCGTCACCTGTTGAGGTTTGGGCAACAAGTGCTCCACCTTCGCCTGAACCGCCGTAGGCAGACACAATACCAAGGCAACGAGTGCCAAAATGATTTTCTTTGTCATGTGGTTGATTATTAGATAATGATAATAGATTTGCGTAGTCACTTTGGGGAATACCACCCCACAATATGCAAAGGTATGAATATCTTTGGGAATGGGCAAGAATTGGGTGTGTAAGAGTGAGTAGAGAGTAGTGAGTAACCCTTGCGGGGTGAAACTCCGGATGGAGGACAGACCGGACGGCGCTCTCCCCCTGTTTATAGGGGGAGGGGACCAGCTCTGCTGGTGAGGGGGTGCTTGAACACGCACCGCATGGCATACTCCTAACTACTCACTTCTAACTACTCACTGTATTCAGCACCCCCTCACCGCCAAGGCGGTCCCCTCCCCCTATAAACAGGGGGAGAGCGCCATCCGGACCTCTCCCGCCATCCGGACCTCCCGCCATCCGGAGTTTCATTCCGCAAGGGTTACTCACTACTCACTTCTCACTACTAACTAAAGAAACCTCCTCACTACTACTTACTACCTAAAAAAGCAGTCCCAGCGCAAGCCAGGACTGCTTTCATTATCAGTGTGGGGATTATTCCCAAGAGAATTCCCAGGGATTCGTCTCGTCTTTTTTGTTACTCATAACTGCATCATCCCCTTCATTAGCTTCCTCGTCAGAAATATATACACTCATTGTAAGTATAACTTCTGTCTCAAAATCATAAAGTTCAGCCTTTGGAGCAGTATAGCATTTCTTTAAATACATAGTCTTCATATTTTTAGTATTACTCACTCCGTTTTAGAAGATTACTTTCTGACCATTCACGATGTACACGCCCTTGGTGGCCTTTTCTACACGGCGACCAGAGAGGTCGTAGATTTCACCGTATCCGTTGAGTGCTTCTGTGGGTACTTCGATGATATCAGTTGTTCCGTCGTTGTTGATGAAGCGGAGACGGATAGTTGCAATCGCGCCAGGAATCTTTAAGTAAGCCTTATTGTTGGCAACATTGAAGTTCATCGACTTCTTGTAGAAACCAGCAATGTCGTTCTTAACAGAAAGTATGTAGTAGCTGGAGTTTCCAGTAACAGTTACAGGGCTCTTGAGTGAAGCATCTGTATTGTCGGCTTCATAACCGTAGAACATGTTGCCATCCACAGCAGTGCCGTAACTGATAGAAGGAATGAACTTGTAGTTGTCGGCCTCACCTATAATCACAGCACCTGTATGAGCAGGGATGAAACCATCTAATTCCTCCATCTGAAGTACGCCAACCCCTTCTTCAAGTGTAGGCTCCTTCTTAGCAACATATGCCTTCACGCCTTCAGGAATCTGCATTGCTTCAGAAGCGTAGAACGTACCGATTTCGTACTGACCGATAGTGCTGTTTACGGTGTAGAGGCTGTACTTATCTGCAGTAAGGTCTTCCAATGTATAAGGTATATAAACCATGCAATAACCACCAGGAACTTCTTCAAAGAAGAAACCGATGCGACCGTCAGCCTGGAGATGCATAGTAGAGTAGCAAGCATCTGTGTAACTTACGTGCTTACCTACTTGCCAACCTTCAGCAAACGTAGCAGGAGTGTACTTGTTTGTACCGTCAGCGTTGTACTCCATTTCCTTGTAGTATACCTTAACATTCGTACGACCAGGACCAGCAGGGATTGACTGCAACATAACATCGCAAATCTGACCATCGTCCTTGCGGATTGCCTTTACCTTATAGATTTCGCCGTTCGTACCGTTGCCACTACCATCATAAGCAGATGTACTCTTTTCTGGAGTACCCCAACTACCTGTTGTGTATTTTTCAGCATCTGACTTACCTTCGTTATTGAATGTAAAGATGTTGAACCAACGTCCACCAGAAACACGGCTACTGAGGATTACAGAACCATCGGGCAATTCTTCACACTTAGGTTCGTCACCTCCTGAAGCAGGACGGTCAGTAAGTGTACCGAGTACGTTCCATGTTTTACCGAAGTCGTCCGAATAGATAACACGGTTACCACCATTGTTCGTCCATATTGCGCAGTAGAGACGATAGTATTCACCCTTCTTCACTACACGACTCTGACAAATCTTACCGGAACCAATAAACATTGAAGGAACTGTGGAATTATCGCCATCAAGGAAAATAGAATACATGTGGTCCGTCACTTCTTCGGGTTGTGTCCACGTCCATGACTCAGTAGTTTCATCGTATGTACCATAGATACGAGCCACACGGTTAACAGCGGTAGCATCTTTTACTCCAATCTTCGATTTGTCCCAACGACCATTATGGCAAACAGTACGTCCGCACACCATCATTACGAGAATCTTATTGCTTTCGCGGTCTGCAACAATTGCAGGGTCGCCATATCCCGTTTCCATAACATTGGTGTTTCCACCCTTACCATCAGCAAGCATTAACTCATTGCCCCATGTTTGTCCATTATCTGTAGAGATACGGCATACGATATCTACTTCACCATAACCAATATCACTACCGCAAGGACGGTGGTCACAAATTGCAAAGATATGACCATTGGGCGCTGTTGCAATAGCAGGGATACGATAGGGATGACCTGTTGCACTGGGCGAATAGAAAAGCGTCTTTTCCTCGTTAGCAACAAATGTTGCTTCGAGTTCAAGATTACTTTCTAACGTTACATTTTCGTATGTTTCCTCAAAACCATTAAATGTATAACCACGATAGGGCAGACAGCTAAGCGTGAAGGGTTCATCCTTAGGAAGGTAAGACTTATCAATAGTTGTATTGCCCGTGATTGTTGTCGTTGAAATGAGTCCTCCAGCATTCAAAATCAAGCGAGCTACACCATGGCGTGCATCCCATGCTTCACCTTCAACCGTAACATTAACACTAATTGACTTTGTAGCATCAATGAGTGTGGGTGTCCAGTAACTTCCCTTATCCTCTTTACCTGTTGTGTAAAGTTTAAGATAACCTCCATCACCACCATACATATTGATAGCCCACTCAGAAGCATTTTCCTTTGCCGTAGGAACCAAAGCAACACCATAGTGCCCCATCTTCAACTTCCAAGAACCCTTGTCGGTAGTCATCTTTGACTCCACATTTTGTGCATAAGAAGCATCAGCAGCAAGAGGTACGTTAAGCGCATAGGTTTCACCCGCAGCCTTGTTGTAAAGTACGAATGATTCGGCAGTACCAACGAGACACCACAACTGGTTTTCCGCAGAGAAATCCATGATAGCAGTTTTACCCTTACGGTCTGCATAACCTCCGTCCACAACTTCAAGACCTGCGCTATAAGTCGTGTTTGAACAGTTGGTGAAGCGCACCCACTTTTCACCATAAACAGAAGACATGAATGTGGGAGTAAACGTTGCTGTCAATACTACGTCCTGAGTGGCATTTGCCAAATTAGCAATGTCGTAAGCATTACCTTCTTCATCTACAAAACCCGCAAATTCAAAATGCTTATTACCTGTAGTAACAGAAATTGTGGGAGCAACATCCTCAGTTAATACTGTTTCCAAGGTTGAAGTGTAATCTGTGCCATCAATAGTCAATGTAGCATTTGCATATACAGGCAAATTGATGGTTAATGACTTAGTGGTCTGCAAACAGAGTTCAAACACGAAGTCTGTAGAATAATCACTATTATCCTTATTGGTTTTTTCTTTAGCTTGGTTCATGTCACCATTGTTCTGAATGCAAAGGAAGCGTCCTCCATTAGCATCCACATTGTCAGTCCACAAGGTTGCACGACCAAAATTGATAGCGTTGTCTGTTGTTACCTTGAAATCGTGTGCAGCATCCTTAAGCGTCTTGTGAGCAAGCCATTTTCCCTCCAAGTTCTTGAAGCGATAATTATCGCCATATTTCTGACAAACAAAAAGGTGTGAGTCAATGAGAAGTTTACCTTCCGTTGCCTTAAGCGTTCCGTTATTGTTGTTCAGGTAAAGAGGCGTGTCGTTGTCATTATAAATATGGTAGGTCATACCATCCTGGGGCAATACTGAAAATTCTTCAAAGCAATAGTCGCTTGAAAAAGTTTCATCGTAGTAACCTGCATTACCAGATTGGTCCCAACCTGTTGCATTCTCCACTACAAGTACATTTGAACCCGTTCGGTTTGCTGTAAGTGTCACACAACCTTCGTTAACAACTTTATTATTTCCTACGGTCTCATCTACAGTCCAAGCCAATGCCGTTGTAGAAAGTCCCTGCCAAGCGAAATACTTGTTCGTGCCAAGATTCTTGAAGGTTACCATTCCAGGATTGTTGGCATCTTCTTCGCAAAGCCAAATGTAGTTTTTGTTGAATGCTTCCTTTGTAGCACTAAAACCTACACTGCCATTGTTGTCGTAGAAATACTTGTCACCTTTCTGATGCTTGTTGTAGAAATAATAGTACTTACCAGGCTGGGGTTTGTGAGTGTATTCAACAAAGCAGAAGTCGCTTGAATAGGTAGTAGTGTTATAACCTGCTTTATCTGACTGGTCAAGGTTTCCAATCATACCGACCAAGAACTTAGATTGTGCACTACTGTATAAAGTTACGCAACCCTCATTAACAACCTTGTTTGTACCTTGCTCAGGAGAAACATCCCATCCGTAAGCACTACCTGAAAGCGCCTTCCAAGCAAAATATTTGTTTGTGCTTACATTCTTGAAGTTGAGTTTCTCACCATTTGCTTCGCACAACCAAATGTATGCCTTGTCGTTATATCTACAAGCGGGAGCAAAACCTACACTTCCGTTGTTATCATAGTAATACTGATACCCTGCTTGATGCTTGTTGAAAATGTAGTACTTCTTACCAGGAACGGGACGAACGTCAAGAACAACGTTTACAGTATAAGTAGTTCCTTCAAGTGTAGAACCTACGATAAAATATCCCTCGGGAACCAATGTCTTAATCAAGTTGTTGCTTAACGCAAGGCCTGAAGGATATGAACAACTGCTTGTGTGAATAGTTTCATCATTCATTACAAAGTTAATCGTATACGTTGTTTCAGGTATATCAACTTCATAGAATTGCGTGACTACAACAGAACCTCCCGCTTTACAATCATTCCAATAACTTAAAGCGAGGAAACTGGGTTTGTTACAATGCACATACAACTTTTCTCCGCTATGCGTATAATTGGTTTGATACATATACCAAGAACCCGTAGTGGTGGTTTCTGTAAGGTTGAAATTGCCGACAGCATCGGTGCGCTGTTGCATGTTCTTGTTACGTTCACGGTCTGCTGGCAAATAGATATTAGAACCCATATTGAGCAGTGAGAAAGAACCGTCAGAATTGGTTGTGAGTTTCCAGACATAAGCAAATTGTTCTGAAGAAACAGAATTGGTGAAGTCAAGTCCCGCACTGGTGTCAACACGAAATGGACGGTCTGTAGTGGAACTATTGTACCAGTACCAACCGCTTCCATGACTGCAAGAACCATTGATGACGTAGTAACCGTCTTTCAAAGGAGTACTCGTTGCTTTTGTAACCGTGTACGCCCATGCTACATTGCACACCATCCCCAAAAGGAAGAGGCACAACATGCTTTTTGACAAAATGAATCTTTTCATTTTTAGAAATTTAAGTTATTAATTAGTGATTAGTATTCCAAGTATCACAGATGGGGAGGAATAGATTATATACACCTCCCCATTACTAAACAAAAGTACTGATTTGCTTTTACTTATGGCGAAAAAAATGGATTTAATAGAGGCGCTGGTGTGTGTTCCGTTGAGTTACCCCCCCTATTTGATATGTAGAGATTGCAGAAACTTGTTAAAACATGTGAGTTGTTAGGAGGGAGGAGGTTTCTTTAGTTAGTAGTGAGGAGAGAATAGTTAGTAGTGAGGAGTGAGTAGTGAGTAACCCATGCGGAGTGATAGTCCGGATGGGGGACAGACCGGACGGCGCTCTCCCCCTGTTTATAGGGGGAGGGGACCGCCTTGGCGGTGAGGGGGTGCCGAATATGTGCCGCATGGCAAGACTACTCACTTCTAACTACTCACTTTTTCGCACCCCCTCACCAGCAGAGCTGGTCCCAATTGATTTCGCTTCGCTCATCTTCCTCCTTCTCGTAAGGCATAGTACAAACAAGTTTGTCCTCTGCTCTTACTTCGTGCGTCGGTTCCCCCTATAAACAGGGGGAGAGCGCCGTCCGGGAGTTTTATCCCGCAAGGGTTACTCACTACTCACTCCTAACTACTAACTAAAGAAACCTCCTCACTACTCACTACTAACTCGTATCCCACTCCGCAAGGCATTCGTGTAAATTCGTGCCCATTAGTGGCTCAAAAATACCTGTAGATACGTGCCAATCCGTGGAGAAATTCTGTGTATTCCGTGTGAAACCACCTCACGCAGATACTTTGCGACACTTTGCGCCTTTGCGTGAGAAAAAATATGTCCTTATGTTCTTTTGTCAAGAATAAAGAACTGTCGTTAACCAAAAGGCGTTGTGTCATAATGAGCAAACTGCTGCGTTGCTCCTCAATTTCGGACTTGGTCATGTACTTCAGTACACTCCCGTCATCCTCAATTTCAGCGCCTTGCATTTTACTCACTCTTACACAACTCAAGAGGGTGTGCCGAAATTTGCATTTCGACACACCCTCTCTCATATCTGTCATGTCATTTAAAACATCACCTTCTTATCATTTACGATATACACTCCCTTGGTAGCTTTCTTTACGCGCTTGCCAGAGAGGTCGTAGATGGTTTGGGGTTTGTTGTCTGTGGGGGCTGTGGATACGCCAGTGGTTTCGTCACCCGTGTAGGTTACGGTGATTTTGCCGTTTGCCTTATCCACCACTACTTCTGCGGTATAGTGTTCAAATTCCTTTGCTGCTACGTCGGCTGCGGTGAGAAATTCGGTAGAAGTGAAGGATTCGCCATTGGCGTAGTCCTTACCTTCGAAAGTGAGGGCGCCTTCTTCGTAACCGAGAACTTCAACGGCATATTCGAGTGTGTAGACGTTGGGGTTTTCAATGATCCAGAGTACTGAACCGTGGTCGCTCCATGTCCAGTTGCGCACGCCCATCTGTGTTTCGTTGGTCACGATGCAGGCGAAGTTTGTAGAACCGTCGCTGTAACCGCCACCTGCGTGGATGCCGAAGGTGCCTGCGTGGTCGCCTGTGTTTGTGCGGATGCCGTCAAGGGCTGTCTTGGTTTCCGTGAACTGATAGTCGCGACCGCTACGTGTAACGTAGGCCTTACGTTCGGGCTGATAGAGGTAGTACTTGCCGTCTTCCTTAATAATCTGCCACACTACGGTGGTGTCAAAAGGGTCTACTTCTTCTTGATAAATCGCTGCTACGGCTGCATCTCCGGGGAGTTGGTTGTAAGAATAATTTGTTACACCGCGCAGACTCACATACGTATCCGTAATGCTGCTGTTAAAAGCCCAGTAACCTTCGCCACTCTTTGCTGCAATCTGATAGAGCTTATAGTTCTTTACTTCGTCAAGCGCAGCAATCTGCTTGCAGGGTTGGGGACCAGACTTGTAAGTTACGACAATCACGCGGTCCTTGAGACTTACAGACGCGCTGCAACCTTCAAGAGCGATGGGTGTAACCTGTTCGAGCGTGAAGAACTGTGTAGCGCGAACGGTGCCACCGTCGTAAGTTTCGATGTTCGCATAAACAACACCACCCTGACCTTCAGCGCCAACGACCTTCACGGTATAGAGCTGTTCCTGCTGCATGTCGCCCTTGATGCTCACCTGATTACCGCGGATGTTTGCACCGGGGATGGTGTAAGTACCGTCGCCTGCAATAGCAGTGTAGGGAACGTTTACTTCAATCCAGTTGGGGTTGCCGTTTTCATCCAACTGTTCAGCTGCATTCACGTTGTAGCCGTACTTCAACAAGAAACCATACTGTACGAAACCGGGAGCGGGAATGTCCTTCACGGTCAAGGGTGCACCATAGTTAGTTGCATAATTCTGCAAGGGACTTTCGTCAGCAGCGAGCACAATGTCACCGTTGAGCTGAGAAGCGTTTACAGTTACCTGGTCGCCATGAACGTCGAGCATGATGTCTACATAGCCACCGCCGTCAGATATGATCGTGCTGCCACCTGCGGGGTCAAGGTTGTCCCAGTCTACCTTATAGCGCATGCGGTAAAGACCTGCGGGAGTGCCTGCGGGAACGGTGAACTTGGGAACGCCGCCACCGATGGTGTTACCATTTGCGGTAGTCGTACCGTCGCTCTTGTACCAAGTGCCGTCAATCTGCGCAGCGCTGTAACTTACGATTTCACTGCCAGGAGCGGGAGTACCGTTGGCATTAACGCCATACTCAAACTTACCGTCGTTGTTCCAGTCTACATATACATAAGCGCTCATCCAAGCACCTGTGTAGTTGAACTTGGGCTGTACTTCTTCACCTGCCTTTGCAGAGAATACGCTCAACGTAGTATTGTCAGAATACACCTTGTTTTTAACCGCAGCAGAAGTCTGTTCGCCATCTGCAGAAACGAGGCCTACGCTGTTGAGTCCGCGGTCGTTGCGGGTGCGGTCAGCGTCCTTATCATAAGTGAGGGCATACTTATCTGTAGAGAAGCGCTTGTCGGGATTGTTGTCCACAACAATCTGGTCGAAGTAAGCGTACCAGTCGGCAGCATCAGCATGGGGCGAACGCACGTCGGGAACAATCACGAGTGAGTAGATGTCGATACCGCTGTTGGCATTTTCTTCCTTGGAATAAGAGAAACCCTTGAAGCTGACAACGATGTCCTGCCAACCTTCCTTGGCCTTTACCTTGGTGCCAGTGACTGCCCAGAACTGTTCGTCTTCGCCTGTCTGCCAGCTCCAGCTTTCTTCAAGGCGCTTACCGAGACCGATGACCATCATGCGGCTATCGGCGGGTTTGTCCTTGAGGTACGTCATGATGTGGATGTACTGCAACTGCTTGGTCATGCGGATGGGTTCCTTGAGGTCGATGCGCACACCAAAGGTGTTACTACCGTAGCGACTGCGGCGCAACTTCACCACCTTTTCAGTGCCGTTGGGGGCAGCGCCAAGGATGGGGTCAACTGCAGTGTCGGGGTTTTCAACTACACCCGCTTCAAAGTCAATAACGGGCGTTTCAGCGCGGAAGGGACTACCTTCCCAAGCGTCGTAAACGCTGATAGCCTTATAGTCCTCGCTATCAAAGGATATTGTGGTTTGTGCCTGTGCGGTGAGTCCGAAGAACAGCAACGCGGCAGAAAGGATAATATTTTTTTTCATAAGGAAAGTGGGGTTAAGAGTTTTGGGAGAGGAGACTAGGTGATTTTAGGCATTCCTAGGTTTTTCTAGGCATTCCTAGGTTCCCCTAGGCAATCCTAGGCGATTCTAGGATTCTCGTCAACTCGTCAACTCGTTTACTCGTCAACTAAATTAATATACACTCAAGTTAGAGAGCAAGGGACAAGCGCGGCTATCGAGGATGGTGATGCGCAACTGCTTTGCACTGTAACCATTGCCGAAACTTTCGGCAGTCTTGCCGTTGAGGGGAATGATGCGCTTGTAACCCACGGTTGTAGTTTCCAATGAGGGGCAGAGTTCTGTCCAAGTAGCGCCGTCTTCTGTATATTCAATCTTAAAGTCCTTAATGCGCTGACCCAACTTGATGGGTTCCTGCATTACGAGGTAGCGGAGGGTCTGGGGAGTGTCCCAAGTGAGGGTGATGGTTGCCTCGAGGCTGCCATCATTAGTTGCCCAATAAGTTTCCTTATCGCCGTCGGTGAGGTTCGCTGCTTCGTACTTACCGCCTGTGCGTGTTTCGCTTACTTCGATAACTGCAGACTTCGCGAAGTCAGTAGCTTCTGTCGTTTCGTCAAGACCGTAAACGGGCACTGCGAGGCGTTCGTGGAGCATCTTACCCAACTTCACCAATTCATTCACGGTGTTTTCGGGGAGTACACCGTATTGGTTAGGAGGACAGTTGAGGATGAGCGTAGCGTTACGACCTACCGTTTCGAGGTACATCTGGAAGAGGCGTTCTGCACTCTTCATTGATTCGCCGTTGTGCCAGAACCAACCAGCGCTTGTAGCCTTGGCGTCACTTTCACCGGGGTTCCAGAACCAACCGTTGATGTCGCCTTCCTCGCGCACTACAGTTTCTGACATGTAGTCGGTCATCGCCCAGTTGGTATTACCAGCATAACCTGATTCGTTACCAATCCAGCGGGCTTCACCACCGACACCCCACATCACGCAGTTGGGGGCAATGCGGTGAACGCGTGCACGGAGGTTGGGGATGTCGTAATAGATTTCGGGGTCGATGTCGCGGTTGCCACCTTCGCCACCGTAGAAACCGTCACCACCGCGGGCGCCGTCAAACCACATTTCAAACTGGTCAGCACCGTATTCTGCCAATTCTTCACACTGCTTGAGGAATACCTCTGTTACGTAAGTGTCCTTACCGTAGTGTGCAGAGTTGCGGTCCCAGGGAGAGATGTAGAAGCCGTACTTCATATTGTGCTTCTGGCTTGCCTGGGCAAAGAGTTGGGGAATGTTTGCCGTACGGCCGTTTTCATTTCCCGCATTCGCAATGCTGTGGGTAGTTGTTGCTGTAGGCCAGAGGCAGAAACCATCGTGGTGCTTCACCACGGCGATACCACCGTTCATACCCGCTGCCTTCACTGAAGTCACCCACTGTTCGGGATTGGGCACCGCCAAAGGCGCATATTTAGATTCGGGTTCATTACCGAAACCCCATTCCAAACCCGTAAAGGTGTTCATACCGTAGTGGAAGAAGGCGTAGAACTCCGTTTCATTCCACAAAATCTGGCGTTCACTGGGAACGGGATGACAAGGCGCAGGCGCATTGTCGGGGTTGGGCAAGTCGTAATTTTGAGCAAACCCAACTGCTGGCAGTGCCAAACCAAGAAGTAAAGATTTTACTTTCATAAAATAGTGATTAAGATTAGTGATTTGTTTTCTTACTTTGATAAAATAGTTTCGTGCGAAAAGTGCCCCCCCAACACTCCCTTTTAAGGGACTTGATTTCAGGGTGTAAACCGCACTTTGCAAAATTAAAAAAAAACGTCGGTTGGAGCAAATAAAATGGGGGAAAATGGAGGAGGGGAGAGAGGGGTAGGTAGTAAGTAGTAGTGAGTAGTGAGTAGTGAGTAATACCATGCGGGGCGGAGAGCAAGTAGTAGGTAGTAAGTAGTAGTCCATGCGGGACTATACTCGTTTATCTCGGTGACCTTCTTGTCTACTTGTACCTCGTTAACTTGTCTACTGAAAAAATGAGAAAAAGTGAGAAAATTGGTCGCTCTTGAGCGATTTGCATTTCGCTGAAAAATGTATTATCTTTGTATTAGGAAGTGGAGATGGTCCTGTAAAGGGTTATTTCCACTCTTTTTTTGCGATTTTGCGCCCTAAAAATGGGTAAAATTATTCGGCACATGCGAAAAAATATGTACCGAATAATTTTTTTTAGGTGCCGAATAATTTCTCCGAGAAGGGATGTTGTTTTTGTCCAAAATTTTTTTTGTCCCGTCTTGCTGAAAGTGTGTTCCATTCTACTGGGTAAATTCTTCAAAAACATGCAAAAAAGTGAGATAATGAACTGCCAATTTGTCTTCATTTTTCGCCACGGATTGCGTAGGTTTTTAGACATAAGAACATAAGAACATATTTTGTTTTCACGTAAAGGCGCAAAGGGCGCGAAGCGTTATGTCCTTTTGTACTTCTGTCAAAAATATTGCACGCAGACTACGCAGAACCACGCAGACGCTTGGCGAAACTTTGCGCCTTTGCGTGAGAAAAATATGTTCTTCTATATAACAAACTTATAAACAGTTGAAATACAGGCGTTTGAAAAAGTGTTATTTTTGCTCTCGTTTTGGGGGCAGCCAATTCAATACTTCTGTCAAAAATCGTTGCACACAGAAAGCACAAAAACACACAGAATTTGCTCCCCATGCTTCTGCGAAAGTCTGCGCCGTCTGCGTGAGACCATACCCACTCCGCAAGGCATTCGTGTCAATTAGTGCCCATTCGTGGCTCAAAAAATACGTGAAGATACGCGCCAATCCGTGGAGCAATTCCTGTGTGAAATAATCTCACGCAAAGGCGCAAAGGGCGCGGAGCAATATGTTCTTATGTTCTTATGTCAAAATAATCTGTGTCTTCCGTGTGAGCCAAAAAAAGAGGGTGTGCCCGTGGCACACCCTCTCTCACCTATATGATATCTGTGTTCTAAAAACTACTCTGCTCCAGGGCGCTGGATGTAAGCAATCACGTCGCCCTTCTGAACGTGAGCACCTTGGTCGGCATTGATTTCCACGATCTTGCCACCCATTGCTGCGGGGAGTTCGTGAATCTGACCGTAGTTGTTTTCGATGTAGCAGAAGAATTCACCTTCCTTATACTCCTTACCGATGTAGGGCGCGATGGCCTTTACGCATTCGCCGTCGCCACCAATCTGCCAGAGTACTGTACCCGCTTCGGGAGCCACGATAGCATCAGCCTTCGCGTGCTTGAACGCTGCTGCTTCTTCGGGCGTCATGCTACCCGCATTTGCCTTATCCTTTGCTGCCTGAAGGTCAGCGAGGAAGCGCTTCTTGGCAGCACCGCTCATGTAGTCGCGATACTGTGTTTCGTGCATTGCAAATTCGAAGAGTTCTTCTTCATCTTCACCGAGGGGCCAGCCGTTTGCTTCCATTTCATCGCGGAAGCGGTCGAGGTCGTCGGGATAGAAGGTCTGCGGATCTTCAGTAGAGAACTCAAAACCCTTTTCCTTGGCGAGCGCAATGATTTCGGGATCGAGTTCGCCGGGGAGCTTACCGCTCTTACCGAGAATCATACCCCAAATAGAGTTGTCCATCATAGAGTAACGGGGCTTACCCATAGACTCTGTGAGGAGGTTCATGAGGGCAATGTTCTTCACGTATTGTGAGAAGGGCGTTACGAGAGGAGGATAACCTACGCGGGGCCAAACGTATGCCACTTCGTCGAAGAGGCGCACGAGGAGGGCATCTTCAGAAAGCGCTTCTTCGCCCTTCGCCACGCGGTTGTTGTTGATAGCTGCCATGACGCCTGTCAAGTCTGCCATCATAGAACCCATCATACCACCAGGAAGACCGCAACCGAGGAGGAGTGAACTCATCAACTTATTACCTGAGTTCATGAAGTAACCAAGGAAGTCGTCGATAAATTCCTGTGTCAACTTGCGTGCCTCCATGTAGGCTTCCATGTTGATTTCGGGAACGTCAAATCCGGCGTTCTTCAACATGCTCTGCACAGAGATGATGTCTGGATGCACCTTACCCCAAGAGAGCGGTTCGATAGCCGTGTCAATCACGTCACAACCGTTGCGGCACACTTCGAGGATAGTCGCCATAGAGAGACCAGGACCAGAGTGACCGTGATACTGGATGATGACTTCGGGATGCTTGTCCTTAATCATCTTACAGAGTTGGCCGAGCATCGCGGGCTGACCGATACCTGCCATATCCTTCAAGCAGATTTCAGGCGCACCAGCTTCGATGAGTTGGTCGGCGATGTTTGAATAATACTCTGCCGTGTGGATGGGAGAGTTGGTGATACAAAGTGTAGCCTGTGGTGTCATACCCCCTTCGAGAGCGTACTTGATAGAGGGGATGATGTTGCGCACATCATTCAAACCGCAGAAGATACGTGTAATGTCAACGCCCTGAGCGTGCTTCACGCGATACATCAACTTACGAACGTCGGCAGGCACGGGGAACATGCGGAGCGCGTTCAAACCGCGGTCGAGCATGTGTGTCTTAATGCCCACTTCGTTAAAGGGTTTTGTGAAGGCGCGCACGGCCTTATTGGGGTTTTCACCATAAAGGAGGTTCACCTGTTCAAAGGCACCACCGTTAGTTTCTACACGTGAGAAGCATCCCATCTTAATGATGACGGGAGCAATGCGTTCCAACTGATCCTTACGGGGTTGGAATTTACCGCTTGACTGAAACATGTCGCGGTAAACAAGACTGAATTGTATTTTTCTTGCCATAATTCAAAACTCGTGGGGATAGCCCACTTTGCAAAATTACGCTTTTCGGGGGAAATGGGCAAAAGATGCGGGATTTTTCTAATTTTTGAGGGGGATAGGCTATTCTAGGTTATTCTAGGGAATCCTAGGCTATCCTAGGGCTAGGAAAGGGCGGCTCCCTTACCCTTTCCTACTAGCGCGGATGCCGTAAATCGTGATAATCAGGAAGCAGATGAAGGGGAGGATGAATGAGAAGTTTACGGCGGGGTGATTCATCACCGTGCCGAGGTCAATGATGGCGCCCTGGAGGGGAGGCATGATGGCGCCGCCCACAATGGCCATGACGAGGAAGGCAGCACCGAGTGAGGTGTCTTGCGACTCTACGTTTTCAAGGGCGATGCCGTAAATGGTGGGGAACATGAGCGACATGAATGCCGAGATGCCTACAAGGCAGTAGAGGCCAGGCATTCCCACGAAAAGTATTGCTCCCGCCGTGCAGAGCATGGCGCCGATGCCGTATATAGTAAGCAACTTGTGCGAATTGATGTACTGCATCAAGAAGGTAGAAACGAAGCGTCCGCAGAGGAAGAGTAGCATGGCGCAGATGTTGAAGTTCTGCGCATCGGCCTTATTGATGCCCAGGTGGTCGGCATAATGGATGATGAAGGTCCACACCATGATTTGTGCGCCCACATAAAAGAACTGCGTAATGACGCCCTCACGATAGGTGGGATTTTTCCATAAGCGCTTGAGTGTGGTGCGTGCATTGTCTTGAACGGTGTCTGCCGTAATCTTCGGCATCTTCTTAAAGGCGAAGATGAGGAAGATGACAATAACGCTGGCACCGAGAATGATATAGGGGTCGCGGATGGCTGCAAGGTCGTGCAAGCGGATTTCAGCCTTTTCAGCAGTTGAAAGCGTGTGGAAAATCGTTTCGCCTAAAGCATCGCGTCGGTCGCTCCAAAGTTGGGGAAGTACAATGGCAGAGGCTATGGACATTCCTAAAAGAGAACCTATAGGGTTGAAGGCTTGTGCGAGGTTGAGGCGACGCGTGGAGGTTTCCTTGCTGCCAAGGGAAAGAATAAATGGATTTGCTGTTGTCTCCAAAAAGGCCAAACCAAACGTAAGGATATAGAGGGCCACACAGAAGAATATGAAGTTCTGCATTGCCGCCGCGGGTATGAACAAGAAGGCCCCGATGGCATAGAGCGCAAGTCCAAGGAGGATGCCGCTCTTGTAACTAAACCGGCGGATGAAGAAGGCTGCGGGCAATGCCATCGTAGCATAACCACCATAAAAGGCAAGTTGAATCCATGAGGCTTCAAAGGTGGAGAGTTCCATCACTGTTTGGAATGCCGCCACCATGGGATTGGTGATGTCGTTGGCAAAACCCCACAACGCGAAGAGCGAGGTGATGAGGATGAAGGTGATGAGGTATTTTTTTTCGATGAGTTTGTTCATGAGGGGGGAGTTTTTTAATAGATACTATAGACACTATAGATGCTATAGAAACTATAGATATTATAGGAACTTAATACAAATGGAAAATGCGCTCCATGAGTTGCCACTTTTCGGCAGAGGAGAGGCCTTCCTTTACGAGTTGAAATTCCGCCATGTAGTCTTCCCACTCCGCCTGTCGGGGAAGCGTGGAGAGGCGCGCCATGGCACTGTCCCACTCGAAGTCGAGCGGAGTTTCTACAATCATAAAGAGGCGCGTGCCGAGAAGGTAGATTTCCATTTCAAGGATGCCCACTTCGCGGATGCCAGCAATGATTTCTTTCCACGCATGCTCCTTGCTGTGGCGCTTGCGGTATTCGGCAATGAGTTCGGGATTGTCGCGCAGGTCCAAGGTTTGGCAGTAACGCTTTACGGGACCTGTGTATTGTTGTACGGGATAACCGGGGTGCATGTTAGGAGTGAGTAGTTAGGAGTGAGTAGTTAGGAGTGAGTAGTATGTAGTAAGTAGTAGTGAACCATGCGGGAAATTCACTTGGCATGTAGGGACGCGCGGCTCGTGCGTCCTTGATATATACGAGGTTGCGAGTGGATGCTTGCGGAAAATTCCCATTGATGCGGACGCACGGTGTGTTCTTAAACTGACGAGGTTGTGAGTGGATGCTTGCGGAAAATTCCCATTGATGCGGACGCACGGTGTGTTCTAAAACTGACGAGGTTGCGAGTGGACGCTTGCGGAAAATTCCATTGATGCGGACGCACGGTGTGTTCTAAAACTGACGAGGTTGCGAGTGGATGTTTGCGGAAAATTTCCATTGATGCGGACGCACGACCGTGCGTCCCTACTTTTCAAGTGGGACATCGTTCGTTTATCTCGGTGTCCTTCTCGTTTACTTGTACCTTGTCAACTTGTTAACTAAAATGGGTACGTTTACTTGTACCTTGTCAACTTGTTAACTAAAATGGGTGCGTTTACTTGTACCTTGTAAACTTGTCAACTAAAGGGGGACGTCTACTTGTACCTTCTCAACTTAAATAACGAGAAAAGGCAACCACGTCTTGTAGAAGGGGTTGCCTCTCTCGATATAGAGATTAGTAAAGGAAACCGAAGAGCCAGAGGGGAATTTCTTTTCCCTTGCCCACTTCGGTGTTGTAGCGAGCGTAAATCATGTTGGGATTTGTGCGGAGTCGCTTTGAACGGTCGCACACGCAGATGTCCGTCGTGCCATTGATTTGGTAGCACCCTGGGCGACGCTTCTTGCGCACCTGGTGGTGGCGCCAGAGGGTGTTGACAAAGAATGTTTCCATGATGAGTTGGTCGTCCATGCTGGGAGAGTAGAGTGAGTAGAGCATGTTCGTATTGTGAATCATCACGGCTGCGGGTTTCTTTGCCTGCGTGTCGCCTTCGCGGTATACCATGTTGATGAGGCGCGCTTCTTCAAGGCACTTCAAGTAGTTCATAACCGTTGCGCGGCTCGTACCAATTTCTTCCGCCAACTTACTTACGTTGGGTGCTGAATCTTCAGAAACAGCAAGGAGGTAGAGCAACTTTTTGAGGCGAGAGAGGTACTTCAACTCGATCTGCTTGTTGAAGAGCACGTCCACCTCAATCATGTTGTTCATCGCCTTCAGCAGAGCTTCCGTAAAGTTGCGGTTTTCAAGGAAGAAGGGGAAGTAACCGTGGTGCAAGTATTCCTGGAAATACTGCCAGGGGCGCACCTTGGGTAGGATGGTCTTGAGAATCTGCTCGTGATTGTTGAGCAATTCATCAATAGAGTAGGGGCGGAAGTCATTGCCCGTCTGCAAATTGATGTACTCGCGGAAGGAGAACCCGTGGAGTACGTACGTGCGGGCGATGTCTGCCAATTCGTCTTCACCTTCAATGTCGGGCACAGAAGTGGTTGTGTAAACGATGCGCAAACGGGGATATTTATGGTAACATTCAAGAATCTGCTTACGCCAGTCACTCAATTTGAACGCTTGGTCGAGGAGCAAAACCATGCCTCCCTGGAGTACAAACTTTCCGGCGAAATCAACGATTCCGCAACCTTGGAAGTAGAAACTGTTGCAGTTGATGTAGAGGCAGTTGCGCATACGTACGTCGTAATGCTCTTTGGCATACTGCAACAAGAATGAGGTGCGCCCCACACCGCGAGGACCGCGGATACCAATGAGGCGGTAACTCCAATCAATAGAGTCCATTAAGGCGCGACGAACTGGAAGGTTCGTGTGCTCAATGAGGTAAGCATGGGTTTGAAAGAAGGTTTCCATAAGGTAAAGAGAGTTTTTCCGAGCAAATTTACAATTTAATTTTTGATATTGACACATGTAACTATCAAAAAATAAACATTTTTTTAGTTTTTATGTCTTGAAGATGGAAAAATGAGGACTCAAGTAGATTTGTCGTATGGTGTTGTATCACAGAGTTGTATGCGTATCTACAGGTATTTTTTGAGCCACCAATGGCACAAATGAACACGAATACCTTGCGGGGCATTTAAGCCCGAATGGATATTAGTGAAAATTGACTAGCGCGACCTTCGGTTCGTGTTCATTAGTGGCTCGAAATAAAACAAACGAGTGTTCGTGGACAACCAAAGGGCACGCACTAATCCGTGGAGAATTTCTGTGTCTTCCGTGTCTTCTGTCTGAAAATATTGCACGCAGACTTCGCAGAACCACGCAGACGCTTTGCGGAACTTTGCGCCTTTGCGTGAGAAGAAAAATATGTCCTTTTGTTCTTATGTCAAAAAAAATATTTCACACAGAACTCGCAGAAATACACAGAATTTTCTCCGCAAGTTTACTTATATTTCTGTGTAATTTTATAAATATGTGTTGATTATCCGGAGAATAATCGTAATTTTGTAGACGAATGGGGTGTATGCCCTTTCACGATTGTGAGATAGAAAAACAATATCTAACATAAATCTTTACTGCTTATGCATTTACTTAATCGAATCAAGCGCTTGATGATGGTTGCCCTCTTTGCGGTGACTACAATGGGCGCTCTTGTAGCGCAGAACTATGTGAAGGGTAACCTTTACAACGTAGAAACGGCTACGAAGACAGGTCAGGTGTTGACCTACAACGCTGATGGCAGCGTGCAGATTGTCAAGGCTGATGCGGCACAGGCGGAGCAACATTGGATTGTTTCGGAATTGGCCGGCAGTTGGCGTATCATTAACCCCTTCAGCAACCTTGCTGTGCGTTGCACGGACGATGGTCGCGTGGAAATGGGTGAGAACAACGGTTCTGACGAATTCCAGTTGTGGCGCACGGAACCCGCAGCCGATGGACTCGTTTACTTGATTCCCAGTAACCAACCTGCCAAGGCGGCTGTGATGGGCGCGAACGGTAAACTCGCCCTTACCGACAAGGCTAAGGCAATGAACAACCGCAAGGCGATGTTTAACATCAAGCCCTCGGTGGTTTCTGGTTTTGACGACAACTTGACGTACCGCATTCGCAGTGTGGCACAGCCCGAACTCGTATTGGGTAATGGCGATAGCGGCGAAAACAATGCGCGCATCGTGGGTGAAGCGGTGGATAAGATGAACCGCGGTCAGTATTGGAGCATTAAGATGCTCGACTTGAAGCAGCGCGTGGTGGGTGGTGCGTTCTACACACAGCACTTCGACGACGGTGGCGACAACATGGGTATTAAGCAACTCATTCAGTGGACTGCACAGGAAGGTGTGTGGAACAATGCACGTTGGGAGTTCCAGCCCGTAGCTGAAATGCCTGGTGCTTACCGCATCCTCTCAGCTGGCATCAAGGGTAAGGACGGCAAGACGATGTATGCACTCAAGGACGGCAAGATGATGCTCACAGATTATGACGCCAACGATAAGGCGGCGTGGTTTACCTTTGAACAGGTAGAAAAGCCCAAGATTCAATCGCCCATTTGGGAGGACGAAGCCGTGTTTGGCATCAATAAGGAAGTAGCTGTTGCGACTTACATGCCCTATGCTACCGAAGCCGACATGCTTGCCGACGCTGCGTATTACGCAACTCCCTGGACGGAACCCGTCAACAAGCAGTACATGACGCTCAACGGCATTTGGAAATTCCACTTTGTGCCCGAGCCCTCACAGCGTCCCCTTAATTTCTTCGAGGAAGGCTTTGGCGTGAGCGAATGGGACGAAATTCCCGTCCCCTCTAACTGGGAAATGCACGGATTTGACCGCCCCATTTACTGTAATGTGGAATATCCTCACGGAAATACGCCTCCCTTTATCAAGGCGCGCCCCGGCTATAACGACGGTGGCAAGAATTACGGCATAAATCCCGTAGGTTCTTACGTACGTTTCTTCCAAGTGCCCGAAGATTGGCACGGACAGCGCACCATCCTCCACTTCGGTGGTATTTACTCGGCTGCAAATGTGTGGATTAACGGAGAATATGTTGGTTACACGCAAGGCGCAAATAATGTTGCGGAGTTTGACATCACCAAGTTCTTGAAGAAGGACAACATTCAGAACCGACTTGCGGTAGAAGTGTTCCGTTGGAGCGACGGTTCTTACTTGGAATGTCAGGACATGTTCCGTATGTCGGGTATCTTCCGTGATGTCTATGTATATAATGTGCCCACGGTGAGTGTGCGCGACCATTATATTACTTCGCAACTCTCTCCCGACTACAAGAATGCTACGATGCAGGTAGAAATGCGCTTTGACCCCATCCAGGGACACCATAGCGAAAAGAAGAACCTTACGGTAAAGGTGTTTGACCCCCAGGGTAAGGAAGTGGCACAGAAGGATGTAGTTTACGGACTCTTTGACGCGGGCTTCACACGCTATCGTGCTGCCGTAGAATTCAGTCTTGAAAACATTCAGGCGTGGACGGCAGAAACGCCCAACCTTTACACCGTGCGCATTATCCAAAAGGACGGTGCGGACAAGGAAGAAATGGCGTTCTCAACGAAGTATGGTTTCCGCGACATCAAGATTGAAAATTCTATTGTCTATATCAACGGCAAGCGTGTCTTCTTCAAGGGCGTGAACCGCCATGACTCTCACCCCCTCTACGGACGTGCGGTGACTACAGAGTCGATGTTGCAGGACGTGCTCATGATGAAGCAGAACAATATCAACACCATCCGTACGTCGCACTATCCCAATGCAGCACGTATGTATGCGATGTTCGACCACTACGGTCTCTACACTTGTGATGAAGCAGACTTGGAAGACCATGCCAATCAGTCTATCTCCGACCGCGAAAGTTGGATTCCCGCTTTCGTAGATCGTATCGACCGCATGGTGCTTCGCGACCGCAACCACCCCTCTGTAGTGATGTGGAGCTTGGGTAACGAAGCGGGTGCGGGTAAGAACTTCAAGGATTGCTACGAAGCGGCGGCAGCGCTTGACTCTCGTCCTATCCACTACGAAGGAACGCGTATCGACAAGCCTTATGGCGGTAGCAAGTACAGTGACTTCTATTCAAAGATGTACCCCGGTATGGACTGGATGGCACGTTACACCAACGACCTCGACAAGCCTATGTTCATCTGTGAATATGCGCACGCCATGGGTAATGCTATTGGTAACTTGCCCGAATATTGGGAATCGATAGAGAACAGTAATTCTACGATTGGTGGTTGTATTTGGGACTGGGTGGACCAAGCTATTTACGAACCCAAGGAAATTAAGCAGGGCATCTATCGCCTCCACACGGGTTATGACTTCCCTGGTCCTCACCAAGGCAACTTCTGCTCTAACGGTATCATTCCCGCGACACGCCATGAGAGTGCGAAGCTCAAGGAAGTGAAGGCGGCTCACGAGTTTATCAAGTTCAACTTCCTCGGAGTGGACAAGAAGGCAAATACCGTGAAGGTAGAACTCAAGAATATGTACAACTTCACGAACCTTTCGGACTTCTACCTCGTTTACGAAGTAGTGAAGAACGGTAATGTGGTTGCTAAGAAGCAAGTTGCCCTCACAGGTGGCGGCGAAGGCGAGAAGGAAGTGGTTACGATTAAGGTGCCCAAGGTGAAGTTGGCAAAGGCGGAAAAGAAGGGCGAAGAAATCCTCTTGAACCTCCGCGTGTGTCACGCTACAGAACAAGTATTTGCTCCTGCAGGGCATGAAGTAGCCCTCAAGCAGTACGAACTTGTGGCACGTCCCGCACTTGCTGCAATCAAGGGTAAGGGTGCGTTTGAAAATGGCATTAACCAAAACGGTAAGGTGCACCTTGGTAACGACAAGATTAAGGCAATCTTCAACGAAGAGAATGGTCAGCTCATTGGCCTCCTTCTTGATGGTCGCGAAATCATTAAGGACGGTCAGGGCTTCGTTTACGACAACCACCGCTGGATTGAGAACGACCGCTACGGCAATACCAATAACGGTCTTCAGGAACGTGGTACGTTCAAGATTGAAGAACAGGCAGACCGCATCGTTGTGACAACTTCTCGTGACGGTTCGCTTTGTAAGACCGACATTGTTTACACCCTCTATCCCCAGGGTGTGATGGACGTAGACGCTACTTTTACTCCCAAGCACGGAGAATTGCGTCGCGCAGGTCTTGTTTGCCACATCGACTCGGCCCTCAAGCAAGTGGATTACTATGCGCTTGGTCCTTGGGAAAACTATTCTGACCGCAAGGCGGGTGTGATTGCTGGACGCTACACTTCAAAGGTGGGCGAAATGCACGAACGCTACGTGAAGCCCCAATCTACAGGTCAGCGCGAAGAACTTCGTGAACTCGTGCTCACAGATGCTACAGGTTTCGGCATTGTTATCGAAACCGAAGGCAACGTAAGTTTCAGCGCACTCCCCTGGACGGATGCCGATCTCATGAAGAGCAACCACTTGTGGGAAATGGAGGATCGCCCCTACACAGTGCTTCACTTCGATGCTTACCACCGTGGTGTGGGTAACGCTTCTTGTGGTGGTGTGGACACTATTGAAAAGTATAAGGTGCCCAACAAGAAGATGAATTACAAGTTGCGCATCAGCGTAAAGTAATTATGGCTATATATGAAAAAGAGTTCGCCCTCGGGGGCGAACTCTTTTTGTGATTATTTAGGGGGTAGGCTAATAGAATAACAGGCCTAACAAGCCTTAACAGGCGGTAACAGGCCTTAACAACCTTACAATCGACTTCCCACTGCGCCAGCCTTTCTCCTATCTCCTTTCTCCTTTCTCCTTTAATCCCACTTCGTGGTCTTTTCCTCCTTCGCACCTCGGCAATTCAAGCAAGCTTGATTGCACTCGGTTTGGCGTCGGATCTCCTTTCCCTTCTACCTTCCTCCCAAGAGGCGCTTGTTGACATATTCAAGTACCTTATCTTTGTAAGTGTCGGAGATGGGGAGGGACTTTTCACCGATGAGGATGTTGCTACGCTCTACGGCGCTTACCATAGCCATGTTGGCGATGTAGGAGCGGTGGATGCGCAGGAAGCGGTCGGCGGGGAGGTGGTCTTCAAGCGTTTTCATTGCCGTCAGGGAGAGCACGGGGCGCTGGGCAGAGGCGAGGTAAATCTTTACATAGTCCTTGAGCCCTTCAATATACAGAATGTCGTCGAAGTCAATGCGGAGCAGTTTGTAGTCGCTCTTGACAAAGATGGACGACTCGGTGGTTGCATTCTCCGTTGTCGGTTCTGCGGTCTGCGATGTGGGACTTGTTGCCGTCAAAGCCCGTTGTGCTGCCGCCAAAAAGTCGGGGTAAGCAATGGGTTTGAGCAGGTAGTCGAAGGCATTCACCTTGTAGCCCTCAATGGCATACTGACTGAAGGCGGTGGTAAAGATGATGCGCGTGGTGGGTGGGATGAGTTTGGCAAACTCAAGGCCACTCAACTCCGGCATTTGGATGTCGAGGAACAGGAGTTCCACGGGCGACTTACTTAATGCCGCCATGGCATCAATCGCATTGGCATAGGTGCCGCAATGCGTGAGGAAAGGAGTTTTATTGACGTAACTTTCCAGCAGGGTTGCCGCAAGAGGTTCGTCGTCTATGATGGCGCAGGTCATTGGGGAGGTTGTGAGGTTATAAGGTTATAAGGTTGTGAGAAAGTTAGTAGTTAGTAGTTAGTAGTGAGTAGACCATGCGGAACATCACTCGTTTATCTCGCTGACCATCTTGTCTACTCGTACCTCGTTAACTTGTTTACTAAAAGGTTATAAGGTTATGAGGGGGTAAGGTTATAAGGTTATGAGGGATTAAGGTAAGTGAAGTAAACCGGATGGCGCTCTCCCCCTGTTTATAGGGGGAGGGGACCAGCTCTGCTGGTGAGGGGGTGCTTGAATACGCACCGCATGGCATACTCCTAACTACTCACTGTATTCGGCACCCCCTCACCGCTTTGCGGTCCCAATTGATTTCGCTTCGCTCATCTTCCTCCTTCTCGTAAGGCATAGTACAAACAAGTTTGTCCTCTGCTCTTACTTCGTGCGTTGGTTCCCCCTATAAACAGGGGGAGAGCGCCATGCGGGGTGTGTGCTTCGCGATTTACTCGCCCCGTAGCGTTATGCAAGAGCTGTAAACGCCGTCTTTAACGCCCTTGTGCCAGGTGTGGCGGTTGGGGTAAGAGAGGGCGAGGCGCTGACTTACTTGTTGGAGACCGATGCCTCCGCCGCTCTTGTCGTCAGCCGTTTTGGGGAAGTTGCTGTTCGTGCAGGTGAAGCTGATTTCGCCCTGCTGATTCGCGCGGAGGCTGATGTGGATGAACGAAGGTTGGGTGGGGCAGATGCCGTGTTTGAAGGCGTTCTCCACGAGTGAGATAAAGAGGAGCGGGGCAATGTTTACCTCGCGGTCTTGTGGGATGTCGAGGTTCACTTGTAAGTCCACGTTCTTGCCAATGCGCAGGCGCATGAGTTCGATATAGTTGTGCAGAAATTCCACCTCCTTGCTGAGTGGCACGCGTTCCACCTGATTGTCGTAGAGCAAGTAGCGCAGAAGTTTTCCTAACTCGAGAATGGCATGCTGTGCGCGCTCGGTGTCAAAGGTTGTGAGGGCGTATATATTATTTAATGTGTTGAGCAGGAAGTGCGGTGAAATCTGGTTTTTCAGGTTCTTCAACTCTGCCGCCTGACGGTCCACCTCCGCCTTGCGTCGCTCCATTTCCGCCTTGTGCCAACGCAAACTGAGGCGGAGTGCCATGGAAATGGCAATGGCTGTGATGAGTAGGAAGGCGTTGCGCACCACGAAGAACGTCTTCCACAGGAACAACTGCTCCGTACTGATGTGGTGGCGACGCATGCCCATACGGCGCGGCTGGGAGGGTGAGTACGCGTGTTGCAGGTTGGAGTAAATTTCCAACCCCAGGGAGATGCCCACCACCATCGCAAGGTTGATGAGCAGGAATAGGCTGTAGCGGCGCTGCAAGAAGTAGCGCGGAATCAGCACAAAGTAGTTGAGGTAGAAGATGAGGCATGCTGCCACACTGAAGAGGGAGGCGTTGAAGAAGCGCACCCAGTTGATGCTGTCGCCCCGCTGGAAAAAGAGGGGAGACGCAAAGATGTAGGTCCATGCTACGACATGGGCGGCTACTTCAAGGTAGCGCATGCGGGATTGGGGGGACATTATAAAAGTCTTTTTAGAGTACAACTTACAGAGTACAGAGTACAACTTACAGAGTACAGAGTACAACTTACAGAGTACAGAGTACAACGCCATGCGGGATGTGCAACAGGTTGAGTACAATCCTGCGAGTATAAAGTCCGGATGGAGTTGTACTCTGTACTCTGTAAGTTGTACTCTATACTCTGTTATTTGTACTCTATACTAAAACATTACTCGTATCTGAGCGCCTCAATCGGGTCAAGGTTTGCCGCCTTCTTTGCAGGGTACCAACCGAAGAAAATACCGGTGAAGGTACAAACGGCAAAGCTCAGCATGATGCTCCAAGGTTGGATGCTGACGGGCCATTGGGCAATGGATTCTACGGCGTTGGAGATGAGGCAACCGACTACGACACCGATGATGCCGCCCGTGATGCTGAGGAGAATGGCTTCTATCAAGAATTGCGCCAAGATGTCAATGCCACGCGCGCCGACGGACATACGCAGACCGATTTCCTTGGTGCGCTCCGTTACGCTGACATACATGATGTTCATAATGCCGATACCGCCCACGATGAGTGAGATACAGGCGACGCAGAGCAGGAGCGTGGTCATCACGTCTGCCGTAGAGTTCATCATTTCCATCATTTCCTTTTGCGAGTGGATGTTGAAGTTGTCTTCATCAATACCTTCACGTAATTTGTGCGACTGGCGGAGCAGGGTGGTGAGTTCTTCAATAGCTTGCTCTGTGTGCTCTTCCGTTAGGGCCGACACGCTGATGTTGTTGAGGTAAGTAATCGCCATGATGCGCTTCATCACCGTTGTGTAAGGAGCAAGAATAAGGTTGTCCTGGTCCATGCCGAACGTGTTGTAACCCTTTGATTTCAACACACCCACTACGCGGAAGGGAATGGACTTAAAGCGGATGACGCGCCCCACGGGGTCTTCGCCCTTAGTGAAGAGGTTGTCGGCAACGGTCTTACCAATGACGCAGACTTTGGCACTCGTGCGGATGTCTTCCTCAGTAAACATGTCGCCTTCCTCTACCTTGAGCTGGCGAATGTCTAAGTAGCCGATGCTTACGCCGTACATGCTTGACGGCGTGTTATTGTTTCCGAAGATACACTGACCACTGCTTGAAACGGTGGGGCTTATGGCTTTGATAAACTTTGCCTCCGCCTTCAAAAGCTCATAGTCTTTGAGTTTCAAGGTCTCCATGGCGCTGGCATCCTGACGCACACCCCCCGCACGGCGGTCTGCCCCGGGATGGATGCTTATCATATTTGAGCCCATGGAGGCAATGTTGCTCTGGATGCTTTGCTTCGACCCCTCACCAATGGCAATCATCGCAATAACGGCAGCCACGCCGATGATGATGCCCAACATGGTCAGGAAGGAGCGCAACTTATTGGTATTGATGGCGCGCAGAGCTATTTTGAATAGGTTTGTGAGATGCATAGTTATGAGATTATTCTTCAATAGGGGGAAGTGCCGCCAAGGCTTCGGCAGCCGAGAGAATATTCGTATTCTGAACATCCTCCTTCACCAATCCGTCGCGCAAAACAATGTTGCGCGAGCTGTATTGTGCGATTTCAGGATTGTGCGTCACAAAGATAATGGTGCGTCCCTGAGCAAAAAGTTCTTGGAAGAGTACGAGAATTTCAAACGAAGTGCGTGTGTCGAGGTTTCCCGTAGCTTCGTCGGCAAGAATTACGGCGGGGTCGTTCACCAAAGCACGCGCAATCGCCACGCGCTGCATCTGTCCGCCCGACATCTGGTTAGAAAGGTGCATTAAGCGGTTGCCCAATCCTACTGCTTCAAGGGCTTTTATGGCGCGCTCCCTGCGTTCGCGTGCTGACACGGAACTGTTGTACATCAAGGGGAGTTCCACATTTTCTACCGCCGTAGTCTTTGCCAAGAGGTTGTAGTTTTGGAACACGAAACCAATCTTGCGGTTGCGCAATACGGCACGCTCGCGGCGCTTCATCTTACGCACGGGAATACCGTCAAGCAAGTATTCGCCCGAGGTGGGAGTGTCAAGGCAACCCAACTGGTTGAGCAGGGTGGATTTCCCACTCCCTGACGTGCCCATGATGGTTACGAATTCGCCTTCGTGAATCTTGAACGACACACCGCGGAGGGCGTGAACCACTTCCTCGCCCACGACGAAGTCGCGCTTCACATTCTGTAATTCAATAACGGTCTTTTTCATTGCGCTCTACTTCTTCTTGTTATTGCGGGGACCGGGCATGAAGGGACTGCGGGGAGCACCTGCCATTCCCTCAACGGCGGTTGTCACACGGTCAACAATGACAGAATCACCCGCCTGGAGTCCGCCCTTGATTTCGGTAAGGATGCCGTTGGTCATACCTGTTTCTACGGGGTACGCCTTGTACGTTTTACCCTCGCGCTTCCAGATTTTTGTAGCCCCCTCGCAGTTTTCAATCACTTCGTCCTTGTCAATGCTGTGAGGCACGGGAGCGAAGCGCAACGCCTTTGAAGGCACTGCCAACACGTCCTTAATTTCGAGTGTAACAATCTTTACGTTTGCCGTAAGTCCGGGCTTCAACTTCAAGTCGGGGTTGGGGGCAGAGATGACTACTTCATAAGTCACCACATTACTCTCAATCGTAGCTTCCTGGCGCACCTGTGTCACCTGTCCGTTGAAGAGGTCGTTGGGGTAGGCATCTACGGTAAATTCTACGCGCTGCCCTTCGCGCACACCGCCTATGTCAGCTTCGTCCACCTTAGCGATTACGCGCATGTCGGTCAAGTCTTGCGCGATGGTGAAGAGTGTGGGCGTGTTAAAGCTTGCCGCTACGGTCTGTCCCTCTTCTACGGCGCGCGAAAGAATCACCCCGTCGATGGGAGAAGTGATTGTTGCGTAACCAAGGTTGGTCTGCGCCTTCTTCACCGCCTCTACGCGCATGTTGTAAGCCGACTGTGCCTGACGGAGTGCCACCTGTGCCTGATGGAAAGCGTTGTCGCTGATGTCGCCCTGCTTGTGGAGCGTTTCTTGGCGCTCAAAGAGCCACTTCTGGTAGTTCAAGTCGCTTTCAGCACTCTGCAAGTTGCTCGTAGCACTCGCCAATTCGCTTTCAAGGTTCGTCTTGTCGAGAATGGCAATCACCTGACCGCGCTTTACTACGTCGTTGTAGTCCACAAGTATCTTATTGATAATCCCCGAAACCTGTGTACCCACTTCTACAGAGGTAACAGGTTCGATAGTTCCCGTAGCCGTAATGCTACTGCTGATGGTTGAAACTTCTGCTGCCGCCATTTCGCAATAAGCAGGCGCTACGTCGCTGCCCTTGTCTGAGCAAAAGTAGAAAATGCCTCCTCCCACAGCAACGAGCACGGCGAGAGTAGTTATTTTATTTTTTGTAGTTGAAAAGAAATTAGCCATATTATAGAGGTTATGAGGTTTGAGGTTTTAAGGTCTGAATTAGAGTAAAGATAAAAGAGTAAAGATAAAAGATCCGTGCTGGACTTATAAACGTTTATCTCAGTGACCGCTTGTCTACTCGTTTACTTGTTTACTATCTAAATCTCCAATTCTCTTCCCATATAGAAACGGAGGAGCGCCTGATTGAGAATAGCGGTGTACTTGTCCTGCAACAAACTTTGTTTTGCCTGGAGGTAGCGACCGCGACTATCGAGGAGGTCCGTAATGTCCTTCTGTCCCTGCTGGAACTGGCGCTGTGTATTTTCGTAGCTCAATCCGAGACTTTCTACGTTGTCCTTGGCTGCCACAAACTTGTGTTGGTTGGTCGTAGCGTTGAGCCAATAAGTTTCCACCGTGTTGTAGAGGTCCTTCTGTGCGTCGAGGTAGTCGTACTCCGCCGTGAGTTGCGAAATCGTTGCGCGTTCCACATTGCTCTTCACCCTGCGGTTGTCGTAGATAGGGATGGACACGTTCAAACCAATGCTCATGTTGAAATTATACTTCATCTGCTGGCTCCACGTACGGGTAGAACCCGAAATATGACTGTCGCCGAGGCTTCCGTTGAGGCTTATCGTGGGCCAATAACCGCCCTTCGCCTTCTTCAAAGCAAGCTCTGCCTGCTCCATGCTCAACTCGCTACGGCGAATCTCTGGGCGAAGTGTGAGTGCTGCGTTATACACATCTTGCGTTGTGGGAAGCAGCATCATCACCAAGTCGTCTTCAGGAATGATGGTCGCAATAGAAATGCGCTCAGTCGGACCGAGTTCCAAGAGTTGCTTGAGGGAGAGTTCCGCACTACTGATTTGCGATTCTACATTCACTACGTCGTAGCGTCCCTGACTCACCTGCGCTTTGAGTTGTGCGAGGTCGGAGCGCGAAATCTGACCATTGGCAAGCATACGTTCGCCACGGGCATAAACGAGTGAGTCGTGCTCCAACAATTCCTTGTTCACCTTGAGCGCCTCCTTCATGTAGAGAATCTGCACGTAGAGGTTGGCAATTTGCTCTTGGATTGAATTGGTTTGCATCTCGAAGTCCTGCTCCGCAATCTGCTCACTGATTTTATTGGTCTTGACATTGAGCGTATTCTGTCTGCCGTTCCAAATGGTCCAACTCGCACTTACGCCATACGAACCGCTCCAAGTAGCCTTGTCGGCAGCTGAGGAAGCGATACCTCCATTTACAAAACTTGTAGCAGATTCCTGGAAGGGACGGTACTGCACATTCTGCGAAATGTTCGCATTCAGCGAGGGCAACAACCCTGCTTTCGCCTCCTTCACGCTCACCGCCGCAGTGGCAGTAGTTAATTGGCTCTTGCGCAACTGTATATTGTGCTCAAGGGCATGGTCGATGCATTCCTGCAACGTCCATACGCGCTCCTGCGCAGCCAATGCGGTAGTCACGCTAAGGGCTACCGAACATACAAAGGCCTTGTTCATGTTCTTCTTATATATAATAATGTGATTTTCTTTTGCAGTGCAAAAGTACAAATTTATATTATTACCATCTTCCCCATTCCTTTTTTTTATAGAGACTATCGACAAAAGGACGATTTTCGTAGACGAGTGAATGAAAGCCTCCCCGTAAGCCTCCACTAAAGGAGAATTCTTATTTAACTTGATAGTTGTACTCTGTGCGCTGTACTCTGTACTCTAAAAAAAAGTTGTATCTTTGTCGGAAATTAACATTGATAATAAACTCACCAAAATGTTTTCAGGAATTGTAGAAGGAATGGCGCGCGTTGTTGCCATTGAAAAAGATCAAGAGAATATCCACTTCACACTCGAATGCCCTTTCACTTCAGAGTTGAAGATTGACCAAAGCGTAGCGCACAACGGTGTGTGCCTTACCGTAGTGAAAATTGAAGGTAATACCTATGTCGTTACGGCAATGCTCGAAACGCTCCGTCGCTCTAATTTGGGTTGTCTTGAGGTAGGTTCGTTGGTAAACGTGGAGCGCTCTATGATGATGAACGGTCGCTTGGACGGTCACATCGTGCAGGGTCACGTAGATGAAACGGCAGAATGTGTAGCACTTGAGGACGCACAAGGTTCTTACATTTACACGTTCAAGTACAACTACGACGCCGACATGGCGCGCCGTGGTTATTTCACGGTGGACAAAGGCAGCGTGACGGTCAACGGCGTAAGTCTCACCGTTTGCAACCCCACGGAAGATTCTTTCCAAGTTTGCATCATCCCTTACACCTTTGAGAATACCAACTTCCACACCATTAAGGTTGGCACAAAGGTAAATCTGGAATTTGATATTATTGGCAAGTACATCGCACGCTTGCAGGCGCTGAATTAAACGGGAGGCACGTCCTCGTTGTCAGTTATGAGAACTCGCAAAGACCGCATCACCGCCGTGCTGTCGTACTTGGGCAGCATTATGGACGCTACCGAGACGGAGTTGGACTACACTACACCGTTTGAGCTGCTCATCGCCGTGATGCTCAGTGCTCAGTGTACGGACAAGCGCATCAATCAGGTGACGCCCGCCCTTTTTGCGGCTTATCCTTCGCCCGAAGCATTGGCAAAGGCTACTCCCGAGGAGGTTTTTGAGTACATCCGCTCGGTGAGTTACCCCAACAATAAGGCGAAGCACCTTGTGGGGATGGCGCAGCGCTTGGTGGCAGACTTCCATTCGGAAGTTCCCACGACGCTTGAAGAACTTACCACCCTCCCAGGGGTAGGGCGTAAAACGGCAAACGTAGTTCAAGCCGTAGCCTTCGGAAAGGCGGCGCTCGCGGTGGATACGCACGTCTTTCGTGTGAGTCACCGCTTGAACCTTGTGCCTTCTACCGCTACCACACCCTATGCCGTAGAGAAGGCCCTGCGTCGCTACATCCCCGATGAAACGGTTGCGGCTTCCCACTACTGGCTCCTGCTCCACGGTCGCTACACCTGTACGTCGCGCAAACCGAAGTGTGCCGAGTGTGGACTTGCATATCTTTGTAAATCAAAAGATAAGAATATCTAAAAGGGAAGGTGTGAATACGCTTCCCGAATTGCCAAAAACTAATCGGCACTTATTTCAAACTAATCGGCAGTTAATTTGAAATAAGTGCCGATTAGTTTTTTGTAAGTGCCGTCCTTTCTTTCAAATATCGAATATAGTGGTGTTTATTGTCGAGGAATTCTGTAAAATCGTGGGCGTGAAATACGTCGTTAGCGCTTCAAACCGACTGACTTTTTGTCTGTTTCTCCACAATTCCCTCTGCCAAAACGGCAGAAAATATTAAAAAATCCATTTGTTTGCTACTTTGGTACACTTTGCGCTTCTATAGGGGTGAATCCGGTATTGCAATAGGGGTTGGTAAGACTGTATTGTAGTAAAGGCAAATTGTGAAAGGTCAACATATTGGTTGCTTTTTGCCCTGCGCCTTTCTCCTTCCAACTTCAAACCTTATAACCTAAAACCTCAAAACCTAAACTTATGAACTTTCAGAATTTTACGATCAAAGCGCAAGAGGCACTTCAACAAGCTGTAACGCTTGCGCAAAATAACGGACAGCAGGCGGTAACACCCACACACTTGCTGCACGGTGTGCTTCACGTGGGTGAAAATGTGACGCAGTTCCTGCTCGGCAAGACGGGTGTGAACACCCAACAACTTTTGGCGGTGGTGGATAGCGAACTCCGCAGTATGCCTCGCGTGCAGGGCGGTGGCGAACCTTATCTTGACCGCGACGCTTCGGCGGTGTTGCAAGCTGCGCAAGACGTTGCAAAGGCGGAGGGCGATTCGTTTGTCGGCCTTGAGGCACTGCTGCTCGCCTTGCTCAAGAGTAAGGCTACGGCGGGCAGAATGCTTAAAGACGCTGGTCTTACCGAGGCGGCGTTGAAGGCGGCGATTGCCGAACTTCGCAAGGGCAAGAAGGTCGATTCGCCTTCAAGCGAAGACACTTACCAGGCGTTAGAGAAATATGCCCGCAACCTCGTAGAGGAAGCCCGTAGTGGCAAACTCGACCCCGTCATTGGGCGCGACGATGAAATCCGCCGTGTGCTCCAAATCTTGAGTCGCCGCACAAAGAACAATCCTATTCTCATCGGTGAACCGGGTACGGGTAAAACTGCCATTGTTGAAGGCATCGCTGAGCGCATTGTGCGTGGCGACGTGCCTGAAAATCTGAAGAATAAGCATCTTTACTCCCTCGATATGGGAGCACTCGTAGCGGGGGCGAAATATAAGGGCGAATTTGAGGAACGCCTGAAGAGCGTGGTCAATGAAGTGACAGCGGCTGAGGGCAATATCATCCTCTTTATCGACGAAATCCACACCCTTGTTGGTGCGGGTAAAAGCGAGGGTGCGATGGATGCGGCAAACATTCTCAAACCCGCCTTGGCGCGTGGCGAACTCCGCAGTATTGGTGCCACAACGCTGGAGGAGTATCAGAAATATTTTGAGAAGGACAAGGCGCTCGAACGCCGCTTTCAGACGGTGCTCGTGGAAGAACCCACTCCCGAAGATGCTATTTCCATTCTTCG
Source organism: Alloprevotella sp. (assembly GCA_045632685.1). Taxonomy (GTDB): domain Bacteria; phylum Bacteroidota; class Bacteroidia; order Bacteroidales; family Bacteroidaceae; genus Alloprevotella. The sequence goes on from JAZQXB010000098.1 coordinate 38,637, forward strand.
TGGACTCAAAGAGCGTTACGAGAATCACCACCGCGTGCGCATTCAAGACGATGCCTTGATTGCTGCCGTGCAACTCTCTCACCGCTACATCTCCGACCGTTTCCTCCCCGACAAAGCCATTGACTTGATGGACGAAGCGGCGGCGAAACTCCGCATGGAGCGTGACTCGCAACCCGAGGAGTTGGACGAAGCACAGCGCCGCTTGCGCCAACTTGAGATTGAGCGCGAAGCCATTAAGCGTGAGGGGGATGAGAAGAAACTCGAGACCTTAAACGCCGAGATTGCGACACTTGAAGAACAGGTTAAGGACCTGCGTGCCAAGTGGGAGGGTGAGCGCGGTGTGCTTGCCGAAATCCAAAAACTCAAGCAGGAGAAGGAGCAACTGAACTTCACCGCTGAACGCTTAGAACGCGAAGGGGATTACGGAAAGGTGGCGGAAATTCGCTACAGTGCCCTTCCCGCCCTCGACCAGCGCTTGGAGCAACTCACTAATGACCTCAAGGCGCGTCAAGGTGCTGAGGCCATGGTGAAAGAAGTGGTGACCGCCGACGATATTGCCGACATCGTAAGTCGTTGGACGGGTATTCCCGTGACGCGTATGCTTCAAAGTGAGCGCGAACGCCTGTTGCACCTTGATGAAGAACTTCACCACCGTGTGATAGGGCAGGACGAAGCGGTGACCGCCGTTGCCGACGCCGTGCTTCGTAGCCGCGCGGGACTTCAAGACCCGAAGCGCCCGATTGGGTCGTTCATCTTCCTCGGTACGACGGGGGTAGGTAAAACGGAAGTGGCGCGAGCACTCGCAGAATTGCTCTTCAACGACGAGCAGATGATGACGCGCATTGACATGAGTGAGTATCAGGAGAAGCACAGTGTGAGCCGCCTCGTGGGGGCGCCTCCGGGATACGTGGGGTATGATGAAGGCGGACAACTCACTGAGGCGGTGCGCCGCAAACCTTACTCCGTCGTGCTCTTCGACGAGATTGAAAAGGCGCATCCCGACGTGTTCAACATCCTCTTGCAAGTGCTTGACGATGGACGCCTAACGGACAACAAGGGGCGCACGGTGAACTTCAAGAATACCATTATTATCATGACTTCCAACCTCGGCAGTGCGCACATTCAAGCACGATTTGACGCGGCGCGTGAGGCGGGAACGTCGAACGAAGACTTCTTCGCTCGCGAAGGTGATAAATTGAAGGATGAAGTTATGGGAATGCTCAAGCAAACCATCCGTCCCGAGTTCCTCAACCGTGTGGACGACATCATTCTCTTCCACCCCTTGAGCGAGTCGGACATTAAGGAAATTGTGCGCCTCCAGGTAGATCAGATTCGCCGCCGTTTGGCAGAACAACAAGTAACGCTTTCGCTTACAGAAGCCGCACTGGAATTGATTGCCCACGAAGGCTACGATCCGCACTTCGGAGCGCGCCCCGTGAAGCGTGCCCTGCAGCGCATGTTGCTCAACCGACTCAGTCACGACATTTTGGCGGGGACAATTTCAAAGGATGCTCCCATCGTGGTGGATGCTCAGGCGGATGAGTTGTTGATACACAATGCTTAACGAATATGGTGAAGTGCTTACTCCCTACGGGTAAAAACACTTCGGTACATCGTAAAAACAAACTCCCTTGTATTTTGAATTATCTTCTGGATAGTTTGAAATACAAGGGAGTTTGTTTTGTAGGTCTCCACCTTGCCGTTTGTTGCAAGGAGTTTTGTGTAAAAAACGTGGCTCTTTCTTAAAATAATTATGGAGTAGGGGGCATAGAATGCCAAAAATCATTAACTTTGGCGCATATTATTTCCAACACAAGAGGCGTGGAAGGTCGTATGTGCCTTTCACGATGCTTTATTTTAGACAGCTTAACCAACACAATGAAACGAATTTTCTTGTTTTTACTTACGCTCCTTCCCTTTTGGGCATTTGCTCAAAATGCGCCCAAGCGCGAATTTCGTGGAGCGTGGATTCAAATCATTAATGGACAATTTCAGGGGATGAGTCGCCACCAGATGCAGGCGAACCTCACGAACCAGCTCAACGTGCTCCAAGCCTGTGGGGTCAATACGATTATCTTTCAGGTGCGTGGCGAGGCTGATGCACTTTATGAGAGTCCCTACGAACCCTGGTCGCGCTTCTTGACGGGCAAGCAGGGACAACCGCCTTCACCTTATTGGGACCCCTTGGCGTGGATGGTGCAGGAATGTCACAAGCGCAATATGGAACTCCATGCGTGGATAAATCCTTTCCGTGCCAAGACGAAGGGCACTACGGAATTGGCTGTAACGCACCCCTATGTGCAACATCCCGAGCGCTTCTTCAGTTATGGCGACCTCCTTATCTTCGACCCTGGTCAGCCTGAGAACCACGATTACATCTGCAAGGTGGTAGAAGACATTGTGAAGCGCTACGATATTGACGGACTCCACATCGACGACTATTTCTACCCTTACCCCGAGGCGGGAAAGAAGATTCCCGACGATGTCACCTTTACGCTTTACAGCAATGGGTATAAGGACCGCGATGATTGGCGTCGCTACAACGTGAATTGCTTTATCGAAAAGTTGTCTACCACGATTCACCGTGCGAAACCCTGGGTGAAGTTTGGCGTGAGCCCCTTCGGTATTTACCATAACGAGAAGAATGGCGGTTTTGTGCCGGGCAGTAAGACCAACGGTCTTCAGAATTACGATGACCTCTATGCCGACATCATCTTTTGGGTGAATAAGGGTTGGGTAGACTACAACGTGCCCCAAATCTATTGGGAGATTGGTCATAAGGCGGCAGACTACGACGAATTGATTCGTTGGTGGTCGCGCTATGCCAGCAACCGTCCCCTCATCATTGGGCAAGACGTAGAACGTACGGTAAAGGCGAAGGATAAGAACAATCCTGCGCAAAACCAGATGGCGGAAAAGTTCCGCTTGCAGCGCACGCTCCCCAACGTGGACGGTTCTTGTCTGTGGTACAGTGCAGCGGTGGTGCGCAACGAGGGTGGTTATGCTTCTCAATTAGCATACAATTATCATGCAACGCCTGCTTTGCAACCCCTCATGCCCTTCCTTGACGATGAAGCGCCGGGTAAGGTGAAGAAACTCAAGGCGCTTTGGATGCCCGACGGTTATTACCTCTTCTGGCAGGCACCTGCGGGCAAGCACGAGTTGGATAAGGCGCAGAAGTACGTGGTCTACCGTTTTGAAGGCAAGGAAAAGGTGAACATAGACAACCCCAAGAATATCGTAACCATTACGGATAAAACCATGCTCCGACTTCCCTACAAGGATGGCAAGACGAAATACACTTATGTCGTGACTGCGCTTGACCGCCTCCAGAATGAGAGTAAGTTGGTGAAGCGTAAGGTGAAATTGTAAGCCCACAAATGATCACCAATGCCCCAAGGTAAAATTTAGTCCGCATAGCATAGGTGTTTATTGAACAGAAACAAAATATTGGTGGTCTCCACTACAAGATTTTTTACAATGATACATTTGATACTTAAAATTTTAGGTGTTCTAACACTTATACTTGTCACTACACTCGTTCTTAAATTCATAACCTTGCGTTGTAGTACCTATTTAAGCAAGAAATTTAAGGCGAAAGCTGAAATGGATATCTGCGCAATGGCAGTGCAGAAGAAGCGTCTTTCCTTTGTGCACAAGAGTGTGGTTGAGGGAATCTGTTTCCATGCAATATGCTTTTTCTTCTGGACTACACTTTACTTTTTTATAGTTCTAATAGATGACGAACATGGTGCCTTTCCCTATATATTAGTGCTTGTTCTTTCTATAGATGCATTGAAGCTTATCGTACGTATATTTCAGAAGATGAGATACCGACAGGTAAAGACCAGCGATAGTTTTGCTGACGTAGAAAGTAGGGTAGACCAATGGGTAGAAACCCTCATCACAGAACCAGGCAGAAGTGTGAGTTGGAAAACTTTGCGTAATGCAGAAAGTGACCCCTACAAAGACCTTAGCATAGGTATTGACACCGACAAGAAAAAGGAAAATCCCTTTATCATCCATATTGTCAAAAATGACCAAGGATTCCTGTTCAACCTGGTAGGTATGGATAAGGAATACAATCATGGTTTATGTAAAGACTATGAAAGCATTGAGTTCGGGTTCCCCAAAATAATGAGAACAGACTATACTACCCACTATGATCAACATTCAGATTGTTTAGATAAATTGGAGGCAGTTTTGAAAGGCAATGGGGAAACGGTTGTGGAGAAATAAAACCGCATCTTACTGTTATAAGTTAGGTTCTATAGAATTGCTTTGCCAAGAAATCGGATTTTAGTTAAGAACCTTTTTCAGTCCAGAGATACACGTGTAATATGGATAAGCAAGAAGATAAAAATTATAACTCCCTGGTTTCAGATATCCGAAATATTATAGAAGAAGGGAGACGCCGTGCCTTTGCTTCGGCAGGGCAAATTGCCATTCTAACCTATTGGAATATTGGACGTCGCATTGTTGAAGAAGAACAATCTGGTAATATTCGAGCTGAATATGGGAAAATGCTTATTCCAGACCTTGCCGAGAAACTAACGAGGGAATATGGTTCGGGATATGGCAAACGAAATTTAGCATATTATCGCAAATTCTATCTGACTTTCAACGATATAGAGATTTTGCACACGCGTGTGCAAAATCTAAATTGGTCACATATCCGTCGTCTGCTTTCCGTTAATAATCCTGAGGCGAGAGAATGGTATCTTAAAACGGCTGCTGAGGATATGTGGAGTGTTAAAACTTTGGATCGAAATATCTCTACTCAGTATTATGAGCGAAGATTGGCGACACAGAGAGAACTCTCGACCTCCTTATGTTCAGATCATGAAACAGACCCCACAGAATATATCAAGAATCCTATGGTCGCTGAGTTTATGGGGTTCCATCGTGGCAATAACTACTCCGAAAGTCAGTTGGAGCTGGCGCTTGTTGAAAATCTTGAGAAATTTATTCTTGAACTCGGCAGAGGTTTTGCCTTTGTAGAAAGACAGCAACACATTGTTACTGACACATCTGATTTCTATATTGACCTGGTTTTCTATAATTTTAAGATGAAGCGCTTTGTGATTTTTGAATTAAAGACTCACAAGCTAACGCATCAAGACATAGGACAATTAGATATGTATGTGAGAATGTACGATGATTTAATAAAAGGGCCTGATGATGCTCCTACGATTGGCGTACTTCTCTGTACGGATACGGACAATACTATTGCAAGATACTCTGTTCTACATGATAGCGACCAACTCTATGCTACGAAGTTCATGACTTATATGCCTTCTGAAGATGAGTTGCGCAATGAGATTGAACAACAAAAGAGGTTTTTCTTGGAACAACATAGCAATGAGTAGCACTATAAAGTCTGCGAAAAGAATATTAGATTGATTTTTGGTTATTAGGTTTAGAGTTTATCCAGAAGGTATATATCTTCAAGATACTCAAATATCCACCAACACACTAATTTATGAAAGTACTAAAATTTGGCGGTTCCTCAGTAGGTTCCGTTATTGGATTACACAATATAAAGAAAATTGCTGAAGGCGCTGACCAACCGCTCATCGTGGTGGTGTCTGCCCTTGGCGGTATTACTGATAAACTCATCGCCCTTGGCAAGCGTGCCGGGGCAGGGGATATTGCCTATATCGGCGATCTCGATGCCATCATCCGCCGTCACCTCGATTTGGTGAAGACGGAGATTGCGGAGGAAAAACAGGCGGCGCTCATGAACGACCTTGAGGCGCTCTTCCACGACTTGCGCAGTATTCTCCACGGCGTATATCTCATCCAAGACCTCACGCAGAAGACGGCAGATGCCATTGTGGCGTTTGGCGAACGCCTTTCGTCGCTCATCGTGGCGACCTTTATCGACAATGCCAAGCATTACGACAGCCGTACCCTCTTTAAGACCACGCGTCAGGGCGAAAAGCACCTCGTGGATTACGACCTTACGAACAAAAATATCCTTGACAACTTTGCCAATCACCAGGGAATTGCGGTGATGGGTGGTTTTATCGCTAAGGATGCCGTGACGGGGGCTACAACGAACCTCGGACGCGGTGGTTCCGACTTTACAGCAGCCATCCTTGCGGCAGCACTCGATGCGGAGGTACTTGAAATTTGGACCGACGTCGATGGATTTATGACTGCCGACCCCCGCGTGATTTCTACCGCCTATACTATTGATGAATTGACCTATGGTGAGGCGATGGAACTCTGCAACTTCGGTGCGAAGGTGGTGTATCCGCCCACGATTTACCCCGTGTGTGTGAAGAACATCCCCATCCTTATCAAGAATACCTTGAACCCCACCGCCAAGGGTAGTATCATTCACGCCAAGGCTACGAGTAGCAAGAGCCCCATCCGTGGTATTTCTTCGGTCAACGAAATGTCGCTCGTTACGGTGAGTGGTCTTTCAATGGTAGGGGTAGTTGGTGTGAACCGTCGCATCTTTGCTACGCTCGCCAAGGGAGGAATCAGTGTCTTCATGGTGGCGCAGACGTCTTCAGAAACGAGCACTTCGCTTTGTGTTACGACGCAGGATGCCGAAAAGGCGTGTCAGTTGCTCGACAAGGAATTTGAAAAGGAAATCCAAGACGGTGCGATGCACCACACCAGCAAGCAGGATGGATTGGCTACCGTTGCCGTAGTCGGCGAACGCATGAGGCAACATTCAGGTACGGCGGGCAAACTCTTTACCGTATTAGGCAAGAACGGTATCAGCATCTGCGCGATGTCGCAAGGCGCATTGGAGATGAACATCTCCTTTGTAGTTGAAAAACATCAGTTGCGCAAGGCGCTCAACGTGCTCCACGACAGTTTTTTTCTCAGTCAGCACGAGGAACTTAACGTATTCTTGTGCGGAACGGGTACAGTAGGCGGTAGTCTTCTCCAACAGTTGGCGGCGCAACGCCAAATGCTGATGGAAGAACGCGGACTGAAGGTAAACCTTGTGGGTGTATGTGGCCGCACAAAGGCAGCCTTCTCTCGCGAAGGCATTGACCCTGCGCGCTATAAGGAAATCCTTGCCGAAAGTGGTAAGGAAGGTGGCGTAGAACGCATGGTGGATGAAATCTTGGAGATGAACATCTTCAACTCTGTCTTTGTGGACTGTACGGCAAGCGAAGAAGTGGCGGCGCAATACGGACGCCTTCTCAGCGCGAACGTATCTGTGGTGGCGGCTAACAAGGTTGCGGCGTCGTCTAACTACGATAACTACGAGCACCTGAAACACCTGGCGCGCGAACGCGGCGTGAAATACCTCTTTGAAACAAACGTGGGTGCGGGTCTTCCCATCATCAATACGATTAACGACCTCCGTGCTTCGGGCGACAAGATTTTGCGCATCGAGGCGGTGTTGAGCGGCACGCTGAACTTTGTCTTCAACACCCTTTCGGCAGACATTCCCCTCAGCAAGGCGGTGCAGATGGCGAAGGAGGCAGGTTACAGCGAACCCGACCCCCGCATCGACCTTTCAGGTAAGGACGTGATTCGCAAGATTACGATTTTGGCACGCGAAAGTGGTTACCGCGTAGAGGCGGATGAGATTGAAAAGAACCTCTTTATCCCCGCGTCGCTCTTCGACGGCACTATTGACGAATTCTGGGCAGGTCTTCCCGCCCTTGATGCCCAATTCGAGGCAGAACGTCAGCGCCTCGTGCGCGAAAACAAGCGTTGGCGCTTCGTAGCAGAGTGGGCAGACGGCAAGGGTAAGGTAAGTTTGCGTGAAATTCCCCTTGGTCACCCCTTCTATGACTTGGAAGGTTCCAACAATATCATCTTGCTCAACACAGAACGCTACCGCGAATACCCCATGCTCATCCAGGGCTACGGTGCCGGTGCTGCCGTGACGGCGGCAGGCGTATTTGCGGATGTGTTGCGGGTGTCAAATATTTAACTAAATGAGAAAGGAGAAATGAGAAAGGAGAAATGTGCTGGCGCATGACTCCCCGCATGGTTAAAGCATTTCTCCTTTCTCCTTTCTTATTTCTCATTTTTTATGAAGTCTCTTTCCCTCCGCGTCTACCCCTCCGTGGCGGCACAAGATGCGGAACTCCGAAAATATATAGCGCGTGAATTGGGGGTAAATCCCCAAAACGTGACGGCGGTGAAGGTGCGCAAGCGCAGTATTGACGCGCGCCAACGCACGATTTACGTAAACCTTACCGTGGATGCTTATGTCAACGAAGAACCTCCCACGTTGGACTTCGCGCCTATTGAGTATCCGAACGTCGAAGGTGCTGCGCCCGTCATCGTTGTGGGAGCAGGACCTGGCGGTCTCTTTGCCGCGCTACGCCTGATAGAATTGGGCAAGCGCCCCATTGTGCTGGAGCGCGGAAAAGACGTGCACGAGCGCCGCAAAGACATTGCGCGCATCAGCCGTGAGCACCTTGTGGATAGTGAAAGCAACTACTCCTTCGGCGAAGGCGGTGCGGGCGCTTACTCTGACGGCAAATTGTTCACCCGCTCGAAGAAGCGTGGGAATGTAGATAAGATTTTGCGCGTCTTCTGCCAACATGGCGCATCGACCGACATACTTGTGGACGCCCATCCGCACATTGGCACCGACCGACTCCCCCGCATTATCGAAAATATGCGTGAGCAGATTCGCCGTAGCGGAGGCGAGGTGCATTTCAACGCTCGTGTGGACCGCCTTTTAGTACAGAACGGTACAAAGGTGGTAGGTGTAGAAACGGCAGACGGACGTAGTTTTCAGGGTTCCGTAATTTTGGCAACGGGGCACTCTGCGCGCGATGTCTATCGCTACCTTCACGCTTCGGGCATCGAACTTGAGGCGAAGGGCATTGCAGTCGGTGTGCGCTTGGAGCACCCAGCCCACCTCATTGACCAACTTCAATATCACAATCGCGAAGGGCGTGGAAAGTACCTCCCAGCGGCGGAATACAGTTACGTAGCCCAGTGTGGCGGTCGCGGTGTGTATAGTTTCTGTATGTGTCCGGGTGGTGTGGTAGTGCCTGCGGCAAGCGGTCCCGAGCAACTTGTGGTCAATGGCATGAGTCCCTCGACGCGCAACACGGCATGGAGCAACTCCGGCATGGTGGTGGAAACACGCTTGGAAGACCTTGACGGCGAACTCCGTCCGTTTATGCAAGAAGCCTTTCAGGATGAAGCATTTGCGATTCTTCATAAGGACTTCGCAGATGCCGAAAATCCATTGCGCATGATGTATTTCCAAGAAGCACTTGAGCGTGCGTGCTGGATACAAGGCAACCGCCGACAAACGGCTCCCGCACAGCGCATGCACGACTTCGTAAACCGTAAACTCTCTGCCGATTTGCCCGCTACGAGTTACTCCCCCGGACTCATCGCATCCCCCTTGCATTTCTGGATGCCAAAATTCGTCACCACCCGCTTGGCAGAAGGTTTTCAGACCTTCGGACAGCGCAGTCGCGGATTCCTCACCAACGAGGCGCAACTTATTGCTACCGAGACGCGCACCTCTGCCCCTGTGCGTATTCCCCGTAATGGCGAAACCCTTGCCCACATCCGACTTGAGGGACTCTATCCTTGTGGCGAAGGAGCAGGTTATGCGGGCGGCATTGTCAGTGCGGCGGTCGATGGCGAGCGTTGCGCGGAGGCAGCAAGTGGTATCATGTAATGTCAGTTGACGGTTGATTTTAGGTGCTAAACGACTTCAAATATGATGTTTGAGGGGCGCTCCTTGAAAAAAGCAAGGATAGCGCCCCTCATTATTTATAAAAAAGCAGTAACTTTGCACGATAATGCGTAGTCTACATTCTTTATATTTAGCACTCTTGGTGTTCTTCACTGTTGCCGTTCAAAGTAAGGCGGAGAAGGTGGAGAGCGGTCCCGTTGTGGTAAGTTTAATTACCTGTTACCCTGGCGACTTGACGTATGAACTTTACGGACATTCGGCATTGCGCGTGATGGACTTGGAGAAGGGTACGGACTATGTGTACAACTACGGCATCTTCGACTTTGAAAGCGACAACTTCGTGTTGCGCTTCATTCTCGGCAAGACCGACTACCTGTTGGGAGTCACGACCTATCCGTATTTTTACTATGTGTATGCCTCCGAAGGCAGACGCATGGACGAGCAGGTGCTGAACCTGACGCCCACGGAGGCGCTGCGCTTACAGGCGCTGTTGGATGAAAATGCGCGCCCCGAAAACCGTGTGTATCGCTACAATTTCTTGGAAGATAATTGCGTGACGCGTGCCGTGGATATAGTGGCGAAGGCGGTGGATGGCAGGGTGACTTTCCCCGAGGCACAGCAGGGGAAAACCTTTCGCGCACTTGTGAAGGAGCACACGGAGCGTAACCCCTGGGATTACTTTGTTCAGAACGTGTTGCTCGGCATGGAGGTTGATACGCTTATCGGTGTGCGTGGCCAACTCTTTGCTCCGCTCTATGCCGAACGCTTGGTGGCGGGTGCAACCATCACCGACACGGCGGGCGTTGAGCGCCCCTTGGTGGCAAAGACCACCCAACTGACCGACGATCGGACGCAGTTTGCACCCCATCCCTTAAGTCCGCAAGTCATATTCGGAACCTTGCTTGTGCTTGCCGTAGTGCTTGTCGTGCTGTTAAGATTGGGGTGGCGAAAGACATTCTACGCCGTTGAAACACCCCTCTTGCTGGTGCAAGGATTGGCGGGATGCATCATCTTCACCCTCTGCTTCTTCTCCGAACATCCAGCGGTGGACAATAACTGGAACTTGCTTCTGCTGAATCCGCTACCGCTATTGGCAATACCTTACCAGTGGTGGACGGTGAGTAGGGGACACCGCAATTACTATCCTTTCGTGCAACTCACGTTGCTTGCCGCCTATGCTTTTGGCGTAGGAATGCTCCATGCGCAGGGCGTGGTTGGCACCGTGTGGTTGGTGGTGGCTGTATTGGCCGTGTTGAATTTTGGAAAACTCGTTGCCTCTAGAAATTCTAGATAGTCTAGACCATCTAGATCATCTATAAAATATAGAATCCCCCCTCTTTGATTAATATAAAAATATGAAAAATACTCCCTCAAATACGCATCGCACAACCTTGTTGCTGTCGCTCTTGCTTGCCGTCTCTACGCTCTCTTCGGCGCAGGGCAGTAAGGCGGCGAATGGGGTGCCGCGCGTGGTGGTGAACATACTTGTTGACCAGTTGCGCTCGGATTATCTTGAGGCCTTTATGCCGCTCTATGGCGAGGAAGGTTTTAAGAAACTCTTGAGCGAAGGGCGCGTTTATACACAGGCGGAATATCCTTTGGCAAATCCCGATTTGGCTTCGGCATCTGCGTCGCTCGCAACGGGTACTTCACCCTCGAATCACGGTATTACGGGTAAGAAATGGATTGACCGCAACACCCTGCGCCCTGTCTTCTGTTGCGATGATAGTAAGTATACGGGGGCGGGTACTACGGACGCTACTTCTCCCAAGCATCTTGGTGTGACCACCATTGGTGACGAACTCAAAGTGGCATCTGAAGGTAAGGCGCTTGTTTATGCCATTGCGCCCTTCCGCGAGGCGGCTGTATTCTCGGCTGGTCATGCTGCGAATGCTGCACTTTGGATGGACAACAATACGGGCAATTGGGTAAGTTCTTCTTACTACGGTGGGCTTCCTGCTTGGGTGACGGTGCACAACCAGTTTCAGGATTATGCCAGCAAGATTAAGAACACTACTTGGCAACCTATAAATCCCTTGACGGGCAACTTCAGTTACTTCCTCTCGGGCGGTGTGAAGGACCCCTTTAAGCACAAGTTTAAGACCGAGACGGCGTTTGTGGATTATAAGACGAGCGGACTCATCAATGAAGAAGTGGGATTGCTTGCCGCTTCGTGCTTGACCAACACCATGATTGGGCGCGATGATATTACTGACTACCTCTCCGTAACCTTCTACGCTGGCAATTTCCGCCACCAGACGGCTTCCGTAGCGCCCATAGAATTGCAAGATATTTATGTGCGCCTCGACCGAGCTTTGGCAGAGTTGGTTGCAGCAGTAGAAAAGAAGGTGGGACGTGAGAACGCCCTCTTCGTATTGACTTCTTCAGGTTATGCCGATGAGGAAAGTGCTGACCTTTCTACTTATAAAATTCCCACGGGTAAGTTTGACGTGGTGCGCACGGCAAGCATGCTCAACATTTACTTGGCTGCGATTTACGGTCCTGGTCAGTTTGTTGAGGCTACGCACGGCACGCAGTTCTACCTCAACCACAAACTCATTGAGGAGCGCCAAATCAGTTTGACCGAACTCCTGGAACGTGCGCAAGACTTGCTCCTGCAGTTCTCCGGCGTAAAGGACGTTTATACTTCTCAACGTTTGCTTCAAGGCGCTTGGACACCGGGCATCAGCAGAATCCGTGGTGGGTATAATGCCGCTACTTCTGGTGATATCTTCTTGGAAATTGCACCCGGGTGGCGCTATGTGAATGCCGACACCAAGGAAAATCAGTTGGTGAGAGCGTCGTATATTCCTTTCCCCATCGTCTTCTACGGGCACACTACGGTAAGTGCAAAGATTGACACGCCCGTTACTATTGATTTCATCGCGCCCACGCTCTCCAAGGTGATGCGTATTCGCGCCCCGAATGCTTGTAGCAACGCTCCGCTTTCCTTGAGCAATGTGCAATGAGCGGTTAACAATGAACGATGAATGGTTAGCGGTTAACGTTGAAAGTTTTGATATTGGAGGGGAGACCATGTGTGACTCCACCTGCTTTTCTCGCTAACCATCTTGTTTACTTGTACCTGTAAACTCGTCTACTAAAAAAAGAGCGTCCGAATGGTGCTCTTCCAAATTCAGAAACTCAAAAACACTATGGACATATTCAAATTTCTTACCAAACTCTTTGGTACAAAATCACAGCGCGACATTAAGGCGATTAAGCCTATTGTCGATGAAATTCTCCGCATCTATCCTGGGATTGATGCCCTCTCTAACGACGACCTCCGTGCGAAGACACGTGAATTGAAGAAAATTGTACAGTCGTCTGGCGATGACCTCCGCAAGGAGATTGATACGCTTAAGGCAAAGATTGAAGACACTCCCATTGAGGAGCGCGAGTTTATTTTCAAGAAGATTGACAAACTCGAAAAGGAAATCCTTGAGCGCTATGAAGAAAAACTCAACGAAGTGCTCCCCACAGCCTTTGCTATCGTAAAATCTACCTGCCGCCGTTTCAAGGACAGCACAGGTCGCTTTGACACCGTGCTTACTGCAACGGACTTCGACCGCGAGATGGCGGTGATGTATCCCGACGTGGTGCAGATTGAGGGTGACAAGGCGCTTTACGATGACGACTTTGAAGAAAGCGACTGGAACATGGACCCCTATCCCTGTCAGTTGTTTGGTGGTGTAGCCATCCATCAGGGTAAGATTGCCGAAATGGCTACGGGTGAAGGTAAAACGCTTACTTCTACCTTGCCCATCTATTTGAACGCCCTTACAGGTAACGGTGTGCACGTCGTAACGGTCAACGACTACCTCGCGAAGCGTGACGCCCGTTGGAACGCTCCCCTTTACTTGTTCCACGAACTTTCGGTGGACTGTATCGACAAGCACCAGCCCAACTCTGAAGCACGTCGCCGTGCGTACCAGGCAGATATTACTTATGGTACCAACAACGAATTCGGTTTCGACTACTTGCGCGACAATATGGCGATGAGTCCCAAGGACCTCGTTCAGCGCATGCACAACTTCGCTATTGTCGACGAAGCAGACTCTGTGCTTATCGACGATGCCCGTACGCCGCTCATCATTTCAGGTCCCGTGCCCAAGGGTGATGTTCAACTTTTTGAACAATACCAACCCCTTGTGGAAAAGCTCGTGACCGTTCAGAAGCAGTTGGCTACCCAACTCCTCACCGAGGCAAAGAAACTCGTGGAGTCGGGAGATAAGGAACAGCGTGAGCAAGGTTTCCTTCAGCTCTTCCGTTCGCACAAGGCGCTTCCCAAGAACAAACCCCTCATCAAGTTCCTCTCTGAACCGGGTGTGAAGACGGGTATGCTCCGCACGGAAGAAATTTACATGGAGAACAACAACAAGCGTATGCCCGAGGCGGTTGCGCCCCTTTACTTCGTGGCGGATGAAAAGATGCACTCTTGCGACCTCACCGATAAGGGTACTGCGTGGTTGGCACAGCAGGTGGGTGACGAAACCCTCTTCGTGCTCCCCGACATTACGGCAGAAATTTCTGCGCTCAAGGCGATGGGACTTCCCGATGAAGAACGTATCGCTCGCGAGGATGCACTCTACGCCGACTATGCCGTAAAGAGTGAGCGTATCCACACGATTCAGCAACTCTTGAAGGCGTACTCGATGTTCGACCTCAACGTGGACTACGTCGTAATGGACGGTCAGGTGAAGATTGTAGACGAACAGACGGGTCGTATTATGGAAGGTCGCCGCTGGAGCGACGGTCTCCACCAGGCGGTAGAAGCTAAAGAACACGTAAAGGTGGAAGCGGCTACGCAGACCTTCGCTACGATTACCCTTCAGAACTACTTCCGTATGTACCACAAGATTTCAGGTATGACAGGTACGGCAAGTACGGAAGCGGGTGAACTTTGGAACATCTACAAGCTCGACGTGGTGGAAATCCCCACCAACATGCAGTGGAAGGACCTCAACGGTCCCGCCAATAACCGCAATGACCAGAACGACCGTGTCTATAAGACCAACCGCGAAAAGTATGCTGCCGTAATCGAAGAGATTATCAAGGAGCGCAATGCTGGTCGCCCCACGCTCGTTGGTACTACAAGCGTTGAAATCTCCGAACTCCTCAGCCGTATGCTCCGCATGCGCGACATTCCTCACCAGGTGTTGAACGCAAAGCTCCACCAAGCGGAAGCCGACATCGTAAAGAATGCGGGTCGTAGCACTGACGGTAAGGGTGCCGTTACGATTGCCACCAACATGGCGGGTCGTGGTACCGACATCAAGTTGAGCGACGAAGTGAAGGCCGCAGGTGGTCTTGCCATCATCGGTACGGAGCGCCACGAAAGCCGTCGTGTAGACCGCCAGCTCCGTGGTCGTGCCGGTCGTCAGGGAGACCCTGGTTCATCCATCTTCTTCGTGTCGCTCGAAGACCAGCTCATGCGCCTCAACGGTGGTGACAAGATTTCGAAGGTGATGGACAAGCTTGGCTTTAAGGAAGGTGAAGTGCTCGAAGCACCCATGATCAATTCCAGCATCGAACGTGCGCAGAAGAAGGTGGAAGAAAACAACTTCGGCATCCGTAAGCGCCTCCTCGAATACGATGACGTGATGAACAAGCAGCGCTCTGTAATCTACGAAAAGCGCCGCCACGCTCTTATGGGTGAACGTATTGGCATGGACATTGCCAACATGATTTGGGACCGCTGTATCTATATCGTTGAAAAGAGTGCCGATTACGATGCGTGCCGCGACAGCTTCATCGAAATCATGGCTATGGATGCTCCCTTCACGGCGGAAGAATATGGTTCTATGAAGCCCGAAGACCTCTTCGAACGTGCGTTTGAAGCGGCTATGGCAAACTTCAAGCGCCGTACGGACCGCCTTGCGGAAATTGCCGTGCCCGTCATCAAGCAGGTGTACGAACAGCAGTCGCATGTGTATGAGAACATCCTCATCCCCATTACGGACGGCAAACTCGTTTACAACATTCGCACGAACCTCCAGAAGGCGTATGAGAGTGAGAGCAAGGAAGTCGTGAAGGACTTTGAAAAGGCCATCCTCCTCCATAACATCGACGATGCTTGGAAGGAAAACCTCCGCGCCCTCGACGAACTCAAGCACTCTGTGCACAACGCCAGCTACGAACAGAAGGACCCCCTTCTCATCTTCAAGCTCGAGAGCGTAAAGCTCTTCGACGATATGGTGAACAAGATCAACAATGCTACCGTAGCCACCTTGATGCGCGCACAAATCCCCGTGCAGGCACCCCAGCAGGTACGTGAGGCAGCACCCGAGCCCGAGCGCCCCAAGCAGCAGTTGCAGGAATCACACGGAGGCAGTCAGTCTCCCGATAATTCTATGCAGAAGGCAGCACAGCGCGACACCCGTGAACGTGCTCCCCA
The DNA here is from genome assembly GCA_045632685.1 of Alloprevotella sp. GTDB lineage: Bacteria > Bacteroidota > Bacteroidia > Bacteroidales > Bacteroidaceae > Alloprevotella. Next base: position 54,686 of record JAZQXB010000098.1, read on the forward strand.
GCCCTTTGTGAAGGAACAACTTCCCGGACGCAACGACCCCTGTCCTTGCGGTAGCGGAAAGAAGTTCAAGAATTGTCACGGCAAGGGACTTTAATACAAACTAAAAAAGTTGCTTCCCATACGGGAGGCAACTTTTTTGTTTTTAGGTTGCAGGCAGTAATAGGCAGTAACAGGTTTAACAGGCAATCAGGCCTAACACGTCTTAACAAGCAATAACAGGCCTTAACAACCATGCGGGGCGAGTGCCCAATCAATCTTTTCATGGCGCTACCTTAACTCCACCGCGCCTGCTTGATTCCACCGCGCCAGCCCTGTTAAGGCCTGTCATGGCTTGTTACTGCCTGTCCGGCCCTTTCCCCTCAAAAACTATCCTTCCCTCACCACCAAAATACTCACCTCAAAAAGCAACCACATGGGAATCGCTACTAACATGAGGGTGAAAGCATCCGCCGTGGGCGTGATGATGGCGGCAAGGATGAGCAGGGCTACGATGACGTGGCGACGATACTTGCGCATCGTTTCTGCACGGATGAGTCCTACGCCCGCAAGGAGGTGGCAGAGAATGGGGATTTCAAACACGATGCCCATTGAGAGTGACAACATCAAGAGCGTTTCGAGGTAGGAGGAGAGCGTTACGGTATTCGCCACCATGCTGCTCACTTGATACGTGCCTAAAAAGCGGAACGTCAAGGGGAAGATGAGGTAGTAGGTGAGGAGTAACCCTAATAGAAACATCAGGTAACCGCTGATGACGATACGAATACCCAAGAGGCGCTCGTGACGGTACAGGGCGGGGGCTACAAAGTGAAACAGCAGATAGATGACGTAGGGTGAGGCTACCAACAATCCCACGGCAAATGCCGTCTTAAGGTGGAGCATGAACTGTTGGGCGAGTCCCGTGTTGAAGAGTTGCACCTCCAACGGTGCCAAGGGCGCTGCACCTCCCGAGGTGACGAAGTTTGCAACCTCTTCCAGCAGACGGTAAGTCACAAAGTCGTCGGAGCAAGGCGCAAGCAGGAAATCGAAGAGTTCACGCTTAAAGCAGAAGGCCGCAATGGAGCAAACCACTACGGCAATTCCTATCTTGATGATGCTACTACGCAAGGCATCAAGGTGTTCCCAAAAGGTTTGAGGAGCAGAAGTTACCACGCGAGGTTACTTTTTCGCTTCGTCTTCTTCTGCCTCCTTGCCATTCATGGCATCCTTAAAACTACGGACACCTTTACCAAGGCCCTTCATGAGTTCAGGGATTTTCTTGCCACCAAAGAAGAGCAACACCACGAGGGCTATAATAACGATTTCTTGAAAGCCAATTCCAAACATAATATTGAGGTTATGAGGTTGTAAGGTTTTTAGGTTATGAGGGGGTAGGTTGCGAGGCTTTAGGTTATGAGGTTGTAAGGTTTGAGGTTGGGAACTCATCCTCCGCATGGTTCTTAAAACCTTAAAGCGAAGCGACCTTATAACCTCAAAACCTTACTTCAATATTTTTGCCACCACAACTTGCAACGCCACTCCAGGCAAGCAAAGCCACAAGGTGGTTGCGCTTGAAAGCAGTGCCCATTCCGCAACAGCACCGAGGAGTTGTGCGCCAATGATAAACAATACTGCCACCAACAACGGTTTGCGCACCTTGCTTGTCATTGCCCAACTCACGCCGAGTGCCAAAACTACCGACTTGAGAAGTACTACGGGAAGCATTGCTACGGAAGGCATGCCAAACCAGAGTGTGTTAAGCAGCGGACTCACCAATGCGGTGAGCAACGCTACGCGCCACCCCCATCGGCAAGCGGCAATGAGCGTGAAGAGGTAAATGGGTTGGAAGAGCAATCCGCCCTGGGGCACAAGGTGGCACAACTGTGGAAGTGCGATGTTACCTGCCGTAAAGAGGGTTGCAAAAAGGTAAGTGCGCCAATTATCAAGCGTTAGCGCTGCGGCGCGGGAAGTATATTCCATAATTATTGTTTTAATAAATCAAAGTAATGAGACGAGAGGTCATTGTTACCACTTGTTACTGCCTGTTAAGGCCTATTAAATTGCCCTGAACTCCAGCCACAAAATTCCCTATAGCCTCCACCATATCCTCCAGCTTTTCCAAGGGTAAGCACCGCTCTTCTACTGGGCAGATACCCGTTCCTGCTCGGTTAATAATATTGTCGGTGAGGGTGTCGTAACTTACATCAATATCGAAAGCCTGAAACAATGTCAGGGCTGGTCGACTGATTACATCCGCATAGACCTTCTTAACCCCTCCCTGAATCATCAGCGCTGCTGCACCTTTGCCAATCACCTTGTCGGCAATGTAGCTACCTTTTAGAAAGTCAGCATCCGCAGTCAGCAACTCATACAAGTCCGCCACCCCCCGCTGCGTAAAGGTGCGCACCGCATCTCCCTTGCGGATGACGCAAGAGAAATTGCCGGTGTGGAGTAGGGGGATGAGGGAAAGCATTTTTGGGAAAGGAGAAATGAGAAAGGAGAAATGGCTGGCGCGGTAGTAAAATCAATTGATCACAATCCCGCATGGTTGTTAAGGCCTGTTCCGGCTTGTTATTGCCTGTTAGGCCTGAAAACCTGTTAGTCTTGAAAGTTTGTTTTGCCAGAATCCTCTAATTACAGCGTCTCCTGCTTCAACTTCTCTACAAACTCATCAATGCGCTGGAGCTGTCGGGGTATCTTGATGTTCTGCGGACAGTGCTTATTACACTTTCCACAGCCGATGCAGTGGTCGGCCTGGCGCAATTTCTCTACCGCACGGTCGTAACCCACCAAGAAGGCACGGCGTGCTTCCTTGTAATTGGGGTCTTGACGACTCTCTGCCACATTTCCCTCGTTCACGCACTTGTTGTAGTACATGAAAATCGAGGGTATGTCAATGCCGTAGGGGCATGGCATGCAGTAGGCGCAGTAGTTACACGGAATGGTGGGGTACTGCTCCATGAGTTTGGCGGCGTGGAACAGGAATTCGTTTTCCTCTTCCGTGAGTGGTACGAGTGGGGCGTACGAACGGATGTTGTCTTCCAAGTGTTCCTTGTAGGTCATACCGCTCAAGACGGTCATCACACCCTTGGGTGTTCCTGCAAAACGGAATGCCCATGAAGCCACGCTGCGTTCAGGGTCTTTTTCTTTCAAGAGGGCGACCACGTGGTCGGGCACCTTTGAGAGGCGTCCACCGAGTAGAGGTTCCATAATTTGCACGGGGATGCCGCGCTTCTCAAGTTCCTCATAAAGGTACTTTGCCCCGATACCGCTACCCTTGGCAATATGCCAGTCCACGTAGTTCATCTGTATGAGCACAAAGTCCCAGTGGTATTGGTCGTGAAGGGCGAGCATTTCGTCAAACACTTCCTTCGAACCGTGGAACGACCAGCCCAAGTGGCGAATACGTCCGGCCTTGCGTTCCTCAACAAGGAAGTCCAAAATGCCGTTGTCCACATAGCGCTGACGGAACTTCTCCATGCCACCACCGCCAATAGAGTGGAGCAGGTAGTAGTCTATGTAGTCCACCTGAAGGTCCTTAAACGACTGATGATACATCGCTAAGGAATTTTCGCGCGAGTAGTCTGAGAAGTTTGACAACTTCGTAGAGATGTAAAACGACTCACGGGGGTGGCGCTTCAAGGCATTGCCCGTAGCCTTTTCCGACCAGCCCTGCACATACACGGGCGACGTATCAAAGTAGTTCACCCCGTGCGCAATGGCATAGTCTACGAGTTCATTCACAGCGTCCTGGTCAATCATATTCCCCTCCCCATTAGGATTAGGAATAGTCGGCCAGCGCATACAACCGTAACCGAGGAGCGAGGGGCGGTCGTCGCCCAAACCAGGGAACGTTCTACACGTCATTTGGTCCGTAGGCACAGGACCCAGTTCTTTACTCGTGAGTTCCGCACCCTTCTTTGGCGCACAACTATACAATCCGGCAGTCGTAGCCGAAGTGATACCTACTATTTTGAGAAATTCACGTCTGTCCATTTTTAGAAAGGAGAAATGAGAAAGGAAAAAGGAGAAAGGAGAAAGGGCTGGCGCGGTAATAGAGGAAAAGCCCAACAGACTATAACAAGCCATGACAGGCCTTAACAATGGCTGGCGCGGTAGTAAAATTGAGAGCATCATCCCGCAAAGCTGTTAAGGCTTTTCACGGCGTGTTATTGCCTGTTAGCCCTAAAAAAATTACATCACCTTCTGCGTATCCAGCCCTTCGACCACGATAGCACTAAAGGGTCGTGAGGGACAAAGATTTTCGCAAGCACCACAGCCGATGCAGCGTTCTGTATTGATGGCGGGAATCTTCACGCTCTTGTCGTCGCCTTCCACCGAGGGAATCATCTGAATCGCTCCCGTGGGGCAGTGGCGGGCACAGTTGCCACAACTTACGCCTTCCGTCAGCGGGAGACAGTTTTTCTTAATCCATACGGCGCGACCAATTTGTCGAGAAGACTTCTCCTCGCGCGTCAATGCCGTGAGGGCTCCTGTGGGACACACATTCGAGCAACTTGTACACTCGGGACGACAATACCCACGCTCATAGCTCACCTCGGGTTGCATCAAGCGCTCCAAAGCCGTTGAGGGGCGCAACACCTGATTGGGACATGCCGACACGCAGAGCTGACACGCCGTACACGCCTTTGTGAAGTGGCGCACGTTCATCGCTCCAGGGGGTAGGATTGGGGTTTCACGCTGAGGCGCAACCTTATCTTCAATCACGGCAAGTCCACCGTCCACCTTCTTCTTCTGCGCCTGCACGGCTGTTGCTGCCGTAGCGATTACGGCACCCGTCAGGAAGGCGCGGCGAGATTCTGAAGCAGGAACCTCTTTCGTTGGAGTAGCTGCCGCCTTGCAAGACGCCGCAGGTGCCTTCATGGCATAACTGATGGCGCCACGCTTACACTTGCTGATGCAGTCCATACACATCACGCAGCGCGAGTAGTCAATCTCATGCTCCTTACTGTTGATGCACGCGCCCTTACAATTCTTTTCACACAGGCGGCAACCGTTACACTTCGACGTGTCAATCACGGGGCGGAGCATGTGCTTCTGGTTCACCTTGCTCAACAATCCCAAAACGGTACCTACGGGGCAAATCGTGTTGCAATACGTGCGACCACCCTTCCAAGCAAAAAGGGCGATGATGATGAGCGTAGCCACCGCAATACCTAACGACAGAACACTGCGCATCCACACTTCCGTTTCATAAAAGGCATAACTCTCCGAGCGCTCTGCAAAATAAGCCAACGCATTGTTGCCCCATTGCCATACGGGTGCCAACAGGTTAGTGGCGATACGCCCAAAGGCACTATAAGGCTCGAGCAACGAAGCCACAAACTGCACTCCCGGAAGGCTCACGAGCAGGGCAATGATAAAGGCAACCATAATCCCCAAGCGCGTCTTCCAGCGATTAGGAGAAAAGGTATAGCGGTTCTTCTTTGCCTTTTTACCCAACCACGCCACAAGGTCCTGCGCAATGCCCAACGGGCAAATCACGGAGCAGTACACGCGCCCCATCAGCAGTGTCAGCACTACCAACACCGCCAAAATAATAAATGACCCAGACAAGACGGCAGGCACCAACTGCACCTTCGCCATCCAACCCAGATAGGCATGCGCCGTTCCCGTAAAGTCAAGGAACAACAACGTGATGAGCAACAGGGAAATCCCCGCAAGCACGATTCTAATTTTACGCAACATAGGATGTATAAGTTGTGTGTGATAAGACCATGATGTTTCAGATAGCAAAGTTAAATTTCTTTTTGAAAACTTTGGGTGTTAAGAATAAAAATTGTCGTTAGGATTTCTATTTCCAAGAAAATCTATACTTTTGTAGGCGGCAGACTTAACAGGCAATAACAGGCCTTAACAACTTATCAAGCCTAACAGGCTATACAGGCAGTAACAGGCTTTAACAACTTATCAGGCCTAACAGGCTATAACAAGCAATAACAGGCCTCAACAACCATGCGGGATGAGTCCCCAATCAAATTATTATCGCGCCAGCCCCCTGTTAAGGCTCGTCATGGCCCGTTCCGGCCTGTTCGGCCTGATACTCTTTCCAGCCCCTCCCTCAATCACCGCGCCAGCCCCTTTAACCTTTCCCCTTTAACCTTTAACCCTTCAAAAAATATGTCAACGCTTAAAATGAATCCCAACACCGTAGTTGCTTACTTGGGTAAGCCCTGTAAGGAATTTACGAAGGCCGACATTGTGCGCTTCATCGAAGAAAACGGCATTCGCATGGTCAACTTCATGTATCCCGCTGCCGATGGTCGCCTTAAGACGCTCAACTTTGTAATTAACAGTGCCGAATACCTCGACGCCATCCTCACCTGTGGCGAACGCGTAGACGGCAGTAGCCTCTTCCCCTTCATCGAAGCAGGAAGCAGCGACCTCTATGTGCTCCCCCGCTTCTGCACAGCGTTTGTAGATCCCTTTGCAGAACTCCCCACGCTCGCCATGCTCTGTTCGTTCTTCAACAAAGATGGTGAACCCCTCGAAAGTTCGCCCGAACACACGCTCCGCAAGGCATGCAAGGCGTTCAACGAAGTTACGGGCATGGAGTTCCAGGCAATGGGCGAACTGGAATACTACGTCATTGCCCCCGATGACGAAATGTTCCCTGCAACTGACCAAAAGGGCTACCACGAGTCTGCACCCTATGCGAAGTTCAATGAATTCCGCACCCAGTGTATGGCATACATCGCTCAGGCTGGTGGACAGATTAAGTACGGCCACTCTGAAGTGGGCAACTTCACGATTGACGGCATGATTTATGAGCAAAACGAAATTGAGTTCCTCCCCGTCAATGCCAACGATGCGGCAGACCAGCTCATGATTGCCAAGTGGATGATTCGCAACCTCGCTTATAAGTACGGCTATGACATTACCTTTGCCCCCAAGATTACTGCTGGCAAGGCGGGTTCGGGACTTCACGTTCACATGCGTATCGTGAAGGACGGACAGAATCAGATGCTCGACGGCGGTGTGCTCTCAGCAACGGCACGCAAAGCCATTGCCGGCATGATGGAACTCGCAGCGGCGATTACTGCCTTCGGAAACACGAATCCCACCTCTTACTTCCGCCTCGTGCCTCACCAGGAAGCGCCCACAAACGTTTGTTGGGGCGACCGCAACCGCTCTGTGCTCGTGCGCGTTCCCCTTGGATGGGCAGCAAAAAGCGATATGTGTCGCATAGCGAACCCCCTCGAACCCGTAAGCAACTACGACACAACGCAGAAGCAGACCGTAGAAATGCGCTCTCCCGACGGTTCGGCAGATATTTACCAACTCATCGCAGGTCTTGCCGTAGCCTGTCGTCACGGTTTTGAACTCGACAATGCGCTTGAATTGGCTGAACGCACGTATGTGAATGTCAACATCCACCGCAAGGAAAACGAAGACAAACTTAAGAACCTTGCCCAACTCCCCGACAGTTGCGAAGCCTCTGCCGACTGCCTCGAAGCTGCGCGTGCCGTATTCGAAAAGCACAATGTCTTCAGTCCTGCCATGATCGACGGTATCATTGCCCGCCTCCGCAGTTATGCCGACCGCACCCTCCGTGCCGACATCGGCGACAACCAAGAAGAAATGCTCAAACTCGTCCACAAGTACTTCCACTGCGGATAGTCTCCCCCAAAAACAAAGTGCGGGTGTGCCAAGTAACATTGGCACACCCGCACTCTTTTATTTCCCTATTTACTCCCAATCAAATTGCTTGGAGTCAAACTTGTTGCTGAGCACTTCATAGTCTTTGCTTGCCTCCTTGTCAGTATGCTTCAGCGGTTGTGAAGCCGCAAGGATAGAGACGGTATGTAGTGCTATAGTTTTTGTGGTAGGAATAGTATACTTTTTCTTCATAGTTGGATTCCTAAAATTCTAGTTTAGTGAAATGTTAATGACTTCGACAACGTCAAATACATCAACCGCACCATCGTGGTTAATATCGTAAACACCAATTTCTGTTGCTTCGGAGTCTACGCAACGATTTACCAATATGACTACGTCAAAGACGTCAACAATGCCGTCTAAATTGACATCGCCCAGTGGGTAGTTTTCAACATTGTCTTGTGAATCGTTGTGTTCGGGTTCCGAAGGACTGCTGGGGTTGTAGCGGAATTTTGCCACGAAGGTCACATCGTTATTGGGCATTTGGTAATTAAACTCTGTGCTCATGCTGATGAGCGCCTCGTTCACATACCATCCCAGAAATTCGTACCCCTGATTTACGTACACGCGAAGGGTGATGTATTGTCCCACCTCAATGGCTGTGCCGCTTGTCATGTTGAAGGAACCCGCTGCGTAGGTGTCATTTTCCAGATAAATGCGATTGAGGTAGCGTACGTTGGGTTCCTGTGGTGATGCAGGAATGAATTCGTAGTGTGCCACAAGTTCTGCATTCTCACTGGGCATGGTGAAATGGAAAGAAGGAGAGGTGGAGTAGACCTCGCCATTGAGTGTCCAGTGTTTGAATTTGTAGTCACTTTTTCGTAGCGAAGAATTCACCCACACTTGTGTGCCCGCAGTGTACTTCCCCGTTCCATAGGTGTATGCCACATTTTGGTTGGCAGCAGTCACCTTGAGTTCATAGAGGAAACGCTCCTGAGGTTCGGGAGGATTTTGGGGGTTAAACCCGCCTCGCGAAACGGATTGTGCTTCAGCGTAGAGCAGGTTCCCCATGATGAGGAACACTGCCATACACATATATTTTATGAAGGTCTTCATAACGCGTTTTCCTTAGTTCACGCGCACCTTAACGCCGTCAATAATATAAATGCCACCGACGATGGGATTCACAAGGTTACCCTTGAGGTCGTACACCTTCTTGTTGGACTTAAGAATTTCTTCTGCCTCAACTTCTTCAATACCCGTAACGGCATCTTCAAAGAGGAGTGTGAAGCGACTTTCGAAAGTTCCAGCGTCAGAAGTAAACGTGTAAGCACCTTCGCTGAAGTTGTGGATGGTGCCTGTGACATTATCCTTGATGGAAACGGCAATGTCCATGCGCTGTGCTTCAATGGTGAACTTACCACTCTCAATAGCCTTATATCCCATCTGCACTTCGCCATTGCCCTTCGGACGTTCGTTGATGGCGTAGCGCACCTTGCCGTCGAGCGTGTAAAGTTGGATCACACCAGAAGTTTCAAACTTCGCAGCGTCGCAAGAGGTTTCGTAATCCAATGACTGCTGTTCGTTGAACACCACGCGTGTCTTATCGGTCATGCCATTGCTCTGAAGTACGAGGTTGATGAGTTGGCGTGTGGGGGTTGCTTCGTTTGCGGTGTACATGCTGCGTGCCATCTGCTGTTCCTGTTGCTTCTGCAAACTCTGGTTGTAGGTCATCTGACCTTCGCTTGAGAACATCACATTGCCCTCGCCTTCGGGTTTCTGTACGAAGAAGGCTTCGTAGGGTGAGAAGTGGTAGTCGTCATCACCGGGACGGATGGCTACATAGTTATTTGTTTCGCTGTCCCAAACGGTAATAGGTGCAGTGTATCCCAAGTGGTTCATGTCGAAATAACTCAAGTAGGGGTTGCCCGTAAAGTTCCAGCTGGCATCCTGGAGGTTGCTGCTCACGTGAGCCACAAGTTCGTTATACTTATCCTCCTTCTTAAAGCGAACATCCTCAATATTGAGAATGAGCACATCGTTTGCCGCACATTGGAAGATGTAACCGCGCGCCGCCTTGAGGTGGTTTTCGTGGATATCCTTCCAACCGCCGTGTCCGTTATGGGCGCGCTCTTCGCCGTCGTAATAGCGGAAGACGTAGTCGCTACCGTGCTTGGTAGAAATCTTATCCAATCGGATGTCGTAGGGGAACGCAAAGAAATACCAGTGTCCGCCCTGCACGTTGATGTGGATGTGGAGGTTGTCAATGTGGAGGTTGTTATCGCCAATGATACTACCGCCCACGCCGTCGCCATTTTGATTAACCGTCACATCGCCCAAGTTCTGATTGGGAGTTTCATCATCGCCCTGATTACCTTCAACGATGATACCACCACCCGCGTTGATGTCCACATCGGGCTTCTTGCCGTCCTCACCTTCGATATAACCCGTGTCGTCATTAAGGGTGTAGTCGTTGTTGACATAGAAGTAGTCGTAAGGTTCGTCGAAAGTAGCCAGATTCAAGAAGCGCTTCCAACCAGTGTCCCAATAGTAATTCAAGAGACTTACAGAGGGTACGTAGAGCGTAGCATTCTGGTACACAGATTTTTCGAAAGTCTCTTCACTAATATTTGTAGGTTCTACGGTATAGGTGTAGACTTTGCTTAGGTTATAGCAATTTGAGAAGGCGTAATTATAAATTCTCTCAACAGAACTGGGAATGCGGATTTCTGTGAGTGAGGTATTGTTTCTAAAAGCACTCTCTCCAATTGTTTTAATTTTGGGAGGTAGAACTGCACTCTCTAATCCACAACTACTAAAAGCCCAAGAACCTATTTGTGTTACACTTTCAGGAAAGATAATTTTTCTTAGATTGTAACAATGATAGAACGCTTCGTACCCAATAGTTTCAACCATAGAAGGTATTTCTATGTCCACCAAATTGTCACAACTGTAAAAAGTGTAATCTCCAATATACGTGATATCCTTAGGCAAACGAATTTTCTTCAGATTGTCCATGTCGTGAAAGGCATAACATTTCAAGTCATTCTCCCCTGTGCAATAATTGTCGTAGAATGCCTTTGTGCTTGCCACAACTTTTGCTTCTGAAAGGTCAAGCACTTCCAATTTGGGCATCTTGTCGCGGAAAACAATGATGTCGTAACTGTTAATAGTACCCTTGACCTTGAGTTCAGTTACGTTAATCAAATTGGTAATTCCGATCTCATCCATGACACCAGAGGAAGTAGCTTTCGCTTGTACCTCAATGGAATACTGAGTAGTATTTTGTGCCGATGCGCCTAAGAGTATTGCGCACGCCGCTAATGTTGAAAAAAATCTTTTCATAGTGTAGGTATGATGGAGTTAGTTTATTCTGAGAAAAACTTGGTGCGATTATCTCGCAACCTTCTTGTTGCCGATGATGTAAATGCCGCTCTTGGGAGCATCTGTGCGGCGACCATGAAGGTCATAGATGCCATCCGTTGTCGTTGTGTTGAGAATGTTCTCAATACCCGTTGTGTTGCCAAAATGGAAGCGGGGCATGCCTTGAAGTGTGGCGGGGACAGATAACCAACACTTACCGCCAGGGATGTGGAAGGGAGTCTTGCCCACTTTGTAGAACATGGGACCCTCGCCTTGGTTTTGCAGCACATAGTTTGCGGCAGAATTATCCACCTCTGTGCCGTAGGCAGTACCCGTAAGGAAACCAACGGTGGCAATCTCCTGGTGTGCCGCTTCGTTTAACAGCCCCGTAAAGGTTTCGTTAAATCCATTGGGTGCGTAAGCGATATAGGGCGTGAACGCCTTGATTTCGCTCTGCGCTTCCAGGATGAGGAGTTCGCCATCCGTAGCGTCGCAACTGTAAATGGTCAGTCCTTCGGGAATGGGGTTCACGTCAAAGGGGAACATGCAGGTGCTGTACTGATTCGTTGCCGAAATGTTGAGCGTGACGCTGCTCTCCGATTCTGTTTCAAAGGGTGTAGAAGTAAATTCTGTGTAGGTAGGACCTGTGCCCTTGCTGTTTGAGAGTTTTACCTCTTTCAAACTGATGACCACATCGCCATTCTTGAGGTAGGGCGATACATTTACCCCAACCGAGAAGAGTTCTCCCGAGCGGTTTAAGAACTCGCGGTTACCACTCATGGCGGTGCAGATGATGTTCACCTGCTTACCCACCACCTTCGTCGTCAAACCATGGTAGAGGTTCCCATTGCGGTTGTCCTTGGGGTACATCTCCTTGTTGGCAATATACACGTCGGGCGCATTATCGTATGTAGCCAACGTTACGCCGTCGGGCAGGGTGAGTGCCACCTGATAAGCCACGTAGGCGTCTGCTGCATTTTCGATCCATACGGTGAAATACTGCGTCTCGTTTCTACCAGGCGAGAACATGGTTCCTTCCTTGATGTATACGCGTTCAGCACCTTCTTCTTGAGCTATCAAGGGTAGGGCGCATGTGAGAAAACTGCAGAGAAGCAAGACTTGTCTGAATGTTTTTGTGATGTTGTTGAGAAACATGATTATAGGTTGTTTGAGTTTTTTAGAAACAGTGAAGCGCGGCGGGAATTTTTGCGCTTCTGTGTGTCTCCCCCTCTTCGCAACAGAAGGGTAGGGATGTCACCACACTCTTCCATGCGAAGATATATAAATGTGTGTAACCCACCAAACAGGTTAACGTTTTTTTACATTATGCTCTTTGAAATACACTTTGGAACTGCGAATTTGCTATCCGAGGTGTGTTTTTTATATGTTTGTAGTGTACTGATAATAAGGCGTGTTTTATACTGAAAATTATTAGTTCTGAAATTTGGAAAGGTCATGATATGGGGTGCACGAAACCCCGTTTGTTTTGGCAATAATATAGGTGTTGCTTGAGTGACCTTTAGTTGTCCACGAAAACTCGTTTGTTTTATTTCGAGCCACTAATGAGTATAATAGCCATCCGGTCTAAAACTCCCCGTAAGACATTTGTAAATTAGTGACCATTAGTGGCTACAATAATAAGAGCATAATATCTTTGGTGTAAGGATGATTTGTGGACATCTGCTATATAATTACCTATATTTTTAACTATTGTTTCTATAAAACAACCCCCTGCAAGTATGTTACGGCATAGTATTGTTTGTATTTAGGCAATGTATACAATTTAGTAAATCACCTTCGTAATGTCTTTCTCTAAACAGAGGGACAATGGCAATGTACACATAAATTCCAGATTGGGCAACTGCAATGTTACTGCTCTTATTTCTGCAACTCATTAATTCATAGTTTGTTTCTGTTTTTACTACAGTCAAAAAACATTCAAAAAAGTGACGTAACGGGTCGTGCGTGCGCTATTTCGGACCGAAGCGTCCTCGCCTTACAAATTTTGAATTCTCGTGCTTTTGCCCTTCATCTTTTTGTGCGTTTTTTTAATTTTTGTATTAAGAAAATTTAAGAATTATTAAGATTTTGTAACGTTGAAATGGACCTGCAAAATCCGATTCGGCACGTCGTAACAATTGTTCGGCACCTAATTTTTCCTACGTGCCGAATAATTTTTGCTATAATACTTGTTGTTTCAAGTTGTGTTGAAAAATTGCATGCTGATTATCAGATAGTTAAAAAGGAGGCCTTACCCGTCTGGGCAAGACCTCCTTTTTCGTAGTACAAAGTTAATACATTTTTCAACGAAATGCAAATCGCGTTTTGAAGCACCAGGCCGGAGTTGTGCGAAAAATCGTTACATTTTAGCGTATCGCTTTTAGGTGAAAAGAACTGATTTTTAGAGTAAAGATAAAAGAGTAAAGATAAACTATGCCGTGCTGTGTGTTCTTCTTTAACCGCTCCTGTTTCCCCGTTAATCGTTCCCCTTTAGCCGTTGAGCGTTAATCATTCCCCATTATTTTCCCTCCTAAAATTTGTCAGTTCCCGAAAACTTCCTTAACTTTGCCCATACCGAAACCCCTTGAAAGTAATGCAGACGATAGAGCAATTTATGAACTACCTTTTGGCTGAAAAAGGTTATTCGAAAGCCACGGTGCTGACATACCGCGCTTCGCTCACCGATCTGTGGCACTTTTGTCAACGATTGGACGAACAACTTACTTGGGAGCGATTGGATAAAGACGTATTGCGTCGCTGGATGATGGTGGATATGGAGCAGGGGGTGACGGCGCGAACGGTGAACCGCAAGATGAGTTCGGTGAGGAGTTTTTACCGCTACCTGTTGCGCATGCAACGTGTGACGGTAGATCCTACGGAAACACTGAAGAATCCGAAGATTCAGAAGCGATTGCCGACTTTCGTGCGTGAAAATGAGATGGACCGCCTCTTTGATGAAGTGGAATTTGGTGAAGGATATGAGGCGGAGCGCGATCGCTTGATACTGCTTACCTTTTACAGTACAGGAATTCGCCTTTCAGAACTATTAGGTTTGACGGTAAAGAGCGTAGATCTTAGTGCGAAGGAACTCAAGGTGTTGGGAAAACGCAATAAGCAGCGTATCGTACCTTTTGGTACGGAGTTGGCGGAGGCATTTCGTTCGTTTCTGACTATTCGAAGTGCGGAAGTGTCGCAAGATTTCAATGAAATATTCTTGCGTACGAATGGTAAACCGATGACGGCGGGAGAGGTGAGAGCGGTGGTGAAGAAATACCTCTCGTGTGTCACCAACCAGCAGAAGCGCTCGCCCCACGTGTTGCGACACACGTATGCCACCGTGATGCTCAACAATGGCGCAGACCTCGAAGCGGTAAAAGAATTACTCGGACATGAAAGCGTCTCCACAACGGAGGTATATACGCATACCACCTTTGCGGAGTTAAAAAAAGCATACGAACAAGCCCATCCCAGGGCGTAGTACTAACCAAAATAATTAAGGAGGATTACTATGGAAATCAAGATTCAATCCATCCACTTCACCGCAACAGAAAAGTTGCAGGAGTACATTGACAAGAAAGTCTCTAAGTTGGAAAAAGCAAACGATATTGTCCGCGCAGATGTTATCCTCAAAGTAGTTAAGCCCGAAACGGCAATGAATAAGGAAGTAGGCATCAATGTGCATGTGGCAGGTGCTGAACTCCGTGCGGAAAAAGTGTGTGACACATTCGAAGAAGGCGTAGACCTCTGCTGCGAATCACTCGCACGCCAACTCTTGAAGCATAAGGAAAAGCATGCGAAGTAGGTACACATTATAATAATATACATGGAGGAGCGCAGGGCGCTCCTCTTTTTTTGTCTTCACTCTAGACAAAAGTATTGAATTGGTGCCCCCAAAACGAGAGCAAAAATAATAATTTTTCAAACGCCTGTATTTCAACTGTTTATAAGTTTGTTATATAGAAGTATTGAATTGGCGCCCCCAAAACGAGAGCAAAAATAACAATTTTTCAAACGCCTGTATTTCAACTGTTTATAAGTTTGTTATATAGAAGAACATAAGAACATATTGCCATGCGGGGTGAGAAATGGTCTCACACAGAAGACACGGAATACACAGAACCATGCGGAGCAGAGGCGCACGCTACGCTTGCGCTACCATCCGGATGGCAAGCACAAACAAAGTGTGTGCGCTTCTGTGAAAGTCTGCGTAGTCTGCGTGAGACAAATTATTAATCAATAGAGTTTTCTCCCCTGAAACAAGCGTTTGTTATATAGAAGCAATAATAGTTTTTACCCATTGCCCCCCTCCCTAATAAAGTTTTATTTACATTTGCGTCATCCCGTGTTCCCAAGCGGGCGACGGACGACTATACGTAAACCTCAATCAACTTTATTACCATGAAAAAACTTATTCTTTCCTTCGCATGCATGGTGGTGCTATTTGTTTTCCAACCATTATCCGCTCAAGTCATTAAGGAAGAACCCTTTGCGTACTCCGAAGCACTTCTGGAGGCTGCCAAATCGGGTGATCCTGATGCTATGTACAAGATTGGACTCTGCTATTTTGTAGGCAAAGAGGGAAATCCCCAAATTATCACCTCCACAGTTCCCCAGGAACGCGACTACAAAAAGGCATTTGATTACTTGTCAAAAGCAGCCAAAAAGGGGTCTGCACTTGCGATGTTAAACCTTGGAAATTTATACACGAATGGATTAGGAACTCCCAAGGGAAAGGACCTGAAGTTAGCCCTTGAGTGGTTGGAGAAAGCTGCAGAAGCGGGATGCCCTGATGCCTTGGTCAACATTGGCAGACTCTACGAAACCAATATGACGGGACTCTTAACGGAAAGGATTGTCAAGATAAAGGCGAAAGATGCCAACCAAACTTATGCTTTCTTTTGCAATAAGGCATTAGAATATTACCATAAAGCGGCTGAATTGGGTTCCGCTACGGGTGCCTACAACATTGCTGTTATCCATAAAACGGGGTTGCTCCTTCAACCTATAGATTATCAGGCATCCGTAAAATGGTTGCGCAAAGCGGCGAATTTAGGCCACCAACAAGCCGTGAACGATTTGGCGGTGAGTTACATCAATGGCGTCGGCATTGACAGAGACATCCGCACAGGGTTGAACCTACTCAAGATGGCTGCAGCGGCAAATCAAAACATGGCCCTCCACAATCTTGGCGTTTATGCCTACAATGGTTTATACCTCCCAATGGATAAGGAAACGGCTACACTATACTTCCTGCGCGCTTACCTTTTAGGATATAACAATATTACAGCACTCAACGAATGCTATGGGGCGGGATTGCAAAATGCCAAGAATTTCGCCTCTGTTGCTGATTGGATCAACCATTTCAAGAACAACCTCGACCTCAACACTCCCCTACCCGAACTCATCATTCCACAGCGCCAAACGGTATACCAAGTTCCCATCGGAAGCGTAGTCAATGATTGCGGATCATGGACCATCCTTAACGAAGACAGTATTTCTATCACAGAAAACCAATACGACGGTATCGTTAAAGACCCACAAACGGGCAAACTGACTGCTACGCGCTTTGGACTCACAACGACATTGGCGGAAGATGGCACCGAGGAGTATCCCTTGTTTGAACAGATGCTGAATCAACTGGAAGTGGTAAGCGACAACAACACCATCTCTGCCTACTCTATGTTAATCCTGCAGACCGACAACTTCAACATTCTCGACTACCGCTCGGCGGCCTATTTTAACATGGCGGTGTTCTACTTCAACCAGTTCCAGCAGGCAAACGCCATTGACTACACATTGGTCACCAATTACCTCAACAAGGTACTTGCTGAAGATCCTGACTTTGCAGAAGCAACAGAACTCCTGACCTATATTCAACAAGAAGAGGAGGCCATCCGCAAGCAAAAACGTAAAGAACGCAGAGCCATTATGTGGGATTGCATCTTCTCTATTTCTGGTAGCGTATTAGACCTTGCGGCAGACATCGCTGGAGATATTGCGGAAAAGCAACAAGAAAAACGCGAGCGCGAAGCTGCCAGGAAGGCGGAAATCAGAGCGAAGAACGATGCCACAAGAGCGAGATTGAGTGAGAGACAGAAGGCATCGAAACAAAAATACCGTGACGGCATAAACCGCAGGTTTACGAGTCGCGCCTATAGCGGATATGTAGATCAAATTAACAACATGCAACTGTACCCAGAGAAATACGACCAACAACAGAAGGACTACATTCAGGGACAAATGAAGAAGATTAGGGTAAAGGATGATCTTCCCTATCATGAATCAGAGGATTGGTAATCCAAACCTGAATAACTGCAGTCAAAACCTACAGTACGATCTTCGCATAAGCCGCAAGAGTGTATCTACGCTGGACCAAAGTCTAAACTTTTCAAATGGCAAGTAACTGTATGTTATTTCCAATTTATTTGACGATTTAGATTTGTCAATATTTTTCGCATAAAAGCACCCGCGGCTTAAAAAAGGCGATTTGCATTTCGCTTCAAAATGTATTATCTTTGCATTGCAGGAAAGGAGGTGTTACCCAGACAGGTAACACCTCCTTTTTAAGTGCCTGATTATCAGCATGCAATTTTGGGGAGTCTTCTAAAAAAACACCGGTTTTGGCAAAAATTATTCGGCATCTTGTAAAAAATAGGTGCCGAATAATGTTTTTTATGTGCCGAATAATTTTCTGCAGGTCGGTCGGAGTGTTAAATCTTCTTAATAAAAGTTAAAGTTTTGCCAACCTTCCGACCCTAAAAATGCGCCTTTGGCTTGCTGGGAATGCGTTATTTTCAGCGCATGGTGTTCTTGACTTGAAATAACGCAGCCACGGTCCACTATCTCACTTTTTCAGCGCTTTTTCACCTTATTGTTAAAACGCAACTTTCACAGAATGAGGAATTTGCTTGATTTACCCCTAAAATTTTATTTTTGGTAATCTAGAGGAGCGTTATGCACGCATAAATTCCAGACGGGGCAACTCAAAGTCACGCAAGTAACTCCTGTTATTCTTATTTCCCAAATATTTAAGAGTTCGCAACTCCATAATATTATTTTTTCATAACTTTGCCAATAGTTCTTCCGCCAGTCAAATGGCAGGAGAATCAATACATACATATCCGCTCTATCACTGCATATTGAGGTCGTGAACCTTGAGGCACGGGAGCAGAAAGGACGGTTCATAACTTTATCTTCGTGTCATCAAACTTCGCAAACTTGATCCCATCGGAAGGTAGAGCAACGAAGCGTCCATGCAAGGTGTATTATTCTTGTGTATGCCTGTCAGCCAGTAGTGGCTGGCAGCATACCTACTTTATAATACCTTTCGGCGTGGACTACTTTTGTTGTTTATCTTGATGGAAAGGCAATGCGAAGGCCTGATGACAAAGATAGCAACAGAGTTTCCACGCCTTTTTTGTATTCCTTCGGTAGAGTGGTTATCTTGAGTTAGAAAGTTTGATAACCATTTAACAAATAATTATTATGAGAAAAATGAAATCTTTAGTGCTAGCAGTAATGGGATTGCTGTGCAGCATGAGTGTGAGTGCCCACGACTTTGAGGTGGATGGCATTTATTACAACATCACGTCGCAGGCAGATAAGACGGTAGCGGTGACTTATCGAGGGGATAGTTACTATTCCAATGAATATTCTGGAGAAGTCAAAATCCCCGAATCGGTCACTTATCATGGGAATACTTATAGCGTGACCAGCATAGGTGATGAAGCTTTCGAAGAATGCTCACGTTTGACTTCTGTAGAGATTCCTAACAGCGTGACCAGCATCGGTGATTATGCTTTCTATAATTGCTCAAGTTTGACTTCTGTAGAGCTTCCTAACAGCGTGACAAGCATAGGTTCTGAAGCTTTCTATGGTTGCTCAAGTTTGACTTCTGTAGAGATTCCTAACAGCGTGACAAGCATAGGGTATTATGCTTTCTCTGGTACAGCATGGTATAACAATCAACCAGATGGTGTTATTTATGTAGGAAAGGTATTATATGAGTACAAAGGAACAATGCCTGCCAACACATCTATTACAATTGAAGATGGCACTGTATCTATATCTCCTAAAGCTTTTTATAATTGCTCAAGTTTGACTTCTGTAGAGATTGGTAACAGCGTGACCAGCATAGGGAATTCAGCTTTCGAATCTTGCTGGAATTTGACTTCTATAGAGATTCCGAACAGCGTGACCAGCATAGGTAACTATGCTTTCAGATATTGCTCAAGTTTGACTTCTGTAGAGATTCCTAACAGCGTGACCAGCATAGGTGATGAAGCTTTCTATGAAACACCATGGTATAACAATCAACCAAATGGTGTCATTTATGCAGGAAAGGTATTATACAAGTACAAAGGAACAATGCCTGTCAACACATCTATTACAATTGAAGATGGCACTGTATCAATATCTCCTTATGCTTTCTCTAGTTGCTCAAGTTTGACTTCTGTAGTGATTCCTAACAGCGTGACCAGCATAGGTAATGGTGCTTTCATTAATTGCTCAAGTTTGACTTCTATAGAGATTCCAAACAGCGTGACAAGCATAGGTGCTTTTGCTTTCGATGGTTGCTCAAGTTTTACTTCCGTAGAGATTCCTAACAGTGTGACCAGCATAGGTAATGGTGCTTTCGATGGTTGCTCAAGTTTGACTTCCGTAGAGATTCCTAACAGCGTGACCAGCATAGGTAACTCTGCTTTCAGGAATTGCTCAAGTTTGACTTCTGTAGAGATTGGTAACAGCGTGACAAGCATAGGGAATCAAACTTTCAGAGAATGTTCAAGTTTGACTTCCGTAGAGATTCCTAACAGCGTAACCAGCATAGGTGATGAAGCTTTCTATAATTGCAAAAGTTTGACTTCTGTAGAGATTGGTAACAGCGTGACAAGCATAGGTGATGAAGTTTTCTATGGTTGCTCAAGTTTGACTTCTGTAGAGATTGGTAACAGCGTGACAAGCATAGGGAAGTGGGCTTTCGAAGGTTGCTCACGTTTGACTTCTGTAGAGATTCCTAACAGCGTAACCAGCATAGGTAACTATGCTTTCAGATATTGCTCAAGTTTGACTTCTGTAGAGATTGGTAACAGCGTGACCAGCATAGGGAATCAAACTTTCAGAGAATGTTCAAGTTTGACTTCCGTAGAGATTCCTAACAGCGTGACCAGCATAGGTGATGAAGCTTTCTATAATTGCAAAAGTTTGACTTCTGTAGAGATGGGTAACAGCGTGACAAGCATAGGCGATGAAGCTTTCTATGAATGCTCAAGTTTGACTTCTGTAGAGATTGGTAACAGCGTGACCAGCATAGGTGATGAAGTTTTCTATGGTTGCTCAAGTTTGACTTCTGTAGAGATTCCTAACAGCGTGACCAGCATAGGTGAGTGGGCTTTCAGAGATTGCAGAAGTTTGACTTCTGTAGAGATTGGTAACAGCGTGACAAGCATAGGTGATTATGCTTTCTCTAATTGCTCAAGTTTGACTTCAGTAGAGCTTCCTAACAGCGTGACCAGCATCGGTTATTCTGCTTTCTCTAATTGCTCAAGTTTGACTTCTGTAGTGATTCCTAACAGTGTGACCAGCATAGGTTGGGGTGCTTTCGTAGGTTGCTCAAGTTTGACTTCTGTAGAGCTTCCTAACAGCGTGACCAGCATAGGTGATTATGCTTTCAATGGTTGCTGGAGTTTGACTTCTGTAGAGATTGGTAACAGCGTGACCAGGATAGGGGATTATGCTTTCACTAATTGCTCAAGTTTGACTTCTGTAGTGATTCCTAACAGCGTGACCAGCATAGGTGAGTGGGCTTTCGATGGTTGCTGGAGTTTGACTTCTGTAGAGATTGGTAACAGCGTGACCAACATAGGTGATTATGCTTTCTATGATTGTGAAAATCTCAAGAAGTTGATTAGTTATGCCGAAGTGCCTCCTATTTGTGGCAGCGACGTATTTTTTTACGTTAATACACAGAAATGTACATTGCAAGTGCCTGAAAAAAGCATTTCAGCCTATCAACAGGCAGACCAGTGGAAGGAATTCTTCCTCATAGAGGGTGTGCCTACTGCCATAGGTGGTGTAACTGTTGATGGCGCAGTGCCCGCCACTGCTGATGTCTACAGCACCAACGGTATGCTCGTTAAGCGCAATGCGGACTTGAAGAACCTCAAGCACGAACTCCCCGCTGGCATTTATATCATCGGTGGCAAGAAGGTTTATGTAAGATTATTGGTGTCCGTTAAAAATCTTTGGTGATTTCTGGGACTTCTATTTTCTCGGACAGCCGATATACTGGACGTATAAGTCGACTTTAAGTTGCTGTAAAATGACAGAATATGCCTCAAAATAGCAAATATAGCTATCCATAGTTAAGTTTATGTCTTGTGACGGGCGGAATTTTAAGCGGACAGCCGTTATCACCTCTTGAGAAGGGACTTGTCTGTTGCCCAGACCGGTATTATTCGACACAAAAACGTGTTTAGCGGACACCAATAATGTAAGATAAATGATATGGTGTGACATCAGGCATACTTGATTATTATACCGAGAAAAAGCAACTCCGCCCTGCAGGCAATCTGCTGGGCGGAGTTTTTAATAATCGTGCCGTGGGGAATTATATTTTCTCACGCAGAGTTACGCAAAGACCATGCAGGACATAATCTTGCTAAAACAGATTGCGCAGAGACATACTTTGCTTCGCTCGTATGTTCCATCCGGACCGCGTTTCTGCTACCCCCCTTCCATCTGCATAGTCAAAACTCTGCGTAACTCTGCGTCCTCTACGTGAGAAAATACAATACTGCATGAGTATTTAATATTATTGTTGTCCGGTAAATATATATAACTCTTTGTTTGATGGATCGTTGTACTCATACAAGCCCCCTTATAAATATTCAACCGAAAAAAACGAGAATTTCTATGTTTAAGAGACAAATTTTACCGGACAGTTCCCATTGCCTAAAGGCAAACAAAAATGAGAAATAACAACTGGTAATTATGTGTGCATTGCCCCCGTAGGAGGGCATTACGAAAGTGATTTACAAGATTTTCTACGTTGCCTAATTACAAACAATACTGTGCAGTAACATGCTTGCAAAGAGATTTGTTATATAGTACCGAATTGGCACAATCCAAAATGAGATAAAAATAACAACTTTTCAAACGCCTGTATTTCATCTGTTTATAAGTTTGTTATATAGAAGTATTGAATTGGCGCCCCCAAAATGAGAGTAAAAATAACAATTTCTCAAACGCCTGTATTTCAATCATTTATAAGTTTGTTATATAGAAGAAGGACATATTTTTGTCGCAGAAACTTTGCGATACTTTGCGACTTTGCGTGAAACAACTACGCTACATGGCATTAGTGTAAATTCGTGCCCATTCGTGGCTCAAAAAAATTCGAGTAGGTACGTGCAAATACGTGGAGACTTTTCTGTGTATTCCGTGGATTGCTTTCCCCTTACAAGTTCGGACAGCGACTTTCAGTTCTGTGTGAAATTCCTCACGCAAAGACGCAAAGGGCGCGGAGATTTATGGGCACACAGAAATATAGGATCTGACCAAATAAATCTGCAAGTTTTTTTTGCATATTTTGAAAATTCTGTAGGCGCGATTGAATCTTGTCTTTTGGGGAGGGGTTGTGGCTTTGTGAAACCCCATCCCCAAAAGACTACCTTCAATCTCGAGCGCAAAAACAATATGGAAGGCTGTGCGTTGAAATATCAATACCGCTTATTTGAGGCTATAACAGGTGGTCTGCTTTTTTAACGAAAGGTGTTCTTCGCTTAATAACTGCAAACATTCTTAATAGAAGTTTGAATTTAATAGCATTAGCGACAACTCCATACTCTT
>JAZQXB010000099.1:0-31581 GCA_045632685.1 Alloprevotella sp.
GTGTGTGCGCTTCTGCGAAAGTCTGCGTAGTCTGCGTGAGACAAATTATCAATCAATAGAGTTTTCTCCCCTGAAACAAGCGTTTGTTATATAGTACCGAATTGGCTGCCCCAAAATGAGAGCAAAAATAACAATTTTTCAAACGCCTGTATTTCAACTGTTTATAAGTTTGTTATATAGAAGAAGAAGCAATAAAAGCCTTAAAGCCTTAAAACCTCAAAACCTTACAACCTCATAACCTCAAAACTAATACGCGATTCTATGGGGGAAGGGTTGCTTATGTGTACTACGCACGGGTGCAGGAGTATCTTCGCGCTTCACCTTGGGACCAGGCACATAGGGACTGCGCATCAGGATGTAGCGGATGCGTTCGCACTGCTGGGGCGAAAGTTCGTTGAGGTAGCTCACGGCATAGTCCATGATGTTGGTAGAGATAAACTTCTCACCCTTTGTATACATGGAATTCGTTTCACTCACAGTGCGTTCCGCTAATTGGGCAACCAA
The DNA here is from genome assembly GCA_045632685.1 of Alloprevotella sp. Taxonomy (GTDB): domain Bacteria; phylum Bacteroidota; class Bacteroidia; order Bacteroidales; family Bacteroidaceae; genus Alloprevotella. The sequence goes on from JAZQXB010000099.1 coordinate 505, forward strand.
CTCGGGCGTAAACACACTGGGATAGTTGCGGCGCAAATACTGGTCGTACTGACTCTTGTTATAAGTGGGAGTATCCTCGCAGAAGTCTGTATCAATATCACAATCACGGCTGTAAGTCTCGGGATCTTCGCCAAAAGCATGGCGCAAACCAAGGTAATGCGCAATTTCGTGACAGAGTGTACCTACAATTTCAGAAGTAGAGTAAGTCTCGGGTTCAAGATCGTAAATATATTGCGAGTTGACATACACGCAGTGGGGATAATCCAATTCGCTTGCAGGGCGCATTTCCATCAACTTGGGCATACCCGCAAGTGTGTCGGGGTGAAGCGTGTAGGGGAATGAAGAAATACCAAGTACACCCTTCTCCTTTTCCTTAAAGAGGCAGATATTCAAATACTTCGTAGGATCCCAAATAAAATCCTCTGCCTGCTTTTCTTCGCCTGATTCTACGCGCATGGTGAATGCTGCATCCTTGAGGAAATCCGAACTGTCGAAGGTCGCTATTCTTAACTTCTGACGGTCCACACCCGGTTCAGGCATAGCATTTCCTTCAGGGTCAACCTCAGCCAACTTAAACTGCAACTTAAGGTCTACACCGCAGTTAGCAAAGCGACGGTTTACCGCTTCGAGCACCTTGGGAAGGTGACCTTCCTCAACATACTCAAGGCGCTGACTCTTTTGAGAGTAGAACACGTGGAAGACAACGGGAATTTCATACACCGTTTCGTCCGTAGCATATTCTATCTCCTCGGTGTTTCCGCCGTTTTCTGTGTTGTCGCCACCAGGAACTTCTGTCAAATCATCTCCGCTGTCCGAGCATGAGAAGAGTGCAGCCACAAGGCATGCGCCGAAGAATAACTTTTTCATATGTGTAATAAGGTTGTGAGGTTTTAAGTTGAGGTCTTAAGGTTATAAGGTTATAAGGTTATAAGGTTTTGAGGTTGGGTGTTCAAAATTAACATTATTACCAAGATTAGAAAAGCATTGATATATTGCAGATTGTTTATACCATACACTGAATTTCTGTCTGGTCTATCTTGATTATGACTCTGAAGGCGTCACCGCTCGGTAACTTTAAAGATGGTAACAATATAGGAGTTGACCCAATACCACAGACCCCTCCGCCCTTTGGGTATTTGACCTCGCAACCTCGGTCTTCCTCCTCCTCGTAAGGCATAGTATAAACAAGTTTATCCTCTGCTCTCACTTCGAGCGTCGGTTCCCCTAACTTTGGGGAGGATTTTTATATACTTCCTTACGCTTATGATTCCTAATTGGAAAGTCAAGCGAGGTAGACTAACTAAAATTGTCCCCAAAAGTTAGGGATTTCCGTCCCCCGATAACGGGGGAAATGAAGGGGGTCGAGCAACGTTAGTTGCGGAGGGGGTCTGTTAAAAATCTTGGGTAAACGGCTATATTATTGCCTTAAATATTTCACTCGCTCAATGACGCTGAAGGCGTCACCGCTCGGTAACTTAAAGAATTTCACTCGCTCAATGACGCTGAAGGCGTCACCGCTCGGTAACCGGGTGGTTTGAGCGAAGCGAATACCCCCGGATTGATGTCAGTGAGTAGTCGCACTCTGGAAGAGTGCCCCAACACTTGGCAAACCTTGTTGCTCGGGCACCCCTCCAGGGTGCAATGCTTGGGCGCTCCTTACCGGGGGTACTCGCTTCGCTCGCACGCCCCGGTTACTGAGCGGAGACACCTTCGGCGTCTTGATCATCCGGATTTAGTAGATTTACAAGACCAAATGCATCTCTAAACAGTCTCACTTATTATTACAATTTGAACACCCTCGTTGTGAGGTCGCCTAGTTTTGAGGTTTTAAGAACCATCCGAATGGGGCAGAAACCTTTTTTTAACATCCGCATGGTCCCTTAAAACCTTAAAACCTCATAACCTTAAAACCTTAAAGTTACTACTCGTTGTAAAGGAAGCCCACCTTCTGGTTCAAACCGCAGCTCACTACGTTGTCAACGGCCTTGTCAGCAGTCTGAACGTAAACGATTACGCGAGCATCGCGAAGAACATCAAGAGTGTGTTCGCCAGTTCCCTTTGAATAAAGGTCGCTTACATTAAACTCGCTGCAGAAGTCGTATGTTGTACCAAGTTCGGTTTCCTCACCGTTGTTAAGTGCATAACCTACACCTGTAGCAGGAGCAACCGCTCTTACGATAGCTTCATGCATGTGGTGTTCAGTCTTTTGCGCACCCTGCTGATAAAAGTAAACATTATCCTGCAAGAGCACAGCAGAAACCTTATACTTGTTAGGTTCATCACACTTTACCTTTGCAGCAACGCTGATGGCGCCAGTTTCTTCATTGTAAGAAGTAGAAACTGCAATTGCTGTTTCTGAAGCGTTTAAGCAGATTGCAGAAATCTTTTCGTCCAACATATTGGCAATCTCATCAGAACCAAGTGTGGGTACAAGTTCTTTAAAATTAAGCTTAATAGCAGGATAGCTTGCACCCAAACCTGCCTGGCGAGTGAGGGTGATAGCACCCTTGCTGCTGAGCACGTGACCATCATCGTAAGTATGCAATGCCATCTGAACCGTATTGTCAGCATAGTCGCTATGTTCAAAGAACAAGTGGATACCTTCAGTAGCACGAGGACAGTTGGGACAGTTTACTCCCGTAGCCTTAATGAGAAGCGCATGGTGCTTGAAGTCGGTAGAGGTGGGGTTGGTATCAGCAAGCGTTTCGGGCATATCTGCTACAGCCACCACTTCGAGGAGGGCATCACTCTTGGTGTTCTGTGTCTTGTAAGAAGCCCAGAACTGGTACTTACCCGTTGCTGTGGGAGTATACTTCGCATCTGCTACACGCACACTGCTGTTACCTTCTACAACATAAACAGTTGCAGCATCCGTAATATTCTGTCCTTCAGCATTGAAGACTGCGAACTCTACTTCTACAGGCGCCACCTCGTCAGAAACTTCCAAGAAGCTGTGTGTCGCAGCAAGCGTCAAGCCCGTAGAAGCTGAAGTCACACGGTTTACGAACTTAACTGCATCAGCACTAGGTTGATCTGTGGGATCATCTGTAGGATTATCACCAGGGTTTTCATTGGGATTATCACCAGGTTGCTCTGTTGAGGGAGGTGTAGGCGTTGTAGGTTCGTCATCACCACCGCCACAAGCAGCAAATCCTACTACGAGGGCAAACATTGTTGCCACGGTAAAAAACTTTTTCATCATAATATTTTTTTATTATCTATTAGTTACTTAAGTTTCGCAAGTGCAAAACAAACCAATAGGCTAACGGTGCGTAATGCATCATTAACCTATTGGATTGTATATTACTTAAGAATTACTTACGATTCTTTTCGAAGTTAGCCTTAACGTCGAACAACTTACCTTCAACGCGGTTAAGCTTGGGACGTGCCTGAAGCTTAGCGTTACGCTTAGCGGGAGCTGTGAAGTCAATAGCAACACCTTCAGTTGCGTTGTAAACCGCACGGCTTGCCTTGATAGCGTCAGCTACAGAGAAGCGCTTAGCAGCAACGGGGCTTTGAGCATCTTCGAGTGTACCGCGAGTGTAAACGAGTTCCTTGTAAGTTACGTTCTGAGGATATGCGTAACCGTAGTTGTACTGAATAGTACCAGGATAGTAGGGAATGCCGTCTACTTCTACGGGGTGAACTGTCAATGTGTTCTTATCTTCAGAAATTGTTACGGGGAATTCGCAAGCGAGCAAGTACTGATTAGTTGTACCGTTCTTGCCAATACCTACCATGTAGTAAGCACCATCGAAGCTTTCCATGGGAGGAAGTGCATTCATGTCAGACTTCAACACGATTGTGTTAGCATCCTTAACTTCGAAGAACACCTTAGGACCGAAGTCGTAGAAGAGTTCAAAGTTGTCGTAAGCTGAGTAGTATTCAGAAGTGAAGAGGTCCCAAGGAGTGAATACGTTCTGAGCATCAGCCTTAGTGTAATAGCCACAGGGGAAGTTCACACCCACGAGCTGGTTCTGGCTTGCGTATTTTTCCTTATGGTAAGCAGCAACCGCCTTGTATTCGTCGAAGAGGCTCTTCACGCGTGATTCGTTACCACCGAGTGCGCCCAATACAAAGTCGTAAGAAGCATCACCCTTCCATTCTGCAAATGAAGCAGGACCGAAGTCAGGGTTTGTAGTGATTACTGAGTTGAACTGACGGTACTTCTGAGTCTTGTCAGAGTTTTCAGAACTCAAGTAGCTCTGAGTATCCCAGTAGTTCAATACCCAGTTGCCTTCGAGGTCAGCATAGAGTGAAGATTCTACCTTATCCTTTGCAGGAAGACCTGCAGCCTTTGAGTCAGCCCAAGCAGCTTCACAAGCCTTTTCGTCTTCGTTGTAAGCAATTACAGCCAAACGAGTAGCAACATCTTCGTAAGTTGTGTAGAAGAGTTCGTAACCTTCGTCTGAGTTAACCTGAGCGAGTTCATCTTCTGTAAGCATCTGGCCATACATTTCAACCATGTCGTTGTAAGAATAACCAGAGTTGAGTTCGGGAATCCAGTCCTTCACATAGTTGGCGATGTACTTCACAGCGGTTGCGTCCTTTGTAGAACACTTGATGTTGAAGTAAACCTTATCGTGAGTATTCTTTTCATCCACGCTTGTTACTTCAATAACAGGGAGGGGGAGTGTAGATTCCTGGGGTGAGAATGTAGAGTGGTGGAAGCTCTGAACGGCGCCATTTTCTTCGAAGAGACCAGTTACCATCATGTGGTAATTAGCACCTACAGTAAGACCAGACATCACGAACTCGTTACCACCAGCCATGGGTTCACCATAGTTCAATACATAAGCCTGCATACCTTCTGCACCTACGAAGCCTTCAAGCATCGCATAGTCTTCGTCAGCCAAGGGAAGAACGTGGTAGCTCAAGCAGTTTTCAGAAGGAACCATTTCAAAGTAAGCAGTACGTTCAGTAAGCTTTCTGAGTGTTACTTCTACACCTTCGCCTTCAGCGGGAAGCGCTGCGGGATTTGTCCAGAAGCACTGCTTAGCATATTCGTGTGTAAACTTAACATTAGCATCCTTACATTCTTCAGTGTATTCACCGAGGTTCATCACACCGCGAGTGCTCAACACACCCATGTCGTCGTCAACATAGTCGTCGTCGCCACCATGTGTGAATTCGTAGTAAGGAATCCAACGCCATGTTTCGGGCCATACATTGGGAACCTGACCATGGTAAGCAGCAGAAATCAACATCACATAAGCAGTACCGGGCTTAATAGTATAAGTCATGTCGCCCAATACTGAACCATCCCAGTCAGTTTCTGTATACCAGAAGTCACCGTCCTTGAGTTCGATAGTCTGAGGACCAGTGTAGTTCACGCTACCTACGCTTTCAAGGAAACCAGCGTCGTTCTGACCGAAGAACATCTTCATCTGTTCGTAAGTTTCACGTTCACCGAGGAGGAGCAACCAGTGTGCAGTGTCGGGCATGTTTACGTGGAACTTCACAGAGAAGGGAGTTGTGCTGATCATTGTGAGGATCTGATCGCCGTATTCAGAAGTGGTGAAGCTGCATTCTTCAAGAACGAATGTTTCGTTCGCAAGCTTCATAGCAACATAAACAACATAGTCTGTTGCACCTTCGAGACCTTCAACGTCCAAAACGTTTTCACCGTCAACAACAGGAAGAACCTTTCCTGCTTCTTCTGCGTCTGCGAAAACAACATCAGCGTCGGGAGCTGTTTCACCAGCTTCAGCAACCTTCACCACCTTGTGAGCTACTTCAAGCACACCGTTTGTAGTGAGCGTGAGCTTCGCTGTAGTAGTTGAAACACCGCTCAAAGAAACAACCTGTTCGCCGTAACCAGCAGTAGTTACGTTGTGTTCTTCGAGAAGATAAGTGTTATTCACTGTCTTCATAGCGAAGTAAATCACGTAATCTGTAGCACCAACAAGACTATCAACAACAATCGTGTTTTCGCCATCCTGCATGGGGAATGTCTTAGTTGCTTCATTAAAAATCTGTTCAGCGTCAGGAGTTGCAGCGGCACGAGTTACCTCGTTTGCCTTAACAGCCTTATAAGCCAAATCTGTCACACCAGTGGTGTTAAATGTAAATGCCGCAGTAGATGCTGTGATAGAACCGTCACCTTCAGAGGGAAGTACAACTTCACCTACAGTAGGCTTGAACTCATCATCATCATCGCTACAACTGGTAAAGCCTGCACCCAAAGTTACGAGTGCTACGACCATCAATGACCAAAACTTTTTCATAACGATTAAGCATTGAGTGCTCCTCCACACACTAAGTTGTGCTACGATAGTTGAGAGAAGCGATTCTTTTAGTTTTTGAGTATTGTAAGCGCACTGACTTACTTTTTAATATTGATTTTTATATTTTATATCCTTGCAAAATTCACAGCAATTTACTGAAACACAACGGTTAAGCGCACAGAAAATACGCTATTTGCGTTTTTAACAGCGGCAAAATTATACATTTTTTTCGAACTTACAACCACTGAACCTAAAAAAATAAGGAAATTTTGACATTTTGACTTATCAAAACACATCCCTCAAAGCATTTTGCACAAAAAACGGGGAGCATTAGCAACTTTTTACCATTAGTAGCGTTACACTTTGAACAGCCGTAGCGCTAATTAGCATTAGTGGGGCTAATTATTATTATTGCCTTTATATGATAAAAGAGCAAAGAGCGCGGAGCGTTATGGTTTCACGCAGACGGCGCAGACTTGTGAGGAGCGAGTGAGGAGGAAAATCACTCCCAAGCCATAACAGGCAATAACAAGCCCTAACAGGCCTTAACAACCATGCGGGAAAGCAACTTCGATTGAGTCACCCACCGCGCCAGCCCTATTAAGGCCTGTCCCTGCCTGTTACTGCTTGTTAGGCCTAAAACCACCGCGCCAGCCCATTACTCACTACTAACTCCTCACTCCTCACTAACTTACCCACCTTCACGGTTGTCACAGTGTAAAAAACCGTTAATTTTTACCTGTTTCCAAACTCTTTATATTTTAGTATGTGCGAAAATCCGCCGAAAGTTTGTAATTTTGCGCTTGAAATTCCACGAAACAACCATGCAACTACCCTATCTTACCGCCGAGGAGGCGGCTGCATATATTCACCACGGTGATGTCTTGGGCATCGGGGGCTTTGGTCCTGCGGGCTCGCCCAAGATGATACCCCCTGCTATTGCGAAGCGTGCGATGGCGGAGCATGAAGCGGGTCGCCCTTTTAAGGTAGACGTCATTACGGGTGCTTCTATCGGCGCAAGCTGCGATGGTGAACTCACCTTGGCGGACGCTATCGACCGCCGCATGCCCTTTAGCGTAAACACCGACTTACGCCGTGCGTTCAACTCGGGCAAGGTGCGCTACACCGACTTAAACCTTTCCGACAATGCCACCCACTTGCGTCAAGGCATGACAGGACCTATCACCTGGGGCATTATCGAGGCAATTGACGTGCAGAAGATTTGCGGTAAAATTCGCATTTACCCCACGGCGGGGATAGGTATCGCGCCTACAGTATGCCGCTTGGCGGAGAAGGGCGTGTTTATCGAGTGGAACATGTGGCACTCCTCCAGCCTCATCGGTCTTCACGATATTTACGAGATTGAAGACCCCTGGAACCGCCGCACGGTAGGCATCAACAGCATTACCGACCGCATTGGTAAACCTTATATCGAGATTGAAGAGTCGCGCATCAAGGGCATCATCCGTTGCAACACGCAGGATGAGTCGCGCACGATGCTCCCCGGTAGTGCCGAGACGGACATCATCGGTAAGAACGTTGCCGACTTCCTCGTGTGGAACATGCACAAGGGCTACATCTTCCGCGATAAGTTGATTATGCAGTCGGGGGTAGGTTCGGGTGCCAACGCCGTCTTGGGTGCACTCGGTGAATGCAAGGAAGTCCCCAACTTCAGCATCTACACCGAAGTGTTTCAGGAAGAACCCATGCGCCTCCTGCTTGAAGAGCGCGTGACAGAAGCTTCTACGGGGGCACTCACGATTAGTCCTGAAAAGTTGAAGGAACTCACCGACAACATCCAGTACTTCCGCGACCGCCTGATTATTCGTCCTTCGGAAATCTCCAACTGCCCCGAAATCATTGCCCGACTCGGCATCTGCGCCCTCAACACGGCAATTGAGGTGGATATTTACGGACACGTTAACTCTACGAAGATCTGCGGCACCAAGATGATGAACGGCGTGGGCGGTTCGTGCGACTACACCTGCAACTCCATGCTCTCGACCTTTACTTGCACCTCCACGCAGAAGGGGGGCACCATCTCGAGCATAGTTCCCTTCTGTTCGCACATCGACCACACGGAACACTACGTAGATGCCATCGTGACGGAATACGGTGTGGCAGACCTCCGCAATAAGTGTGCCACCGAAAAGGCCGAAGCCCTCATCGCTATTGCTCACCCCGACTACCGCCCCATCCTGCGCGAATACATGCGCCTGGCACAGCAAAAGGGTGGACACACCCCCCACTTGCTCACCGCCGCCTTCGCCATGCACGACACCTACATCCGTAAGGGCGACATGCGCCTGGTAGATTGGAGCGAATATATTAAATAGCGTACAACTTTTAGAGTACAGAGTACAGAGTACAACTACCATGCGGGACAGACTTTCGTTTAACTCGGAATTCTTCTTGTCAACTCGTACCTTGTCAACTCGTCAACTAAAAACATCATAACCTCACACAATATGAAAATTAAATCTCTCCTCATCCTCGCCCTTGCGGCAGGCTCGCTCGCTTCTTGTAGCAAGATGGGTGCCCTCTCTGCGGATAACTTCACCGTAGTACCCTCTCCTCTTGAAGCAGTTGCTAACGAAGTGCCTGTAACCATCAACGGTCGCTTCCCTGAAAAGTACATGAAGAAAAAGGCAGAAGTTACTGTCATCCCCGTGCTCCGCTTTGCGGGTAAGGAAGTGATGGGACAACCCGCAACCTTCCAGGGTGAAAAGGTGATTGGCAACAATCAAGAAATTTCTTACCGCCTCGGTGGTAACTACGTGATGCGTGTGAAGTTCCCCTACGAAGCTGATATGATTCAGAGCGAACTTTACCTCGCTTTCGATGCGCGTAAGGGCAAGAAGACATACAGCGTACCCGATGTGCTCGTAGCGAAGGGCGTACTCTCAACACCTGCTCTTCTCGGTCGTTCCGTTGCAGAAACTCAAGGTGCGGCTTCTGGCGATGCCTTCCAATACATGGTAAACCAGTCACAGAAGTCACAAATCAAGTACCTCATCAACCAGTCAAAGGTGCGCCTCAGCGAACTCAGCACTCCCTCTATTCAGGAATTCGTAAAGGTGCTCCGCGATATCAAGGAAGACCAGCGCAGTTTCGCCCTCGATGGCATCGAAGTGATGGCATACGCTTCTCCTGATGGTAAGCAAGATCTCAACGAACGCCTTGCTCGTGCGCGCCAGCTCTCTTCTTCAAACTACATCTCTGACAAGTTGGAAGAACTCGAACTCATCTCTCCCATCTCTACACGCTACACTGCAGAAGACTGGGAAGGTTTCCAGGAACTCGTTTCTGCTTCTAACATTCAGGATAAGGAAATCATCCTCCGCGTGCTTTCTATGTACGAAGACCCCGAAGAACGCGAACGCCAGATTAAGAACATCTCTGCAGCTTACACAGAACTCATCGACGAAATCCTCCCCGAACTCCGTCGTGCGCGTATCACCCTCAACTACGTACTCATCGGTCGCACAGACGATGAAATCCTTCAGCAACTCGAAGTTGATGCTTCAAAGTTGAGCGTAGAAGAATTGCTTTATGTGGCAACCTTCGACGAAACAGCAAGCAAGCAGAAGGAAATCTACGAAAAGACCGTACAACTCTACCCCAACGACTACCGCGCATACAACAACCTCGGTCTTATCGCTCAAATGAGCGGCAAGATGGCAGAAGCAAAGCAATGGATGCTCAAGGCTGCAGCCATCAACAATACAGCACCTGAAGTAAATGCTAACCTCGCCCTTATCGCACTCGCAGAAGGTGATGTAGCAACTGCGGAATCGTACCTCGGTCGCGCTTCTGAAGCCTCAAACTACAACGACCTCCTCGCAGCACTCCAAATCAGCAAGGGCAACTACGCTGCAGCTGCTGCTAACTGCAAGAACGGCAAGAGCAACATCGCTGCACTCGCCCTCATCCTCAATAAGGACTATGCAACAGCCCTCAAGGTGCTCAACATGATTCCCCAGAAGACAGCTACCACCGACTACCTCCGTGCCGTTTGTGCAGCACGTCAGAACATGGTGGAAACTACCGTTACTTCACTCCAGTCGGCCTTTGCAAAGGATGCATCGTATAAAGTACGCGCAGCTAAGGACCTCGAATTTGTAAAGTTGGCAAACAAGCCCGCTTTCAAGGCGTTGTTTCAATAATACCGCCGACACGAAATAGAGTGGTGGGACGCCCCACAAATGACACTTTCATTGACACCAATGCCCTATGGGTTTCCACCCTTGGCATTGGTGTCAATATTTTATCAGGTGGGGAGGCAGTAACAGGCAATGACAGGCAGTAACAGGGCATAACAGGGCAAAGCCTAACAGGCAGTAACAAGCAGTAACAGGCCTTAACAACCATGCGGGACAGCAACTTCGATTAAGTCACCACCGCGCCAGCCCATGTTAAGGCCTGCCCCTGCCTGTTACTTGCCTGTTAGGTCTGAAACTACCGCATCAGCCTATTACTACTTACTACCTACTACTTACTACTAAAATCCTATCAAAATCAAACCACCAACCCTGTTCTAACTATCGTTTTTCCCCCTATCTTATAATTTTCACAGCAGCAAGTCACTTGCTTTAAGAAAAAACTTGTATATTTGCACGTTGAAAATTACACCTTTAGGTTTTCTGCCCTAAATCAGGACTTCCGAGAGGTTGTTTTTCACCCTTCATACACATATAATAATATTAAACAAACAATAACTCAACAACAATGCAAAACAAAGGATTTGTAAAAACAATCGCCGTATTGCTGTTCTTGACTTGCTGCTTCTATTTCTCGTTCTCATTCGTAACGAGCCACTACCAGAAGAAGGCAGACGAAATTACTGCAACACAGGGCGTTGATGCCGGCATCGCTTACCTCGATTCGATGCGCAACGAAAAGGTTTACCTCAACTGGAAGACCCTCAAGGAGTGCGAAGAACTCGAAATCGGTCTCGGTCTTGACCTCAAGGGCGGTATGAACGTGATTCTTGAAGTAAGCATCCCCGATGTAGTAAAGAGTCTCGCTGGCGAACAGAACGCTAAGGACGCTAACCTCCTCGCTGCTATTGAAACAGCTAAGGAAAGCGCGAAGAAGGGTGAAGGCGACTTCGTAGAACTCTTCGTAAAGGCTTACCAGGAAGCTAATGGTGAAAACAAGCTCGGCGGTATCTTCGCTACAAAGCTCAAGGAAAAGGGCATCAGCTATACTTCTACAGACGCTGACGTGAAGAAGGCTATCGAAGAAGAAGTAGAAGCTGCTGTAGTAAATACCAACGAAGTTGTTCGTTCACGTATCGACCGCTTCGGTGTGGCACAGCCCAACATCCAGATTCTTAAGGGTAAGGGTCAGAAGGGTCAGATCATGGTGGAAATGCCTGGTATCAAGGAACCCGAACGTGTTCGTAACCTCCTCCAGGGTAGCGCAAACCTCGAATTCTGGGAAGTTTACACTGTTTCTGAACTTCAGGCAGTAATCCAGACACTCGCACAGGTTGAAGTTCCCGTAGATACTACAACTACAACACTCTTCCAGCACCTCTATCCTTCACAGTATGGTGATGCTTGCGTACTCGGTTATGCAAAGGGTTCTGACCGAGAAATCATTGAAACCATCCTTGCCACAGAAAAGGCTCAGGCTGCTCTTCCCAAGGATCTTCAGTTCAGTTGGTCTGTAAAGCCCGAAGCTGACAACCTCTATGCACTCTACCTCCTCAAGCAGACAAACGGTGCACCCGCTCTCGCTGGGGACGTTATCGCTGACGCAAAGGACGACTTCGACCAGGTATATCGCCGCCCCATCGTGTCAATGACCATGACAACTCAGGGTGGTCGCGAATGGGCGAACATCACACGCAAGAACCTCAAGCGCCCCGTGGCGATCGTTCTTGACGGTTTCGTATACTCAGCACCCGTTATCCAGTCTGAAATCAACGGTGGTGTTTCTCAGATTTCTGGTAACTTCACTATTGACGATACTCGCGACCTTGCAAACGTATTGAAGAGCGGTAAGATGCCTGCTCCCGCAAAGATCGTTCAGGAAGAAACAGTTGGTCCGTCACTCGGTCAGGCTTCTATCGAAGCTGGTTTCACCGCTTGCGCTGTTGCCTTCGTAGTGTTGATGATCTTCATGTGCGCTTACTACGGCTTCATCCCCGGTATGGTAGCTAATGTAGCGCTCATCCTCAACTTCTTCTTCACATTCGGTGTGCTCATCTCATTCCAGGCAGCACTTACCATGAGTGGTATCGCCGGTCTCGTGCTCTCTCTCGGTATGGCAGTGGACGCAAACGTATTGATTTACGAACGTACGAAGGAAGAACTCCGTGCGGGTAAGAAGATCAAGGAAGCACTCGCACAGGGTTATAGCAATGCATTCTCTGCAATCTTCGACTCTAACTTGACTTCAATCATCACTGCAGTAATCCTCTACAACTTCGGTACAGGTCCCATCCGCGGTTTCGCCCTCACATTGGGTATCGGTATCTGCGCAAGCTTCTTTACAGCGGTATGGATGACACGTATGGCTTACGAACACTTCCACGCTCGTGACAAGTGGTTGAACATTACGTTCTCTACAAAGCTTTCAAAGAACTTCCTCCAGAATGTTCACGTGAAGTTTATCGAAAAGTCAAAGGCTTCATTCGCAGTATTCGGTATCGCTATCGTTGTGTGCCTTGCTTCTCTTGGTATGCGCGGTCTCTCTAAGGGTATCGACTTCACAGGTGGTCGCAACTTCGTTATCGAACTCGAAGATAAGAACATCACTCCCGAACAGGTACGCGAAGCAGTTGCTGCAAAGATTAACGCTGCTGACCCCAACGCTTCAGTAGGTGTTATCTCTATTGTTACAACTGACAACAAGGCAGTGCGTGTAACAACCAACTACCTCATTAACTCTGACGCTGAAGACGCAGATGCTCAGGTAGAACACACAATTTACGAAGCACTCCACGGTGCAAACCTCGTACAGGCAGATTACGACACATTTAAGGACCGTGAAAACCGCGCTGGTGGTTCTATCATTTCAGCTCAGAAGGTAGGTCCCTCAGTAGCTGCTGACATGGCTAAGGCTGCGGTAACAAGTGTGATCTTGGCGCTCATCGCTATCTTCTTCTACATCTTGATCCGCTTCCGCAACGTAGCGTTCTCTATCGGTTCTGTAGCAGCCCTCACAGTAGATACACTCCTTATCATCGGTATGTACTCACTCTGCTGGGGTTGGGTTCCCTTCTCTCTCGAAGTAGACCAGACCTTCATCGGTGCTGTCCTCACTGCTATCGGTTACTCTATCAACGACAAGGTGGTAGTATTCGACCGCGTACGTGAATACCTCGGTCTCTATCCCAAGCGCGCTACAGCTCGCCTCTTCAATGAATCATTGAGCAGCACACTCACACGTACGTTGGTAACTTCACTCACTACGCTCATCGTGCTCCTCAGCATCTTCATCCTCGGTGGCGATAGCATCCGCTCATTCGCATTCGCAATGATTCTCGGTGTAATCTTCGGTACACTCTCTTCAATCTTCTTCGCTGCTCCCGTAGCATACCTCACTTATGGTAAGAACAAGATTGTTGCTACTGACGAAGAAAAGTAAACAAATACCTCACATAAAAGGAGGGTGTGTCACACGGCACACCCTCCTTTTTTTTGGTCAAGACACTCCAACCTGACTTTACTCGCGATTTAGTGGACAAGTTGACGAGATACGAGTAGACAAGAGGGTTACCGAGATAAACGAGCGAATTTCCACTTGACCTGTAGGGACGCACGGTTCGTGCGTCCTCATCAATGGGGATTTTCCGCGAGTACCCAATAGCAATCTCGTACGTATTTAGGACGCACGAACCGTGCGTCCGTACAGGTCAAGTGGATTTCCGCATGCTACCGAGACGCCATAATATGACGTCTCTACGTTCGTTAAATATCCCGCATGGTATTACTCACTACTCACTACTACCTACTCACTACTTCCCCCTCCCCCTTTCAGCAGTCATCCCGTAAAAAAGGTGTCACTGAATAAAAAAAACGACCCATCTGTAACACTTTTTTACATTTTTTGGGGTTCGTAATGAAAAAAAGCATAGATTTGCAACACCAACATACTATCGTTACACACAAAGTCACCCAACTCGTACTTCCCCGTTGCTTATGCCACGCACTCCGTTACAACTCCTATTAACAGGTTTCCTGGTTGGCATACTCACGCAATGCACCGAGCAAGTCAGAGAGGCAGTTGACCTCCCCACTCAAGATTTTCAGGTGGGTGACATCGTTTTCCGTCGCGGTGAGAGCGTGGCAAGTCGAATGGTATTGATGAACGACCCCGACGGTGAATATTCACACGTAGGGATGATTGTTCAGGGCGATAGTTCACTGATGGTGGTGCACGCACTGCCAGGAACCGTTCCTACACAAGACGGTGAAGACCTTATCAGATTGGAGACACTTCACGAATTCTTTGCCCCAGAGAACGCGATTTATGGAAAGGTCATGCGCCTTCCGCTTGATACGATTCAGCAAGCAGAACTGACACACAGAGCACTTACAAAGGTGAAGACGCATACAGAGTTTGACCACGACTATGATGATAAGGACACGACCCAACTCTACTGCACCGAACTCCTGCAACTCCTCTACCAGCACATCGGCATAGACCTCGCCGAAGGGCGCATCACCTCCATCAACATCCCAGGAGTTAACGCTGACATCATTATGCCCGCAGATATTCATCGAAATGAAAAACTGAAAACCATCTTCTTTTTCTAATAAAAAACTAACCAACTTTTTACTAACCCTAAATTTATTAAGTCATGAAAAAGTTAATTTTTGCCCTCGTATGCTTCGTAGCAAGTTTCGCATTCGTATCATGTGGCAGTAAGGAAGCAACTCCCACTGGTGCTGCAGAAAACAGTATTGAACTCATGAAGGCTAAGGACTACCAAGGCTTTATCGAAACAATCCATTTCACTGGGGAAACTCCCGAAGAAATTGAACAGCAAAAGGAATTCTACCTCGGCATGATTCAGGGTAAGGCAGACAAGACCATCACTAAACGTGGAGGTATCGAATCTTACACCTTGATTAGCGAAGAAATTGCAGAAGACGGCAATACTGCAAAGCTTCAATACGAACTCACTTACGGCGACGGCACAAAGGACAAGAGCAAGTTCAACATGATTAAGGTTGACGGCAAGTGGATGAACGAAATCAAGAAGTAAACATCTATAATCCGTATATATAGGGTGTGTCTAAAGGTAACTTTGGGCACACCCTATGTCTATTTTAGGTAGTAGTGAGTAGTGAGTAGTGAGTAGTGAGTAATACCATGCGGGACATATAACAAACGTAGAGACGTCATATTATGGCGTCTCGGTAGCATGCGGGACGCCACTCGTTTATCTCGGTGTCTGCTTGTCTACTTGTACCTTGTTAACTTGTCAACTAAAGAGTTAGTAGTTAACCATGCGGGACGCCACTCGTTTATCTCGGTGCCTGCTTGTCTACTTGTACCTCGTTAACTCGTCTACTAAAACGCGAGGCAGCCTCACCCTTTAGGGGGAGGTTGGAGGGGGCTTTCTTGTCTACTTGTACCTTGTTAACTTGTCAACTAAAGAGTTAGTAGTGAACCATGCGGGAATCCACTTGACCTGTAGGGGCAAGTAAATTTTCTATATTACCGAGAGCGCGACTAAAAAGACCTACTACTTGCTGATTTTTAACTCGCTACTGCTTCTAAAAAACCTTAAATATTTGTTAGCATTGAAAATAAATCCGTAAATTTGCAGTGCAGAAACTCTGCGTTTGTACTCACTTTGGATATAAACATTTACTAATCAAATCTTTATAAGTATGAAAATGATTACATCATTGAGAACAATGCTCTCTATGTTGTTGCTTTTGCCTTTGATGGCGGTAGCACAGATTGAGAGTGGCAAGGTGTACATGTTCATGAACGCTGGTAATGCTGGCAAGGCGCTGGTTCCAGGTTCAAGTTCAAATGTAACCATCAACACAGCCAATGAAAACAACGTAAGTCAGCGTTGGTATGTAGAGGCTGCGGGAACTTCATTCCGTGTACGTAGCATGGGTACTGGTCAGTACCTCCGCAGTTCAAAAGCAACTTCTGCAAACTGGACGCTTGTTAACACTCCCGATGCAAACTGTACATTGGAAATTAAGACTGTAGGCGATAAGTTCACGCTCTACGCAAAGGGTGACGGTAACACTCGTGGTTACATGCACTACGGCGCTGGTACAGGTACTATCGTATGCTGGGGTACAGATACTCCCGCAACTTTGTGGACTGTTACTGAAGTCGAAATGACTGAAGAAGAAATTGCACAAAACTGGAAGGAACTTGAAGAAGTTAACTTCACAGACGAAGAGTACAACTCTTGGAAGTCTGCACTTTCTACACTTTTCAAGGATAAGGCATGCACACAGCTCAGCGATGCTTATGCAACTTATACTTCTGCACAGATGCAGGAAGATGCGAATTTCCAGCTCCTTCCCGCTGCGCTCAAGGACATGGTGCTCAAGATGACAATCGATGGCACATGGAACGAAGCAAACATCGATGCCAGCAAGCCCCAGTGGGATGCTGAATATGCAAAGCGCCTCCGCGTACAGCTCATCGAACCTTACTGCAGTAAGGAAGAAGCTGCGCAGGTATTGCACATGAATGCACACTCAAACTACAACAACCCCCTCGGTATTTATGCGAATGCCCGCCAGACACTCTATGTGATGGTTGAAGGTAGCATCGAACCCGGAGCAACACTCTATCTCGCTACATGGACTGGTCACAGCAAGCCCGGCGGTAAGACAGATGGTTATCGCCTCGTTGAAGGTCTTAACATCATCCCCAACTTTGCGGATGGCATGACTGGTTGTATCAACTATGTTGTAAATGCTTTCAACGCTGGTGAAAGAGGTAATAAGGGTCGCCAGATGAGCCTTGAAGGTTTCAAGGACATCAAGGTTCACATCGAAGGTGGTAACCTCAACGGTTACTTCAACCTTATGGGTGACGAACTTTGGGGCGAAGGCGACGATAACGCAGACTGGGATTACTATGCAGCACGTGCTACTCACACAGCTATGCCTATGCTCGGTCAGTACATGACCCTCCACTTCCCCTTCTATGATGAAGATTGCGTTTCTTTGGACAAGGAAGGTAATGTCGAAGGCGTAAGTCAGGGCTTGAACTCACTCCTCACAGGTAAGAACATCGCCAAGCAGTCACTCGAAGAATGGGATAATGTCATGCTTTGGGAACGCCTCATCATGGGTTTGGCTACAAAGGAAGAAGTTGACCGCGCTAATGCAACATGGAAGTCTCCCTACTCAGGTAAGGATGTCGTTATCGAGCACACGGGTGACCTCACAGACGGTTATGCTTCTGACTATGATAATTACTACCGCATCCACGGTTTGGCATTCGGTGTACCCACTGGTTACATGTACGGTTCTTGGGACCACTCTGGTTACAACTATAACACCATGAAGCCCATCTTGGTGGATATCCTTACAGACTCTGGCGCACACTGGGGACCTGGTCACGAAATCGGCCACCAGCACCAAGAACCCTTCACATTGAACGGTTTGATGGAAGTAACCAACAACCTCTTCGCTAACGTAGCACTTTGGTACTTCGGTAAGAGCACATCACGCGTAAATGGTGATGACGGTATGTTGGAACGCATTTCATTGGCATACAACCAAGAAGATGGTGACTTCTACACCAACAACATTTGGGGTTTGACTCACATGTACTTCCGCCTCTTCTTGTACTACCACGTACTCGGTCACAACACTAAGTTCTACCCCCGCCTCTATGAAATAATGCGTCAGCACCACATGCAGCGCGTTAATGAACCTGGCATCCAAACTGGTCGATATGGTTTGCTCCACTTCTACAAGATGACTTGTCAAGCTGCAGGTGAAGACCTCACAGAATTCTTCCGCGCTCACGGTTTGCTCACTCCTATGAACGAACGCTTTGTTGGTGACTATTCTAACTCAATCTATACTTCTACACAGGAAGAAATTGACGAAGCTATTGCATGGGTGAAGGCTAAGGGTTATAAGGAAAGCATTGCTCCCCTCTTCATCAATGACGGTACTGGTCAGAAGGCTATTGGTTCAACAGGTAAGGAACTCGAACACTACGACCTTAAGGGCAATGGCGAAAAGTGGCTCACAGCTGATGTTGGTCACTATGCATACTACAATGTTCCTGCAACAGGTTACACATTTGAAGTTTCAACTACTGGTGACATCGTCATGACTGGTGAAGGCGGTATCGGTTTCGTTGTTCGCAACGAAAAGGGCGAACTCCTTGCTTTCGCTAACAAGAAGACCATGCATGTAACTGATGAGGTTCGCAAGATGTTGATCAACGGCGAAGTGAAGATCGAAGCGGTTAACGGCGACGGCACATTCGTTGAAGTTAATGGAGACATGGCTGCCAGCACACGCAACCTCCTCAAGCAGGTTCTTGACAAGGCTAATGCAATGTTCAATACTGTAGAAAAGAACTACAACAAGGTTGGTTTCTACCGCGACGTTCACCTCACAGAACTCAAGGAACTCTTGCCTGTAGCGCAGGCTATCTACGACGAAGAAAAGGCTGAAGAATATGTTAAGGCTTACGAAACTTTGTTGGCCGCTGTTACAGCTGTAGAAAAGAACCCCGATGCTGTTGTTAAGATCCTCGAAGGTGAGTACTACAACATCAGCACTTATAACAACCACAAGAAGTCTATTGAAGTAACAACAACTTCTGACAGACTTTTGAATGCAGTGAAAACTTCTGCGACAGCAAAGGGTCAACGCTGGTACTTTGAAAAGGCTGAAGAAGAAAACACTTACTACCTCAGAAATGGTTTGTCAAACACCTACATCATGCCCACCGTTTGGGGTGAACAGGCTGTAGCGACTACCAAGAATCTTGAAGAGGCTGGTGTGTTTAAACTCATTGCTAAGGAACCTGGTGTGTTTGCATTGGAATACCAAGGTGAAAAGACTTCATCACTCAACATCAACCCCTCTTCAAGCAAGATTCTCGGTTGGGGTCATGAAGACAACAACTCATGGTGGTACATCACAGCTAAGTCTGTCAGCTCAGCAGACCTTGACAAGATCAAGCTCAACGACCTCATCATGATGACAAACAAGTTGCTCAACGAAATGGGTGATAATGTCATTCTTCCTGGCAATATGCCTTTGCAGGTTAACAATCCTGAAGGTAGCTTCTACCTCTCTTCAAATGCTGACCAGAATGTAGTTGGCGCAACTAAGTTGGGCGACGGTATCGCAGCATTGCTTGACGGTGACACATTCACATTCTTCCACTCACAGCGCGACGGTGACAAGGTAGGTAGCTATCACCACCTCAAGGTTGACCTCGGTGAAGGTTCTGAACTCACTGACTTCACATTCAGCTACACTACTCGCAACTACGAATCTGGTGAAGCAGCTACACCCGCTCCTTCTAAGATTCGCGTAAGTGGTAGTACAGACGGTGAAACGTTCACGAAGATTGCTGATATTGAAAGCAAGAACTCAAAGACACCTCTCCCCGCATACAACAAGCGCGGTGTAACATGGACTTCTGACACTATTAAGTCTGAAAATCCTTACAGATATTTCCGCTTTGATGTTACAGCTTCATCTGGTAGCGGTACAACAACTTATGGACGCGCATTCTTCTCTATTTCTGAGTTCGCAATGCAGAGTCTCAGCGTTGCAATTAAGGAATTGAAGGAACAATACAAGGGCAACGAAGCGCTCTACGAAGAAACTGCAATTGCATTGAACGACGCTATGATCGTTGCTGCTAATGCAGAATCTAAGGCTGCAGCAATCTCTGACGCTCTTGACAACCTCCAGGCTAAGTATGACGCGTTGAAGAACGCTTACACTACTGATATCGAAGGTGTTGAAGTAAATACTGACAAGAATCAGGGTATCTATGACATCTCTGGACGTCGTGTACTCAACATTACAACTCCTGGTCTCTACATCATCAATGGCGAAAAGCAATTGGTGAAGTAAAATAAACCTCAAAAAAAATAGGACTACTCGCAAGGGTGGTCCTATTTTTTTTGAGTAGACGAGTAGACGAGGTACGAGTAGACAAGAAAGAAAGCCCCGTCCAACCACCCCCTAAAGGGTGAAGCTGCCTCGCGATTTAGTAGACGAGGTAACGAGGTACAAGTAGACAAGAAGGTTACCGAGATAAACGAATATAGTCCCGCATGGTATTACTCACTACTCACTACTCACTACTTATATCTCCCCTATCGCTTTGCCGTTCCCCGAAAAACAAGTATTTTTGCAAATTGGATACATATAATTATTTAGCAACTCATTTTACCGCTATGAAAAAGATGATGATAACAATTGCCGTATGTCTTTTCTCGGCAATCCCCACAATCGCTCAAAGTACAACTGATAATGTGCAAACTTCGGCAACACCTGTGGACACCACGGCAGCAACACCCGTCGTTATTTCAGTAGAAACTACAGTTGCAACTCCTGTACAAGTTGCAAAGTATGGTTACTTGAGTTATTCACAGGTGCTGGAAAACATGACCGAATACAAGGTTGCACAACAGCAATTAAAGGAACTGCGCACGAAGTATGAAATGGAGGCGCAATACAACGAATCAAGTTTCAGACGCCAGTTCGCAGAATTCCTTCAGGGACAGAAGGACTTCCCCCAAAGCATCATGCTCAAGCGCCAACGCGACCTTCAGGAAGCACTTGAAAAGAGTTTGGCCTTCCGCGATGAAGCCGAACGCCTTCTGAAACAGGCAGAAACAGAAGTTCTCGCCCCCATCAAAGCTCGACTTGACAACGCTATCCGTATGGTAGGTGGTGCCTACAACCTTGAATATATCTACAATATGGACACCAACGCCATGCCTTATGTGAACCCCGCTTTGGTCATGGACGTAACGAAATTGGTGGAACAGCAGTTGCAACCCGCAGAATAGAGTACAGATAACAGAGTACAGAGTACAACTGATAGAGTACAGAGTACAACTGATAGAGTACAGAGTACAACTGATAGAGTACAGAGTACAACTACCATGCGGGACAGACTTTCGTTTACCTCGGAATTCTTCTCGTCAACTCGTACCTTGTCAACTCGTCAACTAAAAACACAGAGTACAACTACCATCCGGACCAACACTCCGCATGGGTTACTCACTCCTCTCTCCTCTCTCCTCACTACTCTCTACACATGCACCCCATAGGCATCTTTGATTCCGGTTACGGCGGACTGACCATTCTGCGTCAGATTCGCGAGCGATTGCCCGAGTACGATTACCTCTACTTGGGCGATAACGCGCGTGCGCCCTATGGTCCCCACTCCTTTGAGATTGTCTACCGCTACACGCTTCAGGCGGTTGAAGAACTCTTCCGCCGTGGGTGCGAACTGGTCATCCTTGCCTGCAATACAGCCTCTGCAAAGGCGCTGCGCACCATTCAGCAAAATGACCTCCAGCGCTGGGGCAGCGAGAAACGCGTACTCGGGATTATACATCCCACCGTCGAAGCTTTAGGTGACTTGACCGCCACGGGGCATATCGGTATTCTCGCCACACGTGGCACCATCCAGTCGCGCTCTTACGATATTGAAATTGCAAAACTCCATCCCGAGATGCACGTCACGGGTGAGGCGTGCCCCATGTGGGTGCCACTCGTGGAGAATAACGAACACGAGGGACCTGGCGCCGATTATTTTGTAGAAAAACACCTTCGCGCCATCCTCACTGCTGACCCCAAGATTGATACCTTGATTCTGGCGTGCACACATTACCCTCTCTTGCTCAAAAAATTGCATGAATATGCTCCCAAGGGCGTACGCATCGTGCCACAAGGCAAATACGTGGCAGCAAGTCTGGACAATTACCTCCACCGTCACCCCGAAATGGCAGCGCGCTGCACAAAGGGCGGAACGTGTCAGTTTCTCACCACCGAGAGTGCCGAAAAATTCAGCGAAAACGCCACTCTCTTCCTTCACAGTCCCGTTCAGGGCGAACAAATACTGTTGCAGTAATGAAACACACCCGTTATATTCTCCTTCTGCTCCTTACCTTCATCTTCATAGCATGTGCCAATCCTGGTGCAGGCCCTGATGGTGGACCCTTTGACGAACATCCACCCTACATTGTGGAAATGAGCCCCAAGTTGGGACAACCCAATGCGAAGCAAATGAAGGTGCGCATCGTTTTCAACGAAAATATTAAGGTCGAAAACCCTACGGAGAAGGTTACCATCTCGCCTCCGCAGGTGAGAACACCGACGATTAAATACAGCGGAAAGAAGATTAGCGTCGAACTCCACGATTCGCTCCAGCCCAACACGACCTATACCATCGACTTTTCAGATGCTATTGAGGACAACAACGAGGGAAATCCCTTGGGACAGTTCACCTATTACTTCTCAACGGGTGAAAACCTCGATACACTGGAAGTTTCGGGCCACATCCTTGATGCGTCAAATCTGGAACCCGTTAAAGGTATGCTTGTGGGACTTTATGCCGACACGGTTGACTCTGCGTTTACCTCTCAAGGATTTGAACGCCTCGGCAGAACGGATGCCGAAGGCCGCTTCTCCATTAAAGGTGTTGCCCCTGGAAACTACCGTCTCTATGCCGTAAACGACCAGGACAACAACTTCCACTTCTCGCAAAAGGGCGAAATGATAGCCTTCCACAACAAGGTTATCGTCCCCTCTTGCTTCCCCGATGTGCGTCAGGACACCCTTTGGCGTGATACCATCACTTACGACACAATTCTCAACGTACCCTTTACGCACTTTGTGCCCGACGATATCGTATTGCTCGCCTTCCTGGAAGATGGTCAGGCGCGCCATTTCTTGAAAAGC
Source organism: Alloprevotella sp. (assembly GCA_045632685.1). GTDB lineage: Bacteria > Bacteroidota > Bacteroidia > Bacteroidales > Bacteroidaceae > Alloprevotella. The sequence goes on from JAZQXB010000099.1 coordinate 23,639, forward strand.
GAACGCAAGACTCCCGAAGTCTTTACCACCTTCTTCACGGCACCTTCTACGCATGTGCCCACCATCGAAGGATTAAACTTTGATGCCGCAAATGCGTTCGTAGAAAACCGCTCGAAGGGCAACGACACCATTCAGTATTGGTTGCGCGACACGTTGCTCATGGAACAAGACACCCTGCGCTTCGCCTATACCTATGAGACGACAGATGACTCTACGGGCGCCCTTTTCCTCTATACAGACACCCTTGAACTTGTGCCGCGTAAGACGATGAAGACCATCCGTGAAGAGCAGGCAGAAGAATATGAGAAGTGGAAAAAGACCCAGGAAAAGCGCCGCAAGAGAGGCGAGAAATACCAGGAAAAACCCGCTCCAAAATACCTTGGCTTTTTGGGACGCCGCAGCAGCAAAATTTCTCCGGTGCAGAATCAACCCATTGAGTTTGAGGAACCCCTCCTCACACTTGACACTGCAGCCTTCCACTTGAAACGCGCCACTTCCGACACTACTTTCGTGGAAGCGCCCTTCCGACTCGTCCCCGACCCTTATGACATTCGTAAGTTTAAACTTATGGGTGAATGGCGCCCAGGACAAGACTACGAGGTGCACATTGACTCTGCCGCGGTGGTAGGAATTTCTGGTCGTCACACGAACAAAATGAAGTTCCGCTTCAGTATTGGTACCTCCGAAGACTACGGTTCGGTATTCTTCCTCATCCCCGACGCTCCCTCCACAGCAGTGATGCAACTCTTGAAGGATGATAAGAAGGTGGTCATGCAAGTGAAGGTGCAAGACCAGCGTGCCGACTTCTTCTATGTAGAACCCGGAGAATACCACGCACGCATCTTCGACGACCGCAACGGCAATGGCAAGTGGGACACAGGCGAATATGCCACACTCCGACAAGCAGAAGCCGTCAACTATTTCCCCGAACCCTTCACTGTACGCGCAAACTGGGACGCAGAACTGACATGGAAACTCAACGTTGTGCCCCTCATCAAACAGAAACCCGAAAAGTTGCGCAAGAATAAAAACAACAATAAGGAAAAACAAACGGCACGCCAACGAAATATTGAGCGTGAGAAGAACAAACGATAGTAGAGAAGTAGGAGTGAGGAGAGAGGAGTGAGGAGCGAGTAATACCATGCGGGACTATACTCGTTTATCTCGGTGACTTAAATTGTCCCCCGAAGTTAGGGGGACGAGCAACGGAGTTGCGGAGGGGGGCTGTTAAACTCGTACCTCGTTAACTCGTCAACTTAAAAGAGTAAAGATAAAAGAGTAAAGATACCATGCGGGACTATACCCGTTTATCTCGGTGCCTGCTTGTCTACTTGTACCTTGTTAACTTGTCAACTTAAAAGAGTAAAGATAAAAGATGCCATGCGGGACTATACCCGTTTATCTCGGTGCCTGCTTGTCTACTTGTACCTCGTTAACTCGTTTACTAAAACGCGAGGAAGCCTCACCCTTTAGGGGGAGGTTGGAGGGGACTACTCATCAACAAAAAAGGTGTGTCAAGAAAGGCAACAGTCTCTCCTGACACACCCTATCGTTCTAATGCACAAAAACCTATGAAACAAAGGATTACCATAATAATAAGTGCTATACTTATAACCTTCGGTGCATTCGCACAATGCCCTGTTGAAAATACAGCATTTCAGGGGGGCGAACACTTGAGTTATGACCTCTATTTCAACTGGAAGTTCATCTGGTTCAAAGTAGGTTCGGCAGATATGGACATTAAGCAGACGACGTACAAGGGTCAGGATGCCTATCGCGCCTATTTGATTACGCGCGGTTCAAAGACAGCCGACCGCTACTTTGTTTTGCGCGACACCCTCACCACTTATACCACACTGGACATAGTACCGCTGTTCTATACCAAAAATGCATTAGAAGGTAAGCGTTATACCCGAGAAAAGGTTATCTATTCGTACAGAGAAGGAGGAATAAACCTTGACCTTACTTATCAGAAGAATAATGATCCCGTTCGTAAAAAGACGGAAACCGTTGAGGAATGTCCCTACGACATGATCAGTATGCTCCTCAAGGCACGCTCCTTCGACGGAAGCAAGTTTAAGAAGGGCGACCGCATTGCCTTCATGATGGCAGAAGGGAAACATTGTGAAGAACAGTATATTGTATACCGCGGACCTAAAAAATTCACCAACGATTACACAGATGTGACCTACGACTGCCTTGTATTCTCGTTCATAGAAATGGATGGTAAAAAGGAAAAAGAAGTCGTAACCTTCTATGTCACCAACGACAAAAACCACATCCCCGTTCGCCTCGACCTCCACCTGAAATTCGGTTCGGCAAAGGCATTTTTGAAGTCGGCAAAGGGAGTTCGTAACAAATAAGTCAGTTTTGACACATTACCTTACCGCCTAAAATCCGTCCTCTCCACTACTCACTACTAACTCCTCACTACTAACTTTCTCCATGCTCCTCATCATCGACGATAAAATCCCCTTCATCCGCGGCGAAGCCGAGAAGTTGGGCGACGTCATCTACCTCCCTGGCGCCAAAATCACGGCTGCAGATGTGCGCGAGGCAGATGTGCTCATCACCCGCACCCGTACGCTCTGCAACAAGGCGTTGCTCGAGGGTTCAAAGGTGAAGTTTATTGCCACCGCCACGATTGGTTACGACCACCTCGACGTAGATTACCTTCGTGAGGCAGGTATTGCGTGGACCAACTGCCCGGGGTGTAATGCTACAAGTGTGGCGCAATATGTGGAAACTTCCCTGTTGCTTTTGGAGCAGGAGGGCAAGGTGAATCTCAAGGATTGCACGGTGGGCGTCATAGGTGTGGGCAACGTAGGTCGTCGCGTCGTTGAGCGCTTGGAGCGTATGGGTTGCCGCGTGTTACTGAACGACCCACCCCGAGCTGAACGTGAAGCGGATTTTGCCAAGCGTGCCTCCTCACTCGAAGAGTTGCAACAGCAATGCGACGTCATTACGATTCACACGCCTCTTGTTTTAGAGGGAAACCACCCTACTCTTCACCTTGTCAACGCTGACTTCCTTCGAGGCGTAAAGCGCAGTCCCGTTCTCATTAACGCAGGGCGCGGTGAGGTGGTTGACGGTGTCGCTTTGAGCAAGGCGCTTGATGAGGGAGCGGTGCGCGCTGCGGTAATTGACACGTGGGAAAACGAACCCCATATCCATCGCGAATTGCTCCAAAAAGTGTTTCTCGGAACGCCCCACATCGCAGGGTATTCCGCAGACGGAAAGGCGAATGGCACGCGTATGTCGCTCGAGGCGGTTGCGAGATATTTTAACAAGGATGTAACTTTTGAGGTATCCGCCCCTACCCTCCCCGAAGGCTATGCCTATTACCCCGAAAAGGCTGTTGCTCCCGATTCTCCCCTCCGCCTTTACGACCCACGCCGTGATAGCGATGCGCTAAAGGCACATCCCGAAGATTTTGAAAAACTCCGTGGTGACTATCCCTTGCGTCGCGAGTAAAGTCCCCTCCAACCTATCTATAACTTTAGAGAGAATACACTCCGCAAGGCAACTTTACTCTTTACTCTTTTATCTTTACTCTTATAACACATGGCGAAAGAAGAATTAACCCCAATGATGAAACAGTTTTACGACCTCAAGGCGAAACATCCTGATGCCGTATTGCTGTTCCGTTGTGGCGACTTCTATGAAACATACTGTGACGATGCCGTGATTGCTGCCCAGGTGCTCGGCATCACCTTGACGCGCAGAAATAACGGTAAAAGTTCTACGGCTGCGCAGACAGAAATGGCGGGATTCCCCCACCATGCCCTCGATACCTACCTGCCCCGATTGGTGCGTGCGGGCTACCGCGTGGCCATTTGCGACCAGTTGGAAGACCCCAAGTTTGCCAAGAAACTCGTCAAGCGCGGCATTACCGAACTCGTGACACCGGGTGTGGCCATTTCCGACAATGTCTTGACGAGTCGCGAAAACAACTTCCTGGCTGCCGTGCATTTCGGAAAAACAGCCGTTGGACTTTCATTGCTCGACATCTCTACGGGCGAATTTCTGCTTACCGAGGGAACTCCCGAAACTATCGACAAACTCCTCGGCGGTTTCTCGCCCAAGGAAGTGCTTGTGGAGCGCGGACGTAAGGAACGCTTCGTGGGACTCTACGGAGCGAAGTATTTTATCTTCGAACTCGACGACTGGGCGTTCAATGACACCACGGGACGTGAGAAACTCCTGAAACATTTTGACGTCAAAAACCTCAAGGGCTTCGGGGTCGAGCATTTGCAAGCAGCCACCGTGGCAGCAGGTGCCGTGCTCATCTACTTGGAACAGACGCAGCACACACAGGTAAGTCACATCACGCGCCTACAACCCATTGAGGAAGAACGCTTCGTGCGCCTCGATAAATTCACTACGCGCAACCTCGAACTCGTACGCCCCATGAACGAAGGTGGTACGTCTTTGCTCCACGTCATTGACCATACGCTCACCCCGATGGGGGCACGCTTGCTCAGCCGTTGGGTGTTGTTCCCCCTGCGTTCGGTGCGTGAAATCGAAGAGCGCCAGAACGGAGTCGAATGCTTCTTCCGCCAGCCCGACTTCCGCGACCTCTGTCAGCAGGAGTTGGAACGCATTGGCGACCTTGAGCGTATCGTTTCCAAAGTTGCCGTAGGGCGCGTTAATCCCCGTGAGATGCAGCAACTCCGCATTGCTCTTGATAGCGTAGCACGCTTGAAGGAGGCTTGCGCAGCCACTTCCGACGACTACATTCGCCAACTCGGTCTGCGCCTCGACTGTTGCGAAGAACTCCGCAGTCGTATTCTCCACGACCTGCGCCTTGACCCGCCCGCCTTGGTAGCTAAAGGGGGCGTAATTGGGAGTGGCGTAAACGAAGAACTCGACGACCTGCGCGCCATCTCGACTTCGGGTAAGGATTACCTCCTGCAGATGCAACAGCGCGAGAGCCAACAAACGGGCATTCCCAGTCTGAAGATTGGCTTCAACAATGTCTTCGGTTATTATATTGAGGTGCGCAACACGTATAAGGACAACGTGCCTGCCGAATGGATTCGCAAGCAGACGCTTGCCCAAGCCGAGCGCTACATTACCCAGGAACTCAAGGAATATGAGGAGAAAATCCTCGGTGCGGAGGACAGAATCCTGGCGCTTGAGACCCGCCTTTACAACGAACTCGCACAATACGCCCTGGGCTTCATTGCCCTGCTCCAGCGCAACGCCCGAGCGCTCTCTATGCTCGACTGCCTCCACTCCCTTGCCCATGTGGCAGCGCTTCACCGCTATGTGCGCCCCGTTGTTGACGAAAGTCTTTCGCTCGACATCGTGGCAGGTCGCCATCCTGTGATTGAAACGCTCATGCCCATTGGCGAAGAATACATTGCCAACGACGTGCACCTCGACACCACCGAGCAGCAGGTAATTATCATCACGGGTCCGAACATGGCAGGTAAGTCTGCCCTCCTGCGTCAGACAGCGCTCATCACGCTCCTTGCCCAAATCGGTTCGTTCGTACCTGCCGAAAGCGCACGCATCGGGGTGGTGGATAAAATCTTCACCCGCGTGGGAGCAAGTGACAATATTTCCGTCGGCGAAAGTACCTTTATGGTGGAAATGAGCGAGGCGGCAAACATCATGAACAACATCACGGAGCGATCCCTCGTATTGTTTGACGAATTAGGGCGCGGCACAAGCACCTACGACGGTATTTCTATCGCATGGTCCATCGTGGAATACCTGCACGAGAACCCCACGGCGCCCGCCCGCACGCTCTTCGCTACGCACTACCACGAACTCAACGAAATGGAGGAACTTTATCCGCGCGTCAAGAATTTCAACGTGTCGGTGAAGGAGGCGGGAAACAAAGTAATCTTCCTGCGCAAACTCATGCGCGGCGGTTCGGAACACTCCTTTGGTATCCACGTAGCAAGAATGGCGGGTATGCCCCGAAGCATCGTTGACCGCTCGGAAGCGGTGCTCAAACAATTAGAGCGCAACCACGCCAGCGGTAGCACTACCGAGGCGGTGAGCCAAATGGCGGATGCTGTGGCGTCGGGAAGCACACAACTTTCGTTCTTCCAACTCGACGACCCCGTCCTCATGCAGATTCGCGACGAACTCCTCCAGGTGGACATCAACAACCTTACGCCTATGGAGGCGCTGAATAAGTTGGATACGCTGAAAAGGATTGTGACGGGGAAGTAAAAGAGTACAGAGTACAACTTACAGAGTACAACTACTATCCAGGATATAATCCCCAAAAAATAACGCACTTTCACTCCGCACGGAGCTGTACTCTGTACTCTGTCAGTTGTACTCTAAAACCACCTTACTTATGGCGAAACAAAAAACCGTATACGTCTGCGACCACTGCGGGCAAGAGTCCCCGAAGTGGCAGGGTAAATGTCCCGCCTGCGGACAGTGGAACACCTTTAAGGAACTCCACATTCATAACACCTCTGCGCGTCAAACGGAGGTGCAAGCACGCCATGCCTTGACGGGACTTGACGGTCAGTGTGCCCAACCTGTGGCGCTGCGCAACGTGTCGGCGGAAGAGGAACCGCGCATTGACACCCACGATGCGGAGTTAAACCGCGTACTCGGTGGCGGACTCGTACCGGGTTCGCTCATTCTGTTGGGCGGAGAACCCGGTATTGGGAAATCTACCCTCTTGCTGCAAACCGTGCTCGCCATGAAGGAGCGCCGTGTGCTCTATGTGAGTGGCGAAGAAAGCGAACGCCAAATCAAACTCCGCGCCGACCGCATCACGCAAGAGCCTTCCGACTGCCTCCTCGTGTGTGAAACCAACCTCGAAGCCATCTTCACGCACATCAAGAACACGCAGCCGGGCCTCGTTATCATTGACTCCATACAGACGATTGCCACCGAGACTGTAGAGTCGTCACCTGGTAGCGTCACGCAGATTCGCGAGTGTGCCGCCGCCATCCTGAAGTACGCCAAGGAGAGCAACGTACCCGTTATCCTCATCGGCCACATCACCAAGGAGGGAAGCATTGCCGGCCCCAAGGTGTTGGAGCATATTGTCGATACCGTCCTGCAATTTGAGGGCGACCGCCATTACTTCTACCGCATCCTGCGCAGCATCAAAAACCGCTTCGGCTCCACCTCCGAGATTGGCATCTACGAAATGAACTCCGACGGACTTCGCCCCGTGGACAATCCCTCGGGCATCCTGCTTTCGCAGAGCGGTGAAGAACTTTCGGGCATCGCCATCTCGGCAGCCATCGAAGGTGTTCGCCCCTTCCTCATCGAGACACAGGCGTTGGTTTCAACTGCCGCCTACGGCACGCCTCAACGCTCCGCCACAGGTTTCGACCTGCGCCGCCTCAACATGCTTCTTGCCGTGTTGGAGAAGCGCGTAGGTTTCAAACTCGTGCAGAAGGACGTCTTTCTCAACATCGCTGGGGGCATCCGCGTGAGCGACCCCGCCATCGACCTCTCCGTCATTGCCGCCGTGCTTTCCAGCAACGTAGATACGGCGATTGACCGCAACGTGTGCATGGCTGGAGAAGTAGGATTGAGCGGAGAAATACGCCCCGTCAACCGTATTGCCCAGCGCATAGCCGAAGCCGAAAAGTTAGGTTTCCGCCGCTTCCTCCTACCCGAAGCCAACATGAAGGCAATCGACCCCAAGCAATTCCAAATCGAACTTGTCCCCGTAGCACGCGTGGAGCATGCCCTACGCCAACTCTTTGGGTAAGAATAAAAACACAGCATACGGCATTAGTCCGTATGCTGTGTTTTTTATATTGCTGTCCAGTAAAATTTGTCTCTTTATTTTAGAGAACACGAATTGCACGAATAACACGAATCCTTGCCGGGTGTTATCTTTGCTTATCGCATACGAATTGCACGAATACCATCCGGATGGCATTCGTGTTATTCGCCTCTGATTAAGAAATATTCATCCCGCATGGAGATTCGTGTTATTCGTGAAA
>JAZQXB010000100.1:0-8906 GCA_045632685.1 Alloprevotella sp.
CATCAAGCTTCGCAAGTCGCACCTCGGCAATTCAAGCAAGCTTAAGCGAGTTTTCTTCCTTGTCGCTCGGCAAAGATTAAGTAAACTTATCTCCACACTCACTCCTGCGTCAGTTGATTGCACTCGGTTTGGCGTCGGTTCCCCTTTCTCCTTTCCCCTTTCTCCTTTCCCAAAATGCTCTCCCACAAACTTCTCTCGCAAATAGTCCAAGCTCACGGCTTCTCTGCCATGGGTTGTGCCCCTGCTGAAGCGGTGGAGGAATGGCGTGTGGCACAATGGAAAGACTATCTGCACAGCGGGCGCCACGCAGATATGCGTTATTTGGAGCAACACTTGGAGAAGCGCCTGAATCCGCAACTCTTGGTGGAGGGTGCGCAGAGTGTGGTGTGCGTAGCGCTCAACTATTTTACGGAAGAAGAATTTCCCAAAGATTCTTACCGCCTTGCACGTTATGCTCGAGGCAAGGATTACCACGATGAGATGAAAGAACGATTGCAAAAAATACTCCATTCCATCGCAGAATTAACGGGTAACGCCGTCCCTGGACGCGCTTTTTGCGATACGGCACCCGTGGATGAGCACTACTGGGCGTGGCGCACGGGACTCGGATGGTTAGGGCGCAATACGCAACTGATTATTCCGCAGGCAGGAAGTTATTTCTTTATCGGCACACTGATTCTTACCGAACCGATAGATTGTTACGACACGCCCCAGCCCAATCGTTGCGGCACCTGCACCCGCTGCCTCGAAGCCTGCCCCACGGGAGCATTAACCGAGAAGGGGATTGACGCACGCCGTTGCTTGTCGTATCTAACTATTGAGCACCGCGGAGCACTTCCCGATTTCGCACAAAAAGTCTTGCGCAACGATGCCACGACGCCCCTTTGCTTTTACGGATGCGACCGCTGTCAGGATGTATGTCCGCACAATCGCTTTGCAATGCCCACCTCGTGCGAAGCCTTCCGCCCCTCGCCCGCCCTATTGCAGCAAACAACCGAGGATTGGCGCCACCTCACGATAGAAACCTACCGCACCCTATTCAAAGGTAGCGCGGTAAAGCGTGCGAAATACGAAGGACTGCAGCGCAACATCGCAGCACTCAACGAGAACTAAAAAGGAGATGCCCTCACATGAGAGCATCTCCTTTTTGGTTCTTGATATAGCAAACGAACGGCACAAACGCGACAGATTATTTCACCTGTAATTTCCGCCCAGGGGTATTTCCAGCAAATTCAGGGGCATAGGTGCAGGTGATGGTGGCGATACCTTGTTCGTAAGTGCCGGGGCGGTCGGTGAAGAGTTCTTCTACAAAGACATAGGTACCCTTGGGGAGTTTCTCTACGTACATTACTGCCGCCTGATCGGTCACTACGCGATAGGCTCCCATAGTTCCGCGCCAACGGTAGCCACTCAAGCGGTCGGCAGGTTCGGCACAGGCAGGACGAGGCACCGAAAGGCGCACATAGTCGTAGTCGCGGTCGGCTTCAACGCTAATAACCTGACGCAATGGCAGGGTGCGGTCAATCGTTTCCTCCGCCTTCACCTCACTCCAAACACCCTCGCGCTTCACCTCAAGGCGGAGCGACAGGCGGAGTCCGCTGTCATACGCTTCCACCGCTTGTAAGGGCAAGGTATAAGCCGCACGGGCAGCCCCAAAAGCGAGGTCGATGTGTTGAGGAGCGACGGTAGCACGGGGCACCTGCAATTCCAGAGATTCCTGACGGGCAGTAGCCTTCGTTTCACGTACTTCGGGATTCGTAACTACGCGTAAGGTGCGGAAGATTCCGATGAATGTAGTGTCGGAAGGCATCAACGTCTGCTCCTTCGGGGGAAGGATGCCCACGGTGTCTTGACCACCTAAACAAAGGGCAAAAACGGCATCCGCCGTAACGCGAGAGGTTTCCCAATCTTGCGTGCGCTTCGACTGAAGCAGCCATTGCTGCATCTTGCGCACCACTGCCGAATCGCCCACAGCGTTGAATGCCTCAATGGCTGCCGTCTGCGTGGGAATACGGTAGGAATGGGAAGTAATCTGTGCCTTGGGCGCATCAAAATATGCCCCCATTTCGGGAGTTTCTACGAGATACTGACGCAGACTCTGGAGCAAAGCTTCAGCACGTTCGGTTCGTCCGCTCTGCTGCAGCACTCTGCTCATCACGGCTTTGCCATAAAGAGAATAAGAAGCATTCAACTGCTCCGCCTTATTAAGGAAATAAGCACATGCCACCGTTGTGTCCGCCTTCAGATAGTTGCACGCATCCAAATAGCGCAGGGGAAGTTCGCCCAAGGGAAGTTTCACCTTATGCTCGCGCTCATAGTTCACCATATCCTGATGATACTGGCGCATACTGCGGTGCATAAAGTTTAGCGCTTCGGTTTCCACCTCACTCAAGGGGTGAGCACCCGTGAGGTAATCCAAGCGTGCGATGAGCAACAGCACTTCATTAGTAATAAACGTGCTTTCTCGCATTCCCTCAAACCATGCCCAGCCACCGCTCGCCTTTTGCTGACTGCGCAAGTAGGCTGCCGCCTCCGCTTGGAGGGACTTTGTGCGCTCAAGGTCGAAATCAGGCAGGGCATTTCCGCGCTCCGAGAGGTGCAAGAGCAAGGTGAGAGCGTAATAACGGCGTGCCCAATCATCAATGCTGTAAACCGGACGGAGCGACAGGGAAGCCAACGCACGGGCAGCCTCGGTAAGTGCACTGGGCGTGACACTCAACGTAAGTTTCGGCGCACGAGCCTCTGCGAGGTCGGTCCAAAGGGTGTCCAAGGCGAAGGTCGTCGTACCCGATGCAGATAGGGTGAACGGCAGGTTGCGCACCACCTCCACTCGGTCGGAAACCACGGGAATGCGGTGCATCTCTCCATCCGAGAAATCAGTCCCTTCAACCATCACACGGCAAGCGATGGATTCGGGTACCGAAAGTCCCTTGATGGCAAGCGTCTGTGCGTCTAATTGGGGGAGTTCAGCCGTCAACGCTGCGGAGGTTTGTCCCGCCGCAATCACGAAGGGGTGTTGCGAATGCGAGAGTTCTTCTCCCGTCACTTCATTTAAGAAGGTCACCGTCACGTTTCCGCTCGCCCCCTCCGCCTTCGTGGTGCGCACCACCACGGGTATCGTAAGGCAATCCCCTTCACGCACAAAACGGGGCGCATTCATTGCAACAGTCACGCTCTTTTCCACCACCACATTGGTTTCCAAGAGGGCATGACGCAACAGCGTATCGTGGGCAAAAGCGGTAAAGCGCCAAGTGGTGAGTTGTTCGGGGAGCGTAAAGCGAATCACCACCGCTCCATCGGCGTCGGTTGTCAGCGAGGGGTACATAAATGCCAATTCATCGAAGTTTTCACGCAGGACAAGCGGTTTTTGCGGTGCGGTTCCCGAGGTTGCCACCTCAACAGCCGATTCTTCCATTACGGCATCCTGCGTCACGCTATTTTTAGCACCCTTCAAGCGCATGGTTGTGCCCACGGCTGCGCTAAAAAGGAGGTTCTTTTGGGGATAGTATCCACCGATAAGTTGTTGCCACGAAGAGGGGGCGAAGGGATGTTCTTCCAAGCGCTTGAGTCCCTTTTCTGCATAGACGGAATGCGGAGTCTGCTTGTAGAAATCCCCATACACATGGGTGAAGGGCAACGGGCGCAGGAAGGCAGTGCGCCAGGCATTATCGGCAAAGGCATCCAGCGCAGCATCGTAGAGGCGCGCCATCAGCGAAGCCTCAACGGGACGCCCGTCGGGGGTAGTAATGCGCAGTTCCCACTGCTCTTGCTGACCTGGAGCGAGGCGGTTGCGGAAGGATGCCCACTGCAACTTTAATTGGCGCTCGGGTGCAGGGCGCTGTATGCGAGTGGAGAGACCGTATTCCTGCCCACCAACGAACGCTGCGAAATGCACAGTTGCCCCCACCCCATAGTCGAGAGCATAGGTCAGGGGAATGGTGCACAACTCATGAGAGAGGCGCAGGCATTGGGTAGAAAGGAGGCGCCCCTCGCTGCTCACAACATCCTGAAGGACATATACGCTATCCAGCGTAGTTCCTACTACCACACAAGCGCCACTTTCCTGCGAAGAAGGGATTTCGTGAAGCAAGAAAGCAGGACCGTCTTGAGGCAGTTGGGCGGAACGGCAACTGAACAAGAAGAATTTCTGACGCAGTTCCGCACCAGAAGCGGTGCGGGCGAGGAGGGTGTAAAAATTATCTGGAAGTTGTTTTAATATACCAGGGAGATCGTTTGAATGAACTCCGAGATCGTTTTCCGCATTAAGGAGTAGGTCTTTATTAGGTGCCAGCGTACCTTCTGCAACAGGGGTTTCTGACACATCCAAAAGGGACCAGTTCACCATTTCCTGCTGTGCTTCCCCCATAGCGTTGACCAAATGGAAGCAGAGTGAGGGGAGCGCTTCCTTGCAAAGGACTTCGGGAAGATTCGCCGAGAGGTGGGTGCGGTAGGGATGGACGGGCACGAACATCGTTGCCGTCTGCGTCTCTCCCTGTTCCCCTACCACCGCTACGGCAACCTCATAGTTCTGCGATGCTGCATGCTGGAAAGCAGGTACTCCCTCCTGATTGCGCACCACAAGGGGAAGGGTAAAGTTCCCCGAGACATCCGTGCGCAAGGTGCCCTCAATGGACGCTTCGTTGCTCACACGGAAGTAACTGCGTGGGGTAATGGTGTAGCGCACCAGGACATCCGCCATCGGTTGGAGCGTCATGGTGCTGACCGCCCCCTGCAGGTGGAGGGTATCGCCAAAGGTATAGGCTTGCGTGAGGGGGGAGAAGTTTATCTGAAACGATTGGCGCTTGTAGGCCTCCACCCGTACCGTTGTCATTCCTTCGCAGTTTAAGTGCTGCGCCTGCACAGCATCTTTCTGCCATTTCAAACGGAAGGTAAATGCGCCCTGCTCCTGATTCTTGGGGAGTTGGAAGCGACCGCTGAAGTTTCCGAAGGCATCCGTCAGGCAGGTGGCGCTTTCCACCTCCTTACGCTCTTTATCAAGCAGCGCCACCACTAATTTTTCCCCCTTGCGGGTGCGCAACGAGTCCTCATACTGCTCATAAAGCACCCCACTCCAGTGCACCTCCTGACCTTGGCGGTAGACGGCTCGGTCGGTAAAGAGGTGTGCACGCACCTGCTGTGCCGCCTCGCGGTGCTGGGGCGACAGCCATAGGTAAAATTCACGACTACAGGTGTCGGCATCGGTCACCACACGCAACGATTCAACCGCACGTCGCGCCTTGCCTCCCTCGGCAGGGGACGTCATAAGAGATTCGCGCAGCAACCACACGGCACCCGCCGAAGACTGCCATTTCATCGGGGATTCTTCTCCATTGAAACGACCTTGAAGGGTAAAGTCAGGGAGCGGTTCTCCCGTACGAGCATTCAGCGCCATCACACGACACGATTCGCAACTGACGTGAAGGATATAGGGAGTAATCTGGGAGCAAGAGAGCAGGCAATTTTCGGTAATGTGATCTCCCCAAAGGGGAAAACCACGCTTACCCGTAACCTCCAATTTGTAGACTCCCGACTGGGGAAGCGTAAAGCGCAGGGTGTCCGTTTGACGGCGCCATTTCTCGGTGGAGGGATAGGAAAGCGCACCCACCGCTACGGGGTGTTTCTCAATAACCTCACCACGGCTGTTGGCGCGGTACACCTTGTAATCCACTTTGCGGAAATTATTTGCCGTAACCGCATAAATCAAGGGTTGAAGTGGCGTACACACCTGCGTCAGTGCCTGTGCTTGAAGCGTAGGAAGTTCCAATTCCGCAAGGATATTCTTCAGGGCGCGCTGCGTTGGAGCATCGCTGTATTTTTTCAGTCCTTCAACCACCATCTTCACGAGGTGCTCACGCGCTTCGTTGTCGTTAAGGTTGGATTGATTGCGCTGCTGGCGCACGTGTGCCACATACGCTATCGCCACTTCGGGATGGTTTGCATAGCGTTCCAACACCTGTTGCGGTTCATCGTGGCGCAACGCCATACGCACGGCTGCGGCGTACAAGTTTTGGGAAGCATAAAACTGCTCTGCCGCCTTTGCCAATTCCTGCTTCTCGGAACGGTTAAGGACAGCACCATCGAGTTGTTCAAACAGGAATATGTGGAGCACATCATCGGCGAATTCATCGGCGTTTTTACCCTTTTCAACCAAGGGATAGAGGGTAGCAGATTTCGTAGCGTGAAGCATCTCCATTTGGTTCAACAAAGTCTTCAATTGCTGCTTATAATCAACACCATCAAGGAGTGAGGCAGAAGTATTCGCACACATTTTCTTGGCAAAAAGGGTTTGCCAGAGTATGCGATGCGAACCATCGGGCAAAGATGGGATGAAAAGTTCGAGTTGTTGCTTGACGGCAGTTGCACTATCGGCAGCAATCTCCCCCTGCAAGTCCCAAAGCATAAACATCGCCACCATTTCCTGATGAAGATTCCCGTCTGCTTTCGCACGTTGCTGAATGCCTTTCACATGCGAAATAGCATCTTGCGGTAGGTCGGCACGACACGCCTCAACGACCTCCTCCCACGCTTTCTTGTATGATTGCGCAGGTGCCCCCTGGGTTATAGCAAAGCATAACAGCAAAATTAGAATACGAATACGGTTCATAGCGAATACTTATTTTACCATACAAAGATAAGCGTTTTTGGGCGCAGAAAATCTATCCGACTTTCTAAAAATTAACTCCGAGTTCGTTGAAACTCATCGGCACTTCATTTAAAATAACTCCCAATTCGCTTTCCGCCACTTATACCTAAAGATTTTTTAGTCGCACCATCGCAGAAAAACATTCCGCCTACAGCAAACAATTAGGGTGTGAACCACACGGTCCACACCCTAATTTATTTATAATTTGCTGCTACAAATTCTGCATTACGCTACCTTTTCGAGGCGCTTCAAAATAGAGAAAATGAAGCCTGCAGAAAGGAGACAGATACCAATAAGTACGCCCCAGATGATGGTGAGGTCCATACCCCACATAAGACCGGGAACCATGATTAAGAAGTTACCGATGGCTGTTGCTACAAACCATCCACCCATCATCATTCCCTTGAGATGTGGAGGTGCAACCTTAGATACAAATGAGATACCCATTGGAGAAAGGAGCAACTCTGCAAATGTAAGAACGAGGTAGGTATAGATAAGCAACTGTGGAGTAACATCAGCCACATGCATAGCGACCTTCTCACCATTTACCATTTCCATTTGTGGCACTGGCAAACCAGTAGAGCCTACTGCCATAACAACAAAGCCCAAAGCTGCGATAATCATACCATAGGCAATCTTACGAGGTGCTGATGGTTCCTTGCCACGCTTTGCAAGAGCACCAAAGATAGCGAGTGAGATAGGAGTAAGAGCAACCACATAGAATGGATTAAACTGCTGGAAGATAGGTGCGCTAACCTTCACTGCACCATCTTGTGACATATACTGCCAGATAATGATACCCAGCGCTGCAGCAAAAACAATTGCTGATATTATCTTAGTCTGGGCTGTCTTACCCTGGAAGAGTGAGAAACCAGCATAAACCATTACGATAACACATACAAGGTTCCAAACATTAAAGGCAAGAGCCTCAACGCCCTCTGAAGAACGAGATGTGAACTCATCAGCAAAATATGTCAGTGTAAGACCATTCTGATGGAATGCCATCCAGAAGAAGATAACCACTGCAAATACCAAGCACAAAGCTACTACTCGCTGCTTGGTCTCTGCTGGAGAAAGTTTTTCAACCTCCACAGCAGTTGCGCTCTTATCGCCAGTCTTTTTCTTACCACCCTCAACATGACAGAACAGCGGACGTGACAAGAAATAAATAGCAATAGACAATATCAGTGATGCACAAGCAACTGCAAAAGCAAAATGATAAGAATCATTAACACTGTATCCAAGATCTGTCTGTGCCCACTCCATAATCTTAATGGCAGCAGTAGGCGCAAACAACGCACCAATGTTAATTGCCATATAGAAAATAGAGAAACCAGAGTCGCGCTTGTCTGCAAATTTAGGGTCATTATACAAGTCGCCTACCATAACCTGCAGATTGCCTTTGAAAAGGCCTGTACCAAAACCAATTAGCACAAGAGCAGCAAACATAACTACAAGTGCGAGAGTATCACCACCCATTGGGAGAGAAAGGAGCAAATAACCGCCGAACATAATGGTTATACCAATAGTAACCATTTTGCCGAATCCAAACTTATCTGCCAACATACCACCTATAAGTGGGAAGAAATAAACAAACATGAGGAATGAACTATAAATAGTTCCTGCTACTCCAGCCTCAAGTCCAAAGTTAGCTCTTAAAAAAAGAGCGAATACCGCAAGCATCGTATAATAACCGAAACGCTCGCCAGTGTTGGCCAAAGCCAACGCATAAAGTCCTTTTGGTTGTCCTTCAAACATAATTATTTAATTTTAGAATTGTTAGTTTTCATTATATCAAATAGATAGGTCAGTTTTACAACAATAGCATTGTTGTTGCTACGCCCAAAGAAATCCCTTTTACTGTTTCCATAGATATCGCCAAGACCATAATAATATCTGCCTTCTAGCATAAAATGACCTACCTTGGGATGTGAGAACTCTACACCAAGTCCTCCAGCGATACCATAATCAAACTTGTTTTTTATAGCAAGTGTATCTTGTACTGCATCGCGTTGAGCACCAATTCGGTCTGCAGTGTTTCTGTCCTCATAATTAAAGTTGGATGTTATCTTATCGTTAAGGAAGAAGCCAACCTGCGGACCAACCTGAAAGAAAAACTGAAAGCCTTTGCGCTCACGTCCCCACCCTAATCTTGCAAAGATTGGTACCTGGACGTATGTAAGCTGGCGTTGAAACTCCTCTGGCAGACCAGTCACTTTATTTATCACTGGCATATCCTCAGCAGTAAGAATATCCTCTTTCC
>JAZQXB010000101.1:0-21465 GCA_045632685.1 Alloprevotella sp.
AACCTCAATAGTCTTGGGAACGGCAGAGCAAAATGCGAAAAATATTGACAAAATTGAATTGCTTTTTGTTCACTTTTTTGCATGCGTTTGCATTATTTATTCAGAAGAATAGAGCACACATTCAGCAATGTGGGACAAAAATTTTTTGCACCTGAAAACTATACCCTTTCTCCGAGAAATTATTCGGCACATGCAAAAAATTATTCGGCACATAATTTTTCGCATGTGCCGAGTAATTTTACCCTTTTTTAGGGGGTAAAAATGAAAAAAAATAGTGGAGAAAACCCTTTAGCAAGGTCGTCTCCACTTCCTCTTACAAAGATAATAAAAAATTAGTGCAAATGCAAATCCACAAAACGCACGACTTTATTTCACTTTTTCTCATTTTTATTTGCATTCAGGCAATGGAAACTGGGCGGTAAAAAAGTATCACGCAAAGGGGTACAAAGCATTATGTTCTTTTATGTTTGTATAAAGAAACATAATAGTCATTGGTAACGTCGCGCTATGTATTGAGTTGCTATACCTTCGGTGAAAATTGGTGTCAATTCGTGGTTCCCCAAAAAACTACACGAGAATACGTGTATATAGTGGTATCAAATTCTGTGGCATTTCTCTTGTTACGCTTGATAATGAAAACCGCGAACCGTGGCGTTCGTACCAGTCAAGTGGGAGTTCGCTAATATGAATGGTAAGTAAACCGAATGGTAAACCTTATAATCTTCAACTATTAAAGATATCACTTCTTTTTTCCAAACCGTTGCTTATAAGCCCGTTGGTATTTACGCGCATTGTGCTGATGCGCCGAGTGTGTTGCTGCAAAATTATGTGTGCCTGAAAAATCTTCTTTTGCGCACATGTAAAGATAGTTGTGCGTTTCGGCACGTAGCACAGCATCTATTGCTGAAATTGGGGGAATGAAGATGGGACCTGGAGGAAGTCCGAGATAGCGATAAGTATTGTAGGGCGAGTCTGGTTCGGTAGGGTTGGTGAGTCGTGTGATGGAGAAATCTTGGCGTGCGAAGATGACGGTGGGGCATGCCTGAAGGGGCATCTTTCGCTTCAAGCGGTTGCGGTAGAGTCCTGCGATAGTTGCCATCTCGGGAACGTTGTTCGTTTCACGGCAGACGATGGAGGCGAGGGTGCTCACTTCGTGTGGAGTCATCCCCAATTGTTCCGCCCGTTGCAGGCGCTCTGCTGTCCAGAATTTTTTGTATTCTCGTTCAAGGCGTTGTACGAGTTGTTCTGGCGAGATGTTCCAATATACCTCATAAGTGTTGGGGATAAAGTGGGCTGGAAGTGTTTCGCGGGTGCAGTGCATGAGGGATAGGGTAGTGGTGTCGTTGAGGAAGGATACCAATTCTGCAGAATCCACCATCAATTGAGTGGCAAGGCGTGAGGCCATGCGCTCTACGGTCCAAGCGGGACGCACAACTAACTTAATGGGAACTTGTTGTCCGTTGCGCAACATGCGGAATACCTCAATGCTGCTTTGTTGGGCACTGATTTCGTACTTCCCGCTTCGTGTTTGTGCTTCGGTCATCTCCCACAACCATTCAAAGCCCCATGTCTGCCGGGGGGCAACGATGGAGAGTTTGTGAATTATGGAGTCTTTCGTGTCATCCTTGTCAATATAAATATATTGAGCGGTTGTTCCCTTTCCGAAAGGGGCGAAAAATATGTAGTACACGCTCACGGCGGATAGTGCCAAGGCTATGGTCAAGAAAAGGAGTAGGGAACGAAGGTGTTTCATCTATTGAATTGTCGTAGAGGTTCGTATTGTGTAGTCAATTTCTCGGAATGTTCCGCAAAATTACACATTTCGCCCCTATTTGTGAATTTTTTTAGGTAAATCATGCGTATGAAATGAAATTTATCACTAATTTTGCACACGAAACATGATTTTGTGCCAACTTCGGCACGGATAAACCGAATATTTACACAAATGAATTATGTAGATTTTAACTCGCTCTTTGAACAGAGTGTTAAAAAGAACTGGGACCTTGATGCGTTGACCGACTATGAAGGCAAGACATTGCAGTATAACGACGTGGCGCGCAAGGTAGAAAAGCTCCACATCCTTTTTGAAAATGCTGGCGTAGAGAAGGGCGATAAGATTGCGCTTTGCGGTCGCAATAGTGCACACTGGGCAGTGGCATTTATTGCCGTACTCACTTATGGCGCCGTGGCAGTTCCCATCCTTCACGAATTTAAGCCTCAGCAGGTTCACGATATCGTAAATCACTCGGATGCGCGACTCCTCTTCGTAGGCGACGTGGCGTGGGAAGAACTTTCTGCAGACGAGATGCCCAACCTTGAGGGTATCGTTTACATCCCCGACTATTCACTTTGCGTGAGCCGTTCTGAAAAGCTTACCGAAGCGCGTGAAAACCTCAACCGTATCTTTGGTGAAAAGTATCCTAAGTACTTCCGTCCCGAGCATGTAACATACCACAAGGCCGAAGCTGAAGAGTTGGCGCTCATCAACTATACTTCAGGTACGACCAGCAACTCTAAGGGTGTGTTGATTCCTTACCGTGCGCTTTGGTCAAACGTACAATTCGGCCAGGAAAAGTTGGGTAATATCCTCAAGCGTGGTGACAATATCATCTCAATGCTCCCCATGGCGCACATGTATGGTATGGCGTTTGAATTCCTCTTTGAGTTTATCAACGGTTGTCACATCTTCTTCCTTACGCGTATTCCTTCGCCCAAGATTATCTTTAAGGCGTTTGGCGAAATCAAGCCTCGCATCGTAATCTCTGTGCCCTTGATTATTGAAAAGATTATCAAGAAGAACGTGTTGCCCAAACTTTCTACTCCCAGCATGAAGCTCTTGCTTGCGCTCCCCGTTGTGCAGGATAAGATTTTGAGCAAGGTGCGTCAGCAGTTGGTAGATGCTTTCGGTGGCAATATCTATCAGGTAATCGTTGGTGGTGCTGCTTTCAACCGTGAGGTAGAAATGTTCCTTCAGAAGATTGGCTTCCCCATCACCGTAGGTTATGGTGCTACGGAATGTGCGCCGATTATCTCTTACGCTGACTGGAAGGAACACCGTGCTACGTCATGTGGTCTTCCCGCTCCCCGTATGGAAATCCGCATTGATAGTCCTAATCCCCAGGAAGTGGTAGGCGAAATCTTGGCACGTGGTATGAACGTGATGCAGGGTTATTACAAGAACCCCGAAGCAACGGCTGCAACGTTGCGTGACGGTTGGTATCACACGGGTGACCTCGGTATTATGGATGCTGACGGCTTCCTTTACATCCGTGGTCGCTCCAAGAATATGCTTCTCGGTGCAAGTGGTCAGAATATCTACCCCGAAGAAATCGAAGACAAGCTCAACACGCTTCCCTACGTTGCTGAAAGCATCGTGATTCAGAAGGGCGAAAAACTCTATGCCCTCATCTATCCCGACTTTGACGAAGCTGCAAAGGCTGGTCTTGACGATGACGGCATCCGTCAGGCGATGGAGCAGAACCGTAAGGACCTCAATGCGATGGTTGCTTCTTACGAACAGATTTCAGGCGTACGCATCTACAACGAAGAGTTTGAAAAGACGCCCAAGCGTTCTATCAAGCGCTTCCTCTATGCAGATGCTGAAGTATAAGACATCTCTATAGTAGTCGTTGACTCATGCCTCGTGCGCCCATCGTGGTTGCTTGCGGCATGAGTCAATGCTTTTTTGAGGGCATACCGTTGCCCTTTTCATAGATTTATTGTAATTTTGCAAGTGTTCGTTAAGTGATATTACGAAGCGTGCTTTAACACAAAAAATATCTTCTCACATGGAAACAATCACCGTTCCAACTCCCGAAATACAAGTTCCCGAACCACTCGTGTTGCGCACCGAGGGGCTTATTAAGCAATACGGTAAGCGCACCGTGGTAAATGGTGTGTCCTTCGAGGTGAAGCAGGGCGAGATTGTTGGACTCTTGGGACCCAATGGGGCAGGGAAGACGACGTCGTTTTACATGACCACTGGACTTGTTGTGCCCAACGGCGGGCGCATCTTTTTGGGCGATGAAGAAATCACGAAGTACCCCGTATTCCGCCGTGCGCAGTCGGGCATTGGTTACCTTGCTCAGGAAGCTTCCGTGTTCCGCAAACTTTCCGTGGAAGACAATATTTCTTCTGTGCTTGAAATGACGGGGAAACCAAAGGAGTATCAGCGCGAGAAGTTAGAGAGTTTGATCAATGAATTCCGCCTTCAGAAGGTGCGCAAGAATCTCGGTGACCAACTTTCAGGGGGTGAACGCCGTCGTTGCGAAATTGCACGTTGTTTGGCGATTGACCCAAAGTTCATTATGCTTGACGAACCCTTTGCAGGGGTTGACCCCATTGCGGTGGAGGATATTCAATACATCGTTTGGAAACTCAAGGACCTCAATATCGGCATCCTCATTACCGACCACAACGTTGAAGAAACGCTCTGTATTACCGACCGTGCTTACCTCCTCTTTGAAGGACGCATCCTCTTCCAGGGTACTCCCGAGGAACTTGCCGAAAACCAAGTGGTGCGTGACAAATACCTCACCAACTCCTTCAAACTTCGCAAGAAAGACTTTCAACTTTTGGGGCAGCAACGCGAACAGGCGGCGGCAGAACAAGCCGTGAAAATTTAATTGTTACTCCATAAATTTATATACAATAAGGGGCAGAACATCACCGTGTTCTGCCCCTTATTGTATATAATATGCTTATTTCACCAAAACCTTTTTGCCGTTCACAATATAAAGGCCAGGAGTTGTAATGTTATTCACCTTACGTCCATAGATATCATAGGTCGCATTATTCATACCCGTTTCCGTCTGACCTTATCTACATATCTTACAACAAATCAACATTTATCAATTAAATTACAATCCACATGCCATTATTATTCTTACCTTCATGCTTCAGTACACCTATTGTTTGTAACGCAGAGAGGTCGCGTTCGATGGTGCGTTGGCTCACCGACAACGTCTCCGACATTTTTTTGCCGGTGATTGTCGGAAACTCATTGATGAGATTGAGGATTTTCTGCTGACGCTCAGTGAGTTTCGTTTCCGACATGTCTCCGTCAGAGTGTCCGACATTCTGTGTGTCGGCGGTGGCAAAGATGATGGTCTGGAATTGGGTCGGAGTAGATTTGAACACAGGTTTCAGTTCGTCTTTAAAACCTTCCAAGGCTTTGGTTTCATTACAAATACGTGTGAGTCCACTCCCACGCTTCTCCATGTAATCAAGTTGAGCCATTACGTTTGCAAGAATGGGATTACGCCTTTCAGAAGACACATCTTTGATGTCTAAGTTCTGTATTAGCATACCATTATACATTCCACCTGGTGATGTTACTATGAGGCGGTCGTTGTAAATGTCGAGATGAACTTCACCGCCCATCACAGTGTAGTCACGGTGGATGAAATGGTTTATCATTGCTTCCAGAATAGCACGTTCTGCATACTCTGGTTTATTCTTGCGCCCATTAGGCTGTTTCTCCCAGCCTTTCTTGGTGTTTGACTTCACGAAGTTCATGGCTTCACGAAGAAGCATGAGGACGTTGCCCGTAAATTCTGCATCGTTAAAGGCATCACGCTGGTGAGCAAGTGTGTCCTCCTACGAGGACATTACGAAAATGGTTTTTCTGGACACTGATTATATACAATAAGGGGCAGAACATCATCGTGTTCTGCCCCTTATTGTATAATATGTTTACTTCACCAAAACCTTTTTGCCGTTCATAATATAAAGGCCAGGAGTTGTAATGTTATTTACCTTACGTCCGTACATGTCATAGGTCGCATTATTCGCGCCTGTTTCTGTCTGCACCTTATCAACACCAGTAGCATCGCCAAAGTCAAAACGGAGTGAGAGTTGTGCGCCACCTACGGAAGTATCCAATTCTTCATCACTGAGTCCCAACTTATTGTTGTCTAACAACAAATATGCCTTATTCGCATTGTTGAGGAAGCGACCGTCGGTAAGTTTTGCAAGATACATGCCTACTTCACAGTCCACCATTGAAAGCACAAATGCCTTGCTGTTTGAGGGCACATTGATGTACGTATCTTCATTGGTACCCTTAAGGAGGTTATCGGTAATTGCAGGAGCGTCCGTAGTCGTCTGCACAAAGGTATAAGTACCTACAGGCGCCTTAACAATCACTGCTGTATGAGCAGGGAGTACCTTCTCAACTTGTGCCATCTTCAACCAAATACCATCCACTTCCTTTGCCGTATACACCTCTACACCTTCAGGAATTTCTGTTGCATAGTCCAAGTAGAGGGTTGCGTAACCTGCGTTGGAAATAGTGAAATCATATTCTGTGGGTGCCATTTCTACAATATTCTCAAAGTCACTCCAACCTTCTGTTGTAGCGTAGAAATCTTTAGCACCATAGGGGACATAAAGTATACAGTTTGTTTTAATTTCCTCACCAAAACAATCAGAATGTATAGGGAATAATTGGTTTCCTTGAATTAGGGAAATTATATAATTAAGATTGTCGCATCCAGAAATAGCTGCAACTCCAATTGTCTTGACAGTACTAGGGATTTTGATGCAAGTAAGATTGTCACAACCTATAAATGCGTTGGATCCGATGCTAGTAACATGATTAGGAATATTGATACTGGTTGCACTTTTACAATAATAGAACGTCCCGTCATTGATAGTTGTAACACTACTTGGAATTTCTATATTTGAAAGACTTATGCATGAGAAGAATGCATAAGCTTCTATTCTATTTACACTGTGAGGAATTTCTATATTAACGAGATTATCACAATTGGCAAAAGCACCTCTACTAATACAAGTAACACCACTCGGTAACTCAATAGTAGTAAGCCCTATGCAACCTAAAAATGCCCCCCGCCCTATAGTTGTAACATTAGATGGTATAGATGTGTTCATACACCCAGTATGAAGAGTATTTGTCGCTGTCTCAATAATTGCGTTACAATTAAATCGACTATCATAAATAGGGTTTGAACTATCTACAATAACACCAGCAAGTTTGTGACAATGAGCAAACGCCGCATAACCTATGTTTGTAACACTACTTGGTATTTCTATATTGGTAAGATTAGTACAGTTCATAAATGCCATATCTTCAATGCTTACAACCCCCTCTGAAATTTCAATATTTGTAAGATTGGTACAGTACGAAAAAGCTTCTTTACTTATGCATGTGACACAACTTGGAATATCTACACTAATGAGATTAGTGCAATCCACAAAAGCTTTAGTTCCTATATTAGTAACCTGATAAGTTTCATTAAAATAAGTAACATATTCCGGAATGATTATTGCACCTGAATATTCATCTGAGTATTCAATGGGGTCATATCCTCTGTAGCTAACCTCCACCGTCTTATCCTCTTCAGACGTAATGTTATAATAAATTCCATCCACCTCAAAGTTGTGGGCGCTCACACTGATACTGCACAGCAATCCGATTACTGATAATAAAATAGATTTGATTTTGTTCATAATAATTATATGGTTATATATTACTTCTTTGGGATACCTAATATGTATAACCGCTAAATCAAAAGGGCACAAAAAAAACGTGGGATAAACTTTGCTGCTTATCTCACATCCGGGGCCTTCGCATTGCCTGTCTACTGAGATATGCAACGCCGCCTGCCCACGCCGAAAGTATTATAAGGGATGTATGATGCCTGCCACCCAGACTGACAGGCATACGAGCATAATACTCTTAACGTGGACGCTTCGTTGCGGAATCTTCTGTAGACCAAAGTTGCGAAGTTTCGGATGAGAAGATAACGTTTGAAACGTCCTTTCTGCTCCCCGTGCCATAAGGTTCACGACCTTAATACGCAGTGATGGAGCGGAAATCTATGTCTTGACCCGCCCGCCCTGGGGCTGGCGAATCATCTGCAAAGTTACAGAAAATTATTGAAGAGGAAAGGGGGACAGGAGTTTTTGTACTTGAAGTCAGGACAAAAGGTTGCAAGTGTTTCCCTCGGTTGTAAATAATCTTATCACAAAAAGTAGTCCTTTTGTTGCAAAAAAATACCCACAAAACGAACCTTTTATCTTTCGTTTTGCGGGTAATTTCTTTGGTGGAAATAGCAAATTCTTTCTACACGAATCGTTATGCGAGTCAGCGTGTAGTTTCAAATCTTCCCCTGACACTTATGCTGATTACCACCGCAATGATGAGCAACATGGGGTAGAAGAGGTGGGGGATGATTTCAACGGGAGAAATGCTTGCCAATCCTGCCGCCATGAGCAGTTGAGCACCATAAGGAATAAAACCTTGCACGATGCACGAGCAGGTGTCGAGAATGCTGGCGCTACGTTTGGGATCTACGCCATAGCGCTCGGCAATGTTTTTTGAGATTTCGCCCACACTCAAGATGGCGATGGTATTATTGGCGGTGCAAAGATTCGTGAGTCCTACCAATGTGGCAATACTAAATTCGGCTCCACGACTGTTGCGAACGCGACGGGTTAACCAATGGATGAGGAAGGTAATGCCCCCGTTTTTGCGGATTAACTCCAAGAGTCCTCCCGCAATCATAGAGATGAGGATGAGTTCGCCCATACCGCCAATACCACTTGCCATGGCGCCAAACCAACCGCTGGCATCAAATGCGCCAGTTATCATGCCAATAAGTCCTGTGAAGAGGTTGCCGATGAGCAACACTACGAGCACATCCTTCCCCAAAATGGCAAGAAGGATAACGGCAAGGTAGGGGATGACGTTAATGATTTGTGTGAAGGTAAACTCCGTGGTGTGATTGTTCGGTGTGGCGTTCAATCCCATAATGACGTAAAGCACCGTTGTAATGATTGCGGCGGGCAAAACGATTCGGAAGTTCGTTTTGAATTTATCGCTCATGCGTACGCCTTGTGTGCGTGTGGCTACAACCGTAGTGTCAGAAATAAACGAAAGGTTATCCCCAAATAAGGCTCCACCAACGGCGGCGGCAACAATCAGCGGTGTGCTCATGCCCGTCTCCGTAGCCAGTCCTGCCGTGACGGGGGTGAGAGCAACAATCGTGCCGACCGAAGTTCCGATGCTCATGCTGACGAAGCAGGAGGCAATGAATATCCCCGCAAGTAAGGCCTTCTCGGGTAAGAGTGCCAAGGTTAATTCTACGGAAGCATCAATGGCGCCCATGGCTTTTGCGCTACTGGCAAAGGCACCGGCGAGCACAAAAATCCAAACCATAAACAGCAGATTTTTGGAACCTGCTCCCTTGGAGAAGATGGAGATGCGCTCCTGAAGGGAATGGCCACGCGTAATTAGCAAAGCATAGACGGAGGTGGCGATAAACAGAATGGTGAGGGGCACTTTGTAGAAATCACCAAAGTAAAGTCCCGTACCGAGAAATAAAGTGACCAACACAAGCATCGGGCTGATGCCTAAAAGTCCAATCTTGCGAGGACGTTTTCGATTTGTCATAGTTAATTATAGCGTAATAGTGGATGGAGGGTTGCTTAAATAGGTAAATTGTAGTAATTTTGTCGGCGGAAAATAGGATAAGGGTGGGAGAGGATGTTTCTTTATTGTCTTGATCAGTTGGCGAAGTACGAGGAGTACAGCACCCTCCGCAACAAAGTTGCTTGTCGCCCCAACTTATGGGGACATTTTAAGTTGCCGAGATAAACGGTTGTCTTCACAACCTATATGTGTTCGCTCGTACCGCATGGTTTTCAAAACCTAACAACCTCAACCCTTACAACCTCAAAACCTTACCCCCTCATAATTATGTTTACAGCAAGTAGAAAAGATCTCGCCGAACTCCTCGCCCTTTTTCGCATTGTTGAGGATATGGCGGTGGCAGAAGGAACCGTGGAGGGCGCTCCTGGTGTAATGATTCCCGTGGAGGCCGTAATGCGCGAGGAAGATAAAGTAATGCGGTGCTATCGTCGTGAGGCAGACGTTATTCTTATTGAGAATGATGCCGACGACGAAGTCATTCGTGTGGATGTCTCTGAATGGGCACACACTCGCGAAGCACTTTTTGAGGCACTGCGTCAGAAGGACGATGAAAATTTAGTCCTCGTGGACGATTCCGAAGAAGCATTCTTGGATAAGATAAAGATCTTCCAAATTGCGGGTACCGCAGAAGGGCAACAACACCTCTTGTTGGCAACTCCTTCTGGATTAATGCCCAGTGTGGTTTGGTCGCGTGCCGGTGCATTCCCCACAAAAATTTTAGATGGCGGACGTGCGGCAAATCTCAAACTCGAACAGACGGGCACTCGTTTTGCAACGCCCATGGCGGCAAAGGTGAACGGATTGGAAACCGACAATAGTGTGCGCGACCGTATGTTGCTCATCGAGGATATGGGAAGTTCGTTGCGCTACGAAGGGGTGGCGGACAAAGTGTTCCGTGCAAACCTCGGCATGTTGGATTTACACCTCGGCAGATTGCTTTCCGAAATGGTGCGCTTATCTTATATGGAGGACATCTTCAAGTTGGATGAATTGACAGAGCGTATGCGAGAGTTGAATCCGCTTAAGGTGAAGACTGAATTCATCGTGAAGCACGGTTATTACGAGTATAAGGTGAAGCAGTTGCTCTTGGCCTGCGCGGCAGGAATGCGTCCCGCAAAGATTTATCACGGTTGCGAGGACTTGCCTCCCTATTTGGTGGTCGTAAATCCCAACGGTCAGCCCATGGCATTCTCTTCCGCTCAACGCATGCTCCTTGCCGACTTCCTCTTCCACACGGCGCGCTTGGAGCGTGGTAGCATGGAGAAGGATAAGTATGGGGTTATGGAGCGCGAGAATAATGTGTACTACTTCAAGTTGAACTTAAAGATTGGTTTGGCAAAGCGCTAAATTCAGGTTTGAGATAGCGCCTTATCTTTATATCTTATTTAGACGAGTTGATGGCTAACACCGTCAACTCGTCTTGTTTTTATCCTCACGCTATTGGAGTAAATTCTTGGAAAATGCCTTGCTCGCGATGGTCCACCGTAACGTGGATGTTGTATTTCTGATACAGGTGTTCCGCCAAGTGTTGCGCGGAGTACACACTACGATGCTGACCGCCCGTACACCCGAAGGAGAACATCAAGTCGGTGAAACCACGCTCCATATAGCGCTCCACATGGAAGTCGGCTAACTTATAAACGCTTTCAAGGAACTGAAGGATTTCACCATCATCCTCAAGGAATTGAATCACTGGAGCATCAAGGCCTGTGAGTTTCTTGTAGGGTTCATACTTTCCCGGATTGTGCGTAGAGCGACAATCAAAAACGTAGCCCCCTCCGTTGCCACTACAATCGGTTGGGATGCCGCTTTTCTTGTAGGAGAAACTGAACACACGCACGTGCAATCCCTTTCGCTCCTCCTGTTGGAAACTCGGAGTTGCTTCCTTTCGCAATTCCGCCTCCACCAATTTCTGCAACACACCTTCCATGTAGGGATAATCCCTTGCTACTCCCGCCTCGAGCAATCCCTTGAGATTTTCAAGCGCCGCGGGTGTTGACTGAATGAAATAGGGTTTGCGCTCAAAGCGTCCGAGCATGCCGTAAGCGCCGAGCACTTGTAACGTGCGGAACAAGACGAAGCGCATTAAATCTGCCTTAAACTTTTGGCGGTCAACCTCAATCAACTCCTCAAGTGCGTCAAGATACACCTCCACCATCTCTTGGCGCAGGTCATCAGCATAACGCGCGGAGGCTTGCCAAAGGAAGGAGGCAATGTCGTAATGAAGCGGCCCCTTCATACCGCCTTGATAATCGATGAAATAGGGTTCGCCATCCTTGAGCATCACATTGCGCGCCTGGAAATCGCGATAGAGGAAGGTGACATGCTTCGATGCTGTGGCGCATGCCACTAAATCCTCGGCAAAGCGCTTGAAGTCGTGCTCCAATGCCACTTCATCGTAAGCAACGCTCGTGGTGCGCAAGAAGCAATACTTGAAGTAATTCAGGTCGAACGTAGCCGCAATCTGGTCAAACTGAACGGGCGGGATGAGTCGGTTGAAGTCTAAATTCTCTGCGCCTTTCACTTGCACCTGTGCCAATGCGCGCAACGTCTTTGCTACAAGTTCGCGCTCTTCAGCGTTGTAATTTCCAGAAGTACGCCCAGCGCTAAGTGCCTGGTAAAGCGAAGTCGTGCCGAGGTCAGATTGCAGGTAGCAACATCCCTTTTCGGACACGGCGATAAGTTCGGGAACGTTCAACCCAAGGGTATGAAAATGGCGCGTGAGGTAGATAAAAGCGTCGTTCTCCGTTTGCGACAATCCAATGACCCCGATGCTGGTTGTTCCATCAGGTGCCGTCAAGCGTATGTAAGTTCGGTTGCTTCCCGCCTTGTCTAACGGTGTGGTTGAGGCGGGAGTGTATCCGAAGGTTTCTTCGTAGAGTTGAATCAAGGTGTCCATGCTTTCTTATTCCATCATTTTCTTGACATACATAAGGTGAACCGCCACGAGGCCTGCCGTTTCTGTGCGTAAGCGACTCTTGCCCAAGTGAATGGGGGTGAACCCTGCGGCGATGGCTTGCTGAACTTCAGCAACGGAGAAGTCACCTTCAGGACCTATCATCACCAAAGCATCATCCGTTTCGTTGAGGACATCGCCAAGGAAGGGCTTTTCGTTGGTCGTGTTGGGGATATTGTCGTAGCAATGCGCAATGAATTTTTGCCCCTTAAAGTCTTGCGTAATAAACTTCTTGAAAGGCATCATTTCAGCCACCTCAGGCTTTGTTGCCTTATGACTTTGCTTCGTTGCCGACACTACGATTTTCTCCACACGCTCCGTCTTAATCACCTTGCGCTCAGAGTTATCGCAGAGCACAAAGGAGAGTTGGTTTATTCCAATTTCCGTAGCCTTCTCCGCCAACCATTCTGTGCGGTCCATGTTCTTTGTGGGCGCCACGGCAAGGTGAATATTGCCGTGCCAAAGCAAGGGCGCCGTTTCTTTCGTATTGATGTTGACGCGGCAATGCTTGTTGGATGCCAGCGTGATGGTACAATCATAAAAATGTCCTTGCCCATCCGTCGCTACAAGTTCGTCGCCTTCCTTCATGCGGAGCACACGCACTGCATGCTGTGCTTCATCTTGTGGCAACTCATTGGTCTGCTCAATTTCGGGGGCAAAAAATATGTGGACTTCTTTCATAATTTTGGTTCATAGATATTTCAAACAAAAATAGAAAGAAAAGTTCAGTTGTGTGCTACGTGGGGGATAAAAAATGTGTGCATGCTATGAAATTCCAACTTAATAAGGGTTGAATTGAACTCTTTTGGAGAAGATAATAAGGTGGTTTTGAGGTTTTTATAACACTCTGATTATTACTTTATTAATATGGTTCAAAATAATGTTCTGTATAATTTTCTTAAGTGCGAATATTTTTTCTTATGTCCCCAACTCAGAGCGCAGTTTGAGAACTATTTTTTTGTGAGGCTTAAATGACAGTCGATTGCGAGATTTTGTGCTTCGGAAAGTCCGATGTGGGTTTGTTGAAAGCCTTCCTATGAAAAAACGGGAGGCGACGCTTCCAAATATCTATATTTTTCGTATATTTGCATTCTCATTATTTTAATAATTGCAACGATGCAGACAGTTAAAATCAGGGATAAAGAATTTGCCGTTTCAATTTCAGAAGCAGAAATTAAGGAACGTGTGTGTGCTATTGCGAAACGCATCAACAAAGACTTGGAGGGTACAACCCCCATATTTATTTCGGTGTTGAACGGTTCGTTCATCTTTGCCGCCGACCTACTTCGCGAGATTACCATCCCTTGCGAAATTAGTTTTGTGAAAATGGCGTCTTATTCAGGCACCGTTTCTACGGGGCAGGTGAAGGAAATCATGGGCCTCACGAACGACATTGAAGGGCGCACCGTAGTTATCGTTGAAGACATCATTGACTCGGGGCTCACCATGAAGGAGATGATTCAACTTTTGCAGAAGAAGCATCCTGCGGCAATTCACGTGGCATCGTTGCTCACGAAACCCGATAATTTGAAGGTGGAATTGGATGTTAAGTACAACTGCTTTGACATTCCCAATGACTTCATCGTGGGTTACGGATTGGATTACGACGGCGAAGGTCGCAATCTCAAGGATATTTATACAGTAGTTTAACGACATTAGAACATTCTCAATATGAAAAACATCGTAATCTTTGGCGCTCCCGGTTCTGGTAAGGGCACACAGAGCGAACTTTTGATTCAGAAATACGGTTTTAAGCACATCTCAACGGGTGACGTGCTCCGCGCAGAAATTGCCGCTGGCACTGAACTCGGTAAGACGGCACAGGGATTTATTGACCACGGTCAGTTGATCCCCGACTCGTTGATGATTGAGATTTTGGCGCATAAGTATGACGAACTTTGCCCTTGCGAAGGTCTCATTTTCGATGGATTCCCCCGCACGGTGCCTCAAGCAGAAGCTTTGAAGGAAATGTTGGCAAAGCGTGGCACGGCCGTAAGTGGCATGTTGGAATTGGCGGTAGATGAAGCAGAACTCATGGAGCGCTTAATCAATCGCGGTAAGACCAGCGGACGCGCCGATGATAATGAAGAAACCATCAAGAAGCGCCTCATGGTGTACAATTCTCAAACCGCTCCGCTCATTGAATGGTATGAAGCAGAAGGTTTGCGCCACTCGGTGAAGGGTAGTGGTTCTTTGGAAGAAATCAATGCGGCACTCTGTGCGGTGATTGATAAGATGTAAGACATAGGTTATTAGGTTATCAGGTCGCTTCGCTTTAAGGTTTTTAGAACTATGCTGTTTGCGCCTCATAACCTCAACTTTACATAAGGTTCACAGGGAAATTATGTCCACATGGTTTCTCATAACCTTATAACCTCAAACCTTACATGAGGTTCAAAGGGATATTATGTCCGCATGGTTTCTTATAACCTTATAACCTCAAACCTTACAACCTTAATAAAAAAATGGCCGAAAGTAATTTTGTAGATTATGTAAAAATATACTGCCGCTCGGGTAAGGGCGGTAGAGGTTCGATGCACCTTCACAGAGGGAAGTATCAACCGAATGGAGGACCTGATGGTGGTGATGGCGGACGTGGTGGTCACGTTTACTTGCGCGGTAATCACAACTACTGGACCTTGCTCCACTTGCGCTATGAGCGTCACGTCTTTGCGGGACATGGTGGCAACGGTTCGAAATGTTGCTCTCACGGTTCGGATGGCGAAGATAAGTATATTGACGTTCCTTGTGGCACCGTGGTTTACGACGCTGAAACGGGCAAATATATTTGCGACGTCACCGAAGACGGACAGGTGGTTATGCTCTTGAAGGGCGGTCGTGGCGGTTTGGGAAATTTCCAATTCCGTTCGGCAACCAACCAAACGCCTCGCTATGCACAACCAGGCGAACCCATGCAGGAAATGATGGTTATCATGGAGCTGAAACTCCTTGCTGACGTCGGTCTTGTGGGATTCCCCAATGCGGGTAAGTCAACCTTGCTCTCCGCACTCAGTTCTGCAAAACCCAAGATTGCGAACTATCCCTTTACAACCTTGGAACCCAGTTTGGGTATCGTGCCTTATCGTGACGGTAAGTCATTCGTAATGGCGGATATCCCTGGTATTATTGAGGGTGCGGCAGAAGGTCGTGGTTTGGGCTTACGCTTCTTGCGCCATATCGAACGCAACTCCCTGTTGCTCTTTATGGTGCCAGGCGATACGGAACACATAGCCAAGGAATACGACATCTTGCTCAACGAACTCAAGAAGTTCAACCCCGGCATGCTCGACAAACGCCGTATTTTGGCAGTTACGAAGAGCGACTTGTTGGATGAAGAACTCATTGAGATGCTTCGTGAAGAATTGCCCCAAGACCTTCCCGTGGTATTCATTTCGGCGGTTACGGGACAGGGAATTCAGAAACTGAAGGATATTCTTTGGGAAGAACTCAACTCTGAAAGCAACAAACTCCAAGCCATTTCAGAAGGCGGAAGCATTGTGCACCGTGATCGTGAAGTGCAGAACTTCGACCTTGACTTTGCCGATTGGCAATATGAGGACGATGATGACGAAGAAGACGACGACTTTGAAATGTTGGAGGAATATGAAATTGAGGACCTTGAAGACTGATTTTATATAAAGGAGAAATGAAAAAGGAGAAAGGAGAAAGATGCTGGCGCGGTGGTGTCATGCATGGATTTTTCTCCCTTCTCCTTTATTTATAGTATGAAGTTGTTAGAGTACACATTCCAGGATGCTTGCCCACCTCGCGCATTCAGCACCCCGCGAAAGGGTGGAGTGGGAGAGGGGGCTTACGCCTCATTTAATATCACCCATTATTGTGGTGACTCGGCGGAAAATGTAAGGAGCAATCGCCGTATTTTATGTGCGGAGTTGGGGATTGCGGATGAGCGTTTGGTGCTCCCTCGGCAGACACATAGTGATAACATCGCCATCGTGACATTAGAAACTTCGTCAGAGGCGCTTGAAGGTGTGGATGCCGTAATTACCCATGAGGAAGGATTGTGCATTGGAGTCTCCACGGCAGATTGCATTCCCTTGCTCTATTTTGACGCTCAACATCGCGTCGTTGCTGCTGTGCATGCCGGGTGGCGCGGCACGGTAAATGGCATTGCGCGAAAGACATTGCAGATGATGCAAGAGGTGTATGGCACGAAACCCGAAAATCTGCAGGTTGTCGTCGGTCCAGGTATCTCTGCTCGTGCCTTTGAAGTGGGTGAAGAAGTGGTAGATGCGTTTAGAGAGGCAGACTTTGAGATGGAGCGCATACATCATATAAATCCGCAAACGCAGAAGTCGCACCTTGACCTTTGGGAGGCCAATGTAGGGTTGCTCGTGAAAGAGGGTGTACGGCGTGAAAATGTGCACATAAGCGGCATTTGCACCTACACATCTCACGAGGCTTACTTCTCCGCGCGCCGTTTAGGCATTCATTCTGGGCGAATATTTACAGGAATAATGCTTCCAATATCAGAGAAATCCAATTTTTAGCAGTATCTTTGCAGAGGATAAAATAATTAACCTATTCCATTATGAAAGAATTAGCATTGAAGTACGGTTGCAACCCCAACCAAAAGCCTTCGCGCATTTACATGAAGGAGGGTGAACTCCCCATCGAAGTTCTCAGCGGACGTCCTGGATATATCAACTTCCTCGACGCGCTCAATGGTTGGCAACTTGTTAAGGAACTCAAGGCTGCTACAGGTCTTCCCGCAGCTACAAGTTTTAAGCACGTAAGTCCCGCTGGCGCTGCCGTAGGTGAAGAAATGAGTGATACGCTTAAGAAAATCTATTTCGTAGATGATATTAAGGAACCCCTTACTCCTATTGCAACTGCGTATGCTCGTGCGCGTGGTGCTGACCGTATGTCAAGTTATGGTGACTTCATTGCCCTCAGTGACACTTGTGACAAGGCAACAGCATTGCTTATCAAGCGCGAAGTGTCAGACGGCGTAATTGCTCCCGACTTTACGGAAGAAGCCCTCCAAATCTTGAAGGAAAAGCGCAATGGTTCATACAACGTCCTCAAGATTGATCCCAACTATGTGCCCGCACCTGTTGAAAGCAAGGAAGTGTTTGGCGTGACTTTCGAACAGGGTCGCAATGAAATTGACCTCACTTCTGACGCTCTCTTTGAAAACATTCCTACAGATAATAAGAACTTCCCCGCGGCGGCAAAGCGCGACTTGATGATTGCGCTCATCACGTTGAAATACACGCAGTCTAACTCTGTTTGCTACGTGAAGGACGGACAGGCAATTGGTATCGGTGCTGGTCAGCAGAGTCGTATCCACTGCACACGCCTTGCGGGTAATAAGGCAGACATCTGGTGGTTGCGTCAGCATCCCAAGGTGATGAACCTTCCCTGGGTAGAAAAGATTCGCCGTGCTGACCGTGACAATACGATTGACATCTACATCTCTGACGATTACGAAGATGTACTTGCCGACGGCGTTTGGCAGCAGTTCTTCACCGAAAAGCCCGAAGTGCTTACGCGCGAAGAAAAGAAGGCATGGATTGCACAGAATATAGGTGTGAGTCTCGGTTCTGACGCATTCTTCCCCTTCGGTGATAACATCGAACGTGCGCACAAGAGCGGTGTAGAATACGTAGCACAAGCAGGTGGTTCCGTGCGTGATGACCATGTTATTGAAACCTGCAACAAGTACGGCATCGCTATGGCATTCACAGGCGTGCGCCTCTTCCACCATTAATCCAACGTGTGTGCTTATGCGTAAAGCAGCAGAAGAAGAAATCACGCAGGCAATGACCGTCGGTATCACCTTTAAGGGTGCAAAACTGAAGGCCAAACCTACGGAGGAAAAGGTCAAGACGAAAGCAAAGAAGAAGACGTATATCACGGGACTCCACGGTTCGGGTGCGGCAAAGAAAAAGGCGGACATCCGCAAGCGCCGTGCTAACCGACATAAGAATAAGGGTTAGGGTAGAGTACAACTGACAGAGTACAGAGTACAACTACCATCCGGATGGACTTCAGAACCTTAGAGCCTCTCAGAGTTCTCGGAGTTCTCAAAACCTCAAAATTTAATTCTTGTTAAAACCGACATTTTATTTTGTTCGTGTAAAAAGAAGTCCGTATATTTGCTTCGTAAAACAATAGATAATAGAGACTGCATCGGTTAGACTGGGATTCTCATCACTTTACTCGAAAACCGGGAAAGCGGAACTGCTCAATGGCGTGCCGATATGCACACTGCACTGTGTAGGGTCGGATTACAAAGACGGGGAAGCGCTCAAATCTTATTTCACTCGGAGTTTCATCGCATCACCGGTGTAGTCTTTTAAATAAAAAGAGTGTGTCACTTTTTGTGTCACACTCTTTTTTTGTTAATATTGGTCCTTCTAATATTTCCATACAAAAAGAGGTTTTAAGGTCATTCGCTTATATTAACAATCTGGAATGTCCTTAAAACCTTATAGCGTAGTTACCTAATAACCTTATTACCTGACTCAAATTAAACTTGCGAAAGGCGTGTTAACTAATATTAGAATAATTCGTATTTTCTCGCTTGAGCGACGTTAAGTGTGCGTAGGTGTGTTGGTAGGCAGGGGATGTTTGTGCTGGGTCTTCTTTAATAATCGTTGCGGCATCGTTGCGCGCTGTTTGCATGGTGTCGGCATCCTTGGTGAGGTTGGCCACTTTGAGGTTGAAGGGGAGTCCGCTTTGTGCTGTCCCCTCGAGGTCTCCAGGTCCGCGCAGTTTGAGGTCTTCTTCGGCAATGACGAATCCGTCTGTGGTTTCGACCATGATCTGCATGCGTCGGCGGGTGTGTTCAGAGAGTTCGTAGTTGGTGAGCAAGATGCAATAACTCTTTTCTGCTCCTCGCCCTACGCGCCCCCTTAATTGGTGGAGTTGGGCAAGTCCGAAGCGATCGGCATGATGAATGACCATTACGGAGGCATTGGGCACGTTTACTCCTACCTCTATGACCGTTGTGGCCACGAGTACGTGAGTTTTGCCCTCGGAGAAGCCCTTCATCACCTCGTCTTTCTCGGCCGGTTTCATCTTTCCGTGGAGTTTGCCTACTTGATAATTGGGCAGTTCTTGCGTAAGGAGTTCGTAGCCCCTTTCAAGGTCAAGCAGGTCCATGCGTTCGTTTTCCTTAATGAGGGGGTAAACGACGTATATTTGCCGCCCCACATTGAGTTCAGAACGTATTCCGGAGATGACGCGTTGCATGTCTTTGTAATAATAGTGGAACGTTTGGATGGGTTTTCTACCGGGTGGCAGTTCGTCAATAATTGACACGTCAAGATCCCCATAAAGTGTCATGGCGAGTGTGCGTGGGATAGGGGTGGCTGTCATAACGAGCACGTGGGGCGGAAGTGTGTTTTTCTCCCAAAGTTGTGCGCGTTGCTTGACGCCGAATCGGTGTTGCTCATCGATGACGCAAAGTCCCAGATTTTTGAAGTTTACATTGGGTTCTATGAGTGCATGTGTTCCTACCAGAAGGTGCACCGTGCCTTCTGCAAGACTTTCTTCTATAAGTTTTCGCTTCTTGCCCTTGACGCTTCCCGTCAGCAGGCATACATTGATGTTCAATCCAGAAGCGAGTTGTGAGAGGGTTTGAAAATGCTGTTCGGCAAGGATTTCTGTGGGTGCCATGAGGCAGGTTTGAAAACCGTTGTCAATAGCGATAAGGCATGAAAGGAAAGCAACGAGTGTTTTTCCGGACCCCACATCTCCCTGAACGAGTCGGTTCATTTGTTTTCCAGTGATGAAATCATTACGGATTTCCTTAATGACTCGTTTTTGTGCCTCGGTGAGAGGGAAGGGTAGGTAGTTGGTGTAAAATGTGTTGAATTTTTCGCCTACGCGTGGGAGGTAAAATCCTCGTTCTTCCTTTTTGATTTGGGCATAGCGCAGTATTTCAAGTTGGAGAAAGAATAATTCTTCGTACTTCATTCTGGCACGTGCCGCTGCGATTTCTTCTGAATTTTGAGGGAAGTGAATTTTGTAGAGTGCTTCTTCGAGTGGCATGAACTTATGGCGCATGCAAATTGAGGCAGGCAGGGGGTCTGTAATCTTCCCGCGAAGCAACTGTAGCGCATTGGTCACCCATTCAGCAAGGTTGCGCTGGGTGATGAGGTTGCCCGCTTTGTCGGACATGTGGTAGCGAGGTACCAATTGTTGGCGATGGGTATTGGTGGGTGATACGGGTTCTATCTCCGGGTGTATGATGCTTATTTGCCCGTTGAAGAAGGAGGGTTTGCCAAAGATAACGATTTCCTTACCGATGGTGTAGTTTTCAGTAACATACTTCAGACCGTTGAACCACACGAGTTGGAGGTAGCCCGTGCCATCGGTAAAATACGCCTTGATGCGTCGCTTTCTCCCTTCGCCTTCGGGTGCGTCAAAGTCGGTAATGCGTCCGCGCAACTGGATGTAGTCCATACCCTCTGTCAACTCGTTGATGGCATAAAACTTCGTACGGTCGACATAGCGGTATGGAAAGTTGTAGAGCAGGTCCCTAACCGTTTCAATCTCAAAATACTTCTTGAGTTTATCGGCACGTTGGGGACCCACTCCCTTCAGGTACATTATGTTTTGATTGAGCAACACTGATGAAAGGAGAAAAGAGAAAGGAGAAAGGAGAAAGGAGAAAGACCATGCGGGGCGTTATCAGTGAGTAGTGAGTAGTGAGTAGTGAGTAACACCATGCGGAACTGTATCAGTGAGGAGTTAGTAGTTAGTAGTGAGTAACACCATGCGGGACAGTATCAGTGAGGAGTTAGTAGTTAGTAGTGAGTAACACCATGCGGGACACTACTCGTTTACCTCGCTGACCTTCTCGTCTACTCGTACCTTGTTAACTCGTCTACTTAAAAGAGTAAAGATAAAAGAGTAAAGAGTAAAGATGCCATGCGGAACGCTAACTAGTGAGTAGTGAGGAAGTAGTAGTGAGTAGTCCATGCGGAGAAATCACTACTTTAGTTGACAAGTTGACGAGGTACGAGTAGACAAGAAGGTAGCCGAGATAAACGAGCATCATTCCGCATGGCGTTACTCA
>JAZQXB010000102.1:0-2703 GCA_045632685.1 Alloprevotella sp.
AGGGCGCGAAGCGTTACGTACTTTTGTTCTTATGTCAAAAATATTGCACGCAGATAACGCAGAACCACGCAGACGCTTTGCGGAACTTTGCGCCTTTGCGTGAGAAGAAAATATGTCCTTTTGTTCTTATGTCAAAAAAAATTTCACACAGAACTCACGGAATACACAGAATTTTTGCTTCGCAACTCTATCTATTTTTTGTCAACAGATTAAACAGCACAGAATGACACAGAATTTTATGTTTGACAGAAGTATTGAATTGGCTGCCCCCAAAATGAGAGCAAAAACAACAATTTTTCAAACGCCTGTATTCCACTGTTTATAAGTTTGTTATATAGAAGCAATATTTTGAAATAAACGTGACAACGTGGAGGTTTCTCACATCATTGTGGAAACCTCCACGTTGTTTTTGAATTTAGAAAACGGTTATGGGGACGTGGTAATCGACTTGGTGAAAACAAACTCCCAGTTAATTTCAACTAACTCCGAATTCGTTCAAATTAACTCCCAATGAGTTTTTGCAAAGAAACAATGTGTAAAAAATATGGCGCTGGTACTCAAAAAAGTTGCTGTTATTCGTTAAAATGTGTTCACATTATACTAAATTTGCACGACTGAATTATTCCGAACTTTGAATACGCATGACCTTTACGCGCCTCTTTTTTCTTATGCTGGTGCTTGCTGTTTTGGCAATGCTCTACTTGGGTGCTCCAGGGAGTGAGTCGTGGTGGTTAAAGTGTCCTATGTATCAGTTCACGGGTTGGCAATGTCCTTTGTGCGGATTGCAGCGTGCGGTGCATGCGTTTCTGCATGGCGACCTGCTTGCCGCGTGGCGCTACAACCCAGCGCTGTGGTTACTCTTGCCCTACTTGAGCGTATGGTTGTTGGGCAGTTGCTCCGAAAGGGTGGCGCGCTCAAGGGTTTATGCTTGGGCAACTTCCTCTCGCGTGGTGCTTGCGGTAATCCTGTTGCTCTGTATTTGGGGCGTGGCGCGCAACGTATGGGGATAAAATTTTTGAGAAATAAAAGTGTTGCAAGACAGGGTACATGAGGGTTCCTGCTTGTGGCGAAACAAACCCTCTGTTATTAACTAAACACATTATTACTATGACTTTTGGTCAATCAATTAAGACTTGCTTCAGCAAGTACGTAACATTCAGCGGTCGCGCTACACGTTCTGAATACTGGTGGTTCTCATTGTTCAGCTTCATCGTATTATGGATTCCCTTTGTTCAGTTCCTCGCTTTCCTTTTAATCTTGCCTAGTTGGGCAGTTGCTGTTCGTCGTCTTCACGATATTGGTAAGAGCGGTTGGAACCTCCTTTGGGGGATCATCCCCTTCCTCGGTGGGCTCTACCTTCTTTGGTTGTACATCCAAGAAAGCCAGCCCGAGGCTAACAATTGGGGCGAAGTTGAAAAGTAAGTTCCCTTTAAATAAGAGTCTGCCGCATGCGTGTGCAGACTCTTATTTTTTACCAATAGCGTGGTGTGATTCGGAAATAAATACTAATTTTGTTGCAACTCATAGCTATAACTAATACTCTATTATTATGCAGAACAATTTTGATGTATCCCCTGTGCTAAATAAATCATGGGAAATTTTTAAGGAGAATTGGGAGAAACTGACTCTTTTCTATTTTGGAATGATGCTCCTTGTTGGGGCGCTTACTCTTATAGCTCCTTGTCAACCTCCTACAGGGAATAATCCTGACGCAAATTTGGAATGGATGATGAATGGTGCAACAATCTATTATCTTTATACCTTATTGGTGCCTGGTGTGGTTCAATTGGTAATGATGGCCTTCTTCTTCAAGAAGGTGTTGAGCATTGCTAAAAATGTAGATATCGAGTTGACTACCTCAACCCTCCTTCGAGTTATTGTTACATCAGTCATCGTCGCAATCGCAAGTTACGCCGCTCTGCTCTGTTGCTTCATTCCTTTCATCTTTATAGCTCCCCGCTTGTTTATAGCTCCCATTTACGTTATCGACAACCCCAATATTAGTGTGGGCGAAGCCATTGAGCGCAGTTGGAATGCTACGAAAGGAAATGTAGGAATCCTCATCGCGCTTTACTTTGTCTCTGTGATTGTTATCATCTTGGGTGTCTTCTGTTGCTTGGTGGGTGTAATCCCAGCTACAGCCTTCTCGTATGTCATGATGGTAGTCATTTACCTCTTCTTGAGTGGTCAAAATGGGGGTGATTACGAAGAAGTAAAGCAGGATGGAGAAACTCCACAGGAAGAAAGTTTCGTAATTGAAGAGAAAACCGTGTGTCGCGACTAAATGAGGTCTTGACATGATGAGTTATTTCACATAGAAAACGAGGTCGCACCTGCAAAGTGCGACCTCGTTGCGTAATAGGGGAGCATGCTGAAGGCGCCCTCCGAATTACTAAAAACAAATCGGCGCTTAATTTAACGAACTCCGAGTTAAATCAAATTATTGCTGTCCGGTAAATATAGATAACTCTTTGTTTGATGGATAGTTGTACTCATACAAGCCCCCTCATAGATATTCAACCGAAAATAACGAGAATTTCTATGTTTAAGAGAACACGAATTTCACGAATAACACGAATCCTTGCGAGGTGTTATCTTTGCTTATCGCATACGAATTGCACGAATACCATCCGGATGATAAAAATTCGTGCTATTGACTTGCGCGAATACCGTCCGGATGGTATTCGTGTTATTCGCCTCTGA
>JAZQXB010000103.1:0-14014 GCA_045632685.1 Alloprevotella sp.
ATAATTCTTTGTCCGATAGATTGTTGCACTCATACAAGTCCCTTATTGAGATTCAACTGAAATAATACAGAATTTCTATGTTTAAGAGAACACGAATTTCACGAATCGCCGTGCGGAATATATGTTTTGCTAATCGCATTCGAAAGCGAATCATCATGCGGGGCGCGTTATGATAACGCAAACCGAAGGTCGCTCAAGTCAATACCTCGAATTTTACCATCCGGATGGTATTCGTGAAATTCGTATGCGATTAGCAAATTTTGCCCGCATGGTTATTCGGTTATTCGTGAAATTCGTGTT
Organism: Alloprevotella sp.; assembly: GCA_045632685.1. Lineage (GTDB taxonomy): Bacteria > Bacteroidota > Bacteroidia > Bacteroidales > Bacteroidaceae > Alloprevotella. Next base: position 301 of record JAZQXB010000103.1, read on the forward strand.
CTAAAAAAATAAAGAGAAATTTTACCGGACACCAATAGATTTTTTTTTAGAAATATATGCCAGAATGTTATTCCTCTTTGCTTAAAAAATGCTAACTTTGCCCAACAGAGATAACATAATTAACCTATAAATACTTTACTCCAATGAATGAAATTGTTTCTCAGTTTGCGATTCAGGGCAATGTAGTAGAAGTTGCTCCCCTCGGTAATGGTCTTATCAACACTACTTATCGTGTGAAGACTGAAGAAGGTCAGCCCGATTACGTGCTTCAGAATGTGAACAACGCTATCTTCCCCGACGTTGAAATGTTGATGGACAACATCGTGGCAGTTACTTCTCACATCCGTGCAAAGCTCGAAGCTGCTGGTACAGAAGATATCGATCGTAAAGTGCTCAACTTCATCCCCACAAAGGATGGTAAGTATTTCTACTTTGACGGTGCAAAGTATTGGCGTGTAATGGCATTCATCCCCGACACAAAGTCTATGACTGCCGTAACTCCCGAAACTTCTTACATCGTAGGTGAAACATTCGGTAACTTCCAGGCAATGCTTGCTGACATTCCCGCTCAGCTTGGCGAAACAATCAAGGATTTCCACAATATGGAGTTCCGCCTCAAGCAGCTCCGCGAAGCTGTTGCTGAAAACAAGGCTGGTCGTTTGGCTGAAGTTCAGTGGCTCGTTGACGAACTCGAAAAGCGTGCTGAAGAAATGTGTAAGGGTGAACAGCTCCACCGTGAAGGTAAGCTCCCCAAGCGTATTTGTCACTGCGACACAAAGGTGGACAACATCCTCTTTGACCAGGAAGGCAATGTGCTTTGCGTTATCGACCTCGATACTGTAATGCCTAACTTTATCTTCTCTGACTTCGGTGACTACCTCCGTTCTGCAGCAAACACAGGTAAGGAAGACGATAAGGATCTTGATAATGTAAACTTCAACATGGAAATCTTTAAGTCGTTTGCAAAGGGTTACCTCAAGTCAGCGGCTTCATTCATCACTCCTCTTGAAGTAGAAAACTTGCCTTACGCAGCAGCGCTCTTCCCCTACATGCAGACTGTACGCTTCCTCGCTGACTACATCAACGGCGATACTTACTACAAGACTCAGTATGCTGATCACAACCTCGTTCGCTCAAAGGCGCAGTTCAAGCTCCTTCAGAGCGTAGAAGCGCATCAGGCAGAAATGAAGGAATTCATCGCTTCTCTTGCGTAAGTTTTGAATTTGTTCGTAAATTTAAAGGGCGTGTCGAAATGCAAAATTTCGGCACGCCCTCTTAAGTTGTGTTTGAGTGAGTAAAATGCAAAACGTAGAAATTGAGGATGATGGGAGTGTACTGAAGTACATGACCAAGTTCTAATTTGAGGAGCAACGCAGCAGTTCGCTCATTATGACACAATGCCATTCGTTTTCATAAATAGAGGCGATGATATTGCAGTTGACCATGTTTGGGTGTTGTTTTACTCTAATAAGACCTTCAACTTCTGAACACTCTTGAGGCAGCCAAAAGTCAAACGTTGTTTCTGATTTTTTTCATGCCGAGAAAATAATTTTTTATGCCGAGAAAATTTATTTTCATGCCGAGAAAATTTTGGGCGACAATATAGCAGTTACTTGCGTGACCTTTGGTTGTCCACTACAAATAATCCTAACCCCAAAGATTTTTGTACTCTTAATATTTTAGCCACTAATGGACACTAATTTTCACTAATGCCTTGCGGAGTATATAAGACCGGATGGATATTAGTGAAAATTAGTGTTCATTAGTGGCTCCAAATAAAACAAACGAGTCTTTGTGGTCAACCTATTATTTCCAATTTTTTTTTATGCCCTGGAAATAAAATTTCCATGCCTTGGAAATAAAATTACCAGGGTTGGAAATAAAATTACCAGGGTTGGAATTTATTCCCGTTATGGCACATTCTAAATGGCGACAACTTGTAATTGCTTTCCGCAATAGGTAAAGCATCGTAAAATTCAGAGTGGTTTAATTGAATCTTACTTGCATCTGGCACATGATGGCATTGTTGGCAGTATGTTGAAATACACCATCTTTTACAGCAGCGCTTTTATATACGTATTGCACTTGAAAGCGGCATTTCTTGTAGAACCAGTATTGTACTCCTGCCACTACTTTGTGTTGGTGCATGCCCAGTTGTGTGTTGAAATTAAAGAAATCGTAGGAAGCAACAACGTCAAACTTGTCTGCCCGAATAGGGATGCAAGCAGTAAGGTATGCCCCACGACTGGTAACACGTCCGTCTTTGCCCTCTAAATATTCACCGTGCACATTCAAAGGTTTGGACTTGAAGTTAAAACCTACCGACCAACGATTGCGTTTGTAATTTTCTCCAACTTTAATTTCGGGGTTGTAAAGTGAGGTCGCAATAGCGTGTCCTCGGCCAAGTTGTCCGGTAGTGATGAAATGAAGTCCTTCAAGGGGGCGCCACTCTAACCTTCCGATAAAGTCTTTCTCCGCATTGCCGTCTTTACAATTTATCCCTTGTCCGTTCATGATGTCAAGTTCGTAGCGAAATTTCCCGTTGTTGGTTTCGCCGTAGAGCGCAATGCCAAGATCACGCCCGTATTGCACACCCAAAAGTGGGTCACTTCCGCATCCTGTGAGATACGTTACTCCTTCAGAATAGACATCAATCGTTTCTTGACCAGTAGGGGAAAGCACGTTTTCATACGTAAGTCCATGCTTAAATTGCCCAAATCTCACGGTTAATGCCTTGTTGTTAGTGAGGCGGTAGTCGGTATAATATTCTTGAACTACGCTCGAAAAGTCGTGCATGAAAAGGAATGACCACTTGTCGGTAATGTCTCCGTTTGCCCAAACGAGCGAACGCTTTAAGTCGAAAGTGTTTGTTTCGTTGCTATTAGCATGGGAGTAGTTGAAACCAGCTTGTGCATACGCATGAATTTGAATGTGGGAAACAAACTCATTTATCTGTGATACACTTTGTGGAGTCTTTGAAAGGGGGGTATCTGTATGATTTGTAGCAAGCACCATTTGTGAAGTTGCGGTGCAAAGGAATAGTAGGATTATTGTGCTGAATTTCATTCTATGAAGGTTCTTGGGTAACAATTCGGTGTACAAAAGTAATAAATAAGTCTTAACATAGGTCCTGCTTTCGCGTCTTAATTCTTAAATTTGTTCGGTGAATAAAGCTTAACAAAATTATAGCTACTATGAAGAAGAAACTTGTAATATTTGACCTCGACGGTACACTGCTGAATACGATTGACGACCTTGCAACGGGTGCAAACCATGCGCTTGCCGTGTTGGGGTATCCCACTCATGATGCAGCGATGATTCGTTCCTTTGTGGGCAATGGTATCAACAAATTATTAGAGCGCGCATTGCCGGAAGGGGAGAAGACCGAGGAGAATATTTTGCGCATGCGCAGCGTGTTTATCCCGTATTACGATGAGCATAATGCCGATTTAACTGTCCCTTACGAGGGTGTTCCCGAATTGTTAGTGCGTTTGCAGAATGATGGTGTGCAACTTGCTGTGGCGTCTAACAAATATCAGACCGCAACAGAGAAATTGGTGTCGCACTTTTTCCCCGATATCAACTTTATCAAGGTGCTTGGACAAAGAAGTGAGGTTCCTATAAAACCTGATCCTGCCATAGTAACAGCCATCCTTCAGACGGCCGGCGTAAGTAAGGATGCGGTGCTCTATGTAGGCGACTCGGGTGTGGATATGCTGACGGCGTTGAATGCCCAAGTGGATGCCGTGGGTGTGACCTGGGGATTCCGTCCGAAGTTAGAGTTGTCAACATTCCCCTCGTTGGGATTGATTGATAAGGCGGAAGAACTGCTGAATTATATATTATAGGAAATGAGAAATGAAAAAGGAGAAAGGAGAGAGGAGAAATGAGAAATGAAAAAGGAGAAAGGAGAAAGATGCTGGCGCGGTGAAGTCCCGCATGGTCTTTCTCCTTTCTCCTTTAATCCCGCTTCGCGGTCTTTACCTCCTCCTTGCAAGGCATAGTACAAACAAGTTTATCCTCTGCTCTTGCTTCGCGCGTCGGTTCTCCTTTTTTTATCTTTCCGCCGCAAGCGCATCGTAATCGTCATCGTCCAATTCATCGTCCTCAAGGTCGAGTCCGAAGAATAGGGGAACGTTATCTTCCGAGGCAAAGTCATCAAGGGCACGGCGGTCTTTCTTAGTGGGGCGACCCGTACCACGAGCGCGGTCGATGAAACCAGAAATCTTGCTCATTTCCAAGAGTTCGTATTGCTCGGGCGCGGTGATGTTTTCCAAAATGTCGGGGAGGAGTTTGGCGCCCACGCGCTTCTCAATTGCCTGCTTCACGAGAAAGGTGTAAGTGATGGGTGCCTTCTTCACACCCACTTTGTCGCCCTCCTTGACGGTGCGTGAGGGTTTAACTTGCGACCCATTGATGGTGATGCGACCATTCTTACAAGCGTCGGCAGCAAGTGTGCGCGTCTTGTATATGCGTGCCGCCCACAACCATTTGTCTATGCGTGCTTCCATCGTTTACTTCTTGTTGAAGTTACACATTGCGTGCTGGATGCCTTGAAGGGCGTAATCCTTAATCATGTCTGAAGCTATGCCGATACGCTCATCCATTTTGGCGAGGTCTTCAGCGCCAAATTCTCCGAGCACAAAGTCAACCTGACCGCCCTTGGGGAAATCGTTGCCGATGCCGAAGCGCAGGCGGGCATAATTCTGCGTACCCATCACCGAGGTAATGTGGCGCAAACCGTTGTGTCCGGCTTCCGAACCATTGGGCTTCATGCGGAGTTGACCAAAGGGTAGGGCGAGGTCGTCCACTACGACAAGCACGTGGTCAAGTGGAATCTTCTTCTCGTTCATCCAGTAACGCACGGCATTGCCTGAGAGGTTCATGTAAGTAGAAGGTTTCAAGAGCGTGAGCAGACGGTTTTTCACACGAATCGTAGTGACAAACCCGTAGCGCTTGTCTTCCCAAGTAGCTCCCGCCGCCTTTGCCATAGCATCGACCACGCGGAAACCAATATTATGTCGGGTGTTGGCGTACTCGTCGCCGATGTTGCCAAGTCCAACTATGAGATAGTGCATATCTTTTTAGCATTAAAAATGCCAATGTGCAGGGCGCACACTGGCATGTATTGTAAAGATGTAATGAATTGACTACTTCTTCTTGCTTGCAGCAGCTGCAGCAGCCATAGCACCCATTGCTGCACGAGTCATCTTAACTGTTACAACAACAACTTCCTTGGGAGTAACGAGTTCGAGACCTTCGAATGAAAGTTCGCCTGCCTTGATTGACTTACCGAGCTGGAGGTTTGTAACGTCAATAGTGAGCTTTTCGGGGATCTGAGTGTAGAGCGCCTTAACCTTGAGCTTACGTACCATTGCAACGAGCTTACCACCGGCACGTACACCTTCAGCGAGACCCTGGGGAGCGATGGGCACAGCCATAACGATGGGCTTTTCGGGAGTTACTTCGTAAAAGTCAACGTGGAGTACGTTGTCCTTTACTGCGTGGCACTGTACTTCCTTAACAACAGCAGTCTTGTTAACACCATCGAGGTTGATGTTTACGAGGTAGATGTTGGGAGAGTAGTAAACCTTGTTGATTTCCTTTTCAGAAACTACGAAGTGAGTAGCTACGGGAAGACCGTTTTCGCCCTTCTGTTCACCATACAAGCAGCAAGGAACGAGACCTTCTGCACGAGCAGCCTTAGATGCCTTCTTACCGATGGCATTACGGAGTGTACCGTTGATTGAAATTTCTTTCATGTTAAATAAAATTTGTGTTACTCTAAATTAAGTAAATGTTTGCTTAATTCGCCATCACACGCGCCCTTTCGAGCCTCTGTTTAGACAAATCGAGTGCAAAATTACACTTTTTTATTGGAATGAGGAAGTTAATCTTCTGATTTTTATAAATAATGGTGAGATTTTTTTTAGAAATAATAAACATCCTGGTACCATTTTTTCCATTCATTCAAACTGCTGTGCCTTTCTGTTACTGCGTTAAGAATATCATAATTCGTAAACGATGTAAACATCATGTCGTTGCAGATCAGACTTTTGTATTGGTTAATTGTATGCGTAAGCATTGAATTTTTAGCATGATGACAAACTGAAAATGTAACCGTATGATATTTGCCCGTATCTTCTAAAGCAAAGGCAAGCATTTGATTGCGCCAAAGTTGGTTCATGCCTAATTTAAATGGGCAACCTTTAATAGCTAATAAGCTCCCGTTAAACTTGCCAATTCGATGTTTGAGTAAATCCCAATACTTGTATTTAATGTGATGGTAGTGACAAATTTCAAGGTTAGTAGATATATCGGCAAAATTGCATTCCTCACAATGATTCTTCTGTTTGTTTGCTTTACTTTTATTTCCCCCACAGATGGTGAATTCTTTTTCGCTGAGTTTATGCTCAATAAGCCAAAGGCACAATTTCCCATTGGTATCGCGATACGCAATAGCAACATCAGCATCAGTTCCGGCTTGCGAAGTGTGGTCATTTAACAAACCTTTGCCCTTTTGAATGTCTTGTCCCCAATACTCAAAGCAAAAACCGTTGAATAATTGATCCTTAGCTAATTCCTTAAACCCAGCGGGGCACCCAGGGATTTTGGGAAGTATAGAATCAACATTGTTGGATAATAAAAGGGGCATGAATAAATTGATACATGCAGTTTGTGAACTTACAGCATGGTGAGCGTATATGTGAGGTTTATATGCAAATTCCCCCACTTGCATTTCCTGTAATATGGGGATAATGGGTTTGTAAATCATTAAGGGAACTGATGATTCCTTTGGTAAAATTGCATCATACTCATGCCCTCTAAATACTCCTCTTTCCTCAGTAATATGTTTGCGCTTCCAATCTATGATATGACAATAGATTTTTTCTTGTTCCAATGTGAGGTTGTCGGGGATGTAATATTCTATTCCGTTAATTATTTTGTTCATATTTTGTATAAAAGAACCACCATGATGAAAGAAACTTTGATTCTCTAAAAACAAACTCCGTATTATTTCAAATTAAGTCCGACTTATTTTGTTTTAAGTCGGACTTAATTTTGAGAATATCTCTTGTTGTTTTACATTCTGTTCTTTTGCTGTTCGCCAGCCCCAGTTCCCTTGTACTTACTCTTGGCGCTATTAAATTTGTAGCGCAAGGTGAATACAAATTCTCGAGAACCAAAGATGTTTTTCTGCTTTATCATGTAATCACCGCTCCACATTCTTACGCGGTCGCCTCTGTCTCTGAAAAGGTCGGTACCTTTAAGTTCAAGACTTAGGGCATTGTTCAGGAATGTCTTTCGGAGGGCAACGTCTAACACGTGAGTGGGTTTGTCTAATTGGTAGATGCGTTGATTGCCCTTTCCTGTAAATGTATAATCTATCTCCGCCGTAAAATTCTTCGGGAGTTTGAGCGTATTTCCCCATGAAAATACGGGGATAGGGCGATTCATACTTTGGCGTTTCCCATTAAAATCACCCTTAAACCATTGCTTAAATATTGCTCCCGTGAAGCGAGGATACCAAATTCCGATTGTAGGCGTTGCCGTGAGCGACACGGTAAGTTCGGGGATGTTGCGATTGAAATTTTCATAATGGAGCATGATGCAATTCTCGGTAGTTTCGGATTGCTTCCCCCAATGCAAAATCGGTCTTTCGGTGAGTTTATAATTAGCAGCAAATTGAAAATATTTCCATACGGCAGCCAACGAAGCATTGTGTTGTAATTCGGGTTTCAAATAGGGGTTCCCCTTCGTGTAACTATACCGGTCAATATACATGCTCGCATTGCTGAGTTGATTATAGTCAGGGCGGCTTGTCTTTGCGGTATAACCTAATTGTAATTGCACTTCTCCCAAAGCGCCACTCAGCGAAACAGAAGGAAAGAAATTGCCAAACTCACGACTTTGATCTTGTTGCTTGATGTGATTCTCAAAATAGTTAAAGGCTAAATATTCGTAGCGCATTCCGAGGACGAGGTAGAAAGTCTTAATAGGGTAGGTGAAATCCATAAAAACATCGGCGCTGTTCTCGCGAATGTTCGTAAATGAATTAGGACCTTGCGCATTCTGATTCCAATATTCATCGCTTCGGTCAGTGTAAGCATATTCTGCGCCACCCGAAAGTTGCCCGCCTAAGAAGGGGTGAGAAAGCACCAACTTTGAGGCATAAAGTCGGTTGTGCTCCTTGCTTCGAGTGGTTACTATTCTGTCAACTTGCAACTGACTCTTTTCGTTATACACCATGCCCTCTTCAAAACGACTATCAAGAAGGTCGGCATTGAAGTCAATATTGAGTTTACCAAACGTACCATTATAATAAGCATTCACTTGATGAATGGGGAGTTTTTTCAGTCCGCCTTCAGATAAAGTGTGGGTAAAGTCATCAATAACTCCGCCCACCGTTGCCGTCACCCGACTGTCATTGAACGTTTCCCCTTTCAGTGTGAATTTTGGGCGGTATTGAATGCCGAAGGAGTGCTTCTCGTTGAGTTGGTAGTTGACTCCAAGTGTGGTGTAAAGGCTTTGGGTGTTGTTGGTGAAGTTTGCCTTTTGTTGCAAGAACAAGGGCTTTTCGGAATAGAGGTATTGCTCTATTTCTGTGTCCTGAAAACCCTCTGTTTGCGCGAAATCAACAGACGCAAAAACGTCAAGATTGTTGTGGCGATAGTTCATGTTGAGCGTTTCTCTCAAGTCGGTGTCTTCACATTGGTGCCAACTTGAACGCAGGTTGAAACTCAAACCATCACCTTGGCGCTTCACCGTCTTAATTCGGATTACGGCATTGACGGATGCGTCATAGCGCGCCCCAGGATTGGTGACCACATCCACGCTTTTAATGTCCTTTGAAGTAAGCGCCTCCAATTCGGCATTGTCTCTTACCAAGCGACCGTTGATGTAGATTTGAGGAGTGCCTTTACCCAAGACCTCTAATCCATCTCCCTTTTGCGTCACACCAGGCAATTTCTTCAACACATCGTTTGCAGAACCAGCATCGGCGAGAACGCTGTTTTCCACCGTAGTCACAAAAGCGTCGCCTTCAAGTTTTGTTTTAGGCAGAATTTTCTTAATGACCACTTCGCCTAATACACTTGTGTCGGGGTTTAACTTGATGGTGCCGACATCAGAGTGGGAGAGTGGTAAAATCTGGGTGGAATAACCTATGTACGAAACTTTTAGATATGTGATTTCAGGAGATCCCTTTAGTGAGAAAATCCCGCAAGAATCACTCATTACGCCTGCCACAAAAGTTGAGTCAGAGGTTAGGGTAATGATGTTGGCATAGCGTAGTGGTTCGTCAAGTTCGTTCACTACCTTCCCCTTAATGTTTTGGGCAATGAGAGGGCAATGTAAAATTAGTGTCAAGATAAAAAGACACAATTCTTTCAGGTGCTGACGGAGCATAGTCTTTGTGTAATTTCTTTGTAATTCAAGCGCTTATCCCTGCAACTCTTCGCCACGGATGCCGAGGGCACTCATGAGGGAGTAGCCAAGGAGTTCTTGTAGGTAACCGCGTTCTTGGGTGGGCTGCATGGTAAAGAGAACGATGTCTTTACCTTCGGCTTTAAGGGCAGTTTGGCGCACGCGGTCGCCGTATTCATCGAGTGCGGGAACGAGCAGAATGCGCTTTACGTCCTTAGCTTCAAGCATGGCGTCGAAGGATTGCATGTAGAAATCCGCCATGGTTACGACGTCCTCAACGGGATAACTGGCGAGGGTAAATTCGGCGAGGTGGTCCTTAAAGGCTTGTCCGTTGAGGTCTTTATCAAAGACGCTCGGAGTCATGTTGGTCATCTTCTCCTTACTCTTGCTGTGGAGAAAAATTACTTGAACTTCATTTTCGCCTGCACGAATGCCCCCATCAAGGGCAATGCAATCGAGCCAGTGGCAAAGGTCGGCTTGGGGAATGCGACGGCCGAGCATGCGCTCGAAGTTTACGATGAGGTTGAAGCATACGCTATCTAAATGGTCGGCATCAATGAGCACGACGGTTTCTTTCCATTCTGACATGATGGGGGAGGTGTGAGGTTATAAGGTTATGAGGTTGTGAGGGCAATGCTGATTGTTTGCTCCGTGGTTTAAAACCTGATAAAGAAATAACGGACAGACAAGGAAACCATCGTCTGTCCGCTTATTATAAATAAATATGAATTATGCTTCAGCAGTTTCTTCTGCGTCAACAAAGTCAGTGTAACCGTTAGTAATCAAGATGTTGTACCACTGCACCAACTTGCGGATGTCGCTCATGTGTACGCGGTCGCGGTCGAAGTTGGGCACTGCTGCTGCCATGAAGTCTACCAACTGGTCGTTAGTTGCTTCCTTGTGCGTAAATTCTGTTGCTTTTCCACCAGTTACCTGCTTGCAACTTTCGAAGATTTCCATGAGGGGCTTATCTTCTTCTTCAGTGTACATGCAAACATCGTTGAGCGAAGTTACGCGTTCGCGAGTACCAGCAATGGTGCGCTTCTTCTGCGCGTCGATAGTTTCAACGATGAGGTTGTTGTTGCCCTGAGCAACGAGGCGAAACAAGCCAGGCTTTCCGGCTATAGAGAGAATTACTTCTTTCATAGATTATAAATGTGTGATGAGTTAAAAAGTGGGGCAAAGATACTGCTTTTTGTGAAATAAATGGGGGTGTGGAGGGAGTTTTTTACAGAGAGTAGTGAGTAGACGTGCCGCATGGTAAACTACTCTCTCCTCACTCCTAACTCCTTACTTCCTCGTCGCCACCGCCAAAAGTACACCGAGGGCAATACCGAGGAGCGCTGCAAAGAGTACGCGTTGTTCGGAGGGGAGGAGGAAGGTTATTGTGTGGGCGGGATACCAGAAGAAGGGGATGGTCTTCTTAAACACAAAACCCCACTGCTTTCCCCAGTCGATTTGCGCAAAGCGCTCTGCCATGGGGATGGGCGTGATGAGTGCCTTAAGACTGCCACCGTGGAGGGCAATGTGTGCGTCCGTAATCTTGTGGAAGGTCATAAAGACGGGGGCAAAGATGGTGTTCATCGCTACGGATACGGCAAGCGCTACCCACAGTTTGTCCATACAGAAATCTGCTGCGTTAAAACTTGCTACAGCGTCGGTCATACCCATATATGCCATCAGCGCGGGCGTACCTTTTGAGAAAATAATCATTGCCGCATTGATGCCCATACCGAGAAATCCCCAAACTATCATGCGGGGCAGAATGCCAAACGCCTTGGGCAAATACTTACCGCTCCCGATGCGACATCCCAACATTTCGCCGAGCGTAGAGAGCACACCAAACTTGATGAAACTCATCACCATGCCATGCTCAGCGTTAAAGGATTTGTAGCCTTCGTAGAGTGCGTCAGAAAGGCAGAAGGGTAGGAATATTGCAAGGATAGAGAGGAGAAAATAGAGGTCTGTGCGTTTCATAAGTCTTTTGGTTTAGAATTATAGTCGGTGCAAATATACAAATTCTATAACATGCAACAAACAAAAACACGAAGACCTTGTGTAGTAAGAGGTCTTCGTGTCATCATATTAAATATATATGCAGACGTTACGCGCTTGCGCCCGTCACAATGCGGTAGAAGTTACAACCTATGAAGTTTCCAATGACGATGGCAAGGTAAAAGCAGAGGACTTCGCCAAGGTGGGCAAAGAGGAAGTCGGTGGGCACGGTGAGGTAATAGAATGCATCAGCCACGCAGTGGGGAAAGCCGCAGACGATGAAGAGGGGCACACCGAAGAGGGTGGGGAGGACATTGCCCTTGCGCGCAAAGGTTACGGCGGTCGTCATGATGAATCCGCAACCGATGGCAAGGAGACCGCCGCGCAGAGGACCTACGGCAAGGCGTCCTTCAAGAATGGATTGCGCCGCTTCTTGAAGAGGCTGGGGAGAGGTGCGCGCCAAAAGTGCTACGAGCAAGCAACCGAGGATGTTGCCAAAGAGTACGAGAATGAGGTGGGGCACTTCGTTGCGCTTGATGAACCCAGCAAAACCTGTGTAGAGGCGAAGGCGGTAGTTGATTACCGCTAAAAGTCCGAAGGCAAAGAGGATGCTTCCGACAATATCGCGCGTAGCGAGGTAACCAAAACCTGCAATGCCCACGCATACGCCACTGAGCATTGACGACTTCAAAATATCTGCAATGTTTTTCAGTAATGAAACTTTCATTGTATCAATATATTATAATATTGTGTGGGAAAAACATCCCATAGTTTCTGCAAAAATAGTCTATTTTGCTTGTTTGATAAAGCAGAATGGCCTTTTTCTTTAATAAATTTTAACTTTGCATGCACAAAAAGTGCGTAGTTGTGTAATAATTAGTAACTTTGCACCCGAATTTTTAATCACCTCCGCTCCGTGCTACTGCTGTTGCTTGGAAAAGTTGGAGGGTTGCATTTGAATTTACAAACTAACTCAACTTTCGCAGGTATAAGATCTCTTATATCAACGATAGATAGACTGCTTGAATATTCTTAGGTGAGAATAGGGAAACGAATAGCTTCCTTATGACCTTAAAACCTTGAACCTTATAACCTAAGAAGTTGAGCACTTGCGAAACTTGAATAAACTAAAACGATAGTTATGAAGAAAACTTTAGTTGACCTCTTTGAGGCTTCGGTAAAGCAGTATGGTCAGAACACATTCTTGCTTGAAAAGACAGGTAAGAAGTTTGAACCCACCACTTACGCACAGGTTAAGGAACAGGTGTACCGTCTCGGTGCAGGTCTTCAGGCACTTGGCGTGAAGAAGGGTGATACGATGGCGTTGCTCTCAGAAGGTCGCAACCTTTGGGTGGTTGGTGAATTGGCAATGTTCTATGCTGGCGCCATCAATGTGCCCCTCTCTATTAAGTTGGAAGAAAGCAGCGACTTGCTTTTCCGTTTGAAGCACGGGGATGTGAAGTTCGTAATGGTTTCAGGCACACAATTGAAGAAGGTGCGTGCTATTAAGGACCAGTTGGACGCCGTAGAAAAGATTATCGTATTCGATAACTGTGGCGAACTCCAGGATAAGGAAATCCTTGTAGACGATGTGTTCGCAATGGGTGACAAGTTCTTGAAGGAGCATACGATGGAAGAATTCCTTAGTGTGGCTAACTCTTTGCAGAACGATGACTACGCAACTATTACTTATACTTCAGGTACTACAGCTGACCCCAAGGGCGTAGTATTGACCCACCGCAACTATACAGCTAACGTAGAGCAGGCGCTTACGCTCGTACACATTGACGAAACATGGCGCACGCTCATCATCCTTCCCCTCGACCACTGCTTCGCTCACGTTGTAGGCTTTTACATCATGATGTCTCGTGGTGCTGCTGCAGCTACCGTACAGGTAGGCCGCACAGGTGCAGAGACCTTGCGTAACATACCTATTAATATTAAGGAGGTACGTCCTCACTTCATTCTCAGTGTTCCCTCATTAGCAAAGACCTTCAAGAAGAACATCGAGAGCAACATCAAGAAGAAGGGTGCCATGACCGAGCGCCTTTTCAAGTGGGGTATGGCTATCAACCAATGCTATTTTGGCGATAGCAGTCTCGACCCCAAGGGTATCCGTGCTCTGCTTAAGCCTTTGGTGAACCTCTTCGACAAGGTTATCTTCTCAAAGGTACGCGAAGGCTTCGGTGGCGAAATCAAGTTCTTCGTTGGTGGTGGTGCGTTGCTCGACAAGGACTTGCAGAAGTTCTATATCGGTGTGCGCATGCCTATGTCCCAAGGTTATGGCTTGTCA
>JAZQXB010000104.1:0-12747 GCA_045632685.1 Alloprevotella sp.
AGTTGTACTCTGTACTCTGTTAGTTGTACTCTGTACTCTGTACTCTGTTAGTTGTACTCTGTACTCTGTACTCTGTTAGTTGTACTCTGTACTCTGTTAGTTGTACTCTGTACTCTGTACTCTGTTAGTTGTACTCTGTACTCTGTTAGTTGTACTCTGTACTCTGTACTCTGTTAGTTGTACTCTGTACTCTGTACTCTGTTAGTTGTACTCTGTACTCTGTACTCTGTTAGTTGTACTCTGTACTCTGTTCTCTGTACTCTTCTTTTACTCGCAAGCCTCGCCCAACTCGTCATTCATATCGTCAAAGGCGAGGGCGCTTGCCACAAAGAGGAGGGCATTTTCGACTTCCGCCTCTGCGGCTTCCGCATTCAGGCAGGTGTCTTCGTAAACGGTGAGGGCGGGGCTGGAATAATGGTTCACGGCAAAGAAGATGCCAGCCAAAGATGCCGCAATGGCGGTGGCGAGTCCCAAGTGCTTGAAGAGGAGGAGGGAAGCGGTGCGTGAGCGTGGCGCTTGCCAATCAGGTTCTTGCTCCAAGCGCTTCAAGAGTCGGCGTTCAAACCCCTTGGGAGGCACTGCGGGGGCAGGCGTTCGGAGTTGTTGTAATAACTGCCCCTCAGCCTTCCAGTCATCAGGCGCATCGGGCGCAAGGAGCAACTCCAAAAGTTGCTTTTCTTCCATTAAGGAAGCATCGCCCGCGTAATATTTATTGCGGAGTTCTTCTGCGGAAAGAGTAATCATGATTTAATGAAGTTTTTAGGTTTCAGAATTTTAGGTGAATAAGTGTTAGGGGCGCTTTGTCCGCACGGTTCTTAAAACCTTAAAGCGTAGCGACCTCACAACCTTAAAACCTTAGCTTGAACAATTCTATTATCTTACGTCGTGTGCGTGAAAGGATTTGCCGCACGTTAGAGGGCGTTTCGCCCGTCACTTCGCAAATCTCATCAATCGAGCATTCGCTTACGTGGCGCAGGGTTACGATTTGCTGCATCTTTGGCGGGAGGTGCTGGAGGATGAAGTTTACCTTTTGTCCGTCGTCTAATTGTGGTGGAGGCTCGGGTTCGGCAAGGCATTCTTCACAAATCAGAAACTCCGTCTCATGCTTGCGCAGGCGCAGTACATCTATACACGCATTACGCAGGGAGCGCATGGCGTAGCCCTCAACATTGTCGAATGAGGCGAGGCGCTGGCGGTCGTGCCAGAGTTTTACGAACGTCTCTTGCACCACATCCTCCGCATCTTGCGGGTTCTGAAGCATGCTGAACGCCACTTGATAGAGGCGCGGAGCAAGAGGCAGGAATTTATCTTCGAAGTCTTGGGATGTCATAATGGATTTGTAGGAAATGGGCAACTGGGTATCAGTATGCAACTGCTGTTGGGGGATGTTGATGACCCGTTTTTTTCACTTGTGTCAATTTGCTTGTTTGCCATAATAACGAGACAGATGCCCATTTGTGACAAAATTTTTTATAAAATTATGATTTTTCGTGCAAATTTCTTGTTTCAAGCCTTAAATCTCTGTCTAAATATGCTAAAATAGGAGGTGGCGACGCCGAAATCCGATGTAGGGAAAACTACTCGGCACTTAATTTGAACTATCTCCGAGTTAATTTGAATTAAGTCCGAGTTTGTTTTTAGAAATTCCCACTGCCTTTTCTCTGCCTCGGATGGTGGGGACACGGTGTCGGAAGCGGAGGGATATTTAGTGCGGAGACAGAAATAACTTGCTGCAAGTTGGGTGACTTTAGAAAAAAGCGTATCTTTGCACTAAATATTTTTAACTCAAACGGGGGAAGGTATGCCTTGCTCCGCCTTAACGACTATTGTTATGAACGTACTCGAACTGAGTGAACAAGAAATTGGACGCCGCCAAGCGCTCCAACAGTTGCGTGACATGGGTATCGACCCTTATCCTGCGGCTGAATATCCCGTGAATGCGTATTCTACAGACATTCGCGACAACTTTAAGGATGACGAAGAACCCCGTCAGGTGTGCATTGCGGGTCGCATGATGAGCCGCCGCGTAATGGGTAAGGCTTCTTTCGTAGAATTGCTCGACTCAAAGGGTCGCACACAGGTTTATGTGACACGCGACAGCATTTGTCCCGAAGATAATACCGACCTCTACAACGTCGTGTTTAAGAAGTTGCTTGACCTGGGCGACTTTATCGGTATCAAGGGTTACGTGTTCCGTACGCAGACGGGAGAAATCTCGGTGCATGCCCAGGAACTCACGGTGTTGGCAAAGAGCATCAAGCCCCTTCCCATCGTAAAGTATAAGGATGGTGTGGCTTACGATGCCTTTGAAGACCCTGAACTTCGCTATCGCCAGCGTTGCGTAGACTTGGTGGTGAACGAGGGTGTGAAAGACACGTTCATGAAGCGCTCTATCGTGGTGAAGACACTCCGCAACGAGCTCGACGCTGCGGGTTATACGGAAGTGGAAACGCCCATCTTGCAGAGCATTGCGGGTGGTGCGAGTGCACGTCCCTTTATCACGCATCACAATACACTTGACATCGACCTCTATTGCCGTATCGCTACCGAACTTTACTTGAAGCGCTTGATCGTAGGTGGTTTCGAGGGTGTGTTTGAAATTGGTAAGAACTTCCGCAACGAAGGTATGGACCGCACGCACAATCCTGAGTTTACTTGTATGGAACTCTACGTTCAGTATAAGGACTACAACTGGATGATGGCGTTTACGGAACAACTCCTCGAAAAGATTTGCGTAGCCGTAAATGGTTGCACGGAAACCGTGGTTGACGGCAAAACCATCAGCTTTAAGGCGCCCTACCGCCGTCTTCCCATCCTCGATGCGATTAAGGAAAAGACGGGCTACGACCTTAACGGTATGAGCGAAGAGGAAATTCGTGAAGTATGCAAGAAGCTCAACCTCGAAATCGACGAGACGATGGGTAAGGGCAAACTTATCGATGAAATCTTCGGCGAATTCTGTGAAGGCACTTACATTCAGCCCACATTTATTACGGATTACCCCGTAGAAATGTCGCCCCTCACGAAGATGCACCGCTCAAAACCCGGACTCACTGAGCGCTTTGAACTCATGGTGAACGGTAAGGAATTGGCAAATGCTTACTCCGAACTCAATGACCCTCTCGACCAGGAAGAACGCTTCAAGGAACAGATGCGCCTTGCCGATAAGGGTGATGACGAAGCGATGATCATTGACCAAGACTTCCTCCGCGCACTTCAATACGGTATGCCTCCCACCAGCGGTATTGGTATCGGTATCGACCGCCTCGTGATGTTGATGACGGGTCAGACAACAATTCAGGAAGTACTCTTCTTCCCCCAAATGCGTCCCGAAAAGAAGGTGGTACGCGACAAGGCAGAGAAATTTGCTGAAAAGGGTATCCCCGCAGAACTCGTACCCATCCTCTACAAAGTAGGTTACAACCTCGTGAGCGACCTTGAAGGTGGCAACCCTCAGAAGATTAACCAACAGATTGGCGAAGTCATCAAGAAGTATAAGCTTGAAGTGGCTAAGCCCAGTGTGGCGGAAATTGAAAAGTGGGTGTAATAGAGTACAGATAACAGAGTACAGAGTACAACTGACAGAGTACAACTTTTCTTAGAGTACAACTGACAGAGTACAGAGTACAACTGAAATTCTCCCCCCCAAAAAAAACAATAGATTTACACTCGCATGGAGTTGTACTCTGTACTTTGTACTCTAAAAAAACAATAGGTTTACATTCCGCATGGAGTTGTACTCTGTTATCTGTACTCTGTACTCTGTACTTTGTACTCTAAAAAAACAATAGGTTTACATTCCGCATGGAGTTGTACTCTGTTATCTGTACTCTGTACTCTAAAAAAACAAAATTATGTCTCGTTTCTTCTCCTTCTTCTCCAACGAAAACGGGCAAGCCCTGAATGCGGGCGATGTCGAATGGGGGACAAACATAGCAATCATGGGTGGCGGTAGTTGGGCTACTGCCATCGCAAAGATGTTCTTGGAGCACACACCACATATTCATTGGTACATGCGCAACCAAGACACGATTGACAACTTCAAGCGCTTGGGGTATAACCCTTCGTACTTGACCAGTGTGCGCTTTGACCTTTCGCGTATCACCTTCTCGAGTGATATCAACGAAGTGGTGAGTGCGTGCGACACGCTTGTCTTTGTAACGCCTTCGCCTTACTTGAAGAATCACCTGAAGAAGCTCAAGGTGAAACTTCACAACAAGTTTATCGTGACCGCCATCAAGGGTATTGTGCCCGATGAGAACTTGGTCTGCACGGAATACTTCCGCCAGGTGTATAATGTGCCCGAAGATAATCTGGGTGTGCTGGGAGGTCCGAGCCATGCCGAAGAAGTGGCGCTCGGTCGCTTGACGTACCTCACCATGGGGTGTGTCGACAATGCCAAAGCGCAGATGCTGGCAGAGAAAATCTCAAGCAGTTATGTCAAGACCAAGACCAGTCAGGATGTCATCGGTATTGAGTATGCTTCGGTGTTGAAGAATGTATATTCTATTGCCGCAGGTATTTGTAACGGGTTGAAGTATGGCGACAACTTCCAGTCGGTGTTGATGTCCAACGCTGTGCAGGAAATGAACCGCTTCCTTCGTGCCGTTTACCCCATTGAGCGCAATGTTTACGATAGTGTATATTTGGGTGACCTCCTTGTGACGGGATATTCCAACTTCTCGCGCAACCGCGTGTTCGGACAAATGATTGGTAAGGGTTACTCCGTGAAGTCGGCACAGATAGAAATGGAAATGATAGCCGAGGGATATTACGGCACGAAGTGCATGAAGGACATCAATCGTCAATATCATGTAAATATGCCCATCCTTGATGCTGTATATAATATATTATATGAGCGCATCTCGCCCAGCATTGAAATCAAGTTGCTGACGGATTCCTTCAGATAGGATTTTTTATGCCGAATCATAAGATTTATGCCAACCTATACGCATGTGTATAATATAGGTGGCGTAATATGGAAAATTAACTGGGAGATTAGTTAAATCTCCCAGTTAATTTTGTTTTATCTCCCAATTAGTTTTTGGAATTTGGGATGTGGGGAGCATTTATCCTTTGATGAGGGTTCCGCATAACCCAAGCGCTGTCCATATTGCCGCAATGACGGACTCACAACGTTTGGAATCATGGAAAAATTGCGCACATTGGCGGTGTTTGTGTAATATTGGGAACTTATCATAGGTTCAAATGATAAAAAGTTAGCAGTTTTTGAAAAATTCTTGCAAAAAGTGTTTGGTGTAATGCTTTTCTTTATACATTTGCAAGTGAACAATGGTTGCACGATGACTTTTTGATGTGTAACATCGTTCCTCTCTATTCACACAACACAAACAAACTAGACAGCTGTAGCGGATGGTGTCGTTCTCCTTGTGAGGCGCACCCCGCAGAAACAGCACATTTTTCAACACCTCCTAACGCAGCAATTGTAATGAGTGCTTTCTTCTTACATATCGCCACTACAACTTCCGGCGCTGGGACATCCACTACCCATCGAGGGTAGGGGTTTCATTTCGTGTTTCTATGTGAAACACATTTTTCGTACACTTGTATTGTTTCCTGTGAACAGACTTCTCCTGCATCCGTAGGACTTTGCTTCACCTCTTGCATTTGTTTATGCAGGGTGGAATTCCCTTATCGTTTTATTTATTTCCTATCCCCGCCGTGTGGATTATTACATTCCGCAGGCGCTAAAATATTCAATTCTATGAAGCACATAATTATTCTCGGCGATGGTATGGCTGGTTGGCCTATCAAAGCACTCAATGGACAGACCCTTCTACAGGCGGCTTACACTCCCTTTATGAACGAGTTGGCACGTAAGGGGCGCACGGGGCGCTTGATGACTGTGGCGCCCGGATTCCATCCCGGTAGCGAGGTGGCGAATATGTCTGTGCTCGGTTATGATTTGGATAAAGTGTATGAAGGTCGCGGTCCGCTCGAAGCTGCAAGTATCGGTGTCGAACTCCAACCCGGTGAACTCGCCCTTCGTTGCAACATCATCTGCATCGCAGAAGAGTGCATTAAGAACCACTCTGCGGGACATATTTCTACAGAGGAAGCCGACGAACTTATCAAGGCGCTTCAGGATGCTCTTGGCAACGATCGTGTACGTTTCCACACGGGTATTCAATACCGCCATTTGCTCGTGATTAAGGGTGGCGACAAGCGTATTTCCTGCACACCCCCTCACGACGTTCCCGGTCAGCCCTTCCGCCCCAGAATGGTGCGCGCCAATGTTCCCGAGGCGCAGGAAACGGCAGACCTTATCAACGAACTTATCTTGCGTTCGCAGGAGGTGCTCAAGAATCACCCCATCAACCTTCGCCGTATGGAGCAGGGTAAGGATCCTGCGAACAGCATTTGGCCTTGGGGCGGGGGTTTCCGTCCGCAGATGGAACTCTTGAGCGAGAAATTCCCCGAGGTGAAGTCGGGTACAGTAATCTCTGCCGTAGACCTCATTCGCGGTATTGGTCACTACGCAGGTTTTGAAACACCCGAAGTAGAGGGCGCTACTGGTCTTTACGATACAAACTACGAAAACAAAGTCAGCGTGGCGCTCGACGCTCTCCGCAAGCAGGACTTCGTTTACCTCCACATCGAAGCCAGCGACGAAGCGGGTCACGAGGGAAACATGGACTTGAAGAAGCGCACGATTGAAGACCTTGACAATCGCGTAGTGCGTCCCATCTATGAGGCAGTGAAGAATTGGGAAGAACCCGTTTCTATTGCCATTCTCCCAGACCATCCCACGCCCTGCAGTTTGCGTACGCACACTTCCGAACCCGTGCCTTTCCTTATCTGGAATCCTGAAATTCAGCCTGACAACGTAGAAACCTTCGACGAAGTTTCTGCCCTCCACGGCTCTTACGGTCTCTTGCAGAAGGACGAATTTATTCAGGCGTTTATGAGTATCTAATAGTAGACAAGTAAACGAGTAGACAGGTAAACGAGATGTGAGTGAGACAAACGTTTGTTTTGTACCGCATGGTAGATGTACTCTGTTCTCTGTACTCTGTTCTCTATTAAAAAAACAAAGTTTTTATGAATTACTATAGCACCAATAAACAAGTAGCCGACGTCGCACTCGAAGAAGCCGTTGTAACGGGTCTTGCTGCCGACCGAGGCTTGTATATGCCCCGAATGTTGAAACCCCTTCCCCAGGAGTTTTACGATCATATCCACGAAATGAGTTTTCAGGAGATTGCCTTCCGCGTGGCAGAGGCATTCTTTGGCGAAGATGTGCCTGCCGATAAGCTCCGTGCCATTGTTGATGACACACTTCAATTTGACACTCCCGTCGTTCCCGTCAGCGAAAACATCTATGCCCTTGAATTGTTCCACGGTCCTACGTTGGCGTTCAAGGATGTCGGCGGTCGTTTCATGGCGCGCCTTCTTTCTCACTTCATTCAGGGCAATGCCGATAAGCAAGTCAATGTGCTTGTTGCTACTTCGGGCGATACGGGTAGCGCCGTGGCAAATGGTTTCCTCGGTGTGCCGGGCATTCACGTTTATGTGTTCTACCCCAAGGGTATGGTGAGTGAAATTCAGGAAAAGCAGTTTACGACGCTCGGTCAGAACATTACGGCGATTGAGGTGGACGGCTGTTTTGACGATTGTCAGGCACTTGTGAAGGCGGCTTTCATGGATGAAGAACTCAACAAGCGCATGAAGCTCACCAGTGCGAACTCTATTAACATCGCACGCTTCCTCCCGCAGGCGTTCTACTATTTTAATGCCTACGCACAGTTGAAGCGCATGGGCAAGGAGCAGGAAATGGTGGTGGCTGTGCCGAGTGGTAACTTTGGTAACCTCACGGCGGGTCTCTTTGGTAAGCACATGGGACTCCCCATCAAGCGTTTCATAGCTGCCAACAATAGTAATGACATCGTTTACAAGTATTTGCAAACGGGTAAGTACGAACCCCGCGCCTCTGTCTGCACCATTGCCAACGCTATGGACGTGGGTAATCCCAGCAACTTTGCACGCATCCTCGATTTCTACGGCGAGAGCCACGAAGCTATTTGTAAGGACCTCAGTGGTGCAGCTTATAGCGACGCACAGATTGCAGATTGCGTGAAGCAGGTTTGGGCGGAAGAAAACTACTTGCTCGACCCCCACGGCGCCTGTGGTTATCAGGCGTTGAAGGAAGGTTTGAAGGACGGCGAGGTAGGTGTGTTCCTCGAAACGGCACACCCCGCGAAGTTCAAGGACACGATTGAGCGCATCATCGGCGAGGAAATCGAAATCCCCGCAAAGCTTCAGGAATTTATGAAGGGTGAAAAGCAGAGCGTCCCCATGGCGCCCACGCTTGACGCACTTAAACAGTATTTGTTGGGATAAGTCCCACATAAAAAGGGAGGTTCACTTTTGGGAACCTCCTTTTTATGCGCATTTTTGTTTTGAATAAAAAAATAGTAGTACCTTTGGACTGTGTTTCTCTCTCAGAGCATCAATTATGAGTGAATTAGAAAAACATAAAATCAGTTTTTTGGTAGCCTTAATCAATGAATTTGGTCA
Organism: Alloprevotella sp.; assembly: GCA_045632685.1. GTDB lineage: Bacteria > Bacteroidota > Bacteroidia > Bacteroidales > Bacteroidaceae > Alloprevotella. The sequence continues at coordinate 8,539 of JAZQXB010000104.1, forward strand.
GCGTTTCGGACTTTCAAACGTTGATTCTTACCGCTACATCAGTAAGTATGGTGGGGTGCAAATGTTTTTGGAACATTATGACATTCTGCACACGCTCTCATTTCGCGATATGGTAGATGGTTTAGTGGCTTACTGCAAACGAAAGGGAGGGCATTTGGAATGAAACTATATCATGGTTCGAATGTAAAGATAGAAACCATTGACCTGGCAAAGTCAAAGCGATATAAAGATTTTGGACAGGCTTTCTATCTGTCTGCAGAAGAAGAACAAGCCCGGAAAATGGCTGTCGCAAAGGTTGTTCAGTTTGGAGGTGAAGAAGCTGTTACTATATTTGAATTTGATGATACCTGTCTTTCATCTCAAGAGTTGCAGGTTAAATGCTTTACTGAATATTCTCGCGAGTGGGCTGAGTTCGTATTTAACAATCGTGATGAAAATCAAGATTTCTTGCATACATACGACATTGTATATGGTCCAATTGCTGATGACTATATAGGTTTGCAGATTCGTGATTTCAAGCGTCAGAATATTACGTTTGAACAGTTTCTTAAAAACATACGTTATCACAAGGGTATAACTTTTCAATATGCTTTCTGTACTCAGAAAGCAATAAAACAACTGGTTCGTTTATGACACTTACTGCAGGACAAATTCAGTATATGGTAGAGGAAATAACTGCAGACCTCATTCGTATGACTATGGATCATGAGGGTTTGAGCATGCCTGAGGCTTTTGATAAGGTTTACAATTCAAAAACTTATCAAAATCTGCTCAATCCGCAATCGCAGTTATATTATCAAAGTTCAGGGTATGTGTATGACCTGCTCACGGGAGAAGTACCCACGTCGTAGATAATTGAAGCAGAGTTTCGTTTTATCGTATTGGTAAAAAGAAAGGAGAAAGACCAGGCGCAGTCCGCATGGTCTTTCTCCTTTCTCCTTTAATCCTGCTTCGCAGTCTTGACCACCTCCTTGCAAGGCATAGTACAAACAAGTTAGCCCTCTGCTCTTGCTTCGTTCGGCGGTTCTCCTTTCTAAAGAGCAGAAAACGGTATTGAGGACAGATTGGCAGACACACACCGCATGGTCTTTCTCCTTTCTCCTTTCAATATTTATCCTTTCCCTAGTGGCACCCCTTCTTGTCAATCGTCGCCACGCTTCCTTCAAACTGTTCCGCCAATTCGGGTTTGAGCGTGAGGGCTTGCTTGAGGTCTTCCGCCGCTCCGGCAAGGTCTTTCAAGTGATGCTTTACTGCTCCGCGCGCCATGTAGGCTTCGGCGAAGTCGGGCAGGGCTTCGATAGCGTTAGAGTAGATGGTGAGGGCTTCTTCCCAACGCTTCGCTTGTTGGAGCAGGTTGCCGAGGCGGAGCACTACGTTGCCGGCTTCGGGTTTCTGCGCAAGGATGCTGTGATAGGCGGCTATGGCATTTTCTGTCTGACCGTCGATTGCCAAAAGGTCGGCGCGCAACAAGGGGTAGGCGAGTTGTGTGGGTTGAAGCGTGATGAGGGTGTCAACATCAGTGAGTGCCTCCTTCGCTTGTCCCATCTGCACCAATGTTACAGCACGCAGCGTGAGCGCCTCCTCGTTTTCAGGATTCGCCGTAAGTAATTGCGTCAGCAAGGCAATGGCAGCAACGGGCTGGTTGTCGTTGAGAAGTTTTTTTGCTTGAGTGAGCATGGGGAATATTATAAAAAGGTCTTTAAGGTCATTAGGGTCTTTAACGTCGTTAGAGACTTTAAAGACTTTAAGGACCTTAAAGACCTTACTATCTTGAGATGTTATCCGTAAATAATCTTACCATTTTCGTCCTCAAAGGCTTCAGTGTCCTTAGAGTACTGGTTCATAGCGCGAAGACTCATACCCATGCTTGAGAAACCGCCGTCGTGGAAGAGGTTTTGCATGGTTACCTTGCGTGTGTAGTCGGAGAACATCATCACGCAGTAGTCAGCGCAGTCGTCAGCAGAGGCATTGCCGAGGGGAGACATCTTGTTGGCAAACGACATCAAGTCGTGCATACCCTTCACGCCGTTACCTGCAGTAGTGGGAGTGGGCGACTGCGAAATCGTGTTGACACGCACGTGCTTTTCACGGCCGTAGATGTAACCGAAACTACGAGCGATACTTTCGAGAAGGCTCTTTGCATCCGCCATGTCGTTGTAACCGAAGAATGTGCGCTGCGCCGCAACGTAAGAGAGGGCAATTACTGAACCGTATTCTGCAATTGCGTCCATCTTCTTGGCTACCTGCAACATCTTGTGGAAAGAAATCGCAGAAACGTCGAGCGTCTTATCGAGGAAGTTGTAATCGAGGTCGTCGTAAGTGCGTTGCTTGCGCACGTTGGGGCTCATGCCGATAGAGTGGAGCACGAAGTCAATCTTGCCACCGAGCAATTCCATAGACTGTTCAAACACCATCTTCAAGTCTTCCACACTTGTAGCGTCCGCAGGAATTACGGGAGCGTTGAGCTTCTGAGAAAGACCATCGAGTTCGCCCATGCGCAACGCAATGGGAGTATTGCTGAGTGTGATAATTGCACCTTCTTCAACAGCCTTTTCTGCTACTTTCCAAGCAATAGACTGTTCGTTGAGCGCGCCAAAGATAATACCGCGCTTACCTTTCAAAATATTGTTTGCCATAATCTATATGTAATATATAATATGTTATCCTCAACTTTTGCAAGCTTCAGTTGAATAAGGTTATGAGGTTGTCAGGTCGCTACGCTTTAAGGTTATAAGGTTCATGCGGTCCGAAAGGTTCCTCAAAACCTCAAGATCTAAAAGTTGAGCGCTTGCGAAACTTGAATGTGTTATCTCTGCACAAAAGTACTACTTTTGAGCAAAATGCCCAATGAAAAAGGGCATTTTCCGCTTCTTGCTTTACTGCATCTATGATTTATGTGTGGTTTTGCAAAGTGGACTAAAACTTTTGTGGTATTTATAGGGCAAAAGCGGAGGTACATCCGTACCGAAACAAGAGGAACTCGCTTAAATTTTGTACACTTCTTTTCTTAAAACAGACGTACTTGCTTGACAATGAGAGGGTATAATTTGCGTCTATAAGGCTATAAATAATTTCTGTTTGTTAGGTTCGAAAAAGCATTGTACTTTTGCACTGTAAACCTACGGAACTTGATGCCGGTAGGTTTGAAGAATAGAAAACATAACAACTTAAAATGATAACAATTATGGAAAAGTATCTTTGCACCGTTTGTGACTACGTTTATAACCCCGAACTTGGCGATCCCGAAGCAGGTATCGCTCCCGGAACTTCCTTTGAAGAACTCCCCGAAGACTGGGTGTGCCCCCTCTGCGGAATGGGCAAGGAAGTGTTTGAAGTCACTGAATAAACATATTGCCGATGTGATATCGGTGTACTACTGAAGTTTTCAGTAACCCATAATGATAAATTGAGTGTTGAGGGTGTGTCGAAATGCAAATTTCGGCACACCCTCTTAAGTTGTGTAAGAGCGAGTGAAATGCAAGGCGCTAAAATAGAGGATGAAGGGAGTGTACTGAAGTACATGGCCAAATCCGAAATTGAGGAACAACACAGCAGTTTGCTCATTATGACACAACGCCTTTTTTCTTCATTCAACCAGCATGATATTGGCATGCGTGAACTTTGGTCTGCCTTCCAATTTTATTTCCAACCCTGGTAATTTTATTTCCAACCCTGGTAATTTTTTTTCCAAGGCATGGAAATTTTATTACCAAGGCATGGAAATTTATTTTTTCGGCATGAAAATTATTTTTCCCGGCATGAAAAAAATCTGAATAATCAGTTGAAAAAAAACGGCAACCAGCGGAGCAATATTCTGTGTCTTCCGTGGATTTCGTGTGAAATAACCCCACGCCGACTTTGCGAAACTTTGCGCCTTTGCGTGAGAAATATTTGCACACAGAAATATAGGATCTGACCAAATAAATCTGCAAGTTTTTTTTTGCATATTTTGAAAATTCTGTAGGCGCGATTGAATCTTGTCTTTTGGGGAGGGGTTGTGGCTTTGTGAAACCCCATCCCCAAAAGACAACCTTCAATCTCGAGCGCAAAAACAATATGGAAGGCTACGCGTTGAAATATCAATACCGCTTATTTGAGGCTATAACAGGTGGTCTGCTTTTTTAACGAAAGGTGTTCTTCGCTTAATAACTGCAAACATTCTTAATAGAAGTTTGAATTTAATAGCATTAGCGACAACTCCATACTCTT
>JAZQXB010000105.1:0-4557 GCA_045632685.1 Alloprevotella sp.
GATGAAACAAATGTGGGGATTGATGAACAAGAACTGCTTTTAAAGAAGATTGAACGAGCAAAAATTACATTAGCAAGACTAAATGCAAAATTGTGTGTATCAACCAATTAGAAATTTGTTATATAGAAGAACATAAGAACATATTTTTATCACGAAACGGACGCGAAGCGTTATGTTCTTTTGTTCTTTTGTCTAAAAGTTACACACACAGACAGAGAACTTCACTCCACTGTTATTCTGTGTATTCCGTATAATCGCGTTGACAAATTAAAAACCAACAGATTAAACTGATTTCACTGATTTTCGTCCTGCATAGCAAACAGTTTAATCTGTGCAATCACGTTGATAAATTAAAACATTGTCTGTGAAAGTCTGCGACGTCTGCGTGAGAACTTTAAAACCGCAAGGATTCTGTGAGTTCCGTGAGTTCTGTGTGCACATAAATTCTACGCCGTCTGCGTGAGACCATAACGCTCCGCACGGCTTTCCGTGTATTCCGTGAATTCTGCGTGAAATAATTGCACGCAGACAACGCAGAACACTTACAAAACTTCAATTACTTCTTCAGTTCCATACAGAAAGTAGTACCTTTAGGACTACTTTCCTTCACATAGATGCGCCCACCGTGATACTCCTCTACGATGCGCTTCGCCAGGGAGAGTCCGAGTCCCCACCCTCGCTTTTTGGTGGTATACCCAGGGCGGAAAACTGCCTTAAATTTGTCTTTAGGAATCCCCTTTCCCGTATCGCTCACCTCAATGCAAATGGTATCCGACACACGATACATGTAAATGTTTATTTTCCCTTCGCCCTGCATGGCATCAATCGCATTTTTACACAGATTTTCAATAACCCACTCAAAAAGTGGCGCACAGATTCGTGCCGTCACCACATTATCGGGGTAACTGCACGAGAGCGCCACCTTGTTTGAGGCGCGCGGACCGATATATTCCACCACCCGCGCAATCAAGGCGCAGAGGTCTTCGTCGCGCAACTCTGGTTTGCTCCCAATTTTTGAGAAGCGCTCCGCAACTACCTGAAGGCGATGCACATCCTTGCCCAACTCTTCCAGCATTGCGTCGTGCGGATACGTCTCCCGCAACACCTCGCTCCACGCCATCAAGGAAGAAATGGGAGTGCCCAACTGGTGTGCCGTTTCCCTGGAAAGCCCCACCCACACCTTATTCTGCTCCGCACGCTTAGAGGCAAGCAGTGCAAAGACCGCCACGACAACAAACAGACTGATGACACCCAACTGAATATAAGGGTAGTGTGTGAGACGCGTCAGCATTACCGACTCATCATAACACACACTTATCTGCACGGGGATAACCGCCTCAGGGTCAGATATATCTACCACAATCACATTTCCCTTTTGCACCATACGCTGTGCCATGCGTTGCAAAGCGGCAGTACTATCGGCAGCCGTAGCCGCATCAAGTTCGATATTACGATACTCTATCACCCGATCGCGGTCATCCAAGACAATAACTGGAATATGATTATTGCCATTCATCACCTTGAGCACCAAATTAAGGTCGGTATTCATATCGGCATGACTCAACGTGCGCATCGCTTCTGCCCACACCTCCATATTGTTACGCTCCTGACGGGAAAGGTCGCGCACCAAGGCGTGAGACACCACAAGACTCGCGATTGCGATTGCCACAGCCGCGACGACAAGAATTATTTTCAGTTGCTTAATACGGTCAGACATAACTTTTTACGAAGGATTTCCTGGATGGTTATAGGTCTTACATCACACCGATCTAAGGTGATAAGAAAATGCCGTCCGAATGGCACCTTAAAACCTCACGTCCTTTAACCTCACCACCTCATTCCACCAATTATTTTGGCAAAAATAAAAAAACTATGGGGAAAAAGGCGTAATTTTGCGGTTGATTTTTCGCGCACGACGCGCACGCGCTTAATTATTAGTTACCTACCCCCCCATCATTGCCTACGGCCTTATGAAAATTACTTCCGCCGAATTTCTCATCAGCAATAGTCGCGCAGATATGTGCCCCAACACCACCCTTCCTGAATACGCCTTCATCGGGCGTAGCAACGTGGGGAAAAGCAGTCTTATAAATATGCTTACGGGGCGCAAAGGACTCGCCATGACGTCGTCCACTCCTGGGAAAACAATGCTCATCAACCACTTTATTGTCAACAAGGAGTGGCACCTTGTAGACCTTCCTGGATATGGGTATGCCAAGCGCGGCAAGAAGGCTACAGAAAAACTGCAAAACATCATTGAGCATTATATCCTGGAGCGTGAACAACTCACGTGCCTCTTCGTATTGATAGATTCTCGCTTAACACCACAAAAGATTGATCTTGAGTTTATTGAGTGGTTGGGCGAAAACGGCATCCCCTTCGGCATCATTTTTACAAAGGCTGATAAGAACAAGGCGGGAGAACTAAAGAAAAACGTTACACTCTTCCTCAACACACTGAAAGAACAGTGGGAGGAACTTCCCCCACATTTCATCACGAGTTCCGAGAAACGCATTGGTCGCGAAGAATTCCTGAACTACATTGAGCAACTCAACACGATGACTACGCAATCCTAATTGCTGGACACTACGAACAACCGTTTATAGTTTTGACAACATGTCACAACAATACCCCTCCCGCCTACTTGAACAAGCGGTTTCTGAAATATCCAAACTTCCCGGAATTGGGCGCAAAACGGCCTTGCGCCTCGTGTTGCATATGCTACGCAGGGATGCCAAGGAAATTCATGCATTGAGCAACAGCCTCACAACGCTTGTCAACGAGGTGAAATACTGCCACACGTGCCACAACATCTCAGACAAAGAGGAATGTGACATCTGCGCCAACCCGCAGCGCGACAAAACCACCATCTGCGTCGTTGAAAACATACAAAATGTAATGGCCATTGAAAACACTGGACAGTTTCGCGGACTTTACCACGTACTTGGAGGCGTCATTTCGCCCATGGATGGCATCGGACCCAACGACCTTGAATTGCAGTCGCTGATTGAGCGCGTACAGCACGGAGAAATTAAAGAAATCATCCTCGCACTCAACCCTACCATGGAGGGCGACACGACAAACTTTTACATCCAACGCAAACTGGTAGGCAGCGGAGTGCAACTCTCCGTTCTGGCACGCGGCGTAAGCGTAGGAGACGACCTTGAATACACAGATGAAGTCACCCTCGGGCGCTCCATTATTAACCGTACGTTACTTAATTGAACAGTGAAAGGTGAACTGACGAACGAAGCAAGAGCAGAGAACAAACTTGTTTGCACTATGCCTTGCGAGGAGGAAGAGAAGATCACAAAGTGGGATTAATGGTGAGAGAGGAGAGTAAAGTTGAGAGGTGAGAGTTGAGAGATGAGAGATGAGAGTACAACTCCACCCCGCATGGTATTACTCACTACAGTTCTTTAGTTGACAAGCAAACCAGGTACGAGTAGACAAGATGGTTACCGAGATAAACGAGTATAGTCCCGCACGGTTCTGTGTGTTCCGTGGATTCCGTGTGAACCCTCTACCACTCCGCATGGCATTACTCACTCCTCCCAAGGCATCGCTCACAAGATCGCTTGCCATTGCGCTATGAACTTTATCCCTTTCAGGGAATCTTTTCAACCACTACCTCATCACTACTACTTACTACTTACTACCTACTACTTACTACCTACTACCTACAACCCGTTCACCGTTCCACAACCCCCATTAACTATGCGCACACTCTACCTTTGCCTCTGCATCGCACTGGGCATACTTACTTTATTGTTTGAGAATCAAGTACTCCCAACAGGATTCATTCCTTCGTCACCTGGCACAGATTATGCGGTGAGTCTCATCTCCCTCATCGTAACTTTCGGTGGCGTTTTTTTGGCTTTACATTTATCCAAGAAGGAGAAAGAAGACAAGAACCTCACAGAGGGTGATGCTGAAACCAAACGTCTTGCCTACCTGAAGTGGAACGGACGTCGTATCGGCATCATTTTTAGTGCCGTTTTTACCAACCTCATTATATACTATGGGGGCACCTTCAACGAGTCGGCCATGTATAGTCTCGTCATCACCCTTTTAGGAGCACTCTTCTGCTGGCCTGGGAAAGCCAAGTAAGTCCCAAAAACTTGGGACAGTTTGTTTACAATATTTTAGGTAAGCATTTATATAAATGTCTTTTGGCTATAATATAGGAGTTGCCCCGTAAAGACTATCATACCTCCTCCCCGCTATGCGGTACTCCCCCTATCTTAAGGGGAGAGAATGGTTTGACACTCCCGTTAAAACTACTCAATTGGTTTAAAACATCGCACTCTTACTAGATGTAAATTGTAGGGACGCTCCGAATGACGCTCTCCCCTTAAGATAGGGGGAGTACCTCCGTAGGAGGGGAGGGGGTATGATGATTATTATATTGGCAATAATATAGAAGTTTACCCTCTACTACAGACCCCTCCGCCCTTTGGGCACCTCCCCTAACTTTGGGGAGGAATTTATATACTTCCATTCGCTTGTTATTCCTAATTAGAAACCCAAACGAGGCAGACTAACTAAATTGTCCCC
>JAZQXB010000106.1:0-33758 GCA_045632685.1 Alloprevotella sp.
GCAGGTCCATACTTCTGTTTGGGCTGCTAACCCAGTGAACAAATGGACTACTTACTTGGATGCCTTAAAGGTACTTCTTTTTTGCACAAGATTGTTATTCCTAAATTCATTTTGGGGGCGCCAATTCAATACTTCTGTCAATTTACAAGACTCATGTATTACGAAGGTCTCCTCATTGGCATCGCTGCATTCCTCTGCATCGGACTGTTCCACCCCATTGTGATTAAAACGGAATACTACTTCGGCACCCGCCCATGGTGGATTTTCCTCCTCGTCGGCATCGGCTGTGCCGTAGGTGCACTGTTTATCGAAAACACTTTGATAAGCAGCATCGTAGGTGTATTTGGATTCTCCTCTCTGTGGAGTATCAAGGAACTCTTTGAGCAAGAAGAGCGCGTTCGCAAGGGTTGGTTTCCCCGAAATCCTAATAGGAAATGAGAAAGGAAAAAGGAGAAAGGAGAAATTGTTTCACGCAAATTCCTCTTCTCCTATCTGCATAGCATTTCTCCTTTAATTCCACTTCGTGGTATTGACCTCCTTATTCGCTAACGCTCATCAAGCTTCGCAAGTCGCACCTCGGCAATTCAAGCAAGCTTAAGCGAGTTTTCTTCCTTGTCGCTCGGCAAAGATTAAGTAAACTTATCTTTACACTCACTCCAGCGTCAGTTGATTGCACTCGGTTTGGCGTCGGTTCTCATTTAATCCCGCTTTGCAGTCTTTTCCTCCTTCGCACCTCGGCAATTCAAGCAAGCTTGATTGCACTCGGTTTGGCGTCGGTTCTCATTTCTCATTTTATAACTATGCTTTCCCCCTATCAACACCTCACCTCCCACTACCCCAATCACAAGGCACGCCCCGTGATTGGCATTACGGGCAACTTCGGCGAAAAAGGTTTGGAACTCGCCGAAGGTTACTACCGCAGTATTGCTGCTGCGGGTGGTATTGCTGTAGCGCTTCCGCCTATGGACGACGCTGAGCAAGTATTGGGACAATTAGATGGGGTGGACGGCATTCTACTTTCAGGGGGTGGCGACATCAACCCGCTCTTGTTGGGCGAAGAACCCCTCCCGCAACTCGGCAACGTCAATCCCGTGCGCGATAGTCATGAGTTGCTCCTCACGAAATTGGCTTACGACCGCGGCATTCCCATGCTGGGCATTTGCAGAGGTGTTCAAGTATTGGTGGCAGCCCTTAGTGGTACGCTTCATCAAGATATGAAAGTGTGCATGCCCAATGCCGAACTGCTGAAGCATTCGCAACAGATGCCTCGCCACGTGGCATCGCACACGGTGACGGCACTTCCCGATAGCATCGTGGGCAAAACGCTCGGCACAACCTTTGCCGTAAATTCTTTCCACCACCAAGCGGTGGCTACGCCTGGTCCCCTGCTCCGCGTTACGGCAACTGCTCCCGATGGGGTCATTGAAGCGGTAGAAAGTACGGATTTCAAGAGCGTTATGGGCGTACAATGGCACCCCGAGTGCTTTATTCTCGACAATAATCCCTGCATGCTCCCCCTCTTCCGCCACTTCGTGGGCGAGGCAGAGCGTTTCTGCAAAGCAAAAGCCCTTCACCAGCGCATCTTGACGATAGACTCGCACTGCGACACGGCAATGCAGTTTGACAAAGGTGTGAACTTTCAGCGTCGCGACCCGAATTTGCTCGTCGATGCCCACAAGATGACCGAGGGAATGCTGGATGCTGCCTGCATGGTAGCATACTTGGAACAACAGGGCAGAAGTGAAAGCGAACTTCAAGCGGCAACTGAAAAAGCTGTCGATATTATCAACCGCCTCAAGGCAATGGTAGGCGCCACCGAGGGCTTCCGCATCGCCTTAACGCGTGAAGATTTGTTGCAAAACAAATTTGAGGGCAAAAAGTCGGTGGTGTTGGGCATCGAAAACGGATATGCCTTGGGCAAAGACCTCTATAATCTTCAAAAGTTCTGGGACATGGGTGTGCGCTACTTGACCTTGTGTCACAATGGCGACAACGACCTCTGCGACTCCGCTCGTAAAAGTCAGAATGAACATGGCGGATTGAGTGATTACGGTTGCGCTGTCGTTGAGGAGATGAATCGCATGGGGATGCTCATTGATTTGAGTCACGCCGCGGAATCTACCTTCTACGAAGTATTAGAGCGCAGTGCGCACCCCGTGGCTTGCACGCATTCTTCGGCACGCGCCCTTTGCAATCACCCGCGAAATTTGACCGACGACCAACTCCGTGCCCTCGCCCGTCAGGGTGGTGTGGCACAAGCGACATTCTACCCCGGTTTTCTCCGAGATACGGAGGGCGCAACGGTAGAAGATGCCGTGCGTCACATCCTTCACATGATCAACATCGCAGGTATTGACCACGTAGGCATCGGTAGCGACTTCGATGGCGATGGCGGTGTACCCGGTCTCGCCTCTGCGGCAGACATGATTCACCTTACGCGCCGCCTCCAGGCAGAAGGTCTTACGGACGACGACCTCCGCAAACTCTGGGGGGCAAACTTCTTACGCGTATTGTTTAATTGATAGTTTCTTTTTAGATGACCTAGATGCTCTAGATGTTCTAGATAGATGCTCTAGATAGATGCTCTAGATATTCTAGACAAACTAGATATTCCCTCACAATTCCTCCTCATGAAATACCTTCCCCTCTTGCTCTTCCCCCTCCTCTGTGCGTGTGGCGGAGCAACAAAAAATACCACTCCTACCTCTGCGGAAACAAAGGCAGAACCCGTGATTACCGTTGCTTTCAACGCCGACTCTGCCTACCAGTTTATCGTGGACCAATGCAACTTTGGAGCGCGCATCCCCAACTCTGCGGCACACAAGGCTTGTGGCGACTACTTGGTAAAAAAGTTTGCCGACTACGGCATGCAGGTAACAGAGCAGAAGGCCGACCTCAAGGCGTGGGACGGCACAGTACTGAAGGCGCGCAATATCATTGCGAGTCATAATCCTGAAGCAACGAAGCGCGTATTGGTTTGCGCACACTGGGACTGCCGCCCCTGGGCGGACAACGACCCCGATAAAAACAACCACCGCACTCCCGTGATGGGCGCCAACGACGGTGCGAGTGGCGTGGCGGTAATGCTGGAATTGGCGCGCCAATGTCGTGCCATCAATTCCTCGGTTGGTATCGACTTCATCTGCTTTGATATGGAGGACTACGGTGTGCCCTACTGGGATCAGCAACGCGCTCCCAGCGATGGTTCTGACTGGTGCCTTGGTTCAAGACACTGGGCACAACAACCCCATGTTGAGAACTACAAGGCAGAATTTGGCGTACTCCTCGACATGGTTGGTGGCAAGGACGCACAATTCTGTTACGAAGGTTACTCCTTAAGATACGCTCGCCCCATTGTGGCACGCGTATGGGGTACAGCGGCGCGCCTCGGTTACAAGAACTACTTTGTACAAAAAGACGGCAGTTGGGCTACTGATGACCATGTGCCCGTCAACGAACTTCGCGCCATCCCCTGCATTGACATCATTCCTTATGTTGAAGGTAATAACAACAGCAATTTCGGCGCCACTTGGCACACTGTAAATGACACCCCCGAAAATATCTCTATGGACGCACTCAAGGCGGTGGGCCAAACCATGGTGGAAGTACTTGCAGCATCGTAAAGTACGGACTTTTTTAGAGTGCAACTGACTGAGAACAGGACGCCCATCGTTTATCTCGCTACCATCTTGTTTACTCGTCAACTTGTCTACTCGTCTACTAAAAACAACACATTACATAATTATAACTATGACTATCAACGAACTTCAGGACGAAGTAATAGAAGAATTTGCAGAACTGGAAGACTGGATGGACCGATACCAGTTGCTCATCGATTTAGGTGAAGACCAGGAAGCACTTCCCGAAGAACATAAAACGGCAGACAACCTCATTGACGGATGCCAGAGTCGCGTGTGGCTCGTGTGTGAAAATCAGAACGGCGTGCTCCACTTCTCTGCCGAAAGCGATGCCCTTATTGTAAAGGGAATTGTGAGTCTGTTGCTCCGCGTGGTAAATGACCATACAGCACAGGAAATTCTTGACGCCGACCTCTATTTCATCCGCGAAATAGGTCTGAAAGAACACCTATCCCCCACCCGCTCCAATGGTTTGCTGGCCATGATCAAGCAAATTAAGATGTACGCCCTGGCGATGCAGGCAAAAGGATAAAAACAAGAATTAAGGCAATAATATAGGTGTAGTCCATAAAACTCGTTTGTCTTATTTCGAGCCACTAATGAACACTAATTTTCACTAATAGCCATCCGGTCTTAAATGTCCCGCAAGGCATTGACTTGCGCGACCTTCGGTTCGTAAATTAGTGCCCATTAGTGGCTACAATAATAAGAACACACCATCTTTGGCGCAAGGATTATTTGTGGACATCTGCAATATTGTTACCAAAATTAATGTCATCCAGAGGGCACATTTCTTAAGAAAACCCCACATTCTTGCACAAAAACACTATTTCTGTGCAGTGTAAAGTGTTATTTTCTTAAAAAACTTTTGCCAATTGAATAAATAGGGTTACTTTTGCATATCGAAAACAGATACGTTTACAACATTATTAACTTAATAACAATTTACAACTATGTCTGAAATTTCAGAAAAGGTAAAGGCAATCATCGTTGAAAAGCTCAGCGTTGACGAAGCAGATGTAAAGAACGAAGCAAGCTTCGCAGGTGACCTCGGTGCAGATTCTCTCGACACTGTAGAACTCATCATGGAACTCGAAAAGGAATTCAAGGTTACAATTCCCGATGCTGACGCAGAAAAGATTTCTACTGTAGGTGATGCTATCGCATACATCGAAGAACACGTAGCTTAATTCTTCGTCCAAACAACGATCATCTTTTATAGTTGACCGCTGACAAGGTTTAACTCATAGCGTTTGAGTAGTGCAGCGTCACGTTGCAACTATATCATAACGGTATAAGTTAAACCTTTTTTCTTTCTAAAATGCAACAAGCGTTGCGCCCAGAAAGAACTGCCTATTTGCGGTAAACTTTCCACAGAATCTTTATTCCTCTATTATTCATACATAGGTCAGTGCAGCCCGAACGCAAGTCGTTGGGCAGACAAGCCTAATAGGACCAGTACTCTTATTAGGCCTGTTATTGTGCGTAGCACCTATCATCTCTAAAAACAGGAAAATTATTATGGAATTGAAAAGAGTTGTAGTAACAGGTCTTGGTGCCCTCACTCCCCTTGGTCACAACGTAGAAGAAACATGGGAAGCTCTCAAGAGCGGTAAGAGCGGCGCAGGCCCTATCACACATTTCGACGCATCACAGTTTAAGACGCAGTTTGCTTGTGAAGTTAAGAACTTTAACGCTGCTGACTACATCGACCGTAAGGAAGCACGCAAGATGGACATCTATGAGCAGTACGCAGTAGTAGCTGCTATGGAAGCCATGAAGGATGCAAACTTTGACTTGGAAAAGCTCGATCGCACAAAGGCGGGTGTTGTACTCGGTGTGGGTATCGGCGGTATGCATACTTTCGAAGAAGAATGCTCTAACTATGCTATCAACGGCAAGGAAATGGGTCCCAAGTTCAGCCCCTTCCTCATCCCCAAGATGATTGCCGACATCGCATCTGGTCAGATTTCTATCATGTACGGTCTTCACGGTCCCAACTACACTACCACTTCTGCTTGTGCATCATCTACAAATGCTATAGCTGATGCCTTCAACCTCATCCGCCTTGGTAAGGCAAATGTGATGGTTACAGGTGGTGCAGAAGGTGCTATCTACCCCTTGGGCGTAGGTGGTTTCAACGCGATGCACGCCCTTTCTACGCGCAACGACAGCCCCGAAACGGCAAGCCGTCCCTTCTCTGCGTCCCGTGACGGTTTCGTAATGGGTGAAGGTGCTGCTGTACTCATCCTCGAAGAATTGGAACACGCAAAGGCACGCGGTGCGAAGATTTATTGCGAATTGGCAGGTTGCGGTATGTCAGCCGATGCTCACCACATCACAGCATCTCACCCCGAAGGTCTCGGTGCGTGTCTCGTAATGCAGAATGCGCTTGAAGATGCAGAAATGAAGCCCGAAGATATCGACTACATCAACGTACACGGTACGTCAACTCCCGTAGGCGACATCTCTGAAGTAAAGGCCATCCTCAAGCTCTTCGGTGAACATGCTTACAAGCTCAACATCAGTTCTACGAAGTCAATGACAGGTCACCTCCTCGGTGCTGCTGGTGCTTTGGAAGCAATGGCAAGCTGCCTTGCAGTGAAGCACGACATCGTTCCTCCCACTATCAACCACGAGGAAGGCGATAACGACGAAAACATTGACTACAACCTCAACTTCACCTTCAACAAGGCGCAAGAGCGTACCGTGAATGCAGCCCTCAGCAACACCTTCGGTTTCGGAGGTCACAATGCGTGCTGCATCATGAAGAAGTATAACGGATAACCCAAGGTTATTGACTATGAGGGAGGGGTTAGGAAAAGTTTTAACGGCGCCACGGTGCTGCAAGACTTCTCCTAACTCCTCTACTCCTATAGTTTATAACCATATAACGCGAATCGCATTAACTATACATGTTACGCAGATTATTTGATAGACTGAGACTCCCCTTCCGCAAGGACCGTGAACTGCGCTCGGCGCTCTTCCACATTCTCGGTTTCTATCCTCAAAATATTGATTATTACAAGATTGCCTTTGCCCATAAATCGCAAGCATTAAGAGACAAGAACGGAAAACCGCTCAACAACGAACGCTTGGAATTCTTGGGAGATGCCGTATTGGAATCTGTTGTGAGCGACATCCTCTTCCACCATTTTGAGAAGCGCCACGAGGGATTCCTTACCGCTACACGATCAAAAATCGTACAGCGCGAGTCACTCAATCGCTTGGCAAAGGACATGGGTATTGACAAACTCATTCAAACCTCTACGCGCAATCACTCTGCCCATTCACACCTTGGCGGAAACGCCTTTGAAGCACTTATGGGTGCTATCTATTTGGACAAGGGGTATAAGACTTGCCAGAAATTTGTGCAAAAGCAGATTTTAGGTCGTCTGATGGACCTTGATGGGGTGGCAAACAAGGAGGTGAACTTCAAAAGCAAACTCCTGGAGTGGTGTCAGAAGAACAAACTCAAGCAAGATTTCATAATGCGCCTTGAGGACAGCGACAAGCAGAAGGAACCGCTATTCCACTGCACCGTCATCATTGAAGGCATTGAGTTTGGATACGGAAAGGGATTCTCAAAGAAGGAAGCACAGCAACAGGCTGCACGCGAAACACTCACCATGCTTCGCCGCGATGAAAATGTTGCCGACAGCGTGTTCCGAGCAAAGGAGAAGCGCACGGCTATGGAAGCCAACGAAATGGCGGTGCTCCCAAAGATTGACGAAATAGAGGACGAACTCCTTCGCGAACAACAAAGCAGAGTTCAAAGTACAGAACCCAAAGTACAAAAAACGGCTGCTCCCACCCCACAAAAACCAAAACGAGAAAAGCAAGTTGCTGCCGAAAACAAACCTCAACCCGTTGAGAGTAAGAAGTCTGCCGAAACCAAGAAGCCTGCGGCAACGGAGGAACCTGTTTCTACAACAAAAAATACAAATGTAGAAAAGGTAGCAACAACTGAAGTTTCCAAGAAGGAAAAGGTAGCGACACAGACTGCTGAAGCAACCGCTGAAACGGCAAAACCCGCTCCAGCAAAAAAGGAGGGCAACAACCGCCAACAGACTGAAGCAAAAGAAACGGTGGCTCAACCTGCTCCGCAAAAGAAGGAACAACAGGAAGTAACGGCAGAGAACGCAGTTCCGCAAAAAGAAAAGAAGGAACAGCAAAGTCCGAAGGCGAAACCCCTCAATGTAGCATCACTGGCAGAAGCGGCTATTGCAGAGGCCGAAGTGCATGCTTCAGAATTTAAGTCACGACAGCCCAAGGAAAAGAAACCTGTTACAGAAGAACACTTGCCCAGCGTTGTAGAACCTCACGGCACTGCAATGGTGACGAAGGAAAAACACAGCACTGCAGTAGTCGCTACCGAACCCCATAGCACGGCGGTAGCGGTGGTTGAACCTTCACGCAAGCACGAAGTTGCGCCGAAGGCTGCATCAGAAGAAAAGCAGCAACCCGCTGAAGTGGAACAAACGACAAAGGCGACTCAACCTACTGCAGTTCCTAAAACAACGGAGGCTGAAGCGACAGAGACGGTTACACCCGAAAATCCTGAAACGAAAGCACCCAAGCAGAACAAACGCCGACATAAGGTGACGCGCATTGCCGAGTATTCCAAGACGGAGGTGAAGTCGGAAGAGGAAGTGGAAGCGGAACGCCAGCGCATCAAAGAGGAACGCGAGGAAAAACAACGCAATAAGCGCATCCAACGCGAGGCTAATCGTGCCAAGAAAGATCTGGAAAAACTGACTCAACCTGCGGTTTCCGACCATAACGAAGTGCTCGCAGAGGTCAGTCTTGACAACAGCAACAAGACATCGGATGCTACGACACCAGTCCCCGTTGAAGAAACGCTCTCTAATTCCGCAAAGCGCCGACTCCGCCGTAAGCGTGCGGCAGAACGCGCGCAACAGGCGAACGCAACGGTGAATGAAAGTCCTGCGACTGCAGAAGAAACACAACAGGCAGAAGTAGAGACTACAAAACCCGCAGTGCGTAAGAAGCACCAACACGGAAACAGTCGTAAGCGTAGACGCCAACAGACTACAGTCAATGAACCCACCGCAACACCTGCGGAAGCATAAGATAGAGAGGGTGTGTCGAAATGCAAAATTTTGACACACCCTCTTGAGTTGTGTAAAGATGTATAATTTTTGGCAATAATATAGGAGTTGACCCATAAAGACTATCATACCCCCTCCCCGCCAAAGGCGGTACTCCCCCTATCTTAAGGGGAGAGAAGAGTTTGATACTTCCATTAAAACGACTCAACAGATGTAAACAATATCTCTTTCACTTGGTATAAATAGTGTAGGATTACTCCGCATGGCGCTCTCCCCTTAAGATAGGGGGAGTACCGCCCTCGGGCGGGGAGGGGGTATGATGAATCTTCTTATATTGGGTCAACTGCTATATCGTTACCATTATTTAACTCATCGTGTTGCTTTTCTCTCATTTGTCTGTTCGGAGAGTGACTTTGGGTTGTTGTGGGTCCACCTGATACCCCCTCCGCAAATTCTTTGCTCGTCCCCCTAAACATGGGGACAAAGACCGATACATTCATACGCTTGTAGTCAACTACCGCAGGTTCACTGCGTTCACCCGCGGTTAGGCAAGTGTGCCCTCCTACGGGGGCAATGCACGCATAACCCACGAATGTTATATCCCTTTTTTGTTTGCCATAAGGCAATGGGAACTGTCCGGTAAACACAGATAATTGCCTTCTATATACCAAAAAATATCCACATCACCTTTGTCGGCGATGTGGATATATTAATTGTGTCGTTTCAAAGTTTACTGGACAACAAGTTTAATTATAGATTGTTCCCAATTCCCAATCCTGTTACTTCACTACCAACTTCTTGCCGTTTTTGATATAAATACCCGTTGTGGGGTTCATGATGCGGCGACCGCTGAGGTCGTAGATGGGTGTTGATGCACCTTCATTTACGATGGGCGTAGAGATGGCAGTAGTCTCCTTGTCCTGAAGGTAGTAGAAAGTAATCACACCTTCATTCTCTGAGATGTCATAAATAGGCTTTTCTAACAAACCGCCTGTGTAGAGTGTTGTAGCAGGAACGGATGTTGAGGTGAGATTAAAGTTCTGAGCAATACCAGGATAGAGGTCGCCCTTATAGTCGTTCCATCCCGTCATCGTGCGACTACTCTGCTTGAGGTTATCCGCAGGCACATAACTCATGCGCTGGTGATTTTCAGCATTGTTGGGGGTGTTGTTCTTCCATGCCGATACGTTATAATCTACATGAAGCACCAACATACCTGTTCCCAAGAAACCAGGATGCCAAGTTGAGGGTTGGCGATTTTCAAGGATGTAGTATTCAGTAGTGCTGGCAGGATTGCGAAGAATGTATGCCTTAGGAGTATCCGTATCCGTGTCAATGCCGTAAAGGTCTACCTGACCTCTCATATCTTCTGTGAGTTCTGTGAGTTCCAACCAACCAAGGAAGCAACGTTCGTAAGCGGTGTATGACACGGGAGCATAACCATCATACGCATACTGCCCGTAGTCCATGATTGACCAGAAGTCCATAGAGAGCAAGCGTTCGGAAATTTCTGAATTAGACCCCGTATAGTAGAAGTCGGGAAGTCCGAGGGCATGACTGAACTCATGGCAGAAAATACCGATGCCATCAACATCCGCACTCTTAACGAAGATGTTGCCTTCTTCGTCACGTCCATAATTTTGGAAAATCTCGTTACCTACAAAGTATGAGTTAAACTTAATGCCGTCAATATTCGTGTTGCTCATGCTGGCATAGTGTGCCCAAAGGTAGTTTTCGCAACCTTCTTCAAAAGCCGAATGCTCACCAGGACCTGCGTAGTAAAGGCTCACCAGAGGTACTTCTCCGTTGGTGGCATACTCACTGAAGTCAACGCCTGCATTGACCGCTTCCTGAATAGCTTCCTTTACAAAACTCAAGCGATTCGCATCAATGCTACCATTAGACGCATTCTTTCCGTAGTAGGCATAATTTTTACTTACCTGCACCTTTGCTACGACGTCAAAAGTAGGAACGAACATACCGCCAGACTGTGCTTCATAGAAGTCCTTCACGCTACCTTTGGCCATCTCTTCATCGCAATATCCCTTTTCATTAAAGAGGCGTGTGAGTTTTTCTTCAGTAGTGCCTTCAGCAAATTGCTTATCTGCAAATTCCACCATAATTACAGGGATTGTTGGGGTGCCGATAGACTTCACTGAACCCAACGCTGAAACGCCGTATGTTCCAAGCCCGTCAGCATTCACAGCGTTTGATGAACGCGTTGAGGGAAGTAGGGCAGGGGTAAAGGTGGCATGCAACATCGCCGCAACTTCAGTTGATGATGTCATGAAGTTTGCCTTCAACTGCCCATTTGAATTGGTAGCAAGGGTTGCAGAAGCAACAGCGCGACCGTTCTGCTCCACCACATAGCAAAGATCCCCCGTCTCATTTGCCAAAAGGGGCGTTCCATTTTCGAGTGTATACATCACGAAATTACCATCACCGTGTTTGCTCACAGTGAGCACTTCACCATTACTTTGCTTGTGCGTAAAGGTGCGGCGAATGGGGGGAGTGGCTATTGCCAACTGCGCCGTGAAGAGCGCAAGGAGGAGTGAAAGTGTAAAATTTCTCATATTCAGTTTTTTGTATTTCGTGCAAAGATACGAAATCCTTTTTTAATGTAAACGGCATTGCCTTAAATAATTATATGAGGGACTACAAAACGGATTTTGAGCACTCATTTTGTTAATAAATATTTACGCATGTCGGATTTTCCGATTATCTTTGCAATCCATGACTATTTAATTTTTAACCCTCCATACTTATGGACCAATTTTTTTATTTTGGAATCTTAGCGTTCCTCTTTCTGTTAGCCACGTTTGATTTGTCGATTGGTGTGGCTAATGATGCCGTAAACTTTATGAGCCCTGCCGTTGGTGCGAAAGTGGCAAAGTTTAGAACGGCGCTCATAGTTGCTGCTGTCGGTATTTTTGTGGGTGCCACCACCTCCAGTGGGATGATGGACATTGCCCGACACGGGATTATGCAACCACAACATTACTACTTGGTTGACGTAATGTGCGTCTTCTTGGCAGTCTCTGCCACCGACGTTATCCTCATGGATATCTTCAACACCCTTGGGCTCCCCACGTCAACCACCGTCTCCATGGTGTTCGGTCTCTTTGGGGCAACAACAGCCTTGGCACTGACGAAAATCATTGGTGATGGCATGTCTTACGGCGACCTTATCAATACCGACAAGGCATTGACCGTGATTATCAGTATCTTCCTGAGTGTGGCAATCGCCTTTGTCATCGGTTTGATTGTGATGTGGGTCTCCCGCGTGGTGTTCACGTTCAATTATAAGAAGAACTTGAAGTGGGGTATTGCTGTGTTTGGTGGTGCGAGTATCACTTCTATTTTCTACTTCCTCCTCGTGAGTGGTTTGAAGAACTCTAAGCTCCTCATTTCCATCAATCCTGAGTGGACACCCGCCTATATGGATGAACACAAGTTGGTGATTCTTGGTGTGTGCTTCGTGGTATTTACGGTGCTCGTAGAAATCCTTCACCTCCTCAAGGTGAACATTTTCAAGCTCATCGTGCTCTTTGGAACCTTCGCCCTTGCGATGGCGTTTGCCGGCAATGACTTGGTGAACTTCATCGGGGTGCCTCTCGCAGGTCTTGAATCTGTGTTGATGTGGTCAGATGCGGGTTATCCCGATCCCTCAACGTTCCGCATGGATGCCCTTTCTGGTCCCTCTACGCAACCCTTCTTTGTGGGTGCAAAGCCTTGGTTCTTAGTGGTTGCAGGTGTGATTATGACCATCGCCATTATGACGTCTAAGAAGGCGCGTAAGGTGATTGAAAATACCAATAATTTGAGCCGTCAGGACGATGGTGAAGAGGTGTTCTCAAGTTCAAAACTCGCCCGTAAGACGGTACGCAGCGTACTCACTTCTACAGCTTTCGTGAGTCACTATGTGCCCAAGAAGGTTACGGATTGGATCAACAGCCGCTTCAATACTGAAGAAGCAATCCTCGATGAAGGCATGGCATTTGACCTTGTTCGTGCCAGCGTAAACCTCGTATTGGCAGGTCTTTTGATTGTAATCGGTACATCACTTCAGTTGCCTCTTTCTACTACCTATGTAGCCTTCATGGTGGCAATGGGTACAAGTCTTGCTGACCGTGCTTGGGGACGTGAAACGGCGGTTTACCGCATCACGGGTGTAATTACCGTAGTCGGCGGTTGGTTTATTACAGCCGGTGCGGCATTTATCCTCAGTATGACTATTGCAAGTTTGAACTACTTCGGTGGCATCATCGCCATGGTGTGTGTAGTGGGTGTGATTGCCTTTGTGCTCATCAACAACAACCGCAAGTTCAAGCAGAAGCAGCAGGAAAGCGAAAATGTGGATACCCTCTTCCGCCAACTCGTGCGTTGTACGGACAAGCAGCAGTGCTGGGGTATGCTTCGTCAGCACGTGACGAACACGCAAAACGAGATTATCACCTCGGTGCTCGGCATCTACTCACAAATCGTTCATGGTTTGGTGAATGAAGACGTGCGCCGCTTGCGCGAAGCTCAGGTCCGCCTTGAAGAAACGCGTTCGCTTTGGAAGCGCTACAAGCGTAAGGAAATCTTGGGTATGCGTAAGATCAGCCAACTCCAGGCGGTAGAAAAGAACACCTGGTTCCACCTCAGTTGTAACAACGTTTCGCAAATGCTCTATGGCTTGAAGCGTATGGCAGAACCCATTGTGGAACACGTGGACAACAACTTCAATCCCCTTGAAGAGGCTTACGTGAAGCAGTTGATGCCTTTGAGCGAAGATGTTGAAAACTACATCCGTCGCGTGCAGGGTATGATTGTTTCGGGCGACTTTACTCGCTTCGACGAAGGTATTGTAGAAGGTAATGCGCTTAAGTCGCGCATTTCGGACATGCGCCACAAGTTGCAACACGAAATCCAGCATCAGGATGCCAACATCCGTGTGGCATTGCTCTACCTCAACACCCTTCAGGAAGTACAGGAATTGACCTCAACCCTCCGACACCTCCTCCGCTCTTCAAAGCGTTTCCAGGAGTAAGGAATTAACGACATGATATGAAGCACCTAACCGCCAAGGTTGGGTGCTTTTTGATTTCATAGTGCTCGTTTTCCCCTTTTTCTCCTCTGCGTTTTTTGAGCCACTAATGGACTTTGATTTACACTAATGCCGTGCGGAGTGGGGGATTGCCTCACGCAGACGGCGCAGACTTTCGCAGAACATGCGAAGCAAAATTCTGTGTGTGTCTGTGCTCAGTGTGCAACTTTTTTGACATAAGAACAAAAGGACATAAAATTCTGCGTCCGTCTGCGATGTCTGCGTGAAATAATTTTGACATAGGAACAAAAGAACATATTGCTTCGCGCCCTTTGCGACTTCGCGTGAGGGATGTCCGTGTAGATACGTGTAAATACGTGGAGCCTATTATTCTGTGAAATTCCGTGTATTCCGTCAGCGATAATATATTTGACATAAGAACAAAAGAACAAATAGCTCCGCGTCCCTTTGCGCCTTTGCGTGAGGAATTTCACACAGAATCCACGGAATACACAGAAAAGTCTCCACGTATCTGCGCGTATGTTTTTTAGCCACTAATGGACACTAATTTACACTAATGCCTTGCGGAGTGGAGTTGCCTCACGCAAAGTCGCAAAGTATCGCAAAGTTTCTGCGACAAAAATATGTCCTTATGTCCTTATGTCCTTCTATCAAAAATTCTGTGTCCTTCCGTGTATTGCTTTCCCCTCACAAGTTCGGACAGCGACTTTCAGTTCTGTGTGCCCATAAATCTCCGCGCCCCTTTGCGCTTTTGCGTGAGAGATGTTCCGTGTAGATACGTGCCAATACGTGGAGCCCATTATTATGTGTCCTTCCGTGTATTCTGTGTGCAACCTTGTCTTCTCGTCAACTAAAAACTGACATTGCTTGGATGAAAAACAACAGAACTTCACTTGTCATACTGTTGGAAAGTGTTAACTTTGCAAGGTTTATCACATTCATAAAAGCTCTTTCGCTGTGGCAAATTTTCAACTCCATTCTAAATACCAACCGATGGGCGACCAGCCCGAAGCAATCCGTCAACTCACAGAAGGATTGCGTGACGGGGTGCCTGCACAGACGCTATTAGGCGTGACAGGGTCAGGAAAAACCTTTACGATTGCCAATGTCATCGCGCAGATGAATAAACCCGTCTTGGTGTTGAGTCATAACAAGACGCTGGCGGCGCAGCTCTATTCGGAGTTTAAGGGGTTCTTCCCCAATAATGCGGTGGAGTATTACGTGAGCTACTACGATTATTACCAACCCGAGGCGTATATTGCGGCAACGGATACCTATATCGAGAAGGACTTGGCGATCAATGAGGATATTGATAAACTCCGCTTGGCGGCTACGTCGTCCTTGCTCTCGGGGCGTAATGACGTCATCGTAGTGTCGTCCGTCTCTTGCATTTACGGTATGGGCAATCCCGCAGCTTTTTACGAGAATGTGATTGAGTTGCAGGTGGGTAAGGTGCTTGCGCCCGAGGTGTTGCTCCGCCGCTTGATTGATGCCCTTTACACGCGTAACGATGTGGCGCCTCAGGCGGGAAATTTCCGTGTGAAAGGCGACACGGTGGACATCTATTTGGCGTATGCCGACGAGATGATTCGCGTGAGCTTTTGGGATAATGAGATTGACAGCATCGAGCAGGTGTGTACCACGTCTGGTGTGCGCATGGCGGTGTTTAATGAATACAAAATCTATCCTGCCAACCTCTTTTTGACCTCGAAGGAAACACAGGAATTGGCCATTCGCAAAATTCAAGATGACCTGCTTGTGCGCCTTGACGAGTTGCGTGAGGTAGGGAAGGAGTTGGAGGCGAAACGCTTGGAGGAGCGCGTGACGTATGACATTGAAATGATTCGCGAACTGGGGCATTGTAGCGGGATTGAGAACTACTCGCGCTACTTTGACGGTCGCGAACCCGGCACTCGCCCGTATTGCTTGCTGGATTTCTTCCCCGATGACTTCTTAATCGTGATCGATGAAAGCCACGTGAGTGTGCCCCAAATTTCTGCGATGTACGGTGGCGACCGTTCCCGAAAAACGGCACTCGTTGAGTATGGTTTCCGCCTTCCTGCTGCGTTGGACAATCGCCCTTTGCGCTTTGATGAATTTCAGGAGTTGGCGAAGCAAGTGATTTACATCAGCGCTACGCCTGCTAAGTATGAGTTGGAGCAGAGTCAGGGTATTGTGGTGGATCAAGTGATTCGCCCGACAGGACTTCTCGACCCGCCCATTGAAATCCGCCCCAACGATTGCCCCGTTGACAATCTGATGGAGGAAATTCAGATTTGCATTGAACGCGATGAGCGTGTGTTGGTCACAACGCTCACAAAGAAAATGGCAGAAGAACTTTCGGAATACCTGCTTGATCATGGTGTGCGCACGGCGTACATTCATAGTGACGTGGAAACGCTGGAGCGTGTGCAGATTATGGAAGATCTGCGTCGTGGAATCTATCAGGTGTTGGTGGGTGTGAACCTCTTGCGCGAGGGTTTGGACCTCCCGGAAGTGGCACTCGTGGCCATTCTCGATGCCGACAAGGAAGGGTTCCTCAGAGACACCCGTAGTTTGACGCAAACGGCTGGGCGTGCCGCGCGTAACGTGAATGGGCGCGTCATTATGTATGCCGATAAGATTACGCCCTCTATGCAGCAAACGATTGACGAGACGGAGCGCCGTAGGTGTAAGCAAATTCGCTATAACACGGAGCACGGCATCACGCCGAAACCTATTGTGAAGGACTTTAACACTACGGAACTCTCGGCGCTCAATAAGAATGCTGCCGAGCGTAGGGTGGAGCGCATGGGTTACTTACAACCGACTCCCATAGAGCAGGCGGCAGAAGCGCCCGTGGCGTATGGCAAGCAGAAGGAGGAACCGCGCGAACAGCGCATCGAGCGCCTGCGCAAGCAGATGAAGGAGGCAGCAGCAAAGTTCGACTTTATCCTTGCTGCACAATTGCGTGATGAACTCTTAATGCTTGAGAATGAATAAATAAAGGTGATAATATAGCAGATGTCCACAAAGAATCCTTACTCCAAAGATGTCGTGCTCTTATTATTTTAGCCACTAATGACCACAAATTTACACTAATGCCTTGCGGAATATTATTAGTGCCCATTGGTGTTCCAAATAAAACAAACGAACTTTCGTGGATAGCACCTATATCATTTCCTATGATTATTAGTTTAGTCACTAATGGGCACAAATGAACACGAACCGAAGGTCGCGCAAGTCAATGCCTTGCGGAGTATTTAAGACCGGATGGATATTAGTGAAAATTGACTAGCGCGACCTTCGGTTCGTGTTCATTAGTGGTTCGAAATAAAACAAACGAACTTTCGTGGACAACCCCAGGTCATGCAAGTAACACCTATATTATTGCCAAAATAAACTCTAAAGCGTAATGCTACAATTCTTAAAAAACTGGACATTGCCCGTGGCGATGGTCGTCGGTGCTTTGACCTATTTCATATTGGCAAATGTGCCACTCTTTACCCCCATCAAACCTTACATTTTGGTATTGGTGGAGGAACTGCAACCCATCTTGATTTTCACCCTGCTCTTCGTGTCGTTCTGCAAAATCGACCCGCGCCAAATGCGCTTCTGCAAGTGGCACCTGTGGGCACTCCTCATCCAAGCAAGTCTCTTTTTAGCGTGCGTAGGGTTCTGCGCCTTGTTTCCAGAGTCGCTTTGGAGGGTGGTGGTTGAGGGTGCGATGCTCTGCTTTATCGCTCCGACGGCCATAGCTGCGGTGGTGGTGACTTCAAAACTCGGTGCGCGCCCCGAAAGCCTGGCGGCATACATCGTGCTCGCCAACTTACTTACGGCAATCCTCGTGCCCGCAGCGGTACCTTTGATTTATCCCGAACACGGTGGCACGTTCTTCAGTTCTTTCCTGCTCATCATGAGCAGGGTGTTCCCCTTGTTGCTTTGCCCCTTTATCTGTGCGGTCGTGGCACGTAAGTTCCTCCGCAAGTGGGTGGATTTAATGAATGCACAGAAGGACCTTTCCTTCTACCTTTGGGCAGTAGCTTTGGCACTCGCCATTGGGATTTCTACGCGAAGCCTTGTAAACAGCACCGTACCCCTGTTCTTCCAAATTGCTATTGCTACCGTCTCACTCCTCTGCTGTGTGCTCCAATTTACAATAGGCAGAATGATGGGACGCCGCTTCAACGACGAAATTTGTTGCGGTCAAGGCATGGGGCAGAAGAATACGATTTTCGCCATCTGGCTCGGCTACACCTTCCTTACCCCCGTAAGTTCTATCGCAGGAGGCTTCTATAGCGTGTGGCACAATATTTATAATTCTTGGCAACTCTATAAGAAGTGTAAACAAAAGGTGTGACGTAGTTAACTAACTACTCAAAAAGCAACGGCAGAACCCCCAAATTAGGTATCTGCCGTTGCTTTTTATATATAGGACAATACTCGTTTGGTATAATGTTAAGATTATAAATCCGCGTGTTTGTTTCACACAGAAATCTCCGAAACACACACAGAAAAGTCTCCACGTATTTGCGCGTATCTACTCGTATTTTTTTGAGCCACGAATGGGCACGAATTTAAACTAATGCCGTGCGGAGCGTTATTGTCTCGCGCAGACGGAGCACATCCGCAGAAGCATGCGACGCAAAGTTTCTGTGTATTCGGTGAGTTCTGTGTGAAAACAAAATATGTTCTTCTGTTCTTCTGTCTAAAAATCTGCGCAGCACAATTCTGTGTATTTCTGTGATTTCTGTGTGCAACAATTTTTGACATAAGAACAAAAGTACAAATAGCTCCGCGTCCCTTTGCGCCTTTGCGTGAGACGTCTTTTCACACATTCACGGAAGGCACAGAAAAGTCTCCACGTATCTTCACGTATCTGCGTGTATGTTTTTTAGCCACTAATGGGCACTAATTTACACAAATGCTTAGCGGAGTGTAGTTGTCTCACGCAAAGTCGCAAAGTATCGCAAAGTTTCTGCGACAAAAATATGTCCTTATGTCCTTCTATATAACAAACTTATAAACAGTTGAAATACAGGCGTTTGAAAAATTGTTATTTTTGCTCTCATTTTGGGGGCGCCAATTCAATACTTCTGTCTAAAAATTCTGTGTCCTTCCGTGTTTTCTGTATGCCCATAAATCTCCGCGTCCCTTTGCGCCTTTGCGTGAGAATTTTTCCGTGTAGATACGTGTAAACACGCGGAGCAAATTCTGTGTATTCCGTGAGTTCTGTGTGAAAAACAAAATATGTTCTTCTGTTCTTCTGTCTAAAAATCTGTGAGCAGACATCCGCAGAAGATGCGCAACGAAAGTCTGTGTATTCCCTGTGTGAAGAAAAGTTATGTTCTTATGTCTTAAAAATCTGTGTGTAAAGCTCTGCGCAGTTCAGCGGCGTCTGCGTGAGACTAAGAACATGGTCTTTGGTCAAAAAAAAGGACGCACTCGCCGTGCGTCCCTATATGCGGTTGTTCTCAATATTCTAATCAAGTTCTCCGCTCTCATTCTCCTTCTTGATTTCTGCGGGAATGCGGAAAGCGGTGTAGAGTTCTATGAATGCAGCGATGCAGAGTGCCACTTGCCATTCGTCACCTCGGAAGGGGGCAATGTAATTCACCTTCATGATGAACATAAATCCCGCTGCGATGAGCAAGAACGAGGCAATGATTTGCTGGCGACGCAGGCGGATGAGTGCTGGGTTACGACCTTCGTAGCGCTGCTGGAGTTGCATGCAACCAAAGGCGAGGGCACCACAAGTGTAAATGTAGGCAGCATAAGTGGTAAGCGAAGGTTCCATAGGCATAATGGCGCCAATGAGCATCAGTACGCCGCCGAGGTTATAAAGGATAGCTTGAAATTTTGTGAGTTCTTTCATAGGGGATTTTTATTCAATGATGTAAACATCTTCATCAGGTTTTTTCATGAACAGGCGCATTCTTGCCACTTCTTCTACCACCTCGGGGTCGTTCTGGAGGGCACGAAGTTCACGCTTGTCAGCTTCAAACTGCTCCTTGTAAGCTTCTATCTCTGCACGAAGGGCATCATTCTCCTGGCGGATGTTGTAGCGACGCCACAAACTGTTGGTGTCGAGTACGCCAATGATGAGCGCAAACAAGAGGAAGGTCCAAATGTATTTGAACCTCCAAATCCATGTGCCGATCTTTGAGAAGAATGTTTTGATGCGCATATTAAAAGTCGAGTCGTGGTAGTTTGTAAACTCTGTACAGGAGGCTTATGCCTCCATTGTGCAAATTTACAACTAAATCTCGGATTTCCCCACTTTGATAGGGGAGTAAAAACAAAAAAACAACCGCTTCGTGTGAAGCAGTTGCCTTTTCTGGGGTGCCCGATGGGACTCGAACCCACGACATTCAGAACCACAATCTGACGCTCTAACCAACTGAACTACGGGCACCATAGTTTGTGTCTTTCTTTCCGAAAGCGATGCAAAGGTAGAAACATTTTTTGAATGTGCAAAGGGATTACACGTTATTTTTACAGAAATACCATAAAAAGATTTGTTGTCGGGCAGATTTGAAAACCTGTGTTGGCAAAACAGGAGGAAGAACGTAAAAACGAATCGGCACTTAGTTGAAATAATCCATAAGATAAATCAAACTAAGTGCCGATTATTTTTTTGCTATGTCCGTATAAAATTACTTCATCAGTCCCTTGGCAGCTTCAAGCGTGTTGAGCATGAGCATGCAGATGGTCATGGGACCTACACCGCCTGGAACGGGTGTGATGGCTTCGCAAAGGGGGGCGACTTCCGAGAAACAAACGTCGCCGCAAAGGCGGAATCCGCTGGGGCGTGAGGCGTCGGGGACGCGCGTAGTGCCTACGTCAATCACCGTAGCGCCGGGTTTAACCATGTCTGCCGTAACAAATTCGGGGCGCCCGAGAGCTGCGATGAGAATGTCGGCACGGCGACACTCCTCCTTGAGGTTCTGCGTGTGACTATGCACGACAGTAACCGTAGCATCTCCGAGTTCCTTTTGCAGCATCAACGAAGCCATAGGCTTGCCCACGATATTGCTGCGCCCGATAATGACACAGTGCTTACCACTCGTAGGAATGTTGTAACGGCGAAGGAGTTCAAGAATGCCCTTGGGTGTTGCCGAGATGTAACAGGGGAGACCGATGGAAAGTCTGCCCACATTGATGGGGTGGAATCCGTCAACGTCCTTGCGGAAATCAATCGCCTCGGTTATGCGTTGCTCTGAAATATGCTTGGGCAAGGGGAGTTGCACAATAAATCCGTCCACGTCGTCATCGTTGTTGAGGCGCTCCACTTCGGCAAGGAGGACTTCTTCGGTAACGTCGGTGTCGAAGCGAATGAGTGAGGACTTAAAACCGCAGGCTTCGCAAGCGAGCATCTTGTTCTTGACATAGGTTTCGCTACCCCCGTCGTGTCCCACAAGGATTGCCACAAGGTGCGGACGCTTCTTGCCCGCTGCAACAAGCGCTTCTACTTCCGCCGCAATCTCTTGCTTAATCTGTGCGGCAGTTGCCTTTCCGTCTATGATTGTCATTGTTAAGGGGAGGTTATAAGGTCGCTTCGCTTTAAGGTTAAAAGACTTTAGGGGCTTTAAGGTCTTTAGGGTCTTTAAGGTCTCTAAGGTCTTTAAGGTCTTTAAGGTCAAACTTTGGAGGATGCCATCCTTAATAACCTCAAAACCTCAATCCTTAAAACCTTAAAACCTCAAAACCTATAAATGCTATCTTCTCATGCCTTGCATCTGCTGCAATTGCTGCATCTGCTTCATTTGGGACATCATGTTTTTCATATTTCCGCCCGTCATCATCTTCATCATTTTACGCATTTGGTCAAATTGCTTGATGAGGCGGTTGACATCCTGAATGCTGGTGCCAGAACCCTTGGCGATACGTGTTTTGCGCGTTGCCTGACGCATCAAGAGGTCGGGATTGCGGCGTTCCTTGGGGGTCATAGATTGAATGATGGCTTCAATAGACTTGAAAGCGTTGTCGTCAATGTCAACGTCCTTCAGCGCCTTGCCTACACCAGGAATCATAGAAGCGAGGTCCTTGATATTACCCATCTTCTTGATTTGCTGAATCTGGTTGTAGAAGTCCTCGAAGTCAAACTTGTTCTTCTGAATCTTCTCCTGGAGCTTACGCGCTTCCTTTTCGTCAAATTGTTGCTGCGCACGCTCAACGAGTGAGATGATGTCGCCCATGCCGAGGATACGGTCTGCCATACGGCTGGGGTGGAACTGGTCAAGCGCCTCCATCTTTTCGCCTGTGCCGACAAACTTAATGGGCTTGTTGACAACCGTGCGGATAGAAATAGCAGCACCACCACGTGTGTCACCGTCCAACTTGGTAAGTACAACACCATCGTAGTCCAAGCGGTCGTTAAATTCCTTCGCCGTGTTTACAGCGTCCTGACCAGTCATGGCATCTACTACGAAGAGGGTTTCATCGGGCTGACAAGCGTCCTTGATTGCCGCAATTTCCTGCATCAATTCTTCATCGATGGCAAGGCGACCCGCAGTATCGACAATGACAGTGTCGTAACCCTTTGACTTTGCCTCAAGCACGCCTTCGCGCGCAATCTGAACGGGGTCTTTTGACTCCAAGTTCATGTAGATAGGCACTTGAATCTGCTCTGCAAGCACGCGGAGCTGCTCAACAGCCGCAGGACGGTACACGTCACACGCTACGAGAAGGGGATTACGGTGCTTCTTGGTCTTCAAAAGGAGGGCGAGCTTACCCGAAAGGGTAGTTTTACCCGCACCATTAAGACCCGCCATAAGGATCACCGAGGGGCGACTCTGAAGGTTGAGTTCTGCCGTTTCGCCACCCATCAATTCTGCCAACTCGTCGTGCACAATCTTGATAATCATTTCCTTGGGCTTCACGGAAATGAGCACGTTTTGTCCGAGCGCCTTTTCCTTTACCGTGTCGATAAAGTTCTTGGCAACCTTGTAGTTTACGTCGGCTTCAATGAGTGCGCGGCGCACGTCTTTGAGGGCTTCGGCAATGTTGATTTCAGTAATCTTGCCTTCCCCCTTAAGTATCTTAAAAGAACGCTCCAGGCGTTCGCTAAGTGAATCAAACATAGTATGTTATGTGTTATTAAGTTTCGTTTAGAATAATGTGTATTATCTGCTTGAAAGTTCTTCCCAGAAACTATCAAGGTCGTCGCTCAATCCCGCCATGAGTTCACCATCCAACACGATGGTGTCGTCATCTACGAGGTAGAGGTCGCAAATCGTTTCATGGTCTTCATCGACAAGCACGAAAGAGTAGGGCTTCAAGATGCATAGGTTTTCAAGTTCCTCCTTGTGCTCCTGAATAGTCTTGAGCAACTGCTGCTTCACGATGTCGTAGAAGTTTTCTTGGTGGTTGTTAATCCACTCTTCTACCACGCAGCGTGTAATCTCTTCGTCCTCATCGTTGAACACGAGCAACTCACCGCTTTCTGGGTTTACCTGTAAGTGTAGGTCGGTCAAGGGTTGATTTTCAAGTTCCGTTTTGAACTTTTGTGCCACCTTCTTAAGTGCACGACCGATTTGCTGAAGCGTGTGTTCGCTGGTATTCATAGTAATGGGAATTTAGTTTGTCGTGCAAAGTTACTATATATTTTTGAAATGAGAAAGGGGAAGGGGGGAGTTGTGAGGAGTGAGTAGTGAGGAGTTAGTAGTTAGTAATGCCTTGCGGGGCGGGCAATTAAGTAGTAGGTAGTAAGTAGTAGGTAGTAGTGAACCATGCGGAGTGAAATAGATATTGGTGAGGATATTCCCTGAAGGGGATAAAGCGCATAGCCCAATGGCAAGCGACTTTAGGAGCGGCGCCTTGGGGGGGGAGTGAGTAGTGAGTAATACCATGCGGGACTATACTCGTTTATCTCGGTAATTATCTTGTTTACTTGTACCTTGTTAACTTGTCAACTTAAAAGAATTAGTAGTGAGGAGTGCCGTGCGGGGCGGTGGGCTTGTTATGGCCTATCCCTGCCTGTCCCTGCCTGTCCCTGCCTGGTCCATTGTTAGTTGTCAGGCGTAGCCTCTGTAATTACTCACTCTTACACAACTTAAGAGGATGCGCCGAAATTTGCATTTCGACACACCCTCTTAAATTTATTTCTGATACGAATTTGTTTAGAACTTGAAGTCCAAGCTTACGCCAACAACATCGTTCTTACGAGTGTAGTTGCAAGCCGCATTGAGTACTCCAGGTACAATAACCTTTTCAAACTTGTGATCTTCGTAGAACGTATGCATGTAACCGAAGTTGAGCTTCAACTTTTCAGAGAACTTGTAAGCACCACCTACGCAAAGACCGTATGAGCTGATATTGAAGTTCGTGTCCTGCATGTCTGCATCATCGAAGCCATATTTTGTGCGCTGACCGCCGAGACCTACTGTCCACTTTTCGTTGATGTCCCATTCTGCACCGAGTGTGATTTCATAAGTGTCATCACTTACTGCTGTTGCAGAACCCTTAGCGTCCTTGTCGAAGTAGTAGTTGAAACCTGCCATCGCACGGATGTTGTCAGTTACTTCGTACTGCGCACCGATAGTGAAGAGGGCGGGGATGTCAGAGCGCACCTTTTCGCCATTTGCATAAGCGGGCATCTTTTCATCTACATTAGTAGTGTTGTTGGATTCGTTTTCCAAGTTAATCTTCGCACGGAATTCATACTTCGCACCAATGTTCAACTTACCAAACTTAAAGTTCGCACCAATAATGGGTTGGAAGCCTAAACCATCTTGCTTGCAATCAAGTTTATAATCTTCAGATCCACTAGGTACGAGACCATATACAGGATGATTTACCATAATATTGGTAATCGAGCCTGTATATGAACTGTTTGCCAAGATACCGCGTACACCACCAAATACAGAAATATTTTCAGCTACTTTGTAAGTGGCACCCAATTGGAGTCCATAGAAATACTGCTCACCAGTCAAGTTTTGGTTGAAAGTGTATCCCATACCTGTGGGAATTTGAGAAGCAACCAAGGTTTCAAATAAGGGAAGGCCTTGTTCGAACTCACACTTACCACCGCCACCTGCAACAGCGAAGTTAGCAGATACTGACCATTTATCATTGATTACGTAAGCTGCCTGAATTGAAGGAATAACAGGAGCTGTAGCCTTACCTTCAAATGTACGAGTAGCATTGGGATTGTTAACATTACCAGCGTACAAAGGATTTGTTACATTCATCTGACGCTTCTGCATAGCAGCCTGCCAAGTTACACCGAGGTGGAAACCCTGGGGCATGAATGCTACACCTGCGGGGTTAGTGTACACACCTTCGATACCGATGATACCTTGACGAGCAGGGTTGCGGAGGAATGCAGCGTGCTGGTTTGTGTTTGTAAGAAGACCACCTGCGAATGAGGTAGCTGTAGCAGCGAGCGCTGCAAATGTTAATACAATTTTCTTCATTTGTAAATAGTGAATTGTTAAAAACCGGCGCAAAGTTACGCCTGTTTCTGCACACCCACCAAACTTTTGTGCAAAATTTTAAGATTCGTAAAGATTTTGTTAAGAAATAATAACATTTTGATATGCACAGATAGCAAAGTTTTGTGCAAACTCGAGGAGCGAGTAGTAAGTAGTAGGTAGTAAGTAGTGAATTTCCCGCATGCTAATGAGACGCCATAATATGACGTCTCTACGTTCGCTATATGTCCCGCATGGACTACTCACTACCAATTTTTAAGTTGACAAGTTAACAAGGTACAAGTAGACAAGATAGTCGCCGAGATAAACGAGTATAGTCCCGCATGGTATTACTCACCCAAGGCGCCGCTCCTAAAGTCGCTTGCCATTGGGCTATGGACTTTATCCCTTTCAGGGAAGTATCTCCAATGTCTATTTCATTCCGCATGGCATTACTCACTACTAACTACTCACTGATATAGCCCCGCACGGTATTACTCACTACTCACTACTAACTACTCACTGATATAGCTCCGCACGACATTAGTGTAAATTCGTGCCCATTCGTGGTTCAAAAAAATACGAGAAGATATGTGCCAATACGTGGATAAAATTCTGTGAGTTCCGTGGATTCCGTGTGAAAATTATTGCACGCAGACGTCGCAGAACTGCGCAGACACTTTGCGAAACTTTGCGCCTTTGCGTGAGAAGAAAGATATGTCCTTTTGTTCTTATGTCCAAAATTTTGTCTCACACAGAATCCACGGAACACAGAATTTTGCTCCGCATGCTTCTGCGGATGTCTGCGCCGTCTGCGTGAGACAACAACACTCCGCACAGCATTAGTGTAAATTCGTGCCCATTCGTGGTTCAATAAAAATACGAGCAGATACGCGCAAATACGTGGATAAAATTCTGTGAGTTCCGTGGATTGCTTTCCCCTCACAAGTTCGGACAGCGACTTTCAGTTCCGTGTGAGAACTCTCCCTACCCGCAAGGCAATATGTTCTTATGTCAAAAAAAATGGTGCACCAGCATTGGCACACCATCTTATATAATATATGTATGAGGGGAAGGATTTACTTCTTCACTTCTACCACTTCAGCTTCCTGTACAGGTTCCTGCTTCTTCTTCGCGAGGTATTCGGGGAGGTTCAAACCTGCCATGTCGAAGAGTTCGTTGAGGGGAGGAACGCTCTGCATGAGTCCAGAAACGAAGTTCGCAGTAGAACCCTTGCCGCCGTTAGCACCCTGACCGCTGTCCCAAACAGTAACGTGGTCAATGTTGATGCCCTTAACGGCTTCAACCTGAGTCTTAACGAGTTCGGGAAGTTTTTCAAGCAAGAGGAGCATGTAAGCCTTGTTGGCATCACCACCAGCAGCCTGTACCATCTTGTCGTAACCGGCAGCCTGCTTGGTAAGGATTTCATAGAGACCCTTAGCTTCTGCTTCCATCTTCGCATAGATAGCGTCTGCTTCACCCTTTGCGTTTACACGCTTCTGTTCTGCTTCCGCTTCAGCGGCGATGATCAAACGCTGCTTTTCAATTTCCTGAGGAACGATGACGTTAGCAGTTTCTGTACTGCGTTCACGCTGTGCACGTGCCAATTCGGCGTCGCGTTCTGCAGCGTATGCTTCTTCAAGGGCCTTAGCCTGTTGCACCTTTTCCGCAGCACTTGCCTTGCGCTGTGCTTCCGCTTCGCGCTCACGGCGGAATGCTTCAGAGTTAGCGATTTCTACCTTCGCTTCATTTTCACCCTTCACGGCCTGAGCGTTAGCTTCAGCGGTACGGATACGTGTTTCTCTAACTGCTTCTGCCTTACCGATTTCACCGACCTTTTCCTGTTCTGCTACGCGTACCTTTGCTTCGTTAATAGCGCGCGCTGCAGCTTCACGACCGAGGGCTTCGATGTAACCAGACTCGTCCTTGATGTCCGTTACGTTCACGTTGATGAGGCGAAGACCAATCTTCTTCAATTCCACTTCCACGTTAGCAGAAATCTGTTCCAAGAACTTGTCACGGTCGTTGTTCAATTCTTCAATACTCATGGTAGCGATAACCAAACGGAGCTGACCGAAGAGAATATCGCGCGCCAATTCCTGAATCTGAGTGGGAGAGAGACCAAGAAGGCGTTCTGCCGCAGCAGTCATGTAGTCGGGGTCCGTAGAAATACCCACTGTGAAGCGGCTGGGAACGTCCACACGGATGTTCTGGCGACTCAATGCGTTCGTAAGGTTCGCATCGATTGAAATGGGGATAAGGCTGAGGTAAGCGTAGTCCTCAACAACGGGCCATACAAAGGCACCACCACCATGAATACACTTTGCAGAAGTCTTGCCCTTGCTTCCGTAGATAACGAGAATCTTGTCTGAGGGGCAACGGCGGTAGCGGTTCAAGAGCGCTACGATGGTGAACACACCAATCAGTACGGCAATAATAATAATTTCCATAGGTTAAATAGTATTTGAGTTGTTGTTTATGCTTGTTGTATGTTAGGAAAGGCGTGCTGTTACGAGCAACGTACCTTCACCCGCATTACCGATGATGTCCACGGTTTTTCCTGAGGGAATCATCTCGTCGTCATTGGTAACAGCATTGTATTCGCGTGCTA
Source organism: Alloprevotella sp. (assembly GCA_045632685.1). GTDB lineage: Bacteria > Bacteroidota > Bacteroidia > Bacteroidales > Bacteroidaceae > Alloprevotella. The sequence goes on from JAZQXB010000106.1 coordinate 27,765, forward strand.
CACCGTTGAGGCTCACTGTTACCTTACCCTTTCCGTTGCGCTTGGCAGGGATGCGGAGGTACACTTCACCCTTCTTGCCCACAGCAGCTTCCATGCGTACGGCACCGTTGCTTTCAAACTTCATCATCTGCTTGAAGATGAGGATGAAGGAGACTACGAAGAAAGCACCACAAGCAATAGCTGCGAGAATCAAGAGCGTGTCTTGAGGAATTACATCGCGGAAACTGATACCTGCCCAACCGAAACCTACAAAGAAGATAATGAGGTTTTTAATTGAGAAGAGGTCACCAGCAGTAGCACCGTCTAATCCGTCTGCTGAGTCGAAATCTACATCCATATCAACGTCACCAATTCCGCAAAGCGAAAGGATGAACTGAACCACCATAATTGCCGTGCTAATAAGGGCACATCCCCAAAAGATTTGCATCAACGTCGGAAGTCCTGTGTACAAATTCCAATAGTGTTCCATAATCATTAAGTGTTTTATGTTCTGAGTTTAGTATAAAAGTGTCATCAAACCTTGTTACTGCAAATATAGCAATTACTTTGTAATGTTTAGTGTCAAACTGTAAAAAACATCTGCGATAGTTCTGTGTGAGATAATATATTTAGACAGAAGAACAAAAGGACATAACGCTTCGCGATCTTTGCGCCTTTGCGTGAGACGTTTTTTCACACAGAACTGAAAGTCGCTGTCCGAACTTGTGAGGGGAAAGCAATCCACAGAAGACACAGAATTTTATCCACGTATTGGCGCGTATCTACTCGTAATTTTTGAGCCACTAATGGCACGAATTTACACTAATGTCTTGCGGAGGAGCCATGGTCTCACACAGAACACGGAACCCACAGAAAAGTCTCCACGTATTTGCGCGTATCTTCTCGTATTTTTTTTGAGCCACGAATGGGCACGAATTTACACTAATGCCATGCGGAGTGGAATTGTCTCACGCAGACGGCGCAGACTTTCGCGGATAAGTTTTTTTTATCAACGCGATTACACGGATTGAACGGTTTGCTGTGCAGGACGGGAATCAGTGAAATCTGTTTAATCTGTTGACTTAAAATAAGAAGCGGAGCAAAAAATCTGTGTATTCCGTGTATTCCTGTGTGAAAATAAAAACATGTTCTTTTGTTCTTCTGTCTGAAAGAAGCGAAGCAAAATTCTGTGTGTTCCGTGGATTCCGTGTGAAAATAAAAATATGTTCTTATGTTCCTCTGTCTAAAAGTAGCGGAGCAAATTCTGTGTCATTCCGTGAGTTCTGTGTGCAATGATTTTTGACATAAGGACATAAGAACATATTTTCCGTATTACACATTAGGACGCACGAACCGTGCGTCCCTACAGGTCAAGCGAATTTCCCGCATGGACTCCTCACTCCTCACTCCTCACTCCTACCTACTACCTATTCCTCCCTCCCGCATAGATGGCGAATATAGCTGGAATTTTTCCAAGGTCGGGCAATCCCTTTTGCTTCCATTCCTTAAGCGTCATCGAGCGGATGTATTCCTGCTCCGTCGTAATGCCTGCCGCTACGCAGAGTCGCGTTTGGGGCGCACAGGCTGAAAGGATGTCGGCAAAGAGTTTGGCATTGCGGTAGGGCGTCTCGATAAAGAGTTGTGTCTGGTTCTCGTGCATGGAGCGCTGTTCCAATTGTTTGAGGCGCTTGCTGCGGTCGGAAGCATCGATGGGCAGATACCCGTGAAAGGCAAAACTTTGTCCGTTAAACCCGCTCGCCATCACAGCCAAGAGAATGGACGATGGTCCTACGAGTGGCACAACCTGATGCCCCTCGCGCTGAGCGATGGCTACGATATCCGCACCTGGATCTGCCACGGCGGGACATCCTGCTTCGGAAATCACACCTACCGACTCCCCACGGCGGAGCGGTTCTAAATACTTGGAGAAGAGCGCCGCATCAGCGTGCTTCCCCATGGGGTAAAACTGCAGACTGTCAATATCAATCGACTTTTCCACCTGCTTCAAGAAACGACGTGCCGTGCGCAACTCCTCAACGATGAAGTGGCGCAGACTAAGAATAATCTCTTTATTGTATGTGGGCAACACGCGCTCATGCGGCGTGTCGCCAAGAGTGACGGGGATAAGGTATAAGGGCATTGTTGTGAGGAGTTAGTAGTGAGTAGTGAGTAGAGAGTAATACCATGCGGGACTATACTCGTTTATCTCGGTAATTATCTTGTCTACTCGTACCTTGTTAACTTGTCAACTTAAAAGAATTGGTAGTGAGTAATACCATGCGGGATGGAATAGGCATTGGTGAGGATATTCCCTGAAAGGGATAAAGCGCATAGCCCAATGGCAAGCGACTTTAGGAGTGGCGCCTTGGGTGAGTAATACCATGCGGGGTGGGGTGGGAGACTGTTATGGCTTGTTAAGGCCTGTTAAAGCCTGTTCGGCCTGTTCTCTGTTACCGCCTGTTAATCAGCCGGCTTACAATTCAGCAAACAATTTCTTCCCCCTCGCGTAAAACTGCCAAAGGATGCTGAAGTTCATGCGCTCGGGGAGTGTGGTATTGACGGTCTTCTGTAAGTTTTCTATGCGCTGGGGCACGAAGTCGGGGCGCATGCGTTGGTATTCCTTGCGCGCTTTAAGGACGGCGCGGAAGTTGGGAATGTCAAGGGTGGCCAAGAACTTGAAAGCCGCCACATAATCCAAGAGGGCGCGCGTGCGCATTACCGATAGGAGTTCTGCTTCAGGCAGGTTCTTGTAGAGCATCAGGAGGTTGTTGCGGAAGTTGAGGAAGGTCTTGCGCGGATTTCCCTGGTCGAGCGTTGCGCCACCGACGTGGTACGCCACACTCTGCGGCACGCACACAATGCGTCGACCTCTGTTTCTCAGGCGCCAGCACAAGTCTATTTCTTCCATGTGGGCAAAGAAGCGACCGTCCAATCCCCCCGAACTTATCCAGTCCTCGCGGCGCACCATCAGTGCGGCACCCGTAGCCCAAAGTACATCCTTAATGTCGTCGTACTGACCACAATCCTTTTCTACAATATGAAAAATTCTGCCGCGGCAGAAGGGATACCCATATCTATCAAGGTAGCCCCCCGAAGCACCCGCATATTCAAACGTGTCCTTCTCGCGCTGACTGAGCAGTTTGGGCTGACATGCCGCAACATCCTTATTTTCTTCCATGTAGGAGAGTAGGGGGCGCAACCAACCTTCGCTCACCTCTACGTCTGAGTTGAGCAAGAGCAGGTAGGGATGCCCAACCTGCGCCAGCGCGCGATTATAGCCTTCGGCAAAACCATAATTCTGGTCGAGCACAATAGTTTTTACCGTAGGGAACTCCGCCGCCAGCATTTCCAACGAACCGTCGGTAGAGGCATTGTCTGCCACGATGACGTCTGCCAACTCTTCGCTGAAGCGCACCACGGAGGGCAGAAACTGGCGCATCATCTCTCGACCGTTCCAGTTGAGGATGACTACGGCAATCTGCTTTTCAGTCTTTATGCTTGTGTTGCCCATAATGTTTCCTGGTCTTCTGTGAAATCGCCGAGGCGCACTACGGAGAGCGTATTATCTTCCGCCTCGCATCCTTGCGCCTGCGTCACCTTTATATAATTGTCTGTAAATCCGCTCAGGGGTTCTCCCTCCTTGGCATGCTCCCAAAGCACGGGGCGTTGCGTTCCAATATGAGCGGCATAATGTGCCTTGCGCTTCTCTTCCGAAAGTTCGATAAGGCGCTGACTGCGTGCGTGCTTCGTTTGTGCGTCTACCTTATAGGGAATTTCCAACGCGCGCGTGCCGGGGCGTTCGGAATAGGAGAACACATGGAGCTGCGAAATGTCCAATCCCTTAATAAAATTATACGCCTCTTCAAACAGTTCATCCGTCTCACCACGCATCCCCACGATGACGTCCACCCCGATAAAGGCATCGGGCATCACCTGCTTGATGTAGTTGATTCTCTCGGCAAAAAGGGCGGTGTCATAGCGGCGGCGCATCAACTTAAGTACCGCGTCGCTACCGCTTTGCAGGGGAATGTGGAAATGGGGCATAAACTTCTTTGACTGCGCACAGAAGTCAATGATTTCCGTTGTGAGCAAATTGGGCTCAATCGACGAAATGCGGTAGCGCTCAATGCCTTCCACGGCATCCAATGCCTTTACGAGGTCAAAGAACGTCTCACCCGTTGAGCGCCCAAAGTCACCGATGTTCACCCCCGTGATGACAATTTCCTTGCCTCCCTCCGCCGCCACTTCTTGTGCCTGACAAACGAGACTTTCAATCGTTCCGTTTCTGCTCTTCCCGCGTGCCATGGGAATGGTGCAGTAGGTGCAGTAATAGTTGCAACCATCTTGAACCTTCAGGAAATAGCGCGTGCGGTCGCCGTGCGAACACGAGGGCACGAAGGTTGAAATCTCGCGCGTAGGTACGGCTATCGCTTCGTGGCAAGCCTCGCCCTGCGCCAGCGCTTCCTTCTTCGCCCAACGCTCTTCGATCAGGCGAATCACCTCGCCCTTATGCTCCATGCCCACCACGAGGTCCACGCCCTCGAATCCCGCAATCGTGTCGGGTTGCAACTGGGCGTAGCAGCCCATCACCACTACGAACGCACCAGGGTGCTTGCGCGTAAAGCGGTGAATCGTTTGGCGACACTTGGAGTCGGCAGTGTCGGTCACGCTACACGTATTGATGATACACAAGTCCGCCACTTCGCCCTTTTCCGCCACCGTCATGCCACGCAGGCACAGGGCGTCTTGAAGCGAAGCCATCTCGGCAAAATTGAGCTTGCAGCCCAAAGTATGGAAAGCTGCCTTCTTATTTAATAAAGGAGAATACACTTATATTAATGAGTAGTTAGTAGTTAGTAGTGAGTAATACCATGCGGAGTGAAATAAGCATTGGTGAGAAGATTCCCTGAAGGGGATAAAGCGCATAGCCCAATGGCAAGCGACTTTAGGAGCGGCGCCTTGGGTGAGTAATACCGCACGGGGTTTGGGTTGGGGACTTGTTACTGCCCGTTACTGCCCGTTCCAGCCCGTTATGGCTTGTCTCCCGTTCCAGCCCTGCCCCCTTTCTTGCTACAAAATTACGATAAAAGATAGACACACCTCTTTTTTTATAACAGAAAATTTGACCGCTGTTTCCGTAAAAGGTTGAGGATGCTTTATTTATTTGTAAAATCAGCATAACAAAACGGCATCTTATATTGTTAAATTGTTAATTTTTATACAAAAAAGTTTATTTTTCTGGTGGATATTTTTTGCGTAACAGAAAAAGTCTGTAATTTTGCACCGTTTTAATAGGACAATTAATTGTATCACTTTTAAAAATTAACAAAGAAAATGAAGAAGTTGGTTTTCATGTTCGCTGCTTTCGCTGCAGTTTCTTTCGCTTCTTGCGGTGGTAACGCTACTCCCGCTGCTGAAGTTGCTGACTCTGCAACTGTAGACACTACAGTAGTTGATTCTGCTGCTTGTGATTCTGCTGCTTGTGATTCAGTTGCTGCTGACACAGTTGCTGCTTAATTATCAGCCAAGCGAAAGACGTGTTAGCTGAGCGATAGCCGAGCATAGACACGTTTAGAGCCCACAGGTGTTCCTGTGGGTTTTTTTGTGCCCGAATCCACGGAATCCATGGAATCCACAGAACCATGCGGGGTGGGATGGTCTCACGCAGACGGCGCAGACTTTCGCAGATAAGTTTTTTATCAACGCGATTACACGGATTGAACGGTTTGCTGTGCAGGACGATAATCTGTTTCTGTTTAATCAGTTGACAAAAAATAGATAGAGTAGCAAAGCAAAATTCTGTGTGTTCCGTGCGTTCTGTGTGAAAACAAAATATGTTCTTCTGTTCCTCTGTCTAAAAATCTGTACTTCTGTGTGAGACGATAATTTTGACAGTACATAAAGACTTATTTTTGTTAGTGTTTACCGTACATCAATGTTTTCGTATAACTTAAGGTGTTGTGTCATAATGAGCAAACTGCTTTGTTGCCCCTCAATTTCGGATTTGGTCATGTA
>JAZQXB010000107.1:0-7943 GCA_045632685.1 Alloprevotella sp.
CTCCCCTAACTTTGGGGAGGAATTTTATATACTTCCTTACGCTTATAATTCCTAATTGGAAAGTCAAGCGAGGTAGACTAACTAAAATTGTCCCCCGAAGTTAGGGGGACGAGCAACTTTAGTTGCGGAGGGGGTCTGTTAAAGTTCTTGGGTCAACTGCTATATTATTGCCTTATTTTTTTTAGAACACGAATTTCACGAATAACACGAAACACCATGCGGGCAAAATTTGCTAATCGCATACGAACCAAAGGTCGCGAAAGCAATTTCACGAATACCATCCGGATGGTAAAATTCAAGGTGTTGACTTGAGCGACCTTCGGTTTGCGTTATCATAACGCCCCGCATGGTGATTCGTGTTATTCGAATGCGATTAGCAAAACATATATTCCGCACGGTGTTATTCGTGAAATTCGTGTTCTCTTAAACATATAATTGCTTATATAATTTTGAGCAACAAAATGTATTTCCTGGAACAAAAAAGAAAGGGTGTGTCAAAAAAAATATTGACACACCCTATTGAATTGTGAAGTTTGATAAATACCAGATATTTATGGTGAGTATAAAAGTAAAGATTATAGAAAACTATTTTTCGAATTACACTTTCATTCTTAAACTCATACACATATATTTATTCTTCTATTATGACGTATAGTCAAAATGAACTTAAAACAACGTCATAATCATAAAAAGAAAAGAACAATTTATCGATGATATTCAACAGCAAGTCCGCCCTCTGAAGTTTCGCGGTAGAGCGAAGGAAGGTCATGCCCCGTCTTCTTCATAACCTGAACGGCTTTATCGTAACTAATACGATGTTGGCCTTCGGCATATGTTGCATAAATATTAGCATCAAGCGCACGCGCTGCAGCATGGGCATTGCGTTCAATACATGGGATCTGTACGAGTCCACAGATAGGGTCGCAAGTCATACCGAAATGGTGTTCCAACCCCATTTCTGCAGCATATTCTGTGGTTTGTAGACTTCCCCCAAAGATATAATTTGCAGCAGCTGCAGCCATAGCACAAGCCACACCGACTTCTGCCTGGCATCCCGCTTCAGCACCAGAAATTGAAGCTAATGTTTTAGCAATGTTACCAATAAGTCCTGCGGTTGCTAAAGCATGAAGAATGCGCTTTGTTGAGAAATTTCTGCTTTGCTGGATGTGGTATAAAACAGCAGGAACCACCCCACAGGACCCACAAGTAGGCGCTGTCACTATTCGTCCGCCTGAAGCATTTTCTTCTGTAACGGCAAGAGCATAAGCAAAAACTAAACCTCTTGTCTGGAGGTTGGCACTATACCCTTGTGCTTTGATGTAGTAATGTGGAGCCTTTCTGCGCAAGTTAAGTCCACCAGGAAGAACACCTTCTGTTTCCAATCCACGTTCTACGGCTTGACACATAACTTTCCACACCTCTTCAAGGTAATCCCAAATATCTGATTCCTCAAAATGTTCTACAAATTGCCAATAGGAATACCCACGTTCGTCACACCATTTGATAATATCGTTCAAATGGTTGAGTTCATATATATCAGGTGTTTGGATAGAACTATGGCCTTCCTCTGCCAAAGCTCCTCCTCCAACGCTATATACAGTCCAAGGATCATACGGTTTACCCGCATCATCGATAGCTTGGAAAAGCATACCATTGGGGTGATAAGGAAGTACTATTTCTGCGCACCATTTAATCTCACAACGATCCTTTCCAATTACGTCAAGAATAGCCCAATCTGTAAGGTGACCACGCCCAGTTGCTGCCAAACTTCCATAAAGTGTAACTTGAAAACGCTTGGCTTCGGGATGTTTTAAGAGATATTGTTCTGCTGCAGCACGAGGCCCCATCGTATGGGACGATGAGGGACCATAACCTATGCGATATAGTTCTTTTAATGATTTCATGTTTGCAAAGGTGAAGAGAACGGTTTATTGTTAGCAATGAGATAAAGAATCATAATCCTCAAACAGCAACTTAACCGACTTGTTTACTTGACTGCGTTAAAGAATTTCTAATTTTCCTTGATAACCCCTTTACGATAGGCTTTTAAAAGGTATTCAAGGTCAGCCACTTGTTCACGCAAAGTTCTACCAATATCAGTATCTGCCACCATGACGCGGCGATCTGATATTTCTACGATAGACGTTGTAGATTGAATATCTGTACCGTTAAGAACGGCTTCTTCTGTTGAATTAAATGGTGCATGCTGCACTAATTGGAATCCACGACTATGGTAGACGAGTGTATATCCAGCTATACCTGTTGTTGAGTGATAAGCCCGCGCGAACCCACCATCAATTACCATTAAGCGTCCATCTGCTTTTATGGGGTTTTCTCCCTTGCCCACTTTAACAGGCACGTGTCCGTTAATGATGTGGCGGTGCTTACCCACAACAGAAAATTCATCAAGAATTTTGTCGCAAATTGTTGCCTCATTTCTCAACTTGTAATATGCCCCCTTTTCCTCACTATGTGTAGATTTGTCATCTATGAAGTAGCGTTCAAAGGTTGTCATCTTTGACTTATCAAAGAGCGGACTATTAGGTCCACACCAAAGGTACCAGAAGTAATCGCGTGCATAAAGTTTTTCGTCTTCATCTGCCCCTTCCTCATACGCTAAACGCACCAATTGCTCGATACGAAGCATCAACTCCTTACCCTTACAATTCATGCCCATTACTTCAACTTCACGCAACGTGCCATCATTATTCAAGGGTAACGAAGCGTGGAAAAGCAGATTGGAATTACACACCGTAAACATTCCACCATGGGTAAGCAAGCATTGCATGTGGCGTTGTAGACGCTCACTGATGCGGAACGACCTAACGAGACTATTGATGATATCCTGCTCTTCTTCAGTCAAGCGTAAAGGGGCATCTGGAGATATCGTTGGAAAGTACATATCCTTCATCGGATACTCAACACCTTCATATGTTATCACTCCACGCTTGAAATCAATTTGTTCAAGCAAGCTACGATGACTCATGTTCCATTCAGGATGTGCATTGTAAAGTTGACCTTCAAGTTTGAATTGAATGACCGCTATGGCCTTGTGCATCTGCGCAATGAGGCGTTGCGTCTTTTCTCGGGGTGAACCTTCTCCTGTAAATTCTATAAAGGGTTTGAAATACTCACAAGAATCATCTGCATAAGTTTCCATAGCAAATGTGGCGAGTGGCACCATATTGATACCATATCCCTCCTCTAACGTCTTCGTGTTAGCGTAACGAAGCGAAAGGCGAATGACAGTAGCAACACACGCTGGATTACCCGCAGCTGCGCCCATCCAAAGCATATCGTGATTCCCCCACTCTACATCTAAATTATGGTAATCACAGAGCATGTCCATTATAAGGTGCGCACCTGGACCGCGGTCAAAAATATCGCCCAAAATATGCAACTGGTCAACCGATAAACGCTGAATTAAATAACACAATTGAGTCACGAAAGCATCTGCACGCTTTGTTCCAATAATCGTCTGAATGATAATGTTATAATACGTCTGCTTATTGTGGCGGTCAGATGATTCGTGAAGCAATTCTTCGATGATATACGCAAATTCATGTGGCAAACTTTTACGCACCTTAGAACGCGTGTATTTAGAAGAAACATTGCGACAGACAGCGATTAAGCGATGCAACGTGCTTTGATAAAACTCTGGCATATTTCTTCCAGATCTATGTAGAAGTTCCAACTTCTGTTCTGGATAATAAATCAAGGAACAAAGTTCTTTCAGTTCTTCCTCATTTAACTGATCCTGAAATATCTCATGCACCTTACGCTTAATGTCCCCAGAGGCATTACGCAATACATGCTGAAAGGCTTCATACTCACCATGTATATCTGCCATAAAATGCTCCGTAGATTTGGGGAGATGTAAAATAGCTTCAAGGTTAATAATTTCAGTTGTTACGGCAGAAACGTTGGGAAAGTCCTTTGCCAACAACTGCAAGTAACGCATATTTTCACGGATGTTCTTCATAGTCTTCAACGAAACATGATTTTTAAGGTTATTAAGCTCCGAGAATGATTGCCTCACAACCTTAAAACCGACACAATTCGGATATTCAACCACAAAAGTAAGATAAAATTAGCAATCTCACTCCCCTTTCACACGGATTTTATCAAGTTGAGCACCGTATTTATGGTATAAAATATTACTTTTGCAAGAAGAATATCATTTAACCATTAGAATAAGTCATTATGTTCCGCTCCATAAGGAACGTAAAATAATAAGAACATTTCATTATGCCAAAGATTTCAGGTCGCGCGGTAGATATGCCTGCTTCGCCTATCCGAAAGTTAGCGCCTCTTGCTTCTGCTGCCAAGCGTCGTGGCACGAAGGTGTACCATCTCAATATTGGTCAGCCCGACTTGCCCACTCCGCAAGAGGGACTTGACGTGTTGAAAAACATTGACCGCACGTTGTTAGAATACAGTCCGAGTCAGGGGTTCTTGCGCTATCGCGAGAAACTCACCCACTATTACGAAAAGTTTGACATCCACCTCTCTGCCGACGACATCATTATCACCTCTGGCGGTTCGGAAGCCGTGCTCTTTGCCTTCCTTTCCTGCCTCAATCCTGGTGACGAAATCATTGTGCCCGAACCTGCGTATGCCAACTACATGGCATTTGCCATTTCTGCGGGAGCAAAGATTCGCACTATTGCAACAACAATTGAAGAAGGTTTCTCACTCCCGAAGGTTGAAAAGTTTGAAGAACTTATCAATGAGCACACACGTGCCATCCTTATCTGTAACCCTAATAATCCCACGGGGTACCTTTACACACGTCGTGAGATGAACCAGATTCGCGATTTGGTGAAAAAATACGACCTCTACCTATTCTCCGACGAGGTCTACCGTGAATTCATCTACACTGGTTCGCCATATATTTCGGCGTGCCACCTTGAGGGGATAGAACAAAACGTAGTGCTGATTGACTCGGTATCAAAGCGCTATAGTGAATGTGGTATCCGTATTGGTGCCTTAATTACGAAAAACGAGGAAGTAAGAAATGCGGTAATGAAATTTTGCCAGGCGCGCCTCAGTCCCCCGCTTATCGGACAACTTATCGCTGAAGCCTCACTCGATGCTCCTGCTGAATATAGTCGTGAAATTTACGACGAATACGTTGAGCGCCGTAAATGCTTAATTGATGGACTAAACCGTATTCCAGGTGTTTACTCCCCCATCCCCATGGGTGCATTCTATACAGTGGCTAAACTCCCCGTTGATGATGCCGAGAAATTCTGCGAATGGTGCTTAACAGACTTTGAATATGAAGGTCAAACAGTGATGATGGCTCCAGCGGCTGGGTTCTACACTACACCAGGTGCGGGAAAGGATCAAGTGCGTATTGCCTACGTATTAAAGAAGGAAGACCTCAATAAGGCACTCATTGTACTACAAAAGGCGTTAGAAGAATATCCTGGAAGAACCATCAATGTTTAGTATGACCTCTTACTAATACGATCCGCAATCCCTAATTTAATATTCATCCACTAATTTATAGAGGGGATGATTAACGAGAAAGAACTATATAATAGTCATTAAACATAAATAGCGAGTTGTAAGAAAATCATCAAATTAAACCTACTTACTACTCGCTATTTTCTCATTGAATATCTTTATAATAATAAATAGGACAAATCTATAGTGTTAATGTTTTTGTTAATCCTTTTAGTTGTACTATTTTTCACCCAATAAAGTCCCACGATTAGTAATGCATTTTTTAGCCAAAAGGTTTTATCGCGGAGCGAATCACACCAAACGCAACGTTACACAGCCTGCCATTAAAGTTGCGACAGTAGGCATTGCCATGGGCCTTGCCATTATGTTGTTATCCATAAGTGTGCTAATGGGATTTAAGCAAGAGTTAACCAAAAAAATTACGGGATTCACTGCGCATATTGAGGTGCTTAATATAGAAACGCTTCAAATACCTGACGCATTCCCCATTTGCTTACCACCCTATATCGAGAACAAAATTTGTAATATAGAAGAAGTTAAAAACATACAGAAGGTTACTCAAAAAATTGGGGTGCTTAAAACTGGACTTCATTTTAGTCCTATAATTCTTAAGGGTATTGACGAGGGTTATGACACTACCTATCTCCAAGAATCGTTGATTGAGGGTAAACTTCCCACTTTGAAGAAAGATTCTGCAACATATCAGATTGCCGTTTCGAAATGTATAGCAGAACTTCTCAATTTAAAAGTTGGACAACGTATTTATGCATACTTCTTTGAAGAAAGCATAAAAATGAGACGTATGAGCATAGTCGGTATCTACGAAACAAATATCAAACATTTTGATGAATCAATAGTCTTAACCGATCGCTACTCTGTTTGCAAACTAAATGGATGGAACAATCAACAATGCAGTGAACTTGAAATCAAAGCTACATCTTTAGGTGATATACCAAAGATACTTCCTGAAATACAAAAAAACATTGCTGGATTCCCCAAACTTACTGCGATATCTGTAGGCGAACATTACCCCCAAGTCTTCACCTGGTTAAACATACTCAACACAAATGTTTGGGTAATATTAATACTTATGGCTGGGGTTGCTGTATTTACAGTATGTAGCGGATTGCTTGTCATCATGCTTGAGCGCACGCCAGCAATTGGTATACTTAAAGCCATGGGAGCAACAAACTCGCAAGTACGTGCTACATTTATAAGATTAGCCATGTTTATCACCGCAAAAGGGGTTTTATGGGGAAATGCAATAGCGCTCACTTTGCTTTTATTACAACATTATTTTAAACTCATACAACTTGACCCCTCACATTATTATGTTACTGAAGTTCATGTTGTCATATCCCCTATTATAATTTTAATTATCAACATTGTTGTTGTGTTATTAATATTTCTTTCATTATTTATCCCCACACTAACTATCTCCAAAATATCTCCTACAAAAGCAATAAAGTTCGACTGATTTTTTTGCAGAAACAAAAAAAACAATTATCTTTGCACCCGAAATTCACTCGGGGTGTAGCGCAGTCCGGTTAGCGCACTTGGTTTGGGACCAAGGGGTCGCAGGTTCGAATCCTGTCTCCCCGACATATAAAGCAAAGCACAAGATTCGCATCGTTGTGTTTTGCTTTTTTCATTATCATAACATATACAAAATGTCTTTATTAGAACTCATCTTACTTGCAATCGCTTTAGCCATTGATTGCTTTGCTGTTAGTATTGCCAGTGGCATCATTCAAAAACAAATCTATTGGCGCTCATTTCTAACCATGGCACTATTCTTCGGATTATTTCAGGGATTAATGCCTTTATTGGGGTGGGCGTTAACCTATTGGGCGTCTACCTACGTGGCAGCATGGGACCACTGGATAGCATTTTCGATATTGTTGTTTTTAGGGATAAAAATGATTTACGAACATTTCAGAGATGAAAACTCTGTCGCCTCTTTCTCACCAACAACTTTTGTAGTTATCCTCACCTTAGCTATAGCTACAAGTATTGATGCTTTCGCGGTAGGTATATCATTTGCCTGCTTAGGCATAAGAGAACTTCAAAGTCTATTTATTCCCATAATTATCATAGGTGCAGTTTCTTTTATATTTTCAATAATAGGAAATGTCATAGGGGCAGTATTGGGTCATAAAATTCGCTTAAACGCCGAACTTTGGGGAGGTCTACTACTTATTGGAATAGGAACAAAAATTTTATTTGAACATCTTTGTGAATAGATTTTCAATTTCTGCTATATAGTTGAACGATCTTACGTATCTAACATAAGAATATTATTGCTTCTATATACCAAACGCTTGTTTCAGGGGGGAAACTCTATTGATTAATAATTTGTCTCACGCAGACTACGCAGACTTTCGCAGAAGCGCACACACTTTGTTTGTGCTTGCCATCCGGATGGTGGTGCAAGCGTAGCGTGCGCATCTGCGTATTTCTCGCTTATTTAC
>JAZQXB010000108.1:0-27335 GCA_045632685.1 Alloprevotella sp.
TTTTCCTGAAAAAAGGCTGACGAAGATGAGTGCTGGTCACCGTCGTAACCTTCAAAAAACGCCCATTTCATCGAGGTTTTTGGGCTTTTTCGGTACAAAAAATCGCTGTTTTTAGGCCTCATTTTGCCCTGATTTGGCTCATTTTTGTGGATTTCAAGTTTTACCGCCGATTTTGTAATGTGTTGCTATATAGTGGTTTATGCGATTCTGTGTAAGGGGCGGATATTCCGTGCACCCCTTGTGCCGCTGCGTTTTTGGGTTCTTATCTCTGTTATTTCCTAAAAAAAGGTGTTCTACAAGGCATAAGGGTGAGGCATGGAAGTGATGTTGATTATAGATTGTCAATTATATCTATTGTTATATCTTCTGGCTCTAACCCTTCGGGGTAGACGGTAAGGCGGATGACGCCCATAGCATTGAAGGGACGGATGACCACCATAGCGCTACCTTGATAAGTGTGCAATGTATGCAGCGAAGACGATAGACCTTTGCTGTTTCCAGCAGCCATGATAAGGCCTGGGCCACGGACGTGGAGCGAGAGTGGAAGCTCTGCATCAGGGATAACATTGCCATCGTCATCAAGGACCTCAATCTTCACAAAACAGAGTTCGCCATCAGCAGAGTGCGTTTCTTTACGGTCTGCACTCAGATAGATATGGTCGGGTTCGCCCACGGTATTGATACGGAATAAATCAGGGAATCCGATGTACTTGATCTTTGTTCTCGGCTTCTTGGGAGTCCATAGATTATACACATTGAATTGTGTGCTTGCACATATTTTCCCTGGGGTATAGGGGACATAGAATGTCGCTTGATGTTTCTTTTTGGTGAGTTTGGTACTACCTACAAGTTTATTGTTAAGATGAAGATGTACCCAGTCGCTTTTACTGTAGATATTCACTCTCATCGTTTTACCTTCATAGCCAGGCCATGTCCATCGCTGCACTTCGGGAAGCCATACTACGGAGTCGGTCTGTGTGGTGTCAGGAGCTGATATACCCATCGTAATACTGCTGACAAGGCGTTTGGCTTCCAATTCATACGCAAGGGGTGCTTTGTCTCCTATGGAGTTGCGTTCATCGCTCCACGAGAAATCGCATAGCAGGTTGGTAACTGCAATAGGCCGACTGTTGTCTACTGCTGACACTATCGGCATTTCATGTAAGGTGTCGTTGATACACCACATGGCGATGGAGGGATGATTGCGAAAACGCTTTATATTATCGACGGTTGCTTGCTCACTCCACTCTTCATCAGGTTGTATGGCGCTGAAAGCATCTACGAGAACCATGACTCCCAATGTGTCGCATGCCGTGAGAAAATGTTCCGAGAGTAAGCCCATGGGACAGCGCACAGCACTATATCCATAGAATTGCATATGCTCTACAAGTAACGCTTCGGCACGCCGAAAGGCGGTATAGCCAGTCATTCTTCCGTTGTATTCCAATAAGGAACCTTGTAACAAGGGAGACTCGTCATTGAACACCAAACCCATGTAGGGGCTATACTCTGTGGTGCTGATGCCAAAGGGAATCTGTATCGAATCAGCTATACCGTCTGTTGTCTTTACTCGTAAATTAGCTTTATATATAGAAGGTATGTCGTATGACCAACTTTGAGGGTCTTTGAGCTTAATGTTGGTGGTAAATACGGTGCTATCTTTAATATGTATGGGGTAGAGTTCATTAAAGACTTCATCTCCGTCAGGATCTGTTACAACCACCTCTACATCTCCATCTGTATCCGTAGCTGCATTCCGTATCATTGCCGACAGATTCAAATCGGCATGCCAACGGCCTCGTTTCTTATATACACGTGTGGTTTGTATCTGCGTATTCCATCCGTCAAGATAGCTGTGATTTGTTTTCGTCAGCCAAACATCGTGAGTGATGCCTGCTCCGCGGTAGTGCGTATCACTCCAAGGCATGCCACAGACACGTATAGCAACAGTATTGTTCTCCCATGGAGCATATAGATATGGAGTGACATCTATCTGAATGGGCAGGGAGCTGCAAGGTGTTTGATATACCGAGTTCCCATTAACCCATATCTCGGCTCGTCCATGTATACGTTCAAAGCATAGGAGCACTCTTTTTTCTACTTCATCGGGTAGTATGGTGAAGGTTTTGCGATACCAAGCTATCGTATCTGTGTCTCTGTCTATTAGATTCAGCGAGTCTGGTTCCATGCGCCAGTCATGCGGCAAGTCTACCATACGCCAACGTGCATCGGAAAAGTCGCTCTGCATGGCACACTCTACATCGCCACGATGAAAGCGCCATGCGTCATTAAACAACGTTTGTCGTTCTTCAGCATGTAGTGCGTGGCTCAGCAGCAACAATAGGATAGTAACAGTGGATTTCAGGTTCATCTTATCATACAATCAGTCATCTCTACTACGACAATGAAATTAATACTCTATAATGGGGTTCCCCGCAACGGAAACTCCCTCTACGCTGACACTGAGCGAGCGTGAATAGCCGTTGTTGTAAAACTCCACGTCGGCTCCACCTCTGTCATCGGTCTTCACATCGGGGTTCCAGTAGATGGTACGGCGATAGTCTGCATCACCCTCAATGGGACCATTGGGATACTCGGGTCTGTAAAACTCAATCTCGGGGGAATAGCCATGAAAGGTGGTTTGGCGCGTGTTTTTATTCCATGCCACACGGCTTTTACGACCGGGATTAAGATATATTTCCACTACATATAAGCCGGCGGGAAAAAGCGGGTCACCAACCTCGGGACCCCATGCTGATTTTTGAACATAACGAATATCACTTATGTCCAAACATTTTATAACTTCTTCAATCCCCATGTAGCTATGTTGGTCATCATATACAATGATGCTCTTTACGTCAGCAATATCAATATCATAGCCAGGGAGGCTGGAGGGGCTGGTGGCATTACTTTTTCCCTCTTTGATGAGCCAAAATGTACGAAAGTTGTTGATAGGTGTTCGAGTCATCAGCCAACGGTGGTACTCAGAACGCATTCCGCGTAGTTCTTCATTCTTAGAAGTTTCTTCTGTAATGGGATTCTGTATATCTGATATATTTGTTTCTACATCTTTTGATGTCGACTCAAAAGATTCAATCTTTAGACTTCCCGAACTGGACTGTTCAAAGGAAATGCCATTCGAGTAGCTTACATCATATCCCTTATCCACCAAATAGTCGGCCACAGTATAAGTATATTCTCCCTTATCGGTCATCAGTTCGGCATCCTTGGTCACATCAAAGGCCTGAAAAGTGCAATAGTCAATGTATTTACGCTTTCCCTCAATCTCTACATTGTCGAGCACGACACTCTTGCTACCTAGATTATGCTCTTTCTCCTCTTTTATCCAAGGTGTATATATCATACTGTCGAGACGGTGTTGCAGATGTAGCTCGCTCATGTCATAGGCCAATACATCAGGAGCTGTGGAACGTTCCAACCGTAGGCGGGCCACTACGGGTTTATCCTCTTGGTATGTCTGTAGGTTGAGATCCCACTCACCCTCAAAGCCTTCCAGATTGGTACTCCAGTAGCCATCCTCATCGGACACGACACTGACTTCCTGCATTTGCTGGCGATCGGGAGAGTAGAGTTTTATCTTTACCTCTATGCCTGCCATGGGCTCATCTTTGCGTGGGTGCAGCGCCCATCCATCGAGCACAAGAGCCTCTTCGGTGTAGTGCAGCACCTTGAAGGGTGTCTTGTTTGTCATCTGCTGCCAGTTGTAGCGGCTCCATCCCTGCACTAGCATCAGACGGTCAAGGGCTGCGCGGTGCTCCTCATCGTCGGCCTCAAAGTAGTAGGTGGGGCGTTCAATATATCCCTTCAGTTCTGACGATAGCAGCATGTAGCTGCGCAGGTCGTCGGTGCTGCCTGTGCCATAGTCGGCCACATCGCGTACTGCGAGAGACAGGTGCTGGTTGCCCTCCTCCTCGACCTGCAGACGTAGCTTCACCTGCTCGAAGGGGCCGTAGCTCCCTTTGTCCATGGTGACAGACACTCCCGTAGTGGCTATGCCATTGTTGATGAAGAGCATGCGGGTAGCATAGAGCGTGCCAGCGGCATCGAACAGGCCGAACTGGTACACTCCCGTAGGTAGCTTATGTGTCGGGACAGAACGGCTGAAAGTGGTGGCATGCATGGTGAGTGTATCTATGAGCTCGCACTTGCCATGGTGCATCAGCGTATAGCCCAGCAGATGTGTAGCGTCGGGGTGTGGGGTGGCAACGGCAATCTGGAGGGTGTCATTGCGTGGGGTAATGCGCAGGGCATAGCCCTCGGACTCTGCATCGGGCAAGGTGAAGGTAAGTGCCTTGCCTTGGCTGTAGGCCTTCACCTTGGTGCGGCGCTCTGTAGGGGTGTAGAGGAAGCTTCCCATGCCGCAGTGCTGGGGCGAGAGGGCAAGGCTGGTGCCATCGGCTGTAACGAGGGAGTCGAGCTGTATGCCCATACCGTCGCGGTCGGTAGCCTTGAAGGCTATGCGGTTCTTGACACCCGCGATGAGGTGGCCTCCCTCGGGCAGGAAGTCGATGTTGAGCATCTTGGGCTCTTCCGTCTCGGGGCGTTCTATGCCTGCAGCCTTGTAAACGTCTAGAGTAGGATGGCTGTAGTCGCCCTCCTTCTCGGGAGCCCTGTATACAGGGAACACGCGAGAGAAGCAGCCGTGCGAGTCAAAGTTGAGCATCGTGCGGGTGTAGGCTCGCACCTCATAGTATCCGCTGGGATAGCTCAGTACACCACGTTTGGCATTGGCCTCCTCTACCGAGGCATCGATGAGGGGCAGTGAACCGTGGCAGCGCCCATCCTCCACCTTGAGCTTCTGCTGACGCAGCACCACACCGGTGGGTGAGAGCAGTTCCACGTAGAGCACCTTGCTGTCGGCCACAGTGCCGTCGGTAGCTTTCACTACCGTGGCGCTGAACCAGATGGTCTCACCCTGGAAGTAGGCGGTATTGTCGAAATGTAGATACACCTTCTCCTGCGGGCACAGGCGATTAAAGTGGTTGATATAGGCCCCCTGCATAAGGATGGCTTGGGATTGCTCATGCAAGGAAGATTGCTGAGCACATACTAATCCACTATAGATAACTATTATAAATGTTATAATCTGCCTCATACCATACTTAACACCATCTATCCAAATTTGTCTATATTTTCAAATAATGTTTTATGGATAAATACTTTTTTCAGCATAATAAATTAGTTAAAATAATTACGCTGCAAAGGTATACATAGCACTTGTAGTCGGCCTGCATATGACCATGCCCGCCACACCCCATACAAAGGGTAGCGAGCAGCAAGCTATATATCACAGTGCGGAGCTTCATGCCACAAAGATACGTATAAGCGAGTGAAAAGTCAAGTTTACTTGAACTTTTTGCAACGAGCACGAGTATCTTCATGGTTTACCATAAAGATACGAATAAACGAGCGAATAAAAGGACTACGAGAAGAAAAGCTCGCTTTTATTTCTCGCAGTGCTATTTTTATTTTCAGCGAGTGCACTATATCTTCATGGCGAAACCATAAAAGTAGATAAAAAATCGTGATTCAGCCAAGAAAACTGAAGCGATTGTCTATGCCCATTGACGGGGGAAGACAGCAAAGAGGGGTGCTCCATACGGAACACCCCTCTGATATGTTGAGACAGCTATACTGTTACTTCGCTACAGCCTCAAGACGCTTGAGGATAGAGAAGATGAATGCTGCTGACACGAGGCAGATACCGATGAGCACGCCCCAGATGATAGAGAGGTTCATACCCCACATGAGACCAGGCACCATGATGAGGAAGTTACCGATGGCTGTAGCCACAAACCATCCACCCATCATCATACCCTTGTACTTGGGAGGTGCAACCTTACTTACAAATGAGATACCAATAGGCGACAAGAGCAATTCAGCAATAGTCAATACGAAATAAGTGCTGATCAACCAGTTGGGAGACACCAATGTAGCATTTCCTGCTTCTACGGCTGCCAATTGTTCTGCTGCAGGGGGAAGGGTCCATGAAGCCACCATAAGGATAATGAAGGCCATTGCTGCTACCAACATACCAAGACCAATCTTCATGGGAGAAGAAGGTTCCTTGCCCTTCTTTGCCAATTTCGCAAAGATGATACCAATAATAGGAGTCAATGCTACAACGAAGCAGGGGTTGAACTGCTGGAAGATGGGAGCCTCAACAAGAACAGAACCTGTGATATTCATAGCTCTGTAAGCCAACAAACCACCTGTTGCTACGGTGAGAACACCTGCAATAGTCTTACCCTTGGCGGTGTTAGACTGGAAGATGTTAAGGATACCATAAACCATCAATACGCAGAGGATGAGGTTCCAGAAACTTCTAAATTCTGTAAAGCTCAACGAACTGCTCAAGAAGAGGCTCATGAAACCAGTTTCTGAAGTGGCTGTATATTCACGAGCAAACTGGTTCATCGTAATACCATTCTGGTGGAATGCCATCCAGAAGAAGATTACCACAGCAAACACCAAGCAAAGGCAGATGATGCGTTCCTTTGTCTGTGCAGGAGTCAATTCTTCTTCTACTACTTCTGCACCCTTAACTGCAACCTTCGCACGGTCTGCGTGAATAAATGTCTTGCGGAAAGCATAGTAGATAATGATAGAGAGAATCAATGATACGCACGCTACAGCAAATGCAAAGTGGTAAGAGTCTGCCTTGCTCACATTGTAAGCTTCACGTGTCCAAGCCATAATAGAAAGGGCTACGGCAGCAGCAAACATAGAACCGAGGTTAATGGCCATGTAGAAGATGCTGAAACCTTCGTCGCGCTTTGCTGAATACTTGGGGTCGTCATAAAGATTACCAACCAACACCTGCAAGTTACCCTTAAACAAACCTGTACCTACGCACACAAGCAACAATGCGAGTGCCATTACGCCGAGTGCCACAGTTCCTGCACCTAAAGGCAAAGCCAACAGGAGGTAACCCATGAACATGACAAAAATACCGATGGTTACCATTTTGCCGAAGCCGAACTTGTCGGCCAACATACCACCAAAGAGAGGCACAAAGTAAACGACTCCCAAGAAAATCGCTTGAATTGTACTTGAGGTTCCCATTGTGAAACCGAAGTTGTCCTGCAAAAAGAACAGGAACACCGCCAACATGGTGTAGTAACCGAAACGTTCACCAGTGTTGGAAAGAGCTAACGCCCAAAGACCTTTTGGATGTCCTTCAAACATAAAATTTTAAGAGTTAAAGTGTTATTAAATTAAGAAAATATTTTTCTGAAGTTATGAGGGTGAGAGGTCATGAGGTTATAAGGTTGAGAGCGTTACTGCTTGTACCGCTCCAACGCCTGTTTCAGGAACTGGGCTGTGTAACCTACGCCCTTCTTCACGACTTCTTCGGGGGTGCCACAGGCAATGAGTTGACCACCTCCGCGACCGCCTTCGGGTCCCATGTCTATGAGGTAGTCGGCAGCGCGGATGACGTCGAGGTTGTGCTCAATGACGATGACCGTATTGCCTTTCTCTACCAATCGATTGAGTACGCCGAGCAACACGCGGATATCTTCGAAATGGAGTCCCGTAGTGGGTTCGTCGAGAATGTATATCGTTTGCCCCGTGTCACGCTTGGAGAGTTCCGTAGCGAGTTTCACGCGCTGACTTTCCCCACCCGAGAGTGTGGTTGAGGCTTGTCCGAGTTTGATATACCCAAGTCCGACATCCTGCAAGGTTTTAATTTTGTGCAGAATGTGGGGTACGTTTTCAAAGAACTCAACCGCTTGGTTAATGGTCATATCCAAGACATCGCTGATGCTCTTACCCTTGAAGCGCACTTCGAGCGTCTCACGATTGTAACGCTTGCCGTGACATGCTTCACAGGGAACGTAAACATCGGGCAAGAAATTCATCTCAATGGTCTTGAAACCGTTGCCCTTACATGTTTCACAGCGCCCACCCTTTACGTTAAAGGAGAAGCGGCCTGGCTTGTAAGCGCGCATTTTTGCCTCGGGGAGTTCCACGAACAAGGTGCGGATGTCAGAGAATACTCCTGTGTAAGTGGCAGGATTTGAACGCGGGGTGCGACCAATAGGACTTTGGTCCACGGCAACCACCTTGTCAATCAGTTCTAACCCTTCGATGCTGTCATACGCCAAAGGTTCGCGCAAGGAACGGTAGAAGTGTTGCGAGAGTATGGGTTGGAGCGTGTCGTTAATAAGTGTGGACTTTCCAGAACCCGAAACGCCCGTCACGCAAAGTAATGTGCCCAAGGGAAAGTCAACATCAACGCCCTTCAAGTTATTTCCGCTGCACCCTTTAAGCCTCAAGAATTTTCCATTTCCAGGGCGACGCACTTTGGGAACGTCAATAGCGAGTTCACCGTTTAAGTAACCCGCCGTCAAAGTATGCGTTTGGAGCATTTCTTCGGGCGTACCTTGAAAAACAACTTCTCCGCCCAAGCGTCCTGCTCTCGGACCCATGTCAATAACGTAATCCGACGCGCGCATCATATCTTCATCGTGTTCTACAACAACCACCGTGTTGCCCGTGTCGCGCAAACTTTTCAGCGAGTCAATCAAGCGCACGTTGTCGCGCTGATGCAATCCGATGGATGGTTCGTCCAGAATGTAGAGCACGTTGACGAGTTGCGAACCAATCTGAGTGGCGAGGCGGATACGCTGACTTTCGCCACCCGATAAGGTCATTGTGGAGCGCGATAAGGAAAGGTAGTTCAACCCTACGTCAAGTAGGAACTTCAAACGCGTACGCAATTCCTTCAAGATTTCCGTAGCAATCGCCTTGCTCTTGGTGTCGAGCTGGTCTTCTACACCTTCCAAGAATTCATAGAGTTCCTGGATGTCCATAGAAGCGAGTTCGTAGATGTTCTTTCCCGCAAAGCGATATGAAAGTGCTTCAGCGTTGAGGCGTGCTCCGTGACATTGTGGACACTCTGCCGTAGTCGAGAATTGGTCTGCCCACTTCTGCGCCGCCGCCGTCATTTCGCTGTCCGCCATCTGCTGGATGTACTTCACGAGTCCGTTAAACTCTACGTAGTAATCATCACTCGTCTTCGCAATACTTGCAGGGATGCGCAGGCGGTCGGGACTGCCGTTCAAGATTTCGTCAATCGCCTCCTCGGGCAACTCCTCAACGGGAGTCGTCAAGGTGGCGCCATGCTTAATCAGCACAGCTTCCACCTCCCAAAAGATGAGCGCGTTACGATATTTGCCCAAGGGCGCAAGGGCTCCCTCACGGATGGATTGAGAAGGGTTGGGGCACACCTTTTCAAAGTCAATGACGTTGACATAACCGAGGCCGTTACACTTCGGGCAGGCACCACTCGTAGAGTTAAACGAGAAGTTATGCGGCGCTGGCTCACGATACGCCAAACCTGTCGTGGGGCACATCAATTGTTTGCTTAAGTAGCGCGCACGTCCCGTCTCGTCGCTCATGTCGAGCACCATCATAAGCCCATCCCCCTGTTCAAGGGTGTGGTGTACGCTTTTCTTCAGGCGCTCTTCGTCTTTTTCGCGCACAAGTAGGCGATCGACAACCACCTCTACGTCGTGATTCTTATAGCGGTCGAGCTTCATGCCCTGAACCACCTCACGCAGTTCGCCATCTACACGAACATGCAGGAAACCCTTCTTGCGGATGCTTTCAAACAACTCCTTGTAGTGCCCCTTACGGTTGCGCACGAGGGGCGCAAGCAGATAGATTTTGCGCTCAGCATATTCCTCAAGGATGAGTCGGAGAATGCGCTCCTCAGTGTACTTCACCATGCGCTCCCCTGTAAGGTAAGAATATGCCTCTCCCGCACGGGCAAAGAGCAGACGGAGGAAATCGTAAATCTCCGTCACTGTGCCCACCGTCGAACGCGGATTCTTGTTCGTTGTCTTCTGTTCGATGCTAATCACTGGGCTTAAGCCCGTAATCTTATCCACATCGGGGCGCTCAAGATTGTCCAGGAAGTTGCGCGCATAGGCGGAGAAGGTCTCAATATACCGACGCTGACCCTCAGCATAGAGGGTGTCGAAAGCCAACGAACTCTTGCCGCTACCACTTAAGCCTGTGATAACGGTAAGACTATTGCGCGGAATTTCAACGTCCACATTTTTCAAATTGTGAACCCGCGCGCCATAGATATTTATCTTATCCTTCATCTATGCGTTGACATTTCGACTTGCAAAGGTAGTATTTTTTATTTAAATATTGAGGAGGATGAAAGAGAAAGGAGATAATATAAGAAGAAGGCATAGCACATTCGTGTCATACCCCCTCCCCGCCAAAGGCGGTACTCCCCCTATCTTAAGGGGAGAGTGCCATGCGGACAACATTCAACATTGTATGTCTGCCAAATAGTCTATGGA
The DNA here is from genome assembly GCA_045632685.1 of Alloprevotella sp. Taxonomy (GTDB): domain Bacteria; phylum Bacteroidota; class Bacteroidia; order Bacteroidales; family Bacteroidaceae; genus Alloprevotella. The sequence continues at coordinate 10,344 of JAZQXB010000108.1, forward strand.
ATATTCAGTTGAGTTTTTTGCGGAAATCTCTAACTCTTCTCTCCCCTTAAGATAGGGGGAGTACCTCCGCAGGAGGGGAGGGGGTATGAAAGTAGTTACAGAAAACTCCTTATATGCTCCCCTTTTTTTCGACACCTATTTGCCTCTAAACAAATAACTAAAGCTGAGCAGCGCCGAAACGGGTTTGCGCTGACCGTCCACCTTCGTGAAAGCATAGCTGAAGTCCACTCCGGCGGTTACACCATTGCTGAACTGATAACCCGCTCCTATTTGCACACCCGCCTCAAAGCGTTTGCCGTCGCCATCCTTAAAGGGGTCGTAGTCGTAATAGTAGCGCTCCGCCCCCTGTCGGTCGGTGTCGCCCTTCACCTTGGTTTTACCCGAAATGCCATAGGCAAGGTAGGGACCCGCTGAGAATACGACGTACTGGCGCTCCTTCGTGCGTAGGTAATAATTGAACAAAAGGGGCAGTTCTACGTGATACGTCACCGTCTCCGTATTCTTCACGCCCGTCAATGGGTTACCCGTCTCAGGGTCCAGCATAATGTTGCCCTCATTATCCTTTTTATACACGGTTTCATCGGGGTTTTCCCACCCCTTTATAGCAAAAATAAGTGCGGGTGAGAAAGTCCAATGCTGGTCAAACTCCAACTCATACCCCGCCCCCAATCGCCATGCCGGCACAGCGCTGGAATGCTTGTCAAGCTTCGCCAAACCGCCACCCACTTTGAGCTGCAGGTGTTGCGCTTGGACAAGTGCGGGAATACACAAGAGAAAAATTAAAGCAATGCGTCTCATAATCAAAACGATAAGTTTTTAAGTGGACAAGTTTACAGGTACGAGTAAACAAGAAAGCATGCAAGGCAAACAATGGTCGCCTGCGCCAGTAAATCGGCACTCCATCTTGTCTACTTGTTTACTTGTCTACTCGTCTACTAAAAATATTAAAACACGATTTCGCCCTTTCCCCACTTCCGCAAGTAATCATTGGTAAGCGTAAAGTGGTGGTTGCCGAAAAATCCGCGGTAGGCGGAGAGGGGCGAGGGGTGTGCGGATTGGAGCACGAGATGGCGCGAACGGTCGATGAATGCGCCTTTTTTCTGCGCGAAACTTCCCCAGAGGATGAACACAAGGTGTTCCTTTTCTTCGACAAGATGGCGGATGACGGCGTCGGTAAATTGCTCCCAACCCTTACCCTGATGCGACCCCGCCTGATGAGCGCGAACGGTTAAGGTGGCGTTGAGCAAAAGCACCCCTTGCTCCGCCCAGCGCACAAGACTTCCCGACGCGGGAACGGGAGTGCCCAAGTCGGCCTGCACCTCCTGAAAAATATTGCGCAACGAGGGCGGATGCGGCACACCTTCTGCCACGGAGAAGCATAAGCCCTCCGCCTGATCGGGTTCGTGATACGGGTCTTGACCAATGATTACCACCTTCACATCGTCGAAGGGGCACAGGTCAAAGGCCTTAAAAATGCTTTTACCTGGGGGGTAGCACGTGCCGGCAGCATATTCCGCACGCACAAACTCCACGAGGTTGGAAAAATATGGGGCTTCAAACTCGTTGCGTAGGCGAGCCGCCCATGAGGGTTCGATATTCACTTGCATGTTGCAAAGGTACGAAAATCAGCGTGAAGTTGACGTGGTACCCTATCTTAAATTATGTTTATCAACTCCGACTGTTTGCACCTCGCTACCATAATTTTTGGCAACAATAGAGCGACCTTCGGTTGTCCACAAAGAATCCTTACCACGAAGATAATGTACTTTTATTTGTTTAGCCACTAATGGGCACTAATTTACACTAGTGCCCATTAGTGTTCATTTGTGGCTCAAATAAAGCAAACGAACTTTCGTGGACAACCAAAGGTCACGCATGTTACACCTATGTTATTCGCCCCAATAAGTGCCCCCTCCGAAGCGGTCTTCTAAAACCGCGTTGCGCCCCTTATTTTCTCGGTTCCCTGAATGATTTTCTCCCCCACTTCCAAATTCTAAATGAATTGCCACCCATATATGCAAGATATTGCTTACATTTGCAAGGTAAGGACTCAAATTAAAACCTCAATATTATGAAAAAACAGCGTTTACTCGTTGCTGCCCTCGCCTTTTGTGGCATGGCTTCGGCATGGGCACAGCATGTCGTTTGGTTTGACGAACCCACTTCGCTCAAGGGCAAGGAAATTTGGTATTCTGCCAACCCCGACAAGTACAAGAATGGCGAAAAGCCCATTGCTGCGGGCGATGGCAACTGGAATCCCGACCGCGAATGGGAATACCGCTCATTGCCCATCGGTAATGGATCAATCGGTGCCAACATCTTGGGTTCGGTAGCTACGGAGCGCATCACGCTCAACGAAAAGACGCTGTGGCGCGGCGGTCCTGGTACTGCCAAGGGTGCTGCCCACTACTGGAATGTCAATAAGCAGTCGGCACATTTGCTCGACACGATTCGCCAGGCCTTCCTCGATGGCGACCAGCAGAAGGCGGCGCGCCTCACGGCGTATAACTTCAACTCGCCCGTGCCCTACGAAGCATGGCGCGAACCCGAGTTCCGCTTCGGTTCGTTCACAACGATGGGCGAACTCCTCATCGAAACAGGCACAGGTGCCGATGCTACGAAAGTGCAAAACTACCGTCGCGAACTCAACATCGACCGCGCAGTAGCGACCGTGACTTACGACTACGAGGGTGTGAGCTACAAGCGCGAAAGTTTCGTATCGTTCCCCGAAAACGTGTTGGCAGTGCGCTTCTCTGCCGACCAGGCGGGCAAGCAAAACCTCTTGTTGAGCTATACCTTCAATCCCTGTTCGGAAGGTGAGATTACGCCCGATGGCGAAGGCGGACTCCTCTTCAATGGTCGCTTGGACAACAACGGCATGCAGTATGTCGTGCGCATCAAGGCGATTGCCGAAGGCGGTACAGTGGCTTACGAGGGCGGCAAACTCAAGGTGATTGGTGCGGATGCCGTGCTCTTCCTCCTCACTGCCGACACGGATTATAAGATTAACTTCAAGCCCGACTATAACGACCCCAAGGCGTATGTAGGTGTTGACCCCTTGAAAACTACTGCCAAGTGGATGAAGAAGGCTGCGAAGATGGAGTATGCCAAACTCCTTGCGCACCACGTGAAGGACTACACGGCGCTTTACGACCGCGTAAGTTTCTCGCTCAAGGGTGAAACGTCTGACCTTCCCACCAACAAGCGCCTTGCGGCTTACCGTCAGGGGGCAAAGGATGCGGGATTGGAAGAACTCTACTACCACTTCGGGCGCTACCTCCTCATCTCTTCTTCTCGCCCCGGCAATCTTCCCGCAAACCTTCAGGGTATGTGGCACAACAATGTGGACGGTCCTTGGCGCGTAGACTACCATAACAACATCAACCTCCAGATGAACTACTGGCCCGCGCTCACGACGAACCTCGCAGAGTGTGCCGAACCGCTCACCGACTTTATCCGCACACTCGAAGAACCGGGTAAGATTACGGCAAAGGCATATTGGGGCGCTCGCGGCTGGGCGGCTGGTATTTCGGGCAATATCTTTGGTTTCACCGCGCCGCTTGAAAGCACGGACATGAGTTGGAACTACAACCCCGTGGCAGCTGCGTGGTTGGCTACCCACCTTTGGGAATACTACGACTTTACCCGCGACATCGACTTCCTCCGCAAGACGGCTTATCCCCTCATCAAGGGTTGCGCCCTCTTTGCTGAAGACTACCTTTGGTTGAAGCCCGACGGCACCATGACGGCTGCGCCTTCTACATCGCCCGAACACGGACCGATTGACGAAGGTACGACCTTCACCCACGCGGTGATTCGCGAAAACCTCATTCAGGCGATTGCCGCAGCCAAGATTTTGGGTGTGGATGAGGGAGAAGTGGCTACTTGGGAGGGCATGCTCGAAGCTTTAGTACCTTACAAGATTGGTCGCTACGGACAGATTTTGGAATGGAGTACAGATATTGACGACCCCAACGACCAGCACCGCCACGTGAACCACCTCTTTGGACTCCACCCCGGTTCTACGATTTCGCCCATCACGACTCCCGAACTCGCTACAGCTTCTAAGGTGGTGCTCAACCACCGTGGCGACGGCGCAACGGGTTGGTCTATGGGTTGGAAGCTCAACCAGTGGGCGCGTCTCCACGATGGTAACCGCTCTTACACACTCTTTGGCAACTTGCTCAAGAACGGTACGGCGGACAACCTTTGGGACGTGCATCCCCCCTTCCAGATTGACGGTAACTTCGGCGGTACGGCGGGCGTAACCGAAATGCTCCTGCAGAGCCACGCAGGTTGCATCCACCTCCTCCCCTCGCTTCCCGACGCATGGGCAGAAGGCAGCATCAAGGGACTCCGTGCACGCGGCGCCTTCTATGTAGATATTGACTGGAAGGCAGGCACACTCGCTGAAGCTCGCATCACGGCTACACAGGACGGCACTTGCAACGTGCGCTACGGCGAACTCACCGCTGCCATCCCCCTTAAGAAGGGTGAAACCTGCTTCGTGACCCTCGATGGCGATCGTTTGAAGTTGCGCAAGAAGTAAACTGAAAATCATCCCCCAATCCAGTTACACTCGATTGGGGGAGTAACTGTCGTAACAAAGACAGATCTACACTTATAACCGCCCTGATTCACTTTTATTTCTTCATACATTGATGACATTATGAATATGATGAACAACGAGACAATAAAGCGTTTTCAATTATCGGCATTCGCCTTCTTTGCCTTCACGAATGTTATTCCTATCGTAGGATTTACCCTCCGTTTTTGGGACATAGAGATTGTTCCCTCCGAATTCTTTGGAGGCGGTGAATTTGGAGCAGTCCTATTCAACCTTATCTTATTAATAACTACGTTGAATGCCTATATCATACTTAGCATAATTGCTGCAAACCGCGCCACAAGAAACATTGTAATGATAACTGCATTCATCATGTTTGTGGTAGGGTTACTTCGGAATATAGTTCCGTTAGTGTTCTCTGAAATTCCCGTTTCCAACATTTTCGCAACACTGACGAGAACCAGTCTTTACCTGTTGTCAAGCTTGGTAGTGCTCTACATGTTCGGAGGTATTGAACGCAACAACCCCAATTGCAAGCAAGCTCAAAAGGCAATGCTTACAATGTTTTGGATCTGCACAATCTTACCGATGTTCATGAACTATCTGATAGCCTATCTCATCACAGAATCGTACGCGCTGTATAACCTTTACCATATTTTCTTGCAGTTGGTAAGTCTCGGAGGGTTCTATTTTCTGGCAACGTCATCGGTATTCGCAGGAAGAACCGACAACAACCCCGCTCCCCAAGGTGCCTATAAGATTTGGAACAGATATTTTAAATACTACCTATTGTCCTACCTCCTTATTATTGTTGTAACAATCCTTGGTACAATCGTTACAGAGGTTCTTTAGGTGTAGAATATAATTTAGAGCGAGCAAGCATTCCTTGAGATACTTGCTCGCTCTGTTTTTTGGAGGACAGGAGAGGTATCATGTTGATGCATTTCAAGCCCCAGCGCCTTGTGAATAGTCCGTGGAAATCATAGTGTAAAAAAAGCCAAAAGCAGGTTGCACTTTTTCGCCCGTAACCTTTTTTAACTAAAAATAATCACTACTTTTGCCCACACGATAACACAAAACACTATGATTATGAAAAAAGTTATTCTCTTTTTCCTGTCCCTAATGATGACAGGCGTGATGACAGCACAGACGTTCTGTATTCCCAACGATTCACTTTCTGACTTCCTTAAGGACCATAGGGAGTACGAAGGAGCATGCAGATTAGAGCCTGAGGCTTTGAGAAAATTCGCTATTGCCTGTGTTATTGACAGGCGCTTAGACCTCGCCGTTCAATGCCTAAAGAAAGCCTCAGAATTAGGAGATGCTGAAGCGTCAATGGAACTTGGTACAATGCACGTCAATCCAAGATATAAGACCGACACAGTTCTGGCCATGAAATACTTGAAGTTGGCCTTAAAACAAGATAAGACCGGAAGAGTTCATGCCTCTTATGGTGTATTATTGGCTGGGGAAATGCCTTTTCACCAAGACTTTGGAAAAACACTTCGCCTTTCCACGAATGATTCTGTAAGCACTTACTACCTGAAAGGCGCAAAAATGGGGGACTCTTTCGCACAGGCTTGCTTAGCGCAATGCTACTTTAAGGGTGTTGAGTTAAAGCAAGATTATCAGCAAGCGAAGTTTTGGATAGACAAGGTGTTGGCACACCCTGACACCATTACGAATATATTTAGCAAAACTATTGCAAAAGAAATGCTCCTCGAGATGTATGAAAAGGGTTTAGGGGTAAAACGAAACCTCAAGAAAGTCCTTGACATACACGTAGCTGATAGTAATTGGATAAAGGTTGCAGAATGCTATGCCACTGGTTATGGAGTAAAGAAGAATGCCAAGAAGGCCGCACATTACTACGTCTTGGCGCTTTCCAAAAAATATGCGCCAGACGAAGACTACGAAAAAGCTGCGACGTGGTTGCAAGAAAATGCAAACCAGAAAGACACCGCCGTTCTCTTCTCCTTAGGTAATTATTTTTCTAAGAAAGCAACGCAAGAAGACTCCAAACTTTCCTATGAATACTGGAAACAGGCAAGACAACACAAGTCATTTGATGGAGCTTCCATATTCCACGAAAAAGCATTTGAATATTGGGAATCTGCTGCTAATAAAGGGCACGTTGAAGCCATTAAAACACTTGTAAATAAGTATAGGTTTGGCGATGATGTGAAAGTCGATAGTGTAAAAGCGGCTGAGTGGGTACGCAAGGGCGTAAGTATTTCCAACGATAAAGATTTGCTCTTTGACATGGCGTGGTACAACGCCAAGGGTATCGGTATGCCCATCAATGAAGCGGAGGCCGTGAAGTGGTATCACAAAGCAGTGGAGGCTGGGCATACTATGGCTGCCGTAAGCTTGGGTTGGTGTTACGACAATGCCTTTGGTTGCGAAACTGATTACGAGCAAGCGGCAAAATATTACAAGATTGCAGCCGACGCTGGGGAACCTCTTGGCCTCAACAACTTAGGATTTGCATACGTACGCGGACGAGGTGTGCCTGTTGACCACGAAAAGGGGATCAATTTGATAGCTTTAGCCATTGAAAAAGGATACACTCAAAACATAGGGACTCTTTTTAATATGCTTAACTATGGGAGATTTGATGTAACCCCTAACCCTCAAAAGGGAGCCGAAGTATTCCGCCACTTGGACGACAAGTTGAATCATTCTAACTTAGATTGCCTCGGTTATCTCAACTTCTTTATTAGAATGCACCCAAATTTGGCGACGGATTCCACTGAAATGATTCGCCGTTACATGTTGGCTTTGAAAGACATGCGACCTTATCAATTGCGCCTAAGCGATACAGAAAGTGCATTGAATGAATTGAGACATCTTCTTGAAACGAATAATCACACAACGTCCAAGGATTTCGTAGAAGCCCTTGAATGGATACGTGCAAAGAGCAAGGAAGGCAATAGCAAAGTGTCTGAGATTTTAGTTCGACTCTTGGAAGCACGTCCCGAATTGACTACAGAACCCTCAGAAGCATTTAATATTACAAAGACATTGGCTGAGGGAGGAGACAACCACTGGCAATTCCAATTAGCATGGAAGTATGAGCAAGGTATCGGAGTACCCATTGATTCAGTAAAGGCTGTGGAATTGTACACTTTAGCGGCTGAAAATGGTAACGCTCAAGCATATTATCAATTAGGTAAAATGTACCTCTTTGGGAACAATGTTGAAGAGGGACTTAAAAACCTTACTGCGCTTGCTGAATCACATCAAGAATTTGCCGGAGAAGCCGCGATGGTACTTGCCGAATATTATTGGAAGAACAACGAGTTTGAGCAGATTATCACACTATCAAAGAATTTTAAGTCCAAGACGGGAGTATACGATAACGAGCTATCTTTTTATCGTGCTATGGTGCTGATGAAGCAAGGAAAAACGGCTGAGGCTTATAAGGTGTTAGAGCATGGGTGGCGCTATATGTCATACCCAAGGTTTAACAACACCCCTGTTTACTTAAAAGAAAACAGTTGGCAAATAATTGCAGACTTTATCCCTGTAGAGATTGCACTTACTGATGAAGTTAAAGCGAATCCGACCCCTAAAACTATTGCTCAACTTTTCAATATGAAGGAGGAGGATATTCTACAAGTAAATACTCTGGATTGTGACCCTGAAAATGAGCAACCTCACATAATTTTCATTGATGTTGTTACGCGAGAAAAGAATAGATACCACCACCTCAATGAGAGCACCACAAATGAGGTTTTTGCAAAGATGTACGGAGACTTTGCTGATCTGCTGATATCGGTTGTTGGATACCCTGAAAAAGACATCTGTTATATGGCTTATGAAAAGGCGCTTGAACACGCCCCCAATAATGCATTATACCTCAATAATTACGCTTATGAATTAAGCAAGCATAACAGCAACTTAGATAAGGCTTTGGAGATGAGTGCAAAGGCGATTTCAATTGAAAGCAACAACTATCATTACCTGGACACCTACGCTTGGTTACTTTACCAAACAGGAAAGTATGACGAAGCAAAGAAGTACATGGACAAGTGCCTCATCCTTTTAGGAGAAAAACAGCATTACGACATCTACTACCATGCAGGAGACATCTATTTCCGTTGCGGAGAAAAAGAAAAAGCAATCCACTTCTGGGAAAACATTGTAGATAAAACCTATGAAGCTGGCATAAGAAAATCCCTGCTTGAAAAGATTAAATCGGCGAGTACTATTGAACAATAATTATTTAATCACCAGCAACAGTATGGACGTGGGTTAAAACGCAATACGGAATAGATCTCATAGATGAATACACAGACCTAACAATGGCACCACTGTGCCTTCTCCTATATTTGGGATTCATACAGCAATACCTTCCTACGTTCTTTCAGTTTGAATACCTACAACGCAAATTTGAAGAAAAACAAAAGAACGAACAAACTGAAACCAAACCTGAAGTAGATAATTTCGAGGGCGCCCCCTTGTATCGCTTAATGAACGATGAGGATTGAGTTGGGGGTAGCACCCGGCATTACAGAAGGAATCGGGAATGAGATTATTGGACTCAAGAAACAATGTTTTTTGAGTCCAATGTAATAAGCATACAGCGAAATCTCCTACACTCCTCGCTAACATTGAATAAACAACATTGAAGGTAGCTACGTCAAGTACCCTCTCATAACATTTTACAACACTTCTATTTTTCAACATCATGAATACAACAAACCATCTCATGGTAAGACGTCAAGCACTATGGGCGTTCAGTTTTTTTGTCTTGCCTTGCATTATTGGAATCATTACTAATTTCGTAGCGACGATAACAAATGTCACATCAGGTGGTTTCAATATACCTTTGCGTATTATCGAAAACCTATTAACCGCAATATCCTGGGTTGTAAGTTTCACCATACTCAGCAAAATTGCTACTAATCGCACTACAGGTGTGTTTATAAAGAATGCGGGTTGGATTTTGGGATGTTTGAGTCTAACATCTATTGGATGGTTATTTATCAATAGCAATGTAGAAGGAGCACTGACTCTCATTACCCTTTTAGGGATAGTTGTGTACATAAAGTGGTTTGTAACCTTCTATCTGTATGGTGTAATTGAACGCAACAATCCCAATTGTACCCAAACAATAAAATCACTTCTCTTCTTATTCTGGATAGGATATATTTTTCCCTTATTTACGTCCTATCTGGTAACTTCGCTTCATGAATATCCGATAGTTACACTAACTTATGACACGATTTTAAGTTTGGTTACACTTGGCGGTTACTACTACCTGATGACTTCCGAAGCATTCTCAGGAAGAACCGACAATAGTCCTGCCCCCAAGGGCGCCTACAAAGTTTGGAACCGCTATTTCAAATATTTCCTATGGTCAATCCTTGGTATGGCAGTTATTATGTTTCTAAATCTTATCGTCACCGAGGTTATTTTGAAATAACCCCATAAAATTCAGAGCGAGCAAGCATCCCTATTGAGATACTTGCTCGCTCTGTTTTTGAAACATGAATATGTGGAAGTAGGATTACCCTAAAAGTTCCTGGCGCAAGGCGAGTGCCTTATTCTCTTCCGCCTCCATAATCTCGCGTTCTCCAGGTCCCTTGTCGTTAATGCCGCAGAGGTGGAGAATGCCGTGGATGATGACACGGTGAAGTTCCTCTTCGTAGGTGGCACCCACGTCTTCGGCATTCGTACGCACGGTGTCGAGGGAGATGAAGAGGTCGCCACTGATTTTATTGCCCTCCGTGTAGTCAAAGGTAATGATGTCGGTGTAATAATCGTGCTGGAGGAACTCGCGGTTGACCTCCAAGATTTTTTCATCGTCCACGAAGATGTAGGCAATGGCGCCACAGCGCTTTCCGTGTGTCTTTGCCACGGCATTTACCCAAGCAGTGGTGGCCGCTTGGTCGATATCGGGGAGGGGGAGGTTGATGCTGTCGTAGGTAATCATTGAGGTTTTGAGGGGAAAGGTTGTAAGGTTTTGAGACCGGATGGCGCTCTCCCCCTGTTTATAGGGGGAACCGACGCACGAAGTAAGAGCAGAGGACAAACTTGTTTGTACTATGCCTTACGAGAAGGAGGAAGATGAGCGTAGCGAAATCAATTGGGACCGTTTTGCGGTGAGGGGGTGCCGAAAAAGTGAGTAGTTAGGAGTTTAACCATGCGGGGCATTTCTCGCACCCCCTCACCAGCAGAGCTGGTCCCCTCCCCCTATAAACAAGGGGAGAGCGCCATCCGGAGTAGGGTATGTGCCTATTCTATTTATTCTTCTTCCTCCTCGCGGCGCAGCTTTTTCTTCTTCTCTTTCACCGTCTCTGCGCCTTCCACTACAAGGACAAATTCGCCACGAGGTTCGGTTTCTTCAAAGTGGGCGAGGACTTCGGCAATCGTGCCGCGCACGCTCTGCTCGTACATCTTTGAGATTTCACGGCATGCCGACATACGGCGGTCGGCACCGAAGACTTCTGCAAACTGTTGGAGGGTTTTCACCACGCGGTAGGGGGATTCGTAGAAAATCATCGTGCGCTCTTCCGAGGCAAGTGCTTGGAGGCGTGTCTGACGGCCTTTCTTTTGAGGCAGAAAACCTTCAAACGTGAAGCGTTCGCAGGGCAATCCGCTGGACACGAGGGCGGGCACAAAGGCGGTTGCGCCGGGCAGACACTGCACCTCTACACCTCGCTCCACACAGGCACGCACCAACATGAAACCGGGGTCGGAAATGGCGGGAGTGCCCGCATCGGAAATGAGGGCGATGTTCTCACCTGCGGCAATGCGTGCGGCAAAGGCGTTGGCAGTTTGATGCTCGTTAAACTTATGGTGTGAGCACAACTGGTTCTTGATATCAAAGTGCTTGAGCAACAGGCCCGAAGTGCGGGTGTCTTCCGCCAAAATGAGGTCTGCTTCCTTCAAGATGCGAATGGCGCGCATCGTCATGTCTTCCAAATTACCCACCGGGGTAGGTACTAAATAAAGAGTTCCCATACTGCAAAGTTATGGGATTTCGGGATAAGTTCGTATGGTTTGGGGGATTTTTCTTAATTTTGCCCCAGAATATTTATTGTACTGCCCTCGTTGGGCAGTCTCATTCCCTCGAAACTATGTTTCAGCAAGAAATAAACTTCGACCGCTTCGTGCGTGGCGCCCTGTTTGTTGGTGTGCTCGTCCTGTTGGGATACGCCGTCAATGCGTTGAGCAGTGTGTTGCTGCCCTTTGTGTTGGCATGGATGTTGGCTTACATGCTCAACCCCGTGGTGACCTTCCTGCAGGTAAGGTGCAAACTGCGCCTTCGCTGGCTCAGCGTAACGCTCACCCTGCTCCTGCTGGCAGGCATCGGCACAGGATGCTTCATGCTTATCGTGCCACCCTCGATTGAAGAATTCTCCAACCTCAAACGGTTGATTGTAGAATACCTTCGCAACGGGTCGGGCAACGCAACCATCCCCGCCATCGTCAGCGACTTTGTGCGCGAACACATGCAGCACGAGGAGGTGCGCAACTTCCTTCAAACCGACGACGTTCAGACCTTTTTGGGCAAAAGTGTTGAGCGATTGGGCAATTTACTCTGGGCTACGGCAAACGCCCTTTGGAGCGTTGTCTCCTGGTGTATCACCTTGCTTTACCTTTTCTTCCTCTTGATGGATTTTGAGAAGGCGTCAAAGGCGTGGATCAACTACATCCCCAAGCCTTATCGCGACCACGTGGCGCTGCTTGCCACCGACGTGCAAACGGGTATGAGTGCATATTTCCGCGGACAGGCTTTAGTAGCGCTCTGCGTGGGCATTCTGTTTGCTACGGGTTTTGCCATCATCGACCTCCCCTTGGCGATTGGTTTCGGACTCTTCGTAGGTGCTCTAAACTTCGTGCCATACCTGCAGATGGTATCTATACCACTTGCGGTGTTGCTCGCCCTCTTGAAAGCTGCCGAAACAGGGGAAAACTTCTGGGGCATCCTCTTGATGGTAGGCCTTGTGTACGTAGTTGTGCAACTCATTCAGGACCTCATCATTGTCCCCAAAATCATGGGGCACATCATGGGCATGTCGCCCGCCCTCATCCTGCTCTCGCTCTCCGTTTGGGGCTATGTATTTGGGTTTATCGGCCTCATCATTGCCCTGCCGCTGACGACACTCGCCCTTTCTTATTACAAACGCTACATTATAAAAGACTGACACTCCCACATTATGGAAGATACTTTTGACATACGTGCCGAACAGCGCAGTGTAAGCAATTCCGAAAAGGAATTTGAGAAGGCACTGCGCCCCCTAAATTTCAGCGACTTTACGGGACAGCAGCAGGTGGTGGACAACCTGCAGATTTTCGTTGAGGCGGCGAAGTTTCGTGGCGAACCGCTTGACCACACTCTGCTCCACGGACCTCCGGGGTTGGGGAAGACAACGCTTTCAAATATCATCGCCAACGAATTAGGCGTAGGGTTTAAGATTACCTCGGGCCCCGTGCTCGACAAACCTGGCGACCTCGCGGGTTTGCTGACTTCGCTGGAGCCTAACGACGTCCTTTTCATCGATGAAATCCACCGTCTGTCGCCCGTCGTAGAGGAATATTTGTATTCCGCCATGGAAGATTACCGCATCGACATCATGATCGACCGCGGACCTGCGGCGCGCTCCATCCAGATTGACCTCAATCCGTTTACCCTTGTGGGAGCAACGACGCGAAGCGGTTTGCTCACTGCTCCCCTCCGTGCGCGCTTCGGCATCAACCTCCATTTGGAATATTACGACGCTGCAACGCTTCAGAAGATTGTGGAGCGCTCCGCCAAGTTGCTGGGCGTAAAGATTGACGGACGTGCAGCGGCAGAAATTGCGGGCAGAAGTCGTGGCACTCCCCGTATTGCCAACTCACTCCTGCGCCGCGTGCGCGACTTTGCCCAGGTTAAGGGAAATGGCAATATAGAACTTGACATTGCGCGCTATGCCCTTGAAGCACTGAATATTGACAAGTACGGACTTGACCAGATAGACAACAAGATTCTTACAACGATCATCGACAAGTTTAAGGGCGGTCCCGTGGGTATTACCACTATTGCCACGGCAGTGGGCGAAGATGCGGGCACGGTAGAAGAAGTGTACGAGCCCTTCCTCATCAAAGAAGGTTTCATTCGCCGCACACCCCGCGGACGCGAGGTTACAGAATTGGCGTACCGCCACCTCGGGCGCACCCCTCAAGCGGGTTCTCCCATCATGCCTACCCTCTTTGATTTCCCTGATGAAGGATAACAAATATACGGAATCGGAAGATGTTTCTCCCATCTATTGAGTAACATTTCCTAAAGGCGAAAATCTACATCCGACGTTGTAACAACTAACTGGGAGTTATTTTGAATTAAGTGCCAAATAATTTGAACTAACTCCCAGTTAGTTTTTTGTACCTCCCACATACATTTTACAGCGTAAAGGAAAGAGATTTTTCACTCGGATTTTGTGCGTTACAACTTCTGCATACACCCACTTCCATCCCACCCTTTTTTAGCAAAATCACACACTATTATAAAAAAAAGGAAGTCTACGAGATTAAAAATGCCCTCTGTAGCACGGAATTAGAAAAATTATCCGTACTTTTGTGCCTAATATGCGTAAAATGCTTTCTACGCTGAACAATCCAGTGATATTATATAATTTTTAACACACACAATCAGATGAATGTGATTACGAAATCTGTTACTCTCGCTGACGGACGCACTATCAGCATTGAAACAGGAAAACTCGCAAAGCAGGCTGACGGTAGCGTAATGCTCCGTATGAACAACACGATGTTGCTTGCTACAGTTTGTGGTGCCAAAGACGCTAACCCCGGCACCGATTTTATGCCGCTCCAATGCGACTATAAGGAAAAATACTCTGCAGCCGGTCGTTTCCCCGGTGGTTTCACCAAACGTGAAGGTCGTGCTTCTGACTACGAAATCTTGACCAGCCGCCTCGTTGACCGTGCGCTCCGCCCCCTCTTCCCTGGCGACTACCACGCAGAAGTATATGTAAATATCATCCTCTTCTCTGCCGATGGCGTAGATCAGCCCGACGCACTCGCAGGTTTTGCAGCTTCTGCCGCACTTGCTTGTACGGACATCCCCTTCGAAGGTCCCATCTCTGAAGTTCGCGTAGCTCGCATCAACGGTGAGTACGTAATCAACCCCACTTTCGAACAAATGAAGGAGGCGGATATGGACCTCATGGTGGCTGCTACGATGGACAACATCATGATGGTGGAAGGCGAAATGGATGAAGTGCCCGAATCTGCACTTCTCGAAGCCCTCAAGGCGGCTCACGAAGCCATCAAGCCCATGTGCCAACTCCAGATTGACCTCATGAAGGAACTCGGTACTGACGTGAAGCGCGAATACTGCCACGAAGTAAACGACGAAGACCTCCGCAAGTTGTGTCACGAACAGTGCTATCAGAAGTGTTACGACATCACAAAGAGCGCCCTCGAAAAGCATGCACGCCTCGAAGCATTTGAAGCTGTGCGTGAAGCATTTAAGGAAGAATATGCTGCTGCTCATGCAGAACTTTCAGCTGAAGAACTCGAAGAAAAGAACGACCTTATCAACCGTTACTACCACGATGTAGAAAAGGACGCTATGCGTCGTTGCATTCTCGACGAAGGTATCCGCCTCGACGGTCGTAAGACTACGGACATCCGCCCCATCTGGTGCGAAGTTGATCCCCTTCCCATGCCTCACGGATCTTCTATCTTCACACGCGGTGAAACACAGTCGCTTTCTACTTGTACGCTCGGTACAAAGCTCGACGAAAAGATGGTAGACGACGTGCTCGACAAGAGCTATCAGCGTTTCCTCCTCCACTACAACTTCCCCCCCTTCTCAACTGGTGAAGCAAAGGCTCAGCGTGGCGTAGGCCGTCGCGAAATTGGTCACGGTCACCTCGCATGGCGCGGTTTGAAGGGTCAGATTCCCGCAGAATTCCCCTACACAGTGCGCGTAGTGAGCGACATTCTCGAATCTAACGGTTCTTCTTCAATGGCTACAGTTTGTGCTGGCACGCTCGCACTCATGGATGCTGGTGTACCCATGAAGGCTCCCGTAAGTGGTATTGCAATGGGTCTTATCAAGAACCCCGGAGAAGACAAGTACGCAGTGCTCTCTGACATCCTCGGTGATGAAGACCACCTCGGTGATATGGACTTTAAGACTACAGGTACACTCAAGGGTCTTACAGCTACGCAGATGGACATCAAGTGTGACGGCTTGTCTTACGAAATTCTTGAAAAGGCTTTGGCACAGGCAAAGGCTGGTCGCGAACACATCCTCTCTTGCATGATGGAAACAATGAGCGAGCCCCGTGCTGAACTCAAGCCCCACGTTCCCCGTATCGAAGCATTCGATATTCCCAAGGAATTCATCGGTGCTGTCATCGGTCCTGGCGGTAAGATCATTCAGGGTATGCAGGAAGAAACTGGCGCTACCATTACCATTGAAGAAGCTGACGGCGTAGGTAAGATTCAGGTAAGCGGTCCTAACAAGGAAAGCATCGAAGCTGCTATCGCTAAAATTAAGGCTATCGTGGCAATTCCTGAAGTGGGTGAAGTTTACAATGCAAAGGTAGTGAGCATCATGCCCTACGGTTGCTTCGTAGAATTCATGGCAGGTAAGGAAGGTTTGCTCCACATCTCTGAAATCTCTTGGAAGCGCCTTGAAAGTGTTGAAGAAGCTGGACTTAAGGAAGGCGACAACATCACTGTGAAGCTCCTTGAAATCGACCAGAAGACAGGCAAGTTCCGCCTCTCACACCGTGTGCTCGAAGAAAAGCCCGAAGGTTGGGAAGAACGTCCCCGTCGTCCCCGTCGCGAAGCTGCAGATGGCGAACGCCGTCCCCGTCGTGAGAAGAGCGAATAATAACATGAGGTTTTGAGGGCTTTAGGTTTTAAGAACCCTGCGGATTGCAGAGCAACTTCACACCGCATCACCCGTACCCTCACAACCTTACATCATGATATCCAAAAAAATCGGATGAGGGTGTGTCGAAATGCAAAATTTCGGCACACCCTCTTAAGTTGTGTAAGAGTGAGTAAAATGCAAGGCGCTGAAATTGAGGACGACGGGAGTGTACTGAAGTACATGACCTAGTCCGAAATTGAGGAGCAACGCAGCAGTTTGCTCATTATGACACAACGTTATCCGATTTTGTGTTTAGCACACCTTGTATGGGACACTTTACCCCCGATAACCACGTTATAAGTTCCCCCATCCGACTCTGCAAAAACAAATCGGCACTTAATTTGATTTTATTGCTGTCCGGTAAAATTTGTCTCTTTATTTTAGAGAACACGAATTTCACGAATAACACGAATCTCCATGCGGGATGAATATTTCTTAATCAGAGGCGAATAACACGAATACCATCCGGACGGTATTCGCGCAAGTCAATAGCACGAATTTTTATCATCCGGATGGTATTCGT
>JAZQXB010000109.1:0-12583 GCA_045632685.1 Alloprevotella sp.
TGAAAGAGATATTGTTTACATCTGTTGAGTCGTTTTAATGGAAGTATCAAACTCTTCTCTCCCCTTAAGATAGGGGGAGTACCGCCTTTGGCGGGGAGGGGGTATGATAGTCTTTATGGGTCAACTCCTATATTATTGCCTAAAATAATAAAGAGAAATTTACTGGACACCAATAAGAAGCAATAAATTAAAATCCATATCAACCAACAAGGCTGATCCAATAATGGACCAGCCTTGTTGGTGTATTATCCCTTTTAGTATCAATCTGATTACCCAGAGATTATAGTTCTTCTATATCTGTTTTTCAATAAAGTAGCGTGGGCGACGTTTTACCTCTCTGTAAATCTTTCCGATATATTCACCGATCACACCTATAGACGTCAATATAACACCACCTATAAACCACATAGAGACCAGCAACGAGGTCCAACCAGCTACGGTGTGCCCACTAAGATATTCATAAATAGCATAACCAATGATGCCTATGGC
The DNA here is from genome assembly GCA_045632685.1 of Alloprevotella sp. Lineage (GTDB taxonomy): Bacteria > Bacteroidota > Bacteroidia > Bacteroidales > Bacteroidaceae > Alloprevotella. The sequence goes on from JAZQXB010000109.1 coordinate 490, forward strand.
TATCAACACGAACAGCACTCCCAAGGTTGTAATAAGTCGAAGCGGTTTTACGCTGAATGATGTAATACCATCAATCGCAAAATTCAGCATTTTTGAAAGCGGATACTTTGATTCTCCAGCGTAGCGCTCGTTGCGGTCGTAATAGACAAAGTCAGACGGATACCCCAAAGAACGGACGATGCCACGTAGGAAAAGGTTTCGCTCGGGGTGTGCAATCAAAGCTTGCAATGCTCTCTTACTCATCAAGCGGAAGTCCGCATGGTTGTACACAACATCGCCTCCCATTGTCTGCATCAACTTATAGAAGAATTGAGCGGTGTGCTTCTTGAAGAAGGTGTCCGTCTTACGTTCCTTACGCACACCGTAAACAATGTCTATCCCTTGATTAAATCGGTCGATCATTTCGACTATGGCATGTACATCATCCTGCAAATCCGCATCAATGGATATAGCAGCATCGAAAGGTGCATTTGCAGCCCATTCCAATCCCGCCCATAACGCCTGCTGATGCCCCACATTGTGAGCAAGTTTCAAACCCATAACACGTGGATTTTCGGTTGAAAGTTGCTCTATCATATGCCAGGTAGCATCACGACTTCCATCGTCAACAAATAACAATTTGCCTTCGGTTATTTTCTTGTCCTGCTCCATACCTTCAAGAACATTTGAAAGTTGACGCGTGGTTTCCTGCAGGACTTCTTCCTCGTTGTAGCAGGGTACAACAATGACGACCTTACTGTTATTCATGACTTCTTATATTTAAAGACGAAACGTACTAAAAGAAAATTCACTGGGATAGCGATAGCAAAGACGGGGACGGGAGCCCACTCTTGCGAAATTCCTATGTAGATAAAAAGGTTAAGCAGAATAATATGTAAAAAGTAATTAACGGCATGCGCCCCCCCCATACCAAAGAGTTTCTTCCATGAGGGGGTTGCACCGAATGTGAACCAAGAGGTAAGATAGAAATTGGCGATAAAACTTATCGCATAACCCGCGGTATAAGCGATATTGACATTCATGTAGAGTTGCATCACATAATAGAGTACGTAATGCAACACTGTACATGAAATCCCCACTATGACAAAACGTATGATTTCTCCAAGAATCGGTTTCATCGCATCATTAAGTTTACGGGTTAGTAGTTGTCTTACCTTCCTTCACAAGTTGCTCGGTTGCCTGAAGCATAGAGAAGACATATTCCTTGAGCGCCTCAAAATTAGCGTCTGAAGCGCTTGACTTCAGTGTGCCATTCTGGATAGTGTAACAGAATTCTTGTCCAGTTTCGGGGGAATGTAGATAAATGTGTGCACTGTCTCTGGCGGCAACCAGATTGTCATCTGTATAGAAACTACATGGTCGCTGTTCCTTTAGCAGGTCAACCCCAAAATTGTTTTGCGTATAACCAATACCGAGAATGCCCAAAAGTGTTGGTGCCACGTCTATTTGTCCACCGAAGTTACTGATATGATTCGGTTTGATATCCTTCCCGTAAATCATGAATGGAACATGATTGCAAGCTTCAGGCATTTCATTCTCTGGCGTACCCACTAATTTGCCATGATCGGCGACGAATACAAAGACGGTATTCTCAAACCAGGGTTGTTCCTGCGCCTTAGTCATAAAGTTTCGGATACTCCAATCGGCATACTCCACAATTTGGTCCTCAACCTTCTCGCTTTTAGGTTGGAAATATGCTGGAATAATGTAGGGCGGATGGTTACTTATTGTCAGTAACACTGAGAAGAATGGTTGTCCACTCTGAGCACGTTCATTCAGAACGGGTAAGGCATATTCAAACAGATAATCGTCCTGAACACCGAAACGGTTCACTATTTTTTCCTTCGGATAATTCTCTTCATCGTGTATTTCTTCAAAACCATTAGTGCGCAGGAAGGCATTCATGTTGTCATACTGACTTTCGTGTGTCATAAAGAAAAGGGTTTGATAACCATTATCCTTTAGAACTGTTGGGAGTCCACTATACACGGGTACGACACTGCCTTTCATGGCATTACGTTTCATGACAGCAGGGAATGAATAGAGCGTAGAGAAGACTCCCTGGTTGGTATGAATACCTGCAGAATAGATATTATCAAAGACTAATGCTTCGTGATAAAGACTATCCAGATACGGAGTCAGATTCTTCGTTTGTCCATAAGCAGTCATAAGTTTTGCACTCATCGATTCCATAAGAATGAAAACGACATTTTGACGCATTGCAGCACTCGTGTCTGGTGCTACGACTTGTGCTATGGGGGAAACCTCTTCTACCCCACGTCTATTCAATAGCCTCTGTGCGTTGTCAATAGCGGTTTGACCATCCATCAACTGCAATTGCTGATTTTCTTCACGCCCACTCTCAATCGTGCTGCGCATCAGATTAAACACAGGGTTCATGCCCAATTGGTTAAGAAATGGATCTTCGCAATAGTAGGCCTGACTAATTCGGATAGGATTATGCCCCAGGGTACCTCGGATACCCAGGAAGCATGCCCCCAGAAGGATTATTCCCGAAAGAAAAATTACGCCGCGCGACTGAAGCGATATCCCCTGAGGCGTTTTTATACTCCGTTCATAAGTTCGTTTAGACAATTTATGAATGCCTATACCCCAAAGCACTATCGCTGTTAACCCCAAAGCTATGGGGAAGTAATAGGACGTTTCGCCAAAAATCATCCCAGCGGTTGTTTCAACATAACCAAACCAATTATAAACGGATGCATTGATGGGTTTGAAGAAATATTGGAAGTAAGGAATATTGGCGGCCGACACCACAAAAGCCAAGGAGTAAAGACTGATGAACCAGCCTCCTGTCAACAAATATATCCACTTGGCTGAATAGTTGCAAAGTGAGGTTACCCACAGTATTACAAGCGGTAAGGAAAGTATGTAGCAGGCGATAACATTATCAAACCAAACACCCTTTACGAAAGCAATCGTCTGCAGTCCCCAGTCGCCCTGTATAGAGACTGGGAAAGTATAATCCATACTGAAAAACAATACGGCACGGAATATCGTGAACACGATAAGTGCTACGAGGTGGATTTTCAGTAGATATGTCAATGCAAACTTTGCGCGCTGAAGATGATTTGTTTTCATTGTTCAATCTTAAAATGAGCTACACGACTTGAAACCATAGTTGGGGTTACTATAGGTTATGCGGTTGTTAGGTTGCACCGCAAATAGTAGTAAAGAGTTACCAGCGCATCCCGCATGGTCGTTAAACGTTCCAACACGATGAACCGCATGACGCAGAACTGCACGGGGACTCCCCTCCTTTCTTTGACTAAACGCAAGATTCCACCAACTATTATATGCTACCCATCATTAAGTTTACGGGTTAGTTGTTGTCTTGCCTTCTTTCACAAGTTGCTCGGTTGCCTGAAGCATGGAGAAGACATATTCCTTGAGTGCCTCAAAGTTAGCGTCTGAAGCGCTTGACTTCAGTGTGCCATTCTGGATAGTGTAACAGAATTCTTGTCCTGTTTCGGGTGAATGCAGATAAAGGTGTGCACTGTCTCTGGCGGCAATCAAGTTGTCAGCAGTATAGAAACTACAGGGACGCTGACTCTTTAACAAATCGACGCCAAAGTTATTTTGCGTATAACCAATACCGAGGATGCCCAAAAGTGTTGGTGCTACGTCAATTTGACCGCCAAAGTCTGCAATATGACGGGGGGCGATGTCTTTGCCATATATCATCAATGGTACATGATTGTAAGCTTCGGGCATTTCATTCTCTGGGGTTCCAACCAGCTTGCCATGGTCACCCAATAATACAAAAATTGTATTTTCAAACCAGGGTTGTTCTTGCGCCTTTGTCATAAAACTACGGATACTCCAATCGGCATATTCCACAATTTGGTCCTCAATCTTTTCGCTTTTAGGTTGGAAATAAGAAGGTATCACATAAGGCGGATGGTTACTTATAGATAGCAGCACAGAGAAGAAAGGTTGTCCGCTTTGAGCCCGTTCGTTGAGAATGGGCAAGGCGTACTCAAACAGATAATCATCCTGTACCCCAAAATGGTTGGCAATCTTCTCCTTTGGATAGTTTTCTTCAGCATGAATTTCATCAAAACCGTTAGTGCGGAAGAAGGCATTCATATTGTCATACTGACTCTCGTGGGTCATAAAGAAGAGGTTGTAATAACCATTATCTTTTAACACGGTAGGCAATCCGCTGTATACTGGTATGACGCTACCCTTCATGGCATTGCGCTTCATGATTGTGGGGAATGAATAGAGCGTAGAATACATGCCATGATTGGTATGAATGCCTGCAGAATAAATATTGTCAAAGACCAAAGACTTGTGATAAAGACTATCCAAATATGGGGTCAGATTCTTCGTTTGTCCATAAGCGCCCATCAGTTTTGCACTCATCGATTCCATAAAAATGAACACGATATTCGGGCGTCCAACAGTAGTTGTGTCAGGCGCAACAATCTGAGCAATGGGCGAAACGCCCTCAACCCCTTCTCGGTTCAGCAGTCTTTGTACGTTGCTTATAGCGGTTTGAGCATCCATCAACTGCAACTGTCGGTTTTCCTTACGGGCATCATCGAGGGTGCTCGTCAAGAGGTTGAAAACGGGGTTCACCCCCAATTGATTGAGGAAGGGGTCTTCACAGTAGTACGCTTGACTTACCTTGATGGGATTATACCCTACACGACCGCGGATTCCGAAGAAACAGAGTCCAACAAGGGCAGCGCCAGCAAGAAAGATTACGCCACGCGCCTGCAGGGACAAACTCTGAGGTGTTTTTAAACTGTCGTCATAGGTGCGCTTTGACAATTTATGAATGCCTATCCCCCAAAGCGCTATTGTTGTAACTCCCAAAGCTATAGGGAAGTAATAGGAGGTTTCTCCAAAAATCATCCCCGCTGTTGTTCCCGCATATCCAAACCAATTATAAATGGAAGAATTGATGGTCTTGAAGAAATATTGGAAGTAGGGAATATTGGCAGCCGAAATTATAAACGCCAACGAGTAGAGCGCAATGAACCATCCTCCAGTGAACAGGTATATCCACTTTCTTGTATAGTTGCATAACAACGTGACCCACAATATTACAAGTGGGAGTACAAGTATGTAGCAAGCGATAACATTGTCAAACCAAAGTCCCTTTACGAATGCGATGGCCTGCAATCCCCAGTCGTCTTGTACTGCGACAGGGAATGTATAGTCCATGCTGAAAAACAAGACTGCACGGAATATCGTAAACAACAGAAGTGCAGCAATGTGAATTTTCAGCAGATATATCAATGCCAACTTAGCGCGTTGAAGCCCATCTATTTTCATTGTTCAATCTTTTTAAAATGGTAAACGTTCATCCAGTCACGATTGTCATTACTCTTAAAACGACTATCGGGCAATTGTTCGATGGTAAAAGTCTTCCCATAGTTTTCCTTAAACCCTTCATATTCTTTATCCCCCAGGAACATATATCCTTCTGTGGGCGCAAAATCAACAAACGGCACGACGCGATTACCTAAATAGTAATTTAGAGTAAACGGATGCATGCGGTTGCCATCTGCAAAAATTGTGATGTAGGAATAAATGTTACCTTCGGGAGCCAAAGTTTTTACGCGCTCAGCAATGGGTTTGTTAGACTTTACGTTCAAGATAGCTGGTTGGTAAACTCCGTCCAAGGCAAAGAACAAGGCGAATGCCATGAGGGGACCATAAAGGGTCTGTTGTTTCTGTGCATTCAGAGAGAGTTGCTTGGGCCATTTGAAGTATAAGAGTGCGACAACGAGTGGCACCAAAACGATCAACAAATTACCCATTGAAAGCGGGAGCGTTTCCATGGCATTCAGAAATGCAAGATTCTCTGCGGCATGCTTTCCTTGGAATAGCGAGTGAGGTACAAGGCCGCATCTAACAATCACAAACAAAACGGTCAGCGTCAGTCCCAGTCCACACATAAGGGCATTAAACCAACGTACGGACTGTGGTTTGTTCTTCACCAAATAGATAATATACTCAGCGATGAAATAGGCAATGAAGGGGTAAATCGGTAACAGGTAAACACTACGCTTGCTCTTCGGGATACAATAGAAAACAAACATAATGACAATGCTGAGCAAGGAGAACAGGCGGGCATCATCCATTTGCTTGATGTATGCCACAAACTTCTGCCACCATTCTTTGGGTTTTACCGAAATACGTGTGTACTTTAACGTAAACAAAGAGAGGAGAAGGAGAATGGTATACGGAACAAATCCCGCAACAACCGTCATCACATTGTAGGGCCATGGGTTTTCATGAGAAGCATACGTCATTTTACCCAAGAATCGAAGTACATTTTCTTCAATGACAAGCGAAAGGAAATGGTCACCGCCCTCCTGCCATGCCGCAACATACCATAGAGCAGGTAAGACGCAAGCTGCCAAAACCACTCCCAAATAGCGAACAAAGATGCGCAGGAATCCCATATTTCGGATCCAGGCGAACACAGCCACCACCGCACAGGGGAGCACAACTCCTACAGGACCTTTGGTTAAAAAAGCTCCGCTCAAGCAAAGGATTGCCCACCAAGGCACACCCTTCATGTTTCGCTCCGTCCATTGGTAAAGGGCATAAAGTGCCAGCACCATCAACGCCGACAACAACATATCCACACGGCATGCCACACCTGCGCGATGGACCTCAAAATTAGTCAGTGTGATGATAGCTGCCAGGAATGCCACTTCGGCGCCGCGTCTTTTGGCATAAAACCAAAATCCTACCAACACCATTGCCGCCAATGCTATGGCAGATGGCATGCGAGAGGTATATTCACTAATTCCATTGGCTATGGTGGACAGACTAGCAATAGCCCAGTGAAACAAAGGTGGTTTATAGGCAATATCCGTACCGTTCGTAATGGGAAGTGTCCAGTTTCCATCTTCCAACATTGCCATTGCAACAAGCGCCTCACGCGGTTCTCCTCGTGTATGGAAATGACTATATCCCAAAAATAAAAATAAGGATAAGAAACACAAAAATGCCGTTACCCAAAATAACCGACTGCGAAGTTTATTGTCCATAACACAGAATTAATATGATATACTACGGGCAAAGTTAACAATTCATGACCAAATATTCGTTTTTTTTAACTTGTTTTTCGACATCAGTAGTCGGGCAATGACATACCCACATTCAATCGTCACGTCTATCCTCCCACAAAAATGAGAGGGTGTGTCGAAATACAAAATTCCGTCACACCCTCCTAAATTGTTTAAGAGTAATAAAATGCAAGACGCTGAAATAGAGCACGAAGGGAGTGTACTGAAGTACGTGACCAAGTCCGAAATGGAGGAGCAACACAACAATTTGCTCATTATGTCACTACGCCTTAATAAGACGTATGAATATTTATCACACCATACCTAAACGTCCATTTTCTGTCAGTTTCGCATCCTACGCATGAATATTCTTATTCAAAAACTCCACGATTTCATTGCGGTCATTGACAAAGATGAAATGCCCTTCATCCTCCTGCCAATACATATCGACCTTTGTGCCGTTGCGCTTCAAGCGGTTGTAAGCGCCGGGTAAAGAACCAGAAGAGCCGTCCTTGCCACCACCAATGAGCAACACCTTGCTGCGAATGGGATGCGTTTGGTAGATGCCCGTTGAGATGAAGGTAATCGTCTTAAACTTACGCGAGAAACTGCTGTAGGCTACGTTCACGGCGCTACCGCCATTCGAGAGTCCGATGATGTGCAAATTATCCTTATCGGGTTTCATACCCAATTTCTCAAGGAAAGGAATCTGGCGGCTGAAGAGTTCGGAAATGTCCTTATGCGAGAAAATTCCCGAAAGGTCGTGCGTACCAACTCCCATAACAATGCAGTCGTCAAGGTCCTTCAGGACGCCGTTATAGAGTTTCCAGTTACCCAAATAACCATGCATGAAAAACACAACGGGATACGCCTTTTCCTCATCAAAATCCTTGGGACGAATTACGTAAACCGACTGCTCGTTGTCCACGCCCGCCTCGCGAAACAACTGCGCCGTAGTGCCCGACATGGGAAAGTTCAAGTTCCAATTCAGATTGCTATAAGGTGCATAGAAATTAAGGAGTTTCCCCTGCCATAAGTCGCGACGAAAATCCTTCATGATCCTACCGCCTATGGGAACAATGTCGGGCAATAATGCCCCACCAATGATTCCCGCATTGCAGATTTCCTCCTCAGGGAAGAGCGCGTTAAATGCCCAATGCGTCAAGGGCGGAAGTTTGGGATTCCCCTCCTTATCCTGATAAATGAGGCGCACGCGGTCATTCGTGTCGTAACGGTAGCGCGGAAGGGTGAAAAACAACCCCACAACCATTCCCCACATCACTGCCTTAAACGCCCACGGACGCAGTTCCTTAATGCGCTCACGCCACACACGGGCAAGCAACATCAAGACAATGATGCGGTAAAACCATGAGGCGAGGAGGAGGAAGAGGACAACCAGAAGGGTGGTCAGGATGAGTTTAAAGATGTGTTTCATAATTGCCAGATTAGAATTTTATAAGTATGAACGTAGAGACGTCATACCATGGCGTCTCCGCAGATGATAAGAAGGCGCTATATTTATCGTTTTGACATAAGAACATAAGAGCATATTTTTATTCTCACGCAAAGGCGCAAAGGGCGCAAAGCATTATATTCCTTTGTTTTTATAGCAAAATATAATTGTGTAGTGATGCAGAATTACCGCATGACAGTTGTACTCTGTTAGTTATACTCTATAAAATGTACTCTACTCCTCCTCTTCTTCTACATCCAACACCCACCTGAACTGCGGTTTATACAACCAATCGTTGTCTTGCAAATAGCGAATCAGACTTTCGTGAAACTTAAACGGTCCGATGATTGTAGGCTCGGGAAGTTTAGGGAAGGCAAATTCCTGGATATAAGAAATCACCCACTTACCGTCTTCTTTATACAAATACATGCCGTTGCAGGCCAAACCAATGCGAGCATTATTAAATGTGTAAGCCGACCACAAGCCAAATTCATTAAAATCAGGAGACCAAGCAACCTTTGCTGGTCGATGTACCGTAGCATTGGGATATTTCTTCATCAATCCCCTGATTTTCTCGTGGTTAGAAAAGTGGTCACTGTGCAAAATAATAGTATCCTCCGTAGGAACCATACACAAAATTTGCTGAATGGTAGCCTCGGGAGATAAAGGCCAACCGAAGGCACAGATACACAAGTTCAAAGAATAGATACTTGCCTTCTCATAAAAGTTCAGTTCCTTATTATTTTTGATTTTCAAGTAACACTCCTGCTGCACATCACTCAATGTCCAGTACAACACGTTGGTTGCAAACAAACCGGTAACGACAAGCAATGTGATTAAGATTTTCTTCTTCATGACGTTGTGAAATTATATGTACTAATTTTAAGGACATAGTCGTTACGCTCCTTTCCCATAAGGAATAGTTCTTTACTTACCCCTCCAAATAATCAATAGGATTCAGGTAAAACATCTTTTGCCAGCCTAACGGAGCGTCATCAATACGCCAGGGGTAAGGCACTTTTGTCACGATGGAATAGTGCAAGTGTGCGGGAGTAGATTTCGCATTCCCCGTATTACCTACCGTACCAATTTGCGTGTTTTGAGTGACGAAGGAAAGGGGCGATGTGGTAATCTCATTTAAATGCGCGTAATAATGCACGCGCCATTTAGGACCAAGAATCAGTACGTATTTACCACCCTTCCCCAGTTCTCCCGTGGCAAGCACGAGTCCCATCGTTGCCGAATTTATCCGAGTCCCCTTTCTGGCAAAAATGTCAACACCCTTATGGACTATGGAACTCCCCCACCCTTCATACCAAAAAGTCTCGTGGTTATAACTATGAGAACCCGCACCAACAACAGGCATCTTCAGGTTTTGAGGGATAAGAAAACCAATGCCAAGGATAATGAGCGCTGTAAGTACAAGTCTTTTCAAAAATATTTTCATAATGAATAAGGTTATGAGGTTGTGAGGTTTTGAGGGTATGAAAAGTGAGGAGAGAGGAGTATGCCATGCGGAACAACACTCGGGATGGTGCTACTAACTACTCTCTACTAACTACTCTCTAATTTTAGGTTATAAGGTTCTGAGGAGATTATGCCCGCATGGCATTCGTGTAAATTCGTATGTGATTAGCAAAAAATACTGAAAGACAGAGGTTTCGTGAAATTCGTGAGATTCGTTTTCTCGTTAACCTTAATCAACAAACTCAAGTTCATCCGAATAAAAAATATCCTTAGGAGCAACAACCTCCTGGTTCATAGTGATGCCACGGCGTTTCATCGCCTTCTTGATCTTAGGAATATTATTCGTTCCCAAAATCAAGTAATCACTCACCTGCTTCATCTCACAGAGTTCGATGCCCAGTTGCTTTTGGTAAATGTCGTACACCAACTCCGAGCAATAGTAAATCCCGTTATCCTTCTTAAATCCCAAGTCGTAAGGTTTACCCAAATACTGGCGATACTTAATCTTGATATTCTCCGCATGCTTCGGGCGCTTCAACCAATACCCATCCGCACGATTGATAAACTGGCGGAGCGGAGTCAACTTCAACGTCTTCAGCGTCTCCAGCACATAAGGTTTACCGCCCTTCATCACAATAACACCGCAGTGCGTAATGTGTGAGCGAGTCCCCCATTTGATAAGCGGCGACTGCTGAGACTTCGACTCCTGAAAAATCACATCCCCCTCACGCACATCCGTCGGCATCTCCGTCCGCTTCGTCATCTCCTCTGTAACCATACTACCAAACAAACTTGTAACCGACACCGCTAAAAGCGCAACGACACACAACGTAACTTTCAAACTTTTCTTCATAGTTCTATGTATTAAATAACAATTAAATTAACAATCATTTGATTTTCGTATTGCAAAATTACCCACTCCCCACCTCCAGGAAAAATAAAAAGGAGTCCGCTGTACGAACTCCTTGGGTTGTTGTATGAAACGGAAAGAATCTGAGTTAATTCTTTATATGAATCAGGAGTATATGACATTACCAAGCTGAGTAAAAAGCAGTACATCACCAAAGCCCCTGCGAACAAAAAGTGTGTAAATACACAAAAAATGTATCTAACTTCGTACTTATTTTGTGATTTAATCGTTATTTTTGCAGACGAAAACTGTGTAAATACACAAAAAAAGTATCTGCATGAAATTTGAAAGAGAGTATTACATTGAAAGGTTGATAAGTAGCAAGCACAATCATTTGATAAAGATTGTTACCGGGTTACGGCGCGTTGGCAAATCGTATCTGTTATTCAATCTTTATAAGCAACATCTTTTAGATAATGGTGTTGATGCCGGTCATATCATTGAATTGCAGCTTGATTCTTTTGCGCACCGGAAATATCGCAAGGCTGAAACTTTGTATGAATATGTCGAGAATCTGACAAAGCAAGATTCCCAGATGTATTATGTGATGATTGACGAAGTTCAGATGCTGGAGGATTTCGTAGATGTACTCAATGGTTTTCTACACATAGATAACCTTGATGTATATGTAACAGGAAGTAATGCAAAGTTCCTTTCTTCTGATATCGTTACTGAATTCAGAGGAAGAGGAGTTCAAATCCACCTTCAGCCGCTATCGTTTAAGGAAATAAAAGAAAAGTCAAATGATGACACATCTTCATTGTGGCGAGATTATATTTATTATGGAGGGTTACCAATGGTTGTCATTGAGAAGGATAAAGCACGAAAAGCAGAAATACTTCATGAGTTACTTAAAGAAACATATTTAAGCGATATAATCGACCGCAATAATGTGAAAAATGATGCAGAATTAGAAGAATTATTCTCTCTCTTGGCATCTAATATAGGAGCATTGACTAATCCCAACAAACTAGCAAACACATTTGTTAGTGAGAAAAAGGTAAAAATAAGCCACAATACAATAAAAACTTATATAGACTATTTTATTGACTCTTTCCTCATCGATAAAGCAGTACGCTATGATATTAAAGGAAAGAAGTATATAGATACTCCTTACAAATATTATTTTGCTGATCTTGGGTTGCGTAATGCACTTTTGAATTTCCGACAAGTTGAACCTACTCATATTATGGAGAATATCATATATAA
>JAZQXB010000110.1:0-7083 GCA_045632685.1 Alloprevotella sp.
AGGAGTTGACCCATAACCACAGACCCCTCCGCCCTTTGGGCATTTGACCTCGCAACCTCGGTCTTCCTCCTCCTCGTAAGGCATAGTATAAACAAGTTTATCCTCTGCTCTTACTTCGAGCGTCGGTTCCCCTAACTTTGGGGAGGAATTTTATATACATCCATTCGCTTGTTATTCCCAACTGGATACTCAAGCGAGGTAGACTAACTAAAATGTCCCCATAAGTTAGGGGGACGAGCAACTTTAGTTGCGGAGGGGGTCTGTTAAAAATCTTGGGTCAACTCCTATATTATTGCCTTTTTTTATCCACTAATGAGCACGAATTTACACTCTAAGCCTGCGGGGTATTTAAGACCGGATGGTTATTGACTTGCGCGACCTTCGGTTAGTGTAAATTAGTGTTCATTAGTGGTTTCAAATAAAACAAACGAGTTTTCTGGACAACCAAAGGTCACGCAAGTAACACCTATATTATTTCCAAAATCTTTTATGCTCTACCAAAATTTTCTTACACGCCTGGTAATTTTTCTTCCATGCCTTGGAAATAAAATTACCAGGGTTGGAAATAAAATTACCAGGCGTGGAAATAAATGTGCAATAGACATTCAGGTGCTAATTGGTATGAAAATTTATTTTCTCGGCATGAAAAAAACATTCTCTGGACACGACTTTCATACCTTTGTGGGGCATATAAACCTTCCTCATAACCTTAAATCCTTATCCCCTCTCAAGCTTAAAACCTCATAACCTCACAACCTCCTAATTACGTCCCAAAGCACATTTTGACTCAACTGATATATTATTCCCAAAAAATAAATGTAAATTTGCAGGTGGAAAAGAATGCTCTTAATAGAATTAATAATTAACACAATACGAAAATGAAGAAGTCTCTTTTTGTTTTGATGCTCATGCTTTGCGGCTTTGCGGCGCAGGCGGTAGCACAGCTCCCCAGCGTAAAGCTGAAGGACATTAACGGTAAGGTGGTTGACACTGCGAAACTCTCCAACGAGGGTAAACCTTTCATCATTACCTTCTTTGCAAAGTGGTGTAAGCCCTGTAACCGTGAACTCACTGCTATCAATGAAGTGTATGCTGACTGGCAGGAAGAAACGGGCGTGAAGGTTATTGCCGTTTCAGTAGACCAGGCGCAGGATGCCCTCAAGGTGAAGCCTTTTGTGGATGGCAATGGTTGGGAATTTGACGTTTTGCTCGACCCCAACAGCGACTTTAAGCGCGCTTTGGGTGTAAACCTCATCCCCCACGCTATCGTGTGTGACGGCAACGGCAAGATCGTTCAGACTCACAGCGGTTATACTGAAGGGGGCGAAGAACACCTCATTGAAGAAGTACGCAAGATTTTGGAACAGAAGTAAGACAACCGCATGGCGCTCGCACCTAAGGGGGAGGGCGCCATGCGTAATCGTCTTATTGATTTTGTTGAATACATATTCGTAAATCATTTATATGAAAAAGACATTCATTGCTCTCTGTGCCCTCGTAGCCCTTTCCGCTCAGGCACAAGAAGATAATGGCATTACCCTCTCAGGTAGCATTCAGAGCGACATGCTCGTTTTCCCCGAAGACGACCCTGAAATTGGTACAAACTACGGTACGAACAAGGACTTCTTGACCAACACCTACGCAGAGCTTCACCTCCAGTCAAAGTATGTGAGCGCCGGTGCGCGCCTTGAATATATGGAAAACCCGCTTCCTGGTTTTGAAAAAGACTTTGCAGGGTGGGGCGTGCCTCACATGTACATCAAGGGTAGTTTCAAGGGTGCCGAACTCACCCTCGGTGACTTCTACGACCAGTTTGGTTCGGGACTTATCTTCCGCACTTACGAAGAACGTGCATTGGGTATCGATAACTCCCTTCGCGGTGCGCGCTTGGCGTTGCGTCCTTTCAAGGGAGTGAGTTTGAAAGTGCTCGGAGGGGAACAGCGTGAATACTGGCACAGTCGTGATTTCAGCAATAACAATCCCTTGGTGACGGGGGCTGACCTTGAAATCAACGTTGACCAATACTCCAAGAAGATGCAGGAGAAGAACATCTACCTGACCTTGGGCGTGAGTGGCGTTATGAAGTTTGAAGACCAGGAAGACATTTTGACGGTTCACAATGGTGTGCCCAGCAAACTCAATCTCCCTGATGAAGTAAGCGCCTTCGACGTGCGTGCCAACCTTCAGGCGGGCAACTACAATTTCCTCGCGGAGTATGCTTGGAAGTCGCAAGACCCCTCGTTTGACAACGGTTACATCTACCGCCATGGCAATACACTTTTGCTTTCTGGTTCATATTCAAAGAAGGGGTTCAGTGCCTTGTTGCAGGCAAAGCGTACGGAGGATATGAGTTTCCGTAGTAAGCGCAGTCAGACAGGAACGGCGCGTTTCATCAACCACCTCCCCGCCTTCTCAACGCAACACACCTATGCCCTTGCGGCGCTCTATCCCTACGCTACGCAAAATGCGCTCGGCGAATGGGCGTTCCAGGGTGAAGTAGGCTATAACTTCAAGCGCAACACGTTGTTCGGTGGTAAGTATGGCACAAAGGTAAAACTCAATGCCTCACACATCTGTGGTATTGACCGTAAACCTCTTGCTGGTGTTACCGATCTGATGGGCACTGAAGGATATAAGACAAGTTTCTTTAAGATGGGTAACGAAACTTACTACCAGGACATCAACCTTTCGGTAGAAAAGAAGCTCACAAAGGACTTTAAGTTCAACCTCATGTACATGAACCAGCGCTACAACCAGTTTGTTATCGAAGGTCATGGCAATACGTTCACTTCAAACATCTTCATTGCTGAAGGTAAGTGGAACATTTCAAAGAAGGTGGCACTTCGCGGTGAAGCGCAGTACCTCACTACTTCGGGCGACCAGGGCGACTGGGCGTACGGACTCTTGGAACTCTCGGTGCTCCCCGGCTTTATGTTCACCGTTTCGGACATGTATAATGCGAACGTACCTAATGCCGACGGCACGGCAACCAGTGCGCAGCACTTCTACAACGTTGGTGGTTGCTACACGTACAAGGCACACCGCCTCCAGGTGGCTTACGGTAAGACACGCGCGGGTTTCAACTGCTCGGGTGGTGTATGCCGCTACGTGCCGGCATCAAAGGGCTTCACCGTTTCGTATAACTTCAACTTCTAATCCTCAACAGACGCTATGAAACTTAAAAATATAGTAGCACTTGCTGCTCTCGGGCTCTCCTTTGCAGCATGTGATGACATCAAGGAAAGCGAACGCTTCATTCCCGTTCCCGTTCCTCCCGAGACACAGACTGCGAAGAATGTGCTCATTGAGGACTTCACAGGGATGAACTGTATCAACTGTCCCAATGCGGCAGAAGAAATTCAGAAAATCCAGACTGCCTATGGCGCTGAAAAGATTATCGCCGTGGCAGTGCACGGCGAAATGCCTGGTCTTTCAGGTCCCTTGGCAAATGCGCTCGGTACGGAATACTACAATCATTGGGGCGTAGAAACCTTGCCCATCGGTATGGTGGACCGTCAAGGATTGCAGAACTACACCTCATGGATGGCTACGGCAGACGCACGTCTCAAGGCGCAGGTGATGCCCCTCTCACTCTCGTTGGAAAACACCGTCTATAATGAAGACGCGCGTTCCATCACGGTGCAGGTAGAGGCGCTCGCAAGTGCTGATTTGACCGCGAAGCTCCAGGTGTGGGTGACAGAAAGCAATATCAAGAGTTTCCAGAAGATGCCCGACGGTTCTACAAACCTCAACTACATCCACAACCACGTGCTTCGCGATGCGGTGAATGGTGCTTGGGGTGAACCCATCACTTTAGACGCTGGGGTGAATCAGCAGGTAACTTATACTTACGCAATTCCTGAAGATAAAAACTGGAATGCGGAAAACTTGGCAGTCGTAGCCTTTGTGTACAACGAAGGTGGCGTAGTGCAGGTGGTGGAAAAGGCATTCGCAGAACACGAAAATCCCACGCCTGTTGTAAAACCCGAATTTGCATTTGAGTATAACGGCGAATTGCTTGAAGAAGGTGCAGCGCTTACACTTGAAGCACAGAATGGTACGGCAGCAACGCTTGCTGAAGCGCTTGTTGTGAAGAATACGGGTTCGGTTGCCCTTTCAGCTACAGCGACGCTCGAAATTATGGAGGACGTTGCGGGTACTGCCTATACGCTCAATGCCTTTGGAACTACCGCTACGGTGGCAGAATTGTCTGCGGTGCTTGAAGGTGAAGTGGCAGTAGGTGAAAAGAGTGTTGCGGGACTTTCTGCCGTATTTGCTGAAGGTACTTATGGCACAGCAAAGGCGAAACTGACCGTGACAGCTGGCGAAGTGAGCAAGTCAATCCTTGTGAACTTTGTGAACCCCGCTCCTGCGACTCCCGAAGTTCCCTTCCAACTCGTTTACAACGGTACAGTCCTTGAAGATGGTGCAACGCTTGACATCGCAGCAATCATCACCGACCTTTCAGAGTTCATGCCCGACTACTACATCGTTGAGGCGAAGACCAACGACGAAGCAAATGCTTTGAACATCCGCAACCTTACAGGTGATGTGCTCTCAACTACTGTGAACGTTGAGGTGCTTGAAGATGTGGAAGGTACGGCTTACTCACTCTGCTCTTTCGGCGATTGCGTTCCCGTGAATACAGGTCGCGGACAGAAGACGGGCGAAATCATTGCCTATGGCGAAGCTGAAACGGCTTGGGACGTTGCCTTCACGCATGGCACGACGGGTACGGCAAAGACCAAGTTGACGGTTACTTCGGGTGAATTCTCACAGACCGTCTTTGTCAACTTCGTGTATGAAGCCCAAGAAGAAGCGCCTGCAGGTAGTTTCCAATTGGTGTACAACGGTCAACCCGTGGCAGATGGTGAAACCTTAAACATCGCAGCGACAATTATTGACCTTTCGGAGTTCATGCCCGACTACTACATCGTTGAGGCGAAGACAAACGATGAACACAATGCGCTCAATATCCACAATTTGACTTCTGATGTGCTCCCCGCAACTGTAAATGTTGAGGTACTTGAAGATGTGGCGGGGGCTGCTTATTCACTTTGCTCCTTTGGTGATTGCGTTCTCGTAAGGGATGGCCGCGGACAAAAAACTGGTGAAATCGTAGCCAATGGTGAAGCAGAAACGGCTTGGGACGTTGCCTTCACGTATGGTATGAAGGGTACTGCAAAGACTAAACTCACCGTGACGATTGGTGATGAAGTGCAAACCGTTTATGTAAACTTTGTTTATGAATAATTAGATAAGAGGGCGCACTGATAGCAGGCGCCCTCTTGCTTTTTTTAGTTGACGAGTTGACAAGTTAATAGTACTTGAAAGTAATGGCTTAACTCCTTAACTCCCTTTAACTCCTTGACTCCTTGGTTCAGTAGACAAGTTAATACTTTAAGATTAGTCATTCATAAAAATTTATTCTCGTTTGCAAAGATAACAATTGCAAACGAGAATAAAGATAGATTTTACTATTAATTAAATGGATTATTTCACAACCACCTTCTTGCCATTCCTAATATACAATCCCTTTGACGGACTGAGCACGCGCATGCCCTGCATGTTGTAGTAGAAATTATCTTCATGACGAGCATCTGCAGGAATGTTTTCTATAGCTGTAAGGTCAGCCACAGGCGAGAATACGCTAATCATGCGGTAGATGGCAAACTTGTTCATGTTCTTGATGCTGAAACTGAAACCCCTTCCGTTAATGGCTGTAGGACAGTATGCCACAGAGTCGGCCACAGCATATTCCTTGCTCTTAGTATAGTCGCCCATGAGATATGACAATACAGCTACATCACCATCATTACCGTCAAGTGTTATCTGACCGTCAGCCTTAGCCACCATACCATAACCAGGATAGAAATAGAAGATATTAGTCTCATTGCTTGTGATGGTCAAACCGTTGTACAGCTCCGTAACACTGGTTCCCATCTTCTTTGCTTGCCTACGTCCTGTGGTTGTTGAGAAACCATCTATCTGCTTTTGCGACTCACCATACCATCCGCAGTCAGGACCAGCAGCTGCAGTGAAATCGTAGGTCTTCAGCAGTTCATATTCACCATTTGCAGGAACAATAGCCTGATAAACAGTACCATCGGCAGCCGTGGCAGAGATGAGATCGTGACTGTTCACACCGCGCTTCACCACATAAAGAGCAGTACCATCGCCATTTATCTCAGTCTTGTTGTCAACAGCCGACATATCATAAAGATTTGATGCGCTTACGCTCTGGATAGTCTTGCCAGCTATCTCCAGACGGTAAACAGGATAATAGTTGTCGCTGCCTTCTATTGGCTGGAAACCCACATGCTTGGCTATAAGCTGCTTGGCATTGCTACGCTTTGGCATGATTTTCACTACAGAGTTGAGACCTGAAGGCATCTTATCCCTGTCAGCATAAGTGGTAACACCGCTCACGCCAATGCTTCCGTTCTGCACAGCCAGAATATTTACATCCTCAAATATGCGCCACACCTTGCCGTCGATGTCCATCTGACGGATGCGGTTGGCAGGCAGATTTGTCACTTCTATCTTCAGCGTGTTCTCGCCCTCCTTCACCAGATTGCCGAGGTCAATAATAAATGGTGCGCTCCAAGCACAGCCAGCATACTCGCCATTGACATATACACGCGCACTCTCACGAACATCGCCAAGATCTATGCTCCAGCCTCCAGTTGCAAGCGCCGCCTTGTCTTTACTTACAGTGAACGTAGTGGTATAAACACCAGTTCCCATTAGCTGTGCCGTCTGCGCGTCAAGATTTTCCCACGCCGTAGGTCCGTTCTCCATTCTGTATGTTGCAGATATCTGCGGATATGCATCAGCCATAAAACTCAGTTGCCACTCCCCATCAAGGGTTATGCCATTAAGATTATCTGCAATAGTATAGTCAACAGGTGCCTTAACATCAGCCGCAGCATAAGTCTGCAGAATCACAGACTCACCAGATTTCAGGCTAACAAACACCTTGCCATTCTCTACAACAGGATTATAGATTTTGCCCGTCATCGGGTCGAACATCACAATACTTTTATAGTCGACAGCCAGCTCCACAAACTCGCTTACATCATC
>JAZQXB010000111.1:0-11454 GCA_045632685.1 Alloprevotella sp.
TACGCTTGCGTTACCATCCGGATGGCAAGCACAAACAAAGTGTGTGCGCTTCTGCGAAAGTCTGCGTAGTCTGCGTGAGACAAATTATTAATCAATAGAGTTTTCTCCCCTGAAACAAGCGTTTGTTATATAGAAGCAATATAAGAAAATAGTCGTTTGCTACCTTATAAATAGGGCAAAAGTCTTAACTTTGCAGAAGTTATGACGTACAAACAAGAAACCATAAAACCATATAGCCAAGAGGGCGAGAAGGGGAAGCAAGTAGAGCAGATGTTTGACAACATCGCTCACAGTTATGACCTTCTCAACCATGCCCTTTCGTTGGGAATAGACAAACACTGGCGCAAGGAGGCAATCGCCTCTTTGCGTCCTTATGCACCTCAACACATGTTGGACATTGCCACAGGCACGGGAGATTTTGCCATGCTCTCTGCCAAGATGTTGCGCCCCGAAACGTTGGTGGGGGCGGACCTTTCGGAAGGTATGCTCAAGGTGGCGCGCGAAAAGGCATTGCGCAATGAGTACCGCACAGTGCTGACGTTCCAAAAGGAAGATTGCATGGCGTTAAGTTTTCCCGATAACTCATTTGATGCCGTTACTGTGGCTTACGGAGTGCGCAATTTCCAAGACCTTGACCGCGGACTTCGAGAAATGCTCCGTGTGTTGCTCCCCGGGGGCAGACTAGTGATTATCGAACTCACTACGCCCCAGAAATTCCCCATGAAGCAACTCTTCCGCTTCTATTCTCGTGTGTGGATGCCGTTTGTGGGGAAGCTGATTTCAAAAGATAAGCAAGCCTATACCTATCTTCCTGCCACCATGGAGGCCTTTCCTCAAGGTGAGGTGATGACTGAAATCTTGAAGAAGGCAGGGTTCCAGGATGTGAACTTCAAGCGCTTCACCTTCGGATTGAGTACACTTTATACGGCGGCAAAGCGGGATTAAAGGAGAAAGGAGAGATGAGAAAGGAGAAATGAGAAAGGAGAAAGACCGTGCGGGACGAGAGAGCTCGTTTATCTCGCTAACCGCTTGTCTACTCGTACCTCGTTAACTCGTCAACTAAAAATCGTTTATCTCGCTAACCGCTTGTTTACTCGTACCTCGTTTACTTGTTAACTAGAGAATCATGGAAGCATACGGACTTGTGGGACACCCTCTCGGGCATAGTTTTTCGGCTGGTTACTTTGCCGAGAAGTTTGCGCGCGAAGGGATTGATGCCACTTATACTAACTTTGATTTTGCCGACATTGCGCAACTCACAACTCTCATTGCAGAAAACGCAAATCTTCGTGGGGTGAACGTGACCATTCCTTACAAGCAAGCAGTCATCCCATTGCTTGACGAACTCACTGCTGAAGCGCGAGAGATTGGTGCCGTGAATGTAGTACGTATTTCAAGAGATGCCGATGGGAGGAGTCGTACGAAGGGCTATAACTCTGACGTTATCGGATTTGTAGATTCGCTCCGCCCTTTGCTGCAATCTCACCACCGTCGCGCTTTAGTACTGGGAACTGGTGGTGCCTCAAAGGCCATCGTTTATGGTTTAAAGAAATTAGGCATTACCCCGCTTTACGTGAGTCGCACAAAGCGCACTGATGCGCTTACTTACGAAGAACTAACGCCAGAAGTGCTTTCCAATTATCACGTCATTGTGAATTGTTCGCCCGTAGGGATGTTCCCACATGTGGATGAGGCGCCTAATTTGCCGTACCACTTGCTGACGCCCCAACATCTCTGTTACGACCTTGTTTACAACCCACTTGAAACGGCATTTATGAAAATGGCGAGTGCGCAAGGAGCAGTGGTGAAAAACGGATTGGAAATGTTGCACCTGCAAGCCGAAGCGGCGTGGAACTATTGGAATGCTGCTAATGATTTGTAATCACTCGATTTTTACTGCTAAATAAATAGTCGTTACAAAGTGGTTAATTGTGCTCCTAAAGAGTAATCGCCCTCTAAACCTCATAACCTTAAAACCTCACAACCTCCTTCCTCATAACCTTACAGCGAAGCGCCCCTTAAAACCTCATAACCTTAAAACCTCACAACCTAATAAAGTAATTTATGAAAACCCTTTTTCTTGTTATTGGCAAGACTATTGATAAGCATCTCGTGGCACTCATAGATGAGTACGTTAACCGCGTGAAGCATTATCAACCCTTCGACCTTGAGGTGATTCCTGAACTCAAGAATACCAAGGCGCTAACTCCCGAGCAACAGAAGGAGCGCGAGGCGGAACTCCTGAAGAAGAGTTTGAAGGAGGGGGACTATGTGGTGCTCTTGGATGAAGGAGGCAAGGAGTTTCGTAGCGTAGATTTTGCCCGCTATTTGGAACAGAAGCAACAGACTGTTTCTCGCAGACTCGTGTTTATTGTTGGCGGTCCCTACGGTTTTTCTCCAGATATTTATGCCCTGGCGCGTGAGAAGGTGTCGCTCTCACGTATGACGTTTTCTCATCAGATGGTGCGTCTCTTTTTCGTAGAACAATATTACCGCGCCATGACAATCATTAAGGGAGAACCTTATCACCATGAATAACATTTCAATTCGCATATTCACAATAGCGCTCCTGTGCATAGCGGTCGTAATGCCGACTGCTGCCCAGGAGCGCTTCCGCATTATGGAGTATAATGTGGAGAATTTGTTTGATACCATCCCCAATCCTCTCTGTGATGATGTGGCATATACCCCCCAGGGGGAACAACGATGGGATTCGCGTCGCTACTGGGCGAAGCAGGGGCGTTTGGCACGGGTGATTGCTGCTGCAGGTGGGGATGCACCCATAGAATTGGTGGGGATGGTTGAAGTGGAGAATGATTCGGTATTGCACCATCTTACGAGGCGCACATCATTGGCACGATTAGGATATGAATATATTGTAACGAACGGTCCAGATACGCGTGGTATTGATGTCGCCTTGTTGTATCAACCAGGGCGGTTCAAACCTGTTTATCGTGAGGATTTGCGCATTCCCATCGGTGAGGGGCAGCGTCCCACCCGAGATGTGCTCTATGTGGAGGGATTGTTGCCTACATTGGACACCCTCTCGGTGTTTGTGGCGCATTTCCCCAGTCGGAGGGGAGGAAAACGTGAAACAGCACCTTATCGCTGTCGGGCGGCACAAGTGATTCGGCAGAAAGTAGACAGTATCCAGCAACAACGACAGGATGCTTACGTGGTAATCCTTGGAGACCTTAATGATGAGGTGCACGACCCTTCGTTGCAAAAAGTCTTGAAGGTGAAGAGTATGAAGACTATTGAAACGGAGGAACCTCTTCTCAATACCTCCTTATATGAACCCACCCCGCAATGTCGCGAGTTTCCAGGTATCATTGAAGGCACGTATTACTATCGCCGTGAGTGGGGTAGGATTGACCATATTATCATGTCGGGCGCTTTGGCGCAGTCGGCGACAAAGCCTCCCCATCTGCGCATCCTTGGTTTTCCCTTCCTTTTGGAGACTGTGAAATCAAGTTTTCCCGTTGAATATAAACCAAAACGCAATTACCAAGGGACCTTCTATAAGGGAGGATTTAGTGATCATTTACCCCTTATGCTGGAATTTTCATTAACAGAATAATCGCCACCTCATCCCCGTTGTTCGTTGGTTATTAACCGTTCCCTGTTAGTTGTTTCTTTTTTTAAAAAACGAATCCGAAAAAAAGGAACACTAATGTTTTCTTTACCAAAACTTTGTATATTGGGTAAAGTTTTTAACTTTGCAGTTGTAAACAATAACGAATTACCATGATAGATGAAATTACAATAAAGGATATGCTTGCCTCGTCAAGGCAGTATACTTATGCTTGCGAGGAGTTTATCATTGTGAGCGAGGCAGAGCAGGTTAAGAATGGCATGCTTACTGGTGATGGTGAGTATGCGCAGTTGATGGACGCTATTTTCCTTTTTATTCGAGAAGGGGAGGGTGAACTTGAGATTAATGGGGTGCAAACCTCGGTGAAGGCAGGTGATGTTGTGGTGTGTAAACCCAATTCAACATTCCGCCGCGAGATGGAGATGGATCATGGGCTGAAGGGAAGTTTTATCGTTGTCTCCCGCCGTATGCTGATGGAGTTTATCCCCAATACACAGATGGTGGTGGGCGCATTGCTTAACCTGGACCGCTCGTTTCATATCTTGCAACTGTCAGAAAAGGATTTGGCAGTCTTTAAGCATTACGGGGAACTTTTGCGCATGAAGATTGAAGATGCTGCTCATCCTTTCCGTGAGGACGTGGTGCGCTTATTAGTGAAGGGTATGCTCTGCGAAATTATAGGTGCTCACATGATTGAGGAATTAGCTGCCAAGCAGTTTGAAGTGGGACAGAGCGAAAAACTCTTCTTGCGTTTCATAAATCTGTTGGAAACGACACATCCGCGCCCCCGCTTTATCGACCATTATTCGTCAGAATTAAGTGTCACTGCCAAGCATCTTTCGGAAGTGTGTAAGAAGGTGTCGGGGAAAACCGCCTTGCAATGGATTACAGAATTTATTGAAAACGATATTCGCTATTTCTTGCTCCACACCGATCTTTCCATTAAGGAAATTGTGTTCCAACTGCAGTTTCCCAATGCCAGTTTCTTCGGGAAATATGTGCGTTCCCATTTTGGAAAGTCGCCCAGTGAGTTCCGCCGTTCTGCGGTGAATAAGTAAATGTGAGAACCTCTAAATAACAAAAGGTGAGACGCATCGGTTGTGTCTCACCTTTTGTTATTTAACAGTAATGCTACATGCCCCATTGTGTTGCGCAGGTTGATTTCAACGCAAGGATGGAGTTTCAGGACGTCTTCTTGTTTTACCACCATAAGGTCAACTCCCAGTGGTCCCACGTAATGTCCTTCGATAAGTGCTTGAAGGTGGACGATGAGGCGCTGAATACACGCTTCAACGTGATTCCAGGGAATAAGGCGGTTAATAAGTGCTTGCAATTCCGCTTGTGTGCCTGTTATATTCCCTAAATAATTGCCACCCACGGAAGTGTTGAACACGGAGAGTCCGGCATAAGTAATAGTACCGTCTTGTTGTGCGTAAAACTCAAGGGCGAAGTCTTGGATACGTTCGCAATATTCTTCAATGGCAATGCCGCCGTACTGCTTGATAATGTTGCTCATACGGGCGTCGGCGGGGATTACATTGTCCTCTGCTTCTACGCGGAAAACACCCCTTCCGCTGCTCGACCAAGGGGATTTTGCCATCGCTCTGCCGTATGTGCGGACCGCTTGCCAAGCGTCTTCAATCGTGGTGCACCACGTGGCGCGCCCTGCAAGTGTTTCATCTTCTGCCGTTAGGCGGTGGAGTAGGGTGATGGCGGTTTCTCGACTGCTTAAACGGCGGCGGTGGTCCAGTTCTTCATCGGTGGGTAAAAGTGTGTCGGGAATGCCGAGTCGGCGCAGGGTGTGGCGCAGGTAAGCATTCCACCCCCAGGGTTCAATGCGCGTAATTTGACGGATGAACTTTGGCGTGAGTTCGCGCTTATATACATAAAGAAAGGGTTTCTCCGTGTCGTTGGCAACAGGTCGCTCTCGATCATCCGTTAAGAGTATGGCATCCCCCGGTTTTGCCCACAGTTCGGGCAACGTGCAACGTTCCCGCGCAAGCAACATCGCTGCTTTCGTGGGAACGTAATACGGAGAACCAAAACCAAGGGCCTCGTCGTGGGAGGGGTTGAAGATGTGGAGAACCATCTTGGGGAAAATGAAAAAGGAGAAAGGGGGAGGTTGAGAAAGAAACTTGTTCCCTTCGCTGCGACAGCGTCGCAGCGTACATACATCCTATCCCTTCAAAAATTGCTCAAACGTGCGCTTCGCCACCTCATACCCTTCATCATAAAGGCGGCGCATCTTTTCGGGGTCTTTGCAAAGGCGTCCTACTTCCAAGGGGCGCTCGGGGCGGATGACAAGAATCTTGCCTTCGCGCTCCAATCTCTCTACCAACTCCATCTGTGCGTTATACATCTCGTTGCGGCGAGCGAGGGTTTTACGCAAGTTGGGATATTTGCGATAGATAAAGGCGGTGCGGCGGTAGAAACCCGAGTTAAAGCGGAAGCCAGCGTTGCGGGTGAGCACTACTACATTGAAGTCGTGTCCGCAATCTATGGCACGCTGTAAGGGGATACTATCGGAAATACCTCCGTCGAGCATGGGTACACCGTCCACTTCCACCATCGGACTGATGTAAGGCAGACTGCTCGTGGCGCGGGCAAGGGTGAGAATGCGGTCTTCGCTCTCCTTATCCGTGAAGTAATTGGGTTCACCCGTCAAGCAGTTTGTTGTTACAATCTCGTAAGTGGCGGGATTGGCAAAATAGGTGTCGTAATCGTAAGGGTAGATTTCACGCGGCAGCGTATTGTAAAGGAAGTCCATATCAAGGATACTACGCTGCTTGCGCCAGTATTTGAGTCCCACGTAGGAGCGGGTGTACATGATGTCGAGCGTAGATTTTCGGGCACGCTCGCGCTGACGACTCATGTAGGAGAGACCGTGGCATGCACCCGCCGAAACGCCCACCCCGTAGGGTAGGTAAATCTTCGCGTCGAGCATATAGTCTAACACGCCCGCTGTGAAAACCCCACGCATACCACCGCCCTCTAATACGAGTCCGGCATTGCGCAGTAATTCTTTATTATGATTGGTGTTATTTCCCATTGTAAATTAGATGAGTAATTTTTGCAAGGCAAAGTTAAAGTTTTTTGGGTAAATACGAGCGACGCGCTCCCGTAATTCAGTAATTTTATGTAACTTTGCAAGAAGTTTATAAAATGCCTTTCTATGCCCCATTGATAAGGGCGTTTTATGAGGCAAAGCCTTTAAGTTACTATGCTTTTTTCAAGAGAAACATACGTTGAGCGCCGTGTTGCGTTGCGCCAGTTGGTGGGTGAAGGTTTGATCCTTCTTTTCGGTAACAATGATGCGCCGATGAATTATCCTGCCAATGCTTACAAGTTCCGTCAGGACAGTAGTTTCCTTTACTTCTTTGGTCAACACCGCGATGGTCTCGTAGGGGTGATTGACTGCGAAAGCGGTGTGGAAACCCTTGTGGGCGATGAAATTGATATTGACGACATCGTTTGGTACGGTAGTGTGACTTCTGTTGTAGAAATGGCACAGCAGAGTGGTGTTGCCGAAACGGCACCCATGGCAAAGTTGGCAGAACTTGTTGCTGCTGCAAAGGCACAAGGTAGAAAGGTGCACTTCTTGCCCCCTTACCGTCACGACACGATGATTCAGTTGATGGACCTCACGGGGATTCATCCTTCGCAGCAGAAGGCAGAAGCTTCGCTCGCGTTGATCAATGCGGTAGTGAAGTTGCGCTCAAAGAAGTCGGCTGAAGAAATTGCTGAAATGGAGCGTGCAAGTCACATCGGTTACTTGATGCACACGGCAGCGATGTCAATGGCAAAACCTGGCGTGACAGAGCGCTACATTGGTGGTGTGCTCGACGGCATTGCAGCGTCTCATGGGGCAATTTGTTCGTTCCAGAGCATCGTTTCCATGCATGGTGAAGTGCTCCACGGTTATCCCTCAAATCGCGAGTTGGAAGCGGGACGCTTGCTCCTCGTTGATGCTGGTGCAGAAACGGTGAACCATTATTGTTCGGACCATACGCGTACAACGCCTATTTCTGGTAAGTTCACGCAGCGCCAAAAGGATATTTACGACATCGTAGTAGACTGCCACGACTTGGCACTCACGCACTGTCGTCCCGGTGTACGTTACTATGATGTCCACATGGATGTGTGCCGCTTGATGACAGAACGCTTGAAGGCACTTGGTTTGATGAAGGGTAATACAGAAGATGCTGTTCAGGCAGGTGCTCATGCCCTCTTCTTGCCCCACGGACTCGGACACATGATGGGTATGGATGTGCACGACATGGAAGGTCTCGGACAAATCCACGTAGGTTACGATGCTGAAACGCGCCCCAGTAGTCAGTTTGGTACAGCAAGTCTGCGCTTCGGACGTCGCTTGGAAGAAGGTTTTGTGGTGACCGACGAACCCGGTATCTACTTCATTCCCGATCTCATTGACCTTTGGCGTAAGGAAGGTATTAACAAGGACTTTCTCAACTTTGACGTTATCGACACCTATAAGGACTTTGGCGGTATCCGTATCGAGGACGATGTGCTGATTACAGCCGACGGTTGTCGCTTCCTCGGTGACGAACGCATTCCTTACCACACAGCAGAAGTGGAAGCGTTCCTGGAGTCACAAAATCTATAGTCAACAGGCTATAGCCTTTGGTCTACAGTCTATAGTCAACAGTCAACAGAACCATCCGGATGGTTTGACCGTTGTTTATTGACCGTCGACCGTTGTCTGTTGTCTGTTGTCTGTTGTCTGTTGTCTGTTGTCTGTTGTCTGTTGTCTGTTGACCGTTGACCGTAGTTTCTAAATCTCAAAACCTAATTAAATAATTAAAAAATGAAGAAATTTTTAACTCTCGCGCTCGCTGCTTTGGCGATGGGCGTTACTGCACAGGAGAAGAAGGATTCTGTTGTGTACGAAGTAATTAAGGAAAATGCGATTACTCCTATCAAGGACCAGAATCAGAGTGGTACTTGTTGGTCGTATTCAGCATTCGCATTCTTTGAATCTGAAATCCTCCGTTTGGGCAAGGGTGAAGTTGACCTCTGCGAATCATTCCTCGTGTTTAACACTTATATGGATCGTGCAGACAAGGCTATCCGCACTCACGGTGACGCTTCATTCTCACAGGGTGGTTCTTTCTACGATGCTATCTACTGCTTGAAGAACTACGGTCTCGTTCCCCAGTCTGCAATGCCCGCTCCTGGTACTCCTTACGGCGACTCTCTCTTTAACGCAAACCAGCTCGACGCTGTAACTACTGCGTATGTTGAAGCGCTTGCAAAGGGTAAACTTAAGAAGATCAATCCCGTTTGGCGCAAGGACTTGAACGCAATCTACACAAACTACTTCGGTGCACTCCCCACAGAGTTTGAAGTGGATGGTAAGAAGTTCACTCCCAAGTCTTACGCAGCAGAACTCGGTTTGAACCCCGATGACTATGTGTCTCTCACAAGCTACATGCACCAGCCCTTCTACTCTAAGTTCATCCTCGAAATCCAGGACAACTGGCGTTGGGCTGAAAGCTACAACCTTCCCCTCGATGAATTCATGCAGGTAATGGACGAAGCTGTTCGCAACGGTTATACATTTGCTTGGGGTTCTGACGTAAGTGAAAAGGGTTTCAATGCTCGCACAGGTGTTGCAAGTGTACCCTCTAACGGTAAGGCAAACGACAAGACTGGTTCTGACGCTGCTCGTTGGACAGGTGACAACTTCAAGGGTGCAGTAATCGCTACTGGTGATGACGAAATGACTATCACTCAGGAAATGCGTCAGGTGGCTTACGACAACTGGGAAACTACTGATGACCACGGTATGCAGGTTTATGGTCTTGCAAAGGACCAGAATGGTAAGGAATACTTCATGGTGAAGAACTCATGGGGTGAATACGGTCCTTACAAGGGTAAGTTCTACGCTACAAAGGCATTCGTTGCTTACAAGACTATGAACATCGTTATCCACAAGGATGCACTTCCCAAGAAGATTGCAAAGAAGTTGGGTATCAAGTAATACATGAACCCAATCTTAACATAAATTATGGGCGACAGACTGTAGTTTGTCGCCCATTTTGCGTAATTTAGCAGGCAAATTTGAAACGGAACGTATATGTATTTTAAGAAACTCTTATCTAAAACGTTTGGTGGGGCGTTGATGACGTGCCTGCTCACGTGCTTTATCTCATGTGCAACCCCTGCGGCTTTCGGAGTGTTGTGTGATGGCAGCGAGTGGATGGATACGCAGGGAAATCCTATCAATGCCCATGGCGGGGGAGTGCTTTACCACCAAGGGAAGTATTATTGGTATGGCGAGCACAAGAGTGACTTTACTACAGCCGCTATGGTAGGCATTACCTGCTATGCTTCCAAGGATTTGCGCCAATGGGAAAACTGCGGGGTGGTCTTGCCCGTCGTGGATTCTATAGGTGCGGATATTGAGCGCGGTTGCGTAATGGAGCGCCCCAAGGTGATTTATAATGAGAAAACCCATCAGTTCGTGATGTGGTTCCACCTCGAACTCAAGGGGCAAGGATATAACGCTGCGCGCACTGCTGTGGCTGTGAGTGACAGTCCGAAGGGACCGTTCCGCTATGTGCGCTCTATGCGTGTCAATCCTGATGTGCTGCCCGTAGATATGTCTGATAAGCAGTGGGGAGAAATGATGCAACTGCGCCCCAATGATTATAAGAAATGGTGGACAAAGAAGTGGCGCACGGCGGTAGAAAAAGGACTCTACCTCAAGCGTGACCTCTCCACAGGGCAAATGTCGCGGGATATGACGCTCTTCAAGGATGATGACGGTAAGGCCTATCATATTTATTCTTCGGAAGAGAACCTGACACTTCACATCGCCGAACTCACAGCGGATTATACGGCACACACGGGAAAGTACGTGCGCGTGGCACCTGGAGGACAGAATGAAGCACCTACCATTTTCAAGCGCAACGGTACCTACTGGATGATTACCTCTGGATGCACTGGCTGGGATCCTAATGCGGCACGTATGTTCTCGGCACCCACAATTTGGGGACCTTGGACGCAGCACGACAACCCCTGTGTGGGAAAGAACTCGGAAATTACCTTCGGTGCGCAAGGAACGTTTGTACTCCCCGTCAAAGGTCGTAAGGACGCCTACTTGTTCATGGCAGACATTTGGCGCCCCAAGTGCCCCTCCGACAGCCGCTATTTATGGTTACCCATTAGCTTTACTCCCGAAGGCGTGCCGGTATTGTCGCCTTCTACTACAGAGCTCAACTAATATTTTGGTTATAATATAGGAGTTGACCCGTAAAGACTATCATACCCCCTCCCCGCCCAAGGGCGGTACTCCCCCTATCTTAAGGGGAGAGAAGAGTTTGATACTGACTCAACAGATGTAAACAATCTCGCTTTCACTTGGTATAAATAGTGTAGGATTACTCCGCATGGCGCTCTCCCCTTAAGATAGGGGGAGTACCTCCGCAGGAGGGGAGGGGGTATGATGATTCTTCTTATATTGGGGCAACTGCTATATCATTACCAATATTTTTAAGCCATTAATACCAAATATATATATTATTGCTGTCCGGTTAATACTGATAACTCATTGTTTGATGGATCGTTGTACTCATACAAGCCCCTTATAGATATTCAACCTAAAGAAAACGAGAATTTCTATGTTTAAGAGAACACGAACCGAAGGTCGCGCAAGTCAATTTCACGAATAACACGAACCGCAGGTCGCGCAAGTCAATCTCCATGCGGGATGAATATTTCTTAATCAGAGGCGAATAACACGAATACCATCCGGACGGTATTCGCGCAAGTCAATAGCACGAATTTTTATCATCCGGATGGTATTCGTGCAATTCGTATGCGATAAGCAAAGATAA
>JAZQXB010000112.1:0-7913 GCA_045632685.1 Alloprevotella sp.
AGTCAAATAATAGGGTTACGTTGAACGGTTAACGATTAACGGGGAGGTTCGGGCGACCGTTAATCCCACTTCGTGGTCTTTTCCTCCTTATTCGCAGACGCTCATCAAGCTTCGCAAGTCGCACCTCGGCAATTCAAGTAAACGTAAGCAAGTTTTCTTCCTTGTCGCTCGGTTTGGCGTCGGTTGTCTGTTAATCCCACTTTGTGGTCTTTTCCTCCTTCGCACCTCGGCAATTCAAGTAAACTTAAGCAAGTTTTCTTCCTTGTCGCTCGGCAAAGATTAAGTAAACTTATCTTTGCACTCGCTCCTACATCAGTTGATTGCGCTCGGTTTGGCGTCGGTTGTCCGTTGACTGTTGTCCGTTGTCCGCGTTATCGAATAAACAGCAATTCGCGGTATTTGGGAAGTGTCCACATGTCGTCTTCAACGATCAGTTCAAGCTCGTCGATATGCTGGCGTATGCTTTGGGGGCCATCAATAAAGGGCACCACCTCGTCGTGATACGCAATGGCCTTCTCGCGGATGTCGGTGATGCGGTTGACGCGCTTACGCGTTTCTACCATCTCGTTGACCTTCGTCACAATCATGTGGGCGTGAGCGTTGATTTTCTCCACAAGCCCCACGTTGTAGGCGGTCAGTTCTGCCGACTTTTCAGCGGGGAAGCAACTTTGTATCTTCATGATGTTGTCTACGAGCATGCTCTGATACTTCGTCGCCACGGGGATGATGTGGTTCATACAGATGTCCCCCAACACGCGCGACTCTATTTGCACCTTCTTGAAATACGTGTCCCACTTGATTTCGTTGCGCGCCTCCAGTTCGGCTTTCGTCATGATGTTCGTCTTTTCAAACATCGCCACCGCCGTTTCGTCAAGGTAGCGGTCGTATACCAAGGGTGTCGAAGCCTCGCAGTCGAGTCCTCGCCGTTGCGCCTCTGCGCGCCATTCGTCGGAATAGCCGTTGCCGTCGAAGTGGATGGGTCGGCACGCCTTGATGTCCTCACGCAGCGTCTCCAGGATGGCGCTCAACTTCTCCTCTCCCCTCGCCAACCGCGCGTCTACGCGCTCCTTAAAGTCCGTCAGCGCCTCTGCCACAGCGGCGTTCAGCGCAATCATCGCACTTGCGGGGTTCGCACTCGACCCCGTGGCGCGAAACTCAAAGCGGTTTCCCGTGAAGGCAAAGGGCGACGTGCGGTTTCTGTCCGTATTGTCTACCGAAAGTTCCGGAATCTGGGGCACATCCAGGCGCATGCCGTGCTTACCCTCCAGGTGAAACAGGTCGTTGGTCGTTGAGTGCTCAATCTTGTCGAGCATCTCCGAGATTTGCGCCCCGAGGAAACTGGAGATGATTGCGGGCGGAGCCTCACAAGCCCCAAGGCGCGGAGCGTTAGTGGCGCTCATAATTGACGCCTTCAAAACTCCGTTATGGCGGTACACACCCACGAGGGTCTCTACGACAAACGTGATGAAGCGCAGGTTTTCTTCGGGTGTCTTCCCCGGAGCATGGAGGAGCACACCCTTGTCCGTCACGAGCGACCAGTTGTTGTGCTTACCGCTACCGTTGATGCCCGCAAAGGGCTTTTCGTGAAGCAAGCATCTGAAGCCGTGCTTGCGTGCCACCTTTCGCATCAGCGACATCAGAAGCATGTTGTGGTCTATCGCCAAGTTACACTCCTCGTAGATGGGTGCCAACTCAAACTGATTGGGCGCCGCCTCGTTGTGGCGCGTCTTGCAGGGGATGCCCAACTCCAGCGCCTGAATCTCCAGGTCCTTCATAAACTCCGCCACGCGCTCGGGGATGGCGCCAAAATAGTGGTCGTCCATCTGCTGATTCTTCGAACTCTCATGCCCCATCAGCGTGCGCCCCGTCAGGAGCAAGTCGGGACGTGCTGCATAAAGACCTTCGTCAACAAGGAAATACTCCTGCTCCCAACCAAGGTTGGTAGATACACTCTGTACTTCAGGGTTAAAGAATTGAACCACGCCCGTTGCTGCCCTGTCCACCGCCGCCAGCGACTTCTTAAGAGGTGCCTTATAGTCGAGCGATTCTCCTGTATAGGAGATAAACACGGTAGGAATCATCAACGTATCGCCCACAATAAATACGGGAGAAGCAGGGTCCCACGCGGAATATCCGCGCGCTTCAAACGTCGAGCGGATGCCCCCGTTCGGGAACGACGAAGCGTCCGGTTCCTGCTGCACCAGCAGTTTCCCCGAGAAGTTCTCAATCATGCCCCCCTTGCCGTCGTGCTCTACAAAGGCATCATGCTTCTCCGCCGTACCCTCCGTAAGGGGTTGAAACCAGTGAGTGATGTGCGTTGCCCCCATCTCCATCGCCCAGCGCTTCATGCCCTTGGCAATCTCGTCCGCTGTGGCCATATCCAGCGGAGTCCCCTCCTCTATCGCCTCCCGCAACTTCTCGTAGATGTCCACAGGCAGGTATTTCCACATCTTCTTTTGGTTAAACACGTATTTCGCAAAATATTCCGACGGGCGCTTCTCGGGCAGATCCACCTCGAGCGGATGCTTCTTAAAAGCTTCTTCTACAACTTTAAAACGGAGTGACATAGGCGTTTTTTTTATAAACAAATCAAGGCAGCCCCTGACGTGTTTCCGAACAGTAGTATATTATTATCGTTGCAAATTTACAAAAATATCTTTATGCGACACTATTTTAGCATACAAGATGGAGAAGGCAGAATGTGAGACGTCATAAAACAGTACGGTCAAGCATGCTCTGAACAGCAAGCGAATGCGATTAAATTATTCAACCTTCCTGTCGTCCATTTACCCGCCATAAATATTGACATGGTAGAGTCTTTATTTCAGAAGGAAGAAGAGAAGACTGTTGCGTGTGGGGCGTGTGATTGTCAGGTTCTTATCAGTTCGATTGCTCTCCGATTAGATCTTTTGAATGCTTTAACACACTGAAAATAACTTGTTAAAACTACTTCGTATTAACAAAAGGTAAAGAACTATATTGCTAAATTACGACCTAAATTAGTGCGCAAATTGTGTCTACACAAGTTCTTTTAGGATATATGGGACAAAATTAAAAGGCTATAAAATAGCAGTTGACTCAAATTATAGTTTAAAGAAACTTAAGTCTAAGAATTTAACTATCCAAAGCCCTCCTACGGGGGCAATGTATGCATAAATTTCAGATGCCTTAAATACCTATATTATTGCCTATAAAATACTTTATTTATGAAAATACATATTTACAAACCAACTTTAAAAGTCCACACCTTACTCCCCCAAATCTCCCCTCCTCCCCAGTCCTATCTCACCCCGCTTCACTTTATCTGCGCAACGCCAAAAGCAAAGGGGGTGAGGTATTTGTGAATACCCCACTCCCCTGGTGCGTGTGTGCTGTATGTTTATTCAGCGTCTTTCTGTTCGTTTTCAGCGATGAGCTTGCTCTGGATATCGCCAGGAACGAGCTCGTAAGAAGCAAACTTCATGATGAACGAAGCGCGACCGCCGGTGATTGAACTCAAGGTTGTTGAATAGGTGGACATTTCCTTGAGGGGCACCTTTGCCTGGAGCTTTTCATAACCGTTTTCAGAGTTCATGCCCACAATCATACCGCGGCGTCCCTGAAGGTCGCTCATGACGTCGCCCATCTTGTCGGCGGGCACGAAGACTTCTACGTCGTAGATGGGTTCGAGAATCTTCGGACCTGCTTCGCGGAATGCCTGGCTGAACGCGTTACGACCGGCGAGCATGAAGGAGAGTTCGTTAGAATCTACGGGGTGCATCTTACCATCGTAAACCACTACGCGCACATCGCGAGCGTAACTACCTGTAAGAGGTCCTTGCTCCATACGGCTCATAATACCCTTAAGAATTGCGGGCATAAAGCGTGCATCAATAGCACCACCCACAACGCTGTTGATGAATACCAACTTACCGCCCCATTCGAGGTCAATTTCTTCCTTGCCCTTGATGTTCACGCGGATTTCCTGACCGCCGAAGGTGTAGGCAGTGGGGTCGGGCATGCCGTCCTGATAGGGTTCGACGATGAGGTGGACTTCACCAAACTGACCTGCACCACCCGATTGCTTCTTGTGGCGGTAGTCGGCACGCGCTGCCTTTGTGATAGTTTCACGATAAGGAATGCGCTGCTGGTAGAACTCAATCTGAATCTTATCAATGTTTTCAAGGCGCCACTTGAGGGTGCGCAAATGGAATTCGCCCTGACCGTGTACGAGAATTTGGCGCAACTCCTTGCTCTGTTCTACTTCCCATGTGGGGTCTTCCTGACGCATGCGTGTGAGCGCCGCCATCATCTTTTCGGTATCGGCTTCGTTGACGGCACGAATGGCGCGGGTGTACTTTGCATTGGGATACTTGATGAAGTTGAAGCGGTGTTCGCAATCCTTTGCGTTGAGCGTATTGCCTGTGCGTACGTCCTTGAGTTTTACCGAGCAACCGATATCGCCCGCAGAGAGTTGTTCGACCTTCTCACGGTTAGCACCCGAGCAGACGAAGAGCTGTGACATACGTTCCTTCGAACCGCGATCGGCATTCGTAAGGTCGTCGCCTTCCTTAAGCACACCGCTCATCACCTTGAAGTATTGCACTTCACCGATGTGAGGCTCTACGCCCGTCTTAAAGAAATATACCGATGTGGGAGCGTCGGGAAGGGGTTTCACTTCTTCACCGCGTGTGTTGTAAACGGCGGGCATTTCGTCAACGTGGGGCACTACATTGCCCAAGAACTCCATCAAGCGACCTACGCCCATATCCTTGCCTGCGCATACGCAGAACACGGGGAAGATAGAGCGTGTCACCATACCCTTGCGGATACCTTCGCGCATTTCGTCTTCGGTGAGGTATTCTGTTTCGAAGAATTTTTCCATCAACGCCTCGTCGTTTTCAGCCGCAGCTTCTACGAGCGACTTGTGCAATTCTTCTGCCTTTGCCTTTTCGCTTTCGGGGATATCTTCGATAGTAGGTTCGCCGCCTTCTGCCGCCCAAGTCAACTTCTTCATCAAGATGATGTCAATGAGCGAGTTGAAGTTAGCGCCAGGATTCAGGGGATACTGAACGGGAACCACCTTTGAACCATAAATATTTTGCAAGTCCTCAAGAATTTGGTCGTAATCACACTTGTCGTCATCAAGCTGATTAACGAGGAAAATAACGGGCTTCTGGAGCTTCTCGGTATAGCGGAAGTGGTTCTGAGTTCCTACTTCAGGACCAAACTGACCGTTGATAAGCAACACAGCCGTGTCGGTTACGTTGAGCGCAGTCAAGGCAGCACCCACGAAGTCATCACTACCCGGGCAGTCAATGATATTCAACTTCTTGCCCTTCCATTCTGTGTGGAACACGGTTGAGAATACGGAATAACCGTAATCGTGCTCAACGGGGAAGTAGTCACTCACGGTATTCTTTTGAGTGATACGTCCACGACGACTGATTTGACCACTATGATAAAGGAGTGACTCTGTCAAAGTGGTCTTACCCGATCCATCATTACCAAGTAGGGCAATGTTCTTGATTTCTTGAGAATTGTAAACTTTCATGGTATTCTACTTTTTACAATTGTTAGGTTAGTAAATCTTGGATTTTTGTTTCAAAGCAGAGACATAGTGATTCTCGTGCCTAAAAACGAGCGCAATTTATGAAGAATATTTTAGAAAGCAAAAATATGTGAATATGTTGTTAAACATAATATGCAATAACTGTTCTCCTGATTGATGTGATTCATACGTAAATTCGTGTACAATGTGTCATCTGTGTATTTATATTACTGTTGCCTGGTTAACGCCTCTAATTATTCCAACATCAATAAGTTCTGAATGTACAAGTTACTTTCTTAAAGACTATGATACAGCGGTTGCCCCATTACCACAGTCCCCTCCGCCCTTTGAACATTTGACCTCGCAAACTCGGTCTGCCTCCTCCTCGTAAGGCATAGTAGAATCAAGTTTGTCCTCTGCTCTTATTTCGAGCGTTGGTCATTCTAACTTTTTATATACTCCCACTTTCTTGTTATTCCTGTTGGAAACACAAACGAGGCTGACTAACTAAATTGTCCCTCGGGGGACGAACTGCTATGCAGCGGAGTGGACTGTTAAAGTTATTGAGGCAACTGCTATATTATTGCTTATGTATAAAAAAAAAGGTGCAACAAATATTTGTCACACCTAAATTCTGACTAATTTTTTTGTAGAAAATCTAACTGGGATTTTACAACATCCCTTCCACAGTTTTATTCACATGTTGTGAGTTCATAACACCCCATGCATGGGGTGTTTGAGCGTGGTCTTCCTAATCTGTCAAAGGGGTAGAAGGTTGACGAAAAGGTAGGTTCTGCTGTTCCAACCGCCATTGATTTCTCATCAAGATAGAAGGTGTAATAGAGGCGATCGAGGTCGAATGGCGGATTGAAATTGTCGGCACGCGACACGGGGTTTGTATCCGCGTCCCAAATGCAATTCACGATTTCCGGACTTTCGTATGCTGGCGTGTTAAGCAAGCAGTGGGTAAAGGTATAGTTAAAGACGGCGTTCTCTCCTTGATTGCTGCCCAATATTTCATCTGAAGCGTATCCAGTAATGATGCTATTGACTACAAACAAACGATGGAGCGGATGAGACGTAACGCCATCATGGTTAGAGAATGAAAGGGCTACTCCCCTACCCGCATGGAAGGGATAAAACTGACCGATGGTGGTATGTACAATCTCTACGTCGCCACCAAGAATATGCAGACAATTTCCACCAGCATTGGTAAGTTGAGAATTCCCAATGAACGCCTTTCCATCAATAAGCGTAAGGAGATTGCCACTCATATTATGAATAACAGAATTTTCGACGCGTAACTTTTCAATGTCACACCGACTACTATCGCAACGTATTCCGAAATCACCGCTATGAATGTCTACGTAATTGAAGATATTTCCAAAACTTTGAGCACAAATACGGATGCCTCCCCATTGTCCAGGAATGTGGTCGTATGACTGATTGGTGAACATATTTCCAAGGCGGTCACCACGGAAAACAATATTGTCGGTCACACTTCCCTGAGCATTTACACTCCCATAAACAATAAGCGTGGCCTCGGGATGGAAAAGTAGTTGGGCACCCGCTTCAATATTCAAGTGCGCCCCTTCATGCACCACAAGACTGTCCATGATTTGATAGGGTCGCTTGGCGGTCAGTGTGAAATCTTCGTACAAGTTACAGCCTTCAAGTTTAATGACATCTAATCCATGAATCTCAAGGGGGAGCTCTTGTATGACACCACTTTCTAACTGAAACAATAATTTATCTGTGTATCCTATAGGAGTATCAGAATCAGCAGAAGGGGGTAAGGCATTTATAAAGATGCGCAGACTATCTCCCGAACGCACTTCAAAGTCACTTGACACGCCTTGATGCAGCGCTGTACCATCAACGTTTGCACGAAAAATACTCTGCTCGCCATTCAAAAGCGATACAGACGCTATTCGTAGTGCCGACTTGTTTGTATTGTAAACCAGCAATGTTCGCGTAAGTGCTAACTCTCCCGAAATAAGGGTGTCAAGATCTACTGTATCGACAGAGAAAGTAAGCACATCTTTGGGTGAAGAGGAATATTCTTCATCACTCAAGCAAGAACTGAATGCTGCAAAGGTGATGACGAGAAATGGAATGAAGAAACGCATGTAGAAAATAAAGAAGGATGATAAATCTTGGGAATAATATAGGTGTTGTCCCAAGATTTTTAACAGATTTTTAACAGACCCCCTCCGCAACTAAAGTTGCTCGTCCCCCTTTTGGGGACAATTTTAGTTAGTCTACCTCGCTTGACTTTCCAATTAGGAATTATAAGCGTAAGGAAGTATATAAAATTCCTCCCCAAAGTTAGGGGAGGTGCCCAAAGGGCGGAGGGGTCTGTGGTATTGGGACAACTGCTATA
>JAZQXB010000113.1:0-9814 GCA_045632685.1 Alloprevotella sp.
ACTTTCGTTGCAATGTTTGTTTCTTGTACTTCTCTACAAAAAGTTTATGAAAATCTTTCAAAGATCGTGTGCTAACCGTGTTTCTTTCCGTTAGCGAGTGCAAAAGTAGAACAAGAAATCATTCTGACAAAATATTTCTGGAGAAAATTTTAAGAAAAATTGTTTTTTGGGGGTATTTTGGGGGATTGTAGAGCGAGAATGATAGTTGAGGGTTGCAAAAGCAGGGATTGCAGTATGGATTTTGGGAAGACGGGAGGGATGAGCACTGCGACACTGTCGCAGCGAAGGAAACGGAGGAACAGGGAGAAAGTAAGAGGGAAGAAAAAGGAAAGACAAAGGGAGGGAAGGGATCAAATGAGCACTATGCGCTGTCGCAGCGAAGGGAACGGAGGGGCAGATATTATACTCATTATATATATAATAAGAAGGCGAGTAATTGTTATATGCTTCGGAATTAGTGATGAAATGAGGCGAAAGTTGTTTGAAGAAGTGAATAAAAAAAGGACTGACGAGAGCAACTTTGCGTTACTTGTCAGTCCTTTTGATTTTCACATTAGCTTTTGGCTTTGTTGCGAAATGTTTTCGCTAAGATTTACCACCAAACCCAATTGTATACCACCTTTGGTTGATTTTCTGCATAGGCAACAGCAACGTCGCGTGCTGCCTTGATGCGTTGTTTTTCCAAATCGGCTGCATTTTTCATTGCTTGCTGTTCCATTTTACGTTCGTAAGCAAGTGCTTCGTCCTTAAGTTTTTGAATGCGTGAAGCGATTTGATTCACCAGCTTATTAGCTTCACCATAGCATGCAGCATTGGAATCGATGCTTGTAAGAAGGCGTACGATTTCTCTTGCATTTACTTCCTCTTGACTTGTTGCCCACATTGACTTAGCCTTCATGAGAATTTGCGCAGCAGTTTCGTCAATGTGTTTCTGGTAAGCCGTAGTCATCAATGCGGCAGCATCATTGAAATAAGAACATTCTTGAGGTATGTGAGAGAGCATCTCTACAGCCTCTTCATAGTTTTTATTTGTAATTGCAGCATTAGCAGAAGCCATGATCTTAGGTGCAGTTTCTTCATAATACTGCACGATGCGTTCCGTAGCAACAGTCACAAGGTTTGAAATATCCTTGTTCTTTGTCTTCATGCTCTTCAATGCAGCAATCATCGCACGCTGTTCAGTGTTACCAACTCCCTTTGCTTCAAAAGTGTAAGAAGCAAAACATTGATTGCTTGTACCATTACCCACTGCAAGCGTAATTTCAAGGCTCAACACAAACTTTGTGGGAGGACCAGGAATAATTTCTGTGTTGACAACATTAAACTTTGTTGCAAGCACAAACGGTGTATTTACCCCTGAGCGCAATCCATTTGCTGAGATAATACTGCGCAAACGATTTTCGACGACATCCTTCACATTTGCATCAAGACCATCAGAGAAGCCTGTCACAAGTGGTGTTAATTGAATCTGAGCACGCACTCCCATCAAGAGCGTTGCAAACAGACCCAACATTAAA
Organism: Alloprevotella sp.; assembly: GCA_045632685.1. Classification (GTDB taxonomy): domain Bacteria; phylum Bacteroidota; class Bacteroidia; order Bacteroidales; family Bacteroidaceae; genus Alloprevotella. The sequence continues at coordinate 1,518 of JAZQXB010000113.1, forward strand.
AAACGTTTTAATTTCATAGTCTATTGACAATTAGTTAGCAATGTAAATTGTTGCGCGACCTAAGCCGTTCAAATCTGCCTTAGTTCCTGCGAAACCAGCTGCCTTAAGAGCGTTTGCCAAGCCACGTGCCCATTGGCGTGTGTTCGTTGCGCGACCCTTTTCGTTGAAAAGAGGAATACGAACGTCCTTAAATTGCATTCTTGTGTCAGTTGAATTTGAGAGGTTATAAGCTCCGTTCACAGAATTGCCAGCCACCCATTCTTCAATGTATTCATCCAACGTCATACCGTCAATGTCACTTTCAGAAAGCACAACGTCTGAATTTTCATCAACGCGCACGAGCAAAGAAACCTCACGGCCATTTGTCGCCATATCAGAGAAGTGATTCATAATGTCATTACAGAAACCATCAAAGCCACCTGACACACATTCTCTTAAAGCCGAAGCCATGTCAAAGGATGCTGCTGGTTCGCTTGTTGACTGCAAAGTTGCCACCTGCTTATTTGTATATGAGTCCAAAGCAACAAGTTCTAAGTCAACTGACTTACGCAAACCAAAAGGCTTAACCGTCCAAGTCACATCAAGAACAATGTCACACTTTGCAGTTGCCAAAACTTCATCAAGTGAAGACTTCGCAGCGCTACGAGTATCGTTAGCCATTTCCTCAGTAGCCTGTTGGTTGATGTCTTTCAAGATCTGCTCCATATTCTCCATCTTATACTCACGTTCAAGCATAAGATCACCAATCGTTGCAACAACAGTTCTCAAACCATTTGAATCATCAAGGAAAGCAGCTGAATAATTGGGAATAAATCTATCAGCACCATCCTGATTGTAAATCTTACCGTAATTATTTTTGTTATGCCATGAATCAGAAGCCTTCACCATGATTGAAGGTTTCGTAGCAACCTGAGCAAAACCTGCAACTCCTGCAAAAGCAAGAGTTAACGCAACTAAAAATTTCTTCATGTTTTAAGATTCTTGTTTGTTAATTCTGTTTCTGAAAGAAACTATTCATTGACTTAATGATTCCGTCCTTTTCAAGACGCTTACGGAGTTCCGCAACATTGATTGTAACAAGCATGCCAACCTTATACTCCTTCTTATCCACCTTAATCATGTCGCCAGGAGCTATAGCACCATTGTTTGTCAGTTGAACATATTGACGCCAGTAACCATTTTCAAAGAAATCGTCAAAATATGCCTTGTTTGATTCATAACCTTCTGGACACAAAGCCTTCATTCCTGAATCAGCACCTTCACCAGCATATCCCTTAAAGAGAATTCCATGCACGGCATTCTGCTGACAAGCTTCGCGAGCATCCTCTTGCTTCTTGCCGTAACTATAAACTTTCACCACTTTATAGTTCTTATCCTTTGACTGAGCACCTCCCTTGGCGCAAACAAGTTCATACTTGTAAACCTTATCCTTTTTCTTCTTGCTGTCTGCATAACCAGCAACTGAGAACATTGCGATAAGAGCAAAAACGACTAATTTAAGTTTCATCTTTATATACGTTGTAAGCAGTGAGAACATTATCCTCACTGCTTAAGTTTAATTACTCTGTTAATTACTTTGCTTGGCGTACGTACTGCATACCAGAAACAATCTTCTTAGCCTTAGCCTTGAGGTAAGTACCCTTAAGTGAGGGATCAGCCTTAACACCATCATCCATCTTAGCTTCACCTTCAATTGCTACACCAGCACCTTCGCGGTTGTCCCAAACCTTACCGGGGAGAACTGTAGCCTTCTGCTTCTTCTTGAATGTGATGTTACCTTCAGCATCAGCAATGAGTTCTACGATTTCGAACTTAGATTCTTCAGTTACGCCTTCGTTTACACCGATTTGTGCATAAACGTCTTCACCTTCAGCATATACGGGAGCGAGGGTCTTGAACACGTCATATTCCAACTGGAGCTTACCGATAGCAGCGTCAGTAGAACGGTTAAGTGCGCGCTTTACGAGTTCGATTGACTTGTCGTCCTTAGAAGCTGTCATACCTGCAGGAGCAAACTTAGAAGTCTGACCAACGAAATTAACCTTGTAAGAACCATCCTTCATGAACTGATCTACAGTTTCAGCCTTTGTCCAATCGAGAGCACCGAACTTTTCGAAGATTTCGTTGTTCCATTCCAACTGGAAGAGGTAAGTGTTAGTGCTTACGAAGTAACCCTGAATCTTAGCAGCCTGTACTTCGATTTCCTTTGCAGCCTTAGCCTTAGCTACATCAACTGCCTTCTGAGCGAGAGGATTGTTACCAGCAGCAGCAGCCTTTTCAGCAGCCATTGCAACAGCCAACTGAGCGGGAGCAACAAGCATTGCAACAATTTCTTGTGCAGAAAGGAATTCGTAACGAGTAACTACCAAGAATGTACGGGGAACCATGTCAAGAATAGCTGCATCAGCCAACTTATTCTTACCACCTTCCAACTTCAACATTTCAGCCTTCTTTTCAGCAGTAAAACCAGAGAAACCGCGTTCTTCAACGAGCTTCATATCAAGATATGCACCATCACGTGCTTCCTTAGATACGTTGAACCACTTAGCGATCATCTTATTTGCAGTGTGGTTCTGTTCGAAGTACTTCATCAACTGCGCAATGTACTTAGCCTGTGACTTCGCAGGGAGATTAATGCCAGCCTTCTTAGCAGCTTCTGCCCCCTTAGCGATAGCAGCTTCCATCTTAGTTTCATACTTTTCGATTTCTTCCTTAGTTACATCGGGAAGATTCTTAGTATTGATAGAACGGAGGTCAGTGAGGTTGTGATCGTTGAACTTTGCAGGGATAGCCTTTTCGTTGAAAGCAGTCACAACAGCCTTCTTAATGTCACCATTCAATGACTTATCGTTGTTGTCCAACATAATCATTGACAAAGAGCTACGACGATACTCAAATTCGTTTGATTGAGCCGTACCGATAACTGCAAAACTTGCAGCTACGAGAGCAAGTGTAATTTTTTTAAACATAACTTTGAGTTAATTAAAATTATAGGTAAGTTAATAAAAATTCTTTGTGAGTTAGGATTGCCCATCTGAGGTTGGGAATTTTATGGGCGCTATGTCAAGTTCAATTGAAAGCAACTGCCCATAAGAGTGCCCCATTGCGGAAAAGCTATGCTTCAAAGCATTAGGCTCGACCCGAATGGGAGATGCGTGATGGGGAATCTCTTTACGATTGCAAAGGAATGATAAAAAACAGAGACCTAACTGATACACATTGGTACATTTAAATTATTTTTATCATTTCACAACACTTTGAAAGGCGTCATTTTGTAAACTTGTTCTAATTTTGCGTTCAAGATTAACAGATTCATTATGGAGCATATAGAAGATGTATACCAAAAACTTCGTAAGGCTGTAGAGAAAGCCGTAGGCCGAGAGATGCGCACCCCACGCGACTTCGACTTCTTGTCGGCTCAAGCATTCTACGCCACCAAGCAGTATATTAGTTCAATGACTTTAAAGCGCTTTTGGGGCTACCTTGGCGAGAAGCATATGCACAAGCCCCGATTGGCTACGCTTAACATTTTGGCGCAACTGATTGGGTATATGGATTGGATGTCCTACTACAAAGACTTGAACGAAGTTGGAGGTTCTCAAAGTTGCTTCTTGAACAATCGTGCGCTTTATACAAGTTCCTTAGAGCATGGTGCGCTCATCGAGGTGAAGTGGAACCCCAACCGCAGAATAGTTATTCGCCACGAGGGTTACGAAGTTTTTACCATTATTGAATCAGCAAATAGCAAATTAAGCATTGGCGACACCTTCCGTTGCGGACAAATCGTTGAGGGGCAAACCATGATTCTAGGCGGACTCATTCACGGGGGACAGAAGTTTTCTGGGTATGTGTGCGGATTGGAAAAAGGGGTGTTATACGAAATCATAGACAGCGGCGAAGCCCCCCCCCCTGTAACACACTGTCCCTCAATACGTTACAAAACCATTTATTTACTTTTAAGGAAAAACATCCCGAAAGTACGCACCACTCGGGGCGCAAGATTTGAAACTTTGGGCACTAAGGGAAATAGGCATTTGGAGTTTTGAAAAACAAAGTTGGAGTTAGTTTCAATTAACTCGAAGATAATTTTAGTAGCATCCTATAAACGTCCTCGCTTCTCTCCAACAGCACTAACTGCAGGTAACACGCGCATGAAAAATTCATCGTATTCTTCCAACATGCTTTTAGAAGACGAACCGTTCGAACAGATAGAAGCACTTGAGTCAAGGGGGGCAACCTCCTTGACTTATAGCGTTGTGATTAAAGGTAAGTCGTATTTTCTTAAGCAACTGCGCCCAGAATTTAACAGCGACTGGCGCTATCGTGCGGCCTTCCATAAGGAATTTGAGATTGGTAGCAAACTCAATAGTAAGCACATTGTAAAATACGTCAAGATTGACGAAAACGAAAGGGGAGTCAACCTGCTTACAGAGCACATCAATGGGATTACGCTCGCCCAGAAACTTAAAGAAGCGCCAGAGTATTTCCAAAAGTCAAGCAACTTTGAGAAGTTATTTTTGCAGTTGCTCCAAGGTATCGGCGACCTTCACCGCATGCACGTTGCCTATCTTGACATCAACCTTGACAACATCATGCTCACGCAGGTCAATAATGACGTTGTGATTATTGACCTTGGTTTCAGCTTCACCCACTCCTACCCTAACACATCTGGTTGTACCCACAATTTTGCGGCTCCCGAATTACTTCAAGGGAACTTTAAGGAGATTGATGCTTCCACCGACATCTATGCCATAGGCAAGTTGATGCAACACATCCAACACGTTACTTGCGCCCACGTACCTCCTCACCTGCAACACATCATCAACCGATGCGTGAACCCGAAGAAACAACACCGCTATGCAAGCACGGAGGAGGTGACGAAGAAAATCCTGAAGAAGCGAAAGCTTAAGCACACCCTACTTGCGATAGCCTTCATTTTAGGATTGCTCGTTGCTGGATACTCTGTGTTGAAATACACCAATTCATATTATCATATAAGAGACCAACTGAAGTCTATGTTGGTGACTCCCGACCACGATTTCAGCCATACGGATGGTTGGAATAAAAGTTACTACACCATTTTATCGGAAGACAGTCTGACGTGTATCAACGTTACGAGCGACAGAATAAGAAACCTTTATTTGAAAGAAGAGGTGGAATACAATGGTAAGACCTATCGTGTTGTTGCCATTGGCAAGGATGCTTATACCTACCGAAACATAAACTCGGTGTATATCCCCCATGGTATCAAAAAAATAGAGGCATCCGCCTTTATGGAATGCCATAACATTGTTTCGGTTCACCTTCCTGAAAGCGTAGAAGAGTTAGGGGAATGGTGCTTCAGTGTATGTACAAACTTACGAAACTTGGTGCTTTCTCCCAATCTCAGGGTAATTCCCCGAAAGGCGTTTGCGGAATGTGAGAATCTCAAAGTAGTTCACATTCCAGAAGGCGTTGAAGAAATCGAGCTTGATGCTTTTGGCAAATGTACGCGTCTTGAAAAGGTGTTCCTTCCTTCAACGCTCAAGATTCTGCGACGTGGCGTGTTTTGGGAATGTAGCAGCTTGAAGGAAATCTCCCTCCCCGCCTCTTTAACCTCTATCGGAGAATACACCTTCTATTATTGTACCAACCTGAAGCACGTTTATAATTACTCCCCTACCCCCATAGAAATTCCACCGATATTCAATCAGTCGGGCATCACGCTCCACGTGCCCAAGGGCGCTGCTGAATTATACCGACAGGCAAACAACTGGAATCGCGCTACGATTGTGGAGATGGAATAGGCAAACAAAAAAATGCGCACCTTACGAGGCGCGCATTTTTTGTATATATATGATATGTGTAGTTTAAATCAACGCGAGGGTGTCGCTGGCAATCATGAGTTCTTCGTCGGTGGGAACTACAACTACCTTCACGCGGCTGTCTTCAGTAGAGATAATTTCTTCTTCACCGAAGTTCTTGAGGTTCTTCGCTTCGTCGAGCTTCACGCCGAGGAATTCGAGACCGCTTACAGAATTGTAACGGATATCCCACTGGTGTTCACCCACACCTGCAGTAAATACGATTACATCTACACCACCCATGATGGCTGCGTAAGAACCGATGTACTTCTTGATGCGGTGGCTGTACATTTCGAGCGCCAACTTCGCACGTTCGTTGCCATTGTCGGCAGCTTCCTTTACTTCACGCATATCGCTTGAAACGCCAGAGATACCGAGCACACCACTTTCCTTGTTCAAGAGGTCGCTCATGCGGTCAGCGTCGTAACCTTCTGCCTTCATGATCGCGAGCACAGCTGAAGCGTCGATATCACCTGAACGTGTACCCATCATCATACCTTCGAGGGGAGTGAGACCCATTGAAGTTTCGAAGCACTTACCGTCCTTCACCGCGGTGATTGACGCACCGTTACCAATGTGGCAAGTGATAATCTTGAGGTCTTCAACCTTCTGACCGAGGAATTCTGCTACACGCGCTGAAACGAAGCGGTGACTTGTACCGTGTGCACCCCAACGGCGGATATTGTTGTTCTCGTAATACTTGTAGGGAACAGCATACATGTAGCACTTTTCGGGCATTGTCTGGTGGAACGCAGTGTCAAACACGAACACCTGGGGAAGGTTGGGGAGCATGTTCTTCACTGCCTGATAACCCTTGAGGTGAGCGGGACTGTGAAGGGGAGCGAGGTCCATATACTGCTTCCATTCTTCGAGCATCGCGTCAGTAACCACCTGGCTCTGTGTGAAACGTCCACCTGCCACGATGCGGTGACCTGCAGCAGAGATTTCGTCCAAACTCTTGATGGCACCATACTCAGCGTTGAGAAGGGTGTCAAACATCAACTTGATACCTTCCGTATGTGTGGGGCATTCGTGGTTGATAATCTTTGTTTCACCATTGATTTTTGTCTTCAAGAAAGAACCTTCAAGACCAATTTTTTCAATACCACCGGCAGCGAGAACAGACTGGTCGTCCATTTCGTACAACTTGTACTTGATAGAAGAGCTACCGCAATTGATTACGAGAATTTTCATATTGCTATAGTTGTTTGGTTATTTTACGAGTGCAAAATTACAAAAAATAAATATATATAGGAAGGAAAAGAGCGGGAAGGTTTTGAGGATTTTTCATCTTTAAAAGTTGGAGGAGCATGTATGAACTGCGAGGGTATTAAAACCATTCTCCGTTAACTTTTCCGTTCACCGTCCCCGTCTCTACCCTCTCACCTTATGAATCACATAAGTGACGATTCCCCACACATTAAACCCTTCGGGGTTGTCTATGCGCAAGGGAGGGTAATCTGAATTTGCAGGGCGCAGAACAACATGGTCGGAGAAGATATCCACATATTTCACAGTGAATTCACCGTCGATGACGCAAACAGCCATATCACCATCGTGTACTGCAAGCGACTTGTCAACCACAAGGATGTCGCCATCGAAGACATTTGCGTCAATCATAGAATTTCCGGAAACGCGCGCATAGAAAGTGCTCTCGGGATGAGATATCAAATCGCGATTGAGGTCTATGCCCTGATCGATGGAATCTTGTGCAGGAGTGGGAAAGCCCGCAACAACACCACCATCGACGTATATCAATTCCAAAGATTCTTCATTAAGAGCGGGGAATATTTTGAGGGAGGACATAATAGAGGAAAGATAAAAGAGGAAAGATAAAAGATAAAAGAGTAAAGAGTAAAGAGTAAAGAGTAAAGAGAAAAGATGCCCTGCGGGACGTGTTGACGCAATGAATAAATTGATAGGAACTTTTTTCCGCATGGTTGTTAAGACCTGTTCTTGCCTGTTCCAGCTTGTTCGGCCTGTAAAACCGTTAAAGTCTCGCCCTTCAGAGAGAATTCAGGTAACCGCTCGTCTACTCGTAACTTGTTAACTTGTTAACTTGTCAACTCGTCAACTACATTTATCTCCTTAATTCTTTCATTCAAAATAACATCTCCACCAATTGCGGACGCAAGAACGACTTGAAGAACGCGTTGAACTCCTCTTCGCCGAAGTTCACCTTGTATGAACCATCAGCCGGAGCGATGGTAAAGAGGCTCTTCACGCCATTCACCTGTTCGATGGTCACTCCCTTGGTCAACAAATCCTTAGCATTTGATGCAAAGTAAGCCTTCAAGGTTTCAGCTTCAGGTGAGGAAATTATAACACCTTCGTCAGCTGACCACTTGCTGGCCAATGCCACCACAAACTGGCAGAGGAAATCTTTGTCTGCAGCCAATGCCTTTACAGCCTGTTCCACAGTGTTGTTTGTCAAACAGTTTGCTACTTCTGACT
>JAZQXB010000114.1:0-69945 GCA_045632685.1 Alloprevotella sp.
TGACTTGCGCAACTTTCGGATAGCGTAAGTCAATATCCCGCAAAGGCATTGACTTGCGCAACTTTCGGATAGCGTAAGTCAATATCCCGCAAAGGCATTGACTTGCGCAACTTTCGGATAGCGTAAGTCAATATCCATCCGGACTTAAATATCCCGCAAGGCATTAGTGTTCATTTGTGCCCATTAGTTGCTAAACTAATAAGAGACAACATCTTTGGGGTAAGGATTATTTGTGGACATCAGCTATATTACCCCCTAATTTTTTGTGATAAAAAGAGAGGGTGTGTCACTAATGACACACCCTCCTTAATTATTTATATGCATTAAATCGAAATGCGTTGTTGCTCTTACTTGAGAGTTACAACGATATCCTTTTCTGCTTCTTCAACAACAACATTGTCTTCGCGAAGCAACCAACCGAGTGCGAGGAGAATATCCTTTTCAGTCTTAGCCTTAGTTACCTTCTTGAGTTCCTTTGTTGTCATCTTGCCGTTTTCACTGAGTGCAGTCCAAACCTTACCAGCTGTTTCGCCAACTTTCTGTACCATAAATTGTTCTTGTGTGAGATGAAAAAGTGAATAATATGTATTGTATTGCGAATTATTGTTTCGCAAAATCACGTGCAAAAGTAATTCATTAATAGCATATTAGTGATTTATATAATAAAAAACTTTCAATTTTGAGTGTTAAATTACACATAAATAAGTATTTTTGTAATACTGGAATTGCATTTAGTTCTTATGTTATCGATTCTTATACCGACTTATAATACTGATTGTTTGTCTCTTATTCAAGCATTGTATCGTCAGTGCGAGGACTTGAGGGGTAAGGATAGTTCTTTCCTCTATGAGATGATTGTCGTTGATGATTGTTCGCCCAAAAAAGAAATCGTTTCTATTTTACAAAAAGGCGTAAGTGAATTAGGGACGGAAAGCGTTCGTTTGTATGTTCTTTCTCATAATTTGAGGCATGCAGCGGTGCGTAATTTCTTACTGAAAGAGGCGAAGGGGGAGTGGATATTGTTTGTTGACAGTGATGCGGAGGTGATGAGTCCCTTATTTATTGATTCTTATTGGAATCACCGCTTTAAAAGTGATATAATCATTGGTGGTATTGCTCACCCCACGCAGACACCACCGGGACATGAACTTCGTTTGGTATACGAGCGAAAATATGCCTACAAGCGTGATGTCACATGGCGCAGAATGCATCCCTATGCCATTTTCTCAGTCTTCAACATTTTCGCTCGTGCATCCGTAATACGTAATTATGGTTTCGACGAATCTTGTCGAGAATATGGTTATGAAGATTATTTATTAGGCGTAGCATTAGAGCAGGACGGTATCGCTATTTTGCACATAGATAATCCACTTATGCACTTGGGGATAGATACAAGTGAAGATTTTCTGAAAAAAACAGAAACAGCAATGATTACGTTAAGTGGTTTGCCTATGAAGATGCGTGATAAAATCACCCTCGTTTCCTATGCTAATGCCCTCAATAGATTGCGATTGGGAGGTCTTCTCGTATGGTTAATAAAACCCTTTGAGCAGATTTTGCGAAAGAATCTATTGAGCGCCCATCCCTCGATGTTTTTATTTCAACTCTATAAACTTTATTTTTATTTGAAAAGGGTAATCCTGAAGGAGTAATGGTGAGAAGACGTAATTTCTCAAGACGGAGAATTGTGATTTATGAGAATGAGCATTTATGCCAATTGAACGGAGGGGGGATACCGAAATAGTGGTGCTTTAAACTCTGATTTTTCGTTTTTCTGTAAAAATATTTTGTGACCTTGATATTAAAGCCTATATTCGTAGACGAATACAAAACAATAGTACTAACGCTTAAATTAAATGTGTATGAAAAAGTATAATTTTGGTGCTGGACCCTCTATTCTCCCTGCATGTGTCATGGAAGCTACTGCAGCTGCTTGTGTTGATTTTAATGGCATGGGTTTGTCGTTGATGGAAATTTCTCATCGCACAAAGGAATTCCAAGCTGTAATGGACGAAGCTCAAGCTTTGTTCAAAGAATTGTTGGAAATTCCCGAAGGATATAGCGTTGTTTTCTTGGGTGGCGGTGCAAGTCTTGAATTTGCAATGGTGCCTATGAATTTCTTAGAAAAGAAGGCAGCATATCTTAATACAGGTGTGTGGGCAAAGAAGGCTATTAAGGAGGCAAAGGCTTTTGGTGAGGTAGAAATTGTTGCTTCGTCTGAAGCAGACAATTTTACGTATGTGCCCAAGGATTTTGCAATCCCCGCAGATGCTGATTACTTGCACATTACAACAAACAATACCATTTACGGCACCGAGTTGCGCTATGACATTGATAGCCCCGTGCCCGTGATTGCTGATATGTCGTCGGACATCTTCTCACGCCCCATTGACGTCTCTAAGTATGGTATGATTTATGGTGGTGCCCAGAAGAACTTGAGTATGTCGGGTGTAACCTTCGTTATTGTCAAGGACGAATTGTTGGGCAAGGTTTCTCGCCATATCCCCACAATGCTTGATTATAAGACGCACGTCTCTAAGGGATCTATGTTTAACACACCTCCCGTTGTGCCTATTTATTGTGCTATGCAGACCCTTCGTTGGATTAAGCAGGAGGGTGGCGTAGCTGAAATGGCGCGCAGAGCAGAAGAACGTGCAGCGTTGTTGTATGCAGAAATTGACCGCAACAAGTTGTTCCGTGGCACAGCTCGCGAAGATAGTCGTTCGTTGATGAACATCTGCTTCGTGATGAACGATGAGTACAAAGAATTGGAACAAGAATTCCTCCAATATGCTCAACAACAGGGTATTGTGGGTATTAAGGGACACCGCGATGTAGGTGGCTTCAGAGCAAGTTGTTACAATGCTATGCCCCTTGAAGGTGTGAAGGCACTCATTAAGGTTATGCAGGATTTCGAAGCAGCCAAGGGGTAAAGACAACGGACAACAGTCAACGGACAACAGTCAACGGACAACAGACGACGGACAACAGACGACGGACAACAGTCAACGGACAACAGTCAACGGACAACAGTCAACGGACAACGGACACGGTTAAATTTTCCGGATGGTAGTTGTACTCTGTACTCTGTACTCTGATTTGTACTCTGTGCTCTGTACTCTGAGTTGTACTCTTTACATAATTATTTGATCTATGAAGATTCTTATTGCAACAGAAAAACCCTTTGCTGAAAAAGCAGCAAAGGGAATTCAAAACATATTGGAAAAAGCTGGACTTGAGGTTGCTAAACTTGAAGGATATACAGAGAAATCTGACTTGCTTCAAGCTGTTAGCGACGCCAATGCATTGATTATCCGCTCTGATAAAATAGATGCTGAGGTGATGGATGCTGCCCCCAACTTGAAGATTGTGGTGCGTGCAGGTGCTGGTTATGACAATGTTGATTTAGCTGCAGCAACGGAGCGCAATATTGTTGTTATGAACACCCCAGGACAGAATGCCAATGCCGTGGCAGAATTGGTGGTGGGTATGTTGCTCTTCACCATTCGCATGCGCTTCAGTGGTAAGTCAGGAACCGAATTGAAGGGTAAGAAACTCGGACTTCTCGGTTTCGGACATGTGGCACAACACGTGGGCACCTTGGCAAACGGTTTCGGTATGGAGGTGTATGCCTATGATGCGTTCGGACGTCGTGATAATATTGATGCAGCGGGGTTGCATTACATAGAGTCCAAGGAAGATATGTTTAAGACGTGTGACATCGTATCACTCCATATTCCCCTCAAACCCGATACGCGCGGAATCATTGATGCTCACTTGTTTAACGTAATGCCTAAGGGTGCAATCCTTGTAAATACAGCACGTAAGGAGGTTATTAACGAGGCGGATTTGATTGAGGCTATGAACGTGCGTTCAGACATCAAGTATGTTACGGACGTTCAGCCCGATCGCCATGAAGAGTTTACGGCCTTTGGAGATAGATATTTCGCCACACCCAAGAAGGCAGGTGCACAAACCGCCGAAGCAAATGCGAATGCTGGTTATGCTGCTGCACGACAAATCGCAGACTTCTTTGCTACCGGAAATACAAGATTCCAAGTGAATAAGTAGCGTTTACCCTTTTGGGGGAGGTGGGGGGGTAGTGAGAAGTGAGTAGTGAGTAACGCCATGCGGAATGATGCTCGTTTATCTCGGCAACCTTCTTGTCTACTCGTACCTCGTCAACTTGTCAACTAAAGTAGTGATTTTTCCGCATGGACTACTCACTACTACTTCCTCACTACCCACTAGTTGGCGTCCCGCATGGCATCCTTTATCTTTTCTCTTTTATCTTTTCTCTTTTATCTTTTCTCTTTTACCTTTACTCTTTCTTTTGCCATGAAAATAAAACCTTTTGCCGCATTGCGACCTCCCAAGTCTATCGTTGAGGAGGTGGAATGTAGAGCGTATGACGTTCTAAATTCAGATGAAGCACGACAGGAAGCCAAGGGCAATCCTAAGTCGATGTATCATATCAATAAACCCGAAATTAATCTCGAAGAAGGAGCTACAGACAGCGACCCCCGTGTGTATGCGGCCGCTTTAGAGCAATTTGAGAAATTCCAACGTGAAGGGTGGTTGGTGCGTGATGACAAACCTATGTATTATCTCTATGCGCAAACCATGAATGGTAAGACGCAATACGGATTTGTAGTTTGTTGTCATTCCACAGATTATAAAGAAGGGCGCATTAAGAAGCACGAACTCACCCGTCGCGATAAGGAAGACGACCGCATGAAGCATATCCTTGCTATTCGTGCGCAAATAGGTCCCGTTTTCTTAGCTTATAAATCAAGTGAGTTGCTGAATAAATTTATTCAGAAGTATTCAGCTCAAACTCCAGAATATGATTTCATAGCGCCTATAGATGGATTCCGTCATCAACTGTGGACGATTGCTTGCGAACGCGATATTTGCGACATTACAGCAGCCTTTGAGCAAATGCCCGAAATGTACATTGCTGACGGCCATCATCGCTCAGCCGCCGCTGCGCGGGTAGCAGATGAGGTGAAACTCACTAATCCGCAACATACGGGCGAAGAGGAATATAATTACTTCATGGCAGTATGCTTCCCACATGAGCAGTTGAACATACTTGATTACAACCGCGTGTTAAAAGACTTAAATGGGCTTACAGACAACGAATTTTTATCTGCTTTGAGCAACAACTTCACCGTTGAAAAGAAGGGTACTGACAATTACGCCCCCCAGGCGTTGCATGAATTCTCGCTTTATCTGGCAGGGGAGTGGTATGCCCTGAGGGCGAAGGAAGGCACTTACAATCCGCACGACCCCATCGGAGTGCTCGACGTAGATATTTCAAGCAGATTGATACTCGATGAAATCCTCGGCATTAAAGACCTGCGCACCGATAAGCGTATTGATTTTGTAGGAGGACTCCGAGGTTTAGACGAACTCAAGCGTAGAGTCGATAGTGGAGAAATGAAATGCGCCTTAGCGCTTTACCCCGTAACGATGCAGCAAATCATCGACATTGCCGACGCTGGACAAATAATGCCCCCTAAAGCCACTTGGTTTGAACCTAAGCTCCGAAGTGGATTGTTTGTACACTCCTTTTAGTCTTTATATTTTGGGGCAATAACATAGTACTAACTTGTGTTTCCTTTGGTTGTCCCAAATGTATTTTGACAAGTTACGTCCGAGGCTTAAACCATCGTAATGCCCCGTAGGAGGGCATTACGAAAGTGATTTACAAAATTTTTACGTTGCTTAAATACACAAACAAATACTCTGCTGAATATGCTTGAAGAGAGCGTTGCTATATTGAAGCAATAATATAAAAAGGATGAGATTTTATAAAATCTCATCCTTTTTATATAACATAATATGTATAAGAATTATAGGTGTCCTGTGAAAACCTCTAACTCTCCAAATATTAATTCGTTAGAGACGTACAATCTTCACAACTACTCCGCAGCGCGGAGTAGTTTTCTGCGATAGACAATTCCATCCCGCATGGCATTAGTGTTAATTAGTGCCCATTAGTGACTCAAAAAATACCCAACAATTTTGCTTCACACGCTTCTGCGAAAGTGCGTGAGACATTTTTACTGGACAGTAAGATATTAAGACTTATCTTACCCAAAGGTTCCAAAGTGTCATGATTGCATAAACGATACTTGAGCAAATTACGATGCTACCGATGCTTCGGTTGAGGTAAAGTATTCCGCGAAGTCCGAAGTTGTCCTTCATTTTTGCTATCACATAGGTAAGGCCCAACCACCATAACATTGCCCCTGCGATGATAGAGAGATAACCTATCGCTTGTCCTAATAGATTAGCGGGAATGACAAAGGTGAACATATTAAAGAGGGCAATGAAGAGGAACACAATGAGCGGGTTGCTGATGGTCAATCCAAAACCTGATATGAAATTGTAGAACAAAGTGCCTTTGCGTTTCATCTTCGTGCGCATGCCCTTTCGGGGATCTTGCAAATAGGTATGTATCCCAAAAATGAGAAGCATGATGCTGCCCATGAGTTTTAACCAAAAGAGCGTTTGACCGCGCTCAATAAAATCAATGACAAAGGACATTCCCAACCCCGTCATTAGTGCATAAAAAAAGTCACTCAAAGCCGCACCCGCACCCGTCACAATACCAAAAATACGACCTTTCTTCATTGTGCGCTGAATGCACAATATGCCAACAGGTCCCATAGGGGCAGATATAATGATGCCTACAATTAGTCCTTTAAGCACTAATTGTAGGGTCGAACTGAATTCTATCCAAATATTGGGGAATGTTAAATCCATCATATCTGCAAATTTAGCATTTGTTTATGAAATGCTCAAATAGTTTTGTGGAAAAATGGGGGAGTTAATAGTTATCGGTTAATGGTGAACGGTAAACAGTGAACGGCATACGATTGACAGTGAACGCTTGTGCATGATAAGACCGATACATTTATTCGCATTACAGATGGTTTAATTATCTGACGTCTTATCTTATATTAAGACTGATAACACCACTTAGGGAGACGCACCTCTTTTTTCTCTCTTTTGTAATCTTATGAGTTACAAATTTCATAACTTTAATACTCAAACGTGACACGCAGAATGTAATAATTTTTCGCCAACATCCCTGTTGTCGCTAAAAATGAAGATTTGCATTTCGCTCTTAAATGTATTATCTTTGCATTGCAGGAAAGGAGGTCTTACCCAAGCGGGTAAAGCCTCCTTTTTAAGTGCTTGATAATCAATACTATCATTTCTGTTTCTGCTAAAGAAAACATCGTTTTTAGCAAAAATTATTCGGCACATAAGAAAAAATAGGTGCCGAATAATTTTTATTAAGTGCCGAATAATATCATTTACGCGGGAGTGAATGTTAATTTTTCTAAAATAAAGTTAAAGTTTTAAGACCTTATGAGCACCAAAATATGAACTTCGATGCTTGAGAATCGTTCAGAATGGGAGCAGACGCTTATCGCCATGAAATAAGGAACTCACACCCCCATATATCACTTTTTCGAATGAATTTTAAGGTAACAAAAACTGTTATCACTCTCTATATAAGCATATTAAAAGAAAACGTTTGATATTTCTGAAATTGTCAAAATAGAAAAGTGAAATCCAGATTCTTACCTTTCTCCAATCACCCTTCCAATCTCCTCTTAAAAGGGGGAGCACAATAGATTTCATAAGGAAATGATATAGGTGTTGTCCACGAAAATTCGTTTTATTTGGAACCACGAACCGAAGGTCGCGCAAGTTAATGAACACGAATTTTCACTCCATTCGAACTTAAATACCCCGCAAGGCATTAGTGTTCATTTTTGCCTATTTGTGGTTAAACTAATAAGAGACAACATCTTTGGGGGAGGGATTATTTGTGGACATCTGCTATATTATTCCCTCACAAAAACACCAAAGATTCTATTGAGTTAATCATTTATGTTGCATGCTTATAAACTATTCCCATCTTCATGCCTTTTTTTATAATGTACATGAGATAAACAGCGTGATTATTTGTAATTTTGCAACCAAAAGTTAGATAAATTCTATAGTGTAATATTACTAGTGATGCGATAAAATTCGATTAAGTATGTTTATGTGCTTAATATTTAACAACTTATAAGCAATCTTTATTTTTTTGATTTGAAATTGATTGAATAATTTTGCAGCCAAAACTGCAGAATTATGAATTTTGGCAAATATGTCTTCGCTCAGGTCATCGATTTCATACCTCGCTATCAGTTCGATAAACTGGTGAAGAAGTACAAGGGTGACTGGCATGCAAAGGATCTGACATGCTATAATCAGCTACTTCATCTCCTATTTGGTCAGATTACAGGATGTGATTCCATTCGTGATATTTGCTTGTGTCTGGAAGTTCATGAAAACTGCATTTATCATTTAGGAATACGCAAGTCCGTAAATCAATCAAATTTATGCCGTGCTAACGAGAAAAGAGATTACCGCATCTATGAAGAACTTGGAATGTATCTCATCAGCATCGTCCGACCAATGTACTCAAATACAAAGCTGGCAGAGATAATGATAGATAATGTTCTCTATGCGCTTGACTCTACGACTATCTCAACAAGCATTGTCCTGGCAGCATGGGCTTTGGGCAAGTACAGCAAGGGAGCAGTCAAGATGCATACTCTGTTGGATCTTCGTGGAAGCATTCCTGCCAATATCCATATTACAGATGGTAAATGGCACGACAGTAACGAGCTGGATGAGATTGCGCCTGAGCCACTTGCGTTCTACATGATGGATAAGGCATACGTCGATTTCCTTGCATTGTATCGCTTTCATAAGGCTGACGCATATTGGATTAGCCGTCCCAAAGACAATATGAGGTGCGAGGTCACAGACCATCGCCAAGACTTTGATCCAAGCACAGGAATCAGCGGTGACTTTACCATAAGGCTGATTACCCACAAGTCGAAGAAACTCTATCCAGAACCTATCCGAATGGTTACTTACCATGACGCGGAAACAGGTAATGATGTGGAGTTTATCACCAACAACTTTGAGATTAGTGCCCTTGAGGTTGCCAACCTCTACCGCCATAGGTGGGATATTGAGGTTTTCTTCAAGTGGATTAAACAGAACATCGTAGTGAAGACCTTGTGGGGATATTCAGAAAATGCAGTACGTACTCACCTGTGGATTGCCATCATTGCATATCTTATAATTGCCAGAATCAAGGCAGATTACAAAAGTCCGTATTCAATTACCGAAGTGGCAACACTGATAAGAATCTCTGCACTCGAAAGAGTGGATTTGAGAGACCTCATCACTAAGCCAAAGAACCCAATCATTCAAAACCAAAATGTCAAAGAACTCACTTTATTTGATGATTTTTAATAACCGTACGAATTTATCGCATCAGTACTAGTGTAATATGGAAGACAAAAAGTATCTCAAAGCTTTTGAACAACGACTTCAGGAGGCCATTCTTCTCCCTGCTCCAGCACTTGGTGGTAAGTTTATGCTTGTTGATGACATTAGCGCTCAGTGGGAGCGTTTCCAACACGAATACATTGCTGATGCCGTTACGCAGATTGCGGATTACCCCGAAGTATCTGTGGCATGGGCGGCATACTTAGGTTTGGCGGTTGCTGAGGGATGGGACCGTGATTGGGATTTGTTGCAACAAACGCCTTACTCCGCCTTTTATGGTGCACAGGGATTTGATGATATGGATGATAATATCTTGCAGCATCATCTTGGACTTGCTTTGGATAGTTCAGAAGCGCAGGAGTATGTCAATCTGTTTAGAACCAGTGCGCGCATCGCCACCACCAGCATTCGACGTGAGCAAATCCCCCCACAATCTCCTTTGGCCTATCACTGCTTCGTGATTGCCTGCAGATTGATGTTCTGCTTAGGAGCATCCATCCGACTCAAACATTTAGGATATACTTTGGAGAAGGTGGATATTTAGTGCAAAATTAGAGATTAAAAACTAAACGGCGTAGGAATATAATCTATGTTTTGTCGAACTATGTTTGGCACAATCGCCATTTGCATTTCGCCCATAAATGTATTATCTTTGCAGTGCAGAAAAGGAGGTCTTACTAGATTGGTAAAACCTCCTTTTTAATCCATTGATTATTAGTAGTCAAATTTTAGGGACTTCATAAAATATATGGGATTTTGTTAAAATTATTCGGCACCTTGTAAAAAATAAGTGCCGAATAATTTAAATTATGTGCCGAACATTTTTTGACATTAAGAGTGATATTAAATCTTCTTAATAAAAGTAAAATTTTACTCCCAAAAACACACTTAATCCTCAAATTTGTGGTGTATCAATCCTTAAAAAACTTTTTTACACATATTCGTTGAGCAGAAGTTGTATGCTGTTTTTTGTTCTGAAGTTGCTCTCCTCCTGACAGACGAAGAACTACTCTAAAACTTATTTTCCTTTATACTTTATTTTATAAAAAATAAGAAATTTACATCATTAAGGCAAAACGAAATTTAATATAGAATAAATCCTAAGTATTGATTGTAGCACAAAAAAATGTACCTTTGTAAAGAAAATAACAGCTCACAAGGAACCGTATTTTTAAAACTTTCACTATTTTTGCGATGCTATCAGAATGGTAGTAAGCATATAGAGGAAAGCGTTTAGCTCTATTCCATAATGATGAATCTCGACACCTCATCTGTAAAGTTGGAAAAGCAATAACGGTTTTCCTTTGGTAATGTATATATGTACTTCACATAATATACCACCAAAGGTGTGAGCTGTTTTTTCTTATCTACTTTACAAGGCAGTCGAGAGCCTATCATTAGGATAAGAGTTAATAGACTCACACTTTTCTTTTTATGTATTTTATAAACTCCTTATCTTATAGACACACTTTTGAGTCTTAGTGTGTAGACACATGTATTTATGGCTTTAATTCAATGTAGTGAATGTGGTCACCAGTTATCGGATAAGGCTATTTCTTGTCCGATGTGTGGAGCCCCAGTTGCAAGTGCAACATTAGCGAACAATTCATGTAAGTTAATTAAACTTGTATGGGAAGGTAAATATGCTATAACTCAGATTCCTGTGGAAGTAAAGGTTAATGGTGAACTAAAAGGACTTATTCTTATAATGCAGGTTTTGTTGTATATATTCCTATTACAGCTCATGTAATGGAAGTAACATTAAACGCTCAGGGGATAAATAGTACTTTTAAATTGCAGGTAAATCCGAACGAAAATTATACTTGCAATCTTTCCTTGGGAACTTGGGGTGGATTTAGTTGTGAATTATACAATGAAAGTGAAGATTTAGTGCAAGAGGAAAAACTAGGATGCGTAATAGAAATTCTAATTTTCGGTTTACCCTTAATTGGTATAATTTATTATTTTGTTAAAAGGAATGAATATCCTTCAAAAGCAAAAAGTGCATTGATTTGGGCTATTATATCATGGGTGGTCTGGTTGGTAATTGCATATAAAGAATATATTCCCATTTATTTATCATTCTAAATTGAAAAAAATTATGTCTTATTTTAAAAACTTTTTATGTTATGAAAAATTTTAAGAAATTACTTTGCTTGATTGTTGTTCTTGTGTTTGTAGCTTGTCACCCTACTACAGAACAATTGGAGAAAGATGTTAAAAAACTCGCATCTGAAAAACTCGCATCTGCTGACATACGAGTTGTTGATGTTAGGCTTATACACAAAGGCGGTAACGACTATTCAGGTATAATTACTCTATCATCTCAGGGAGAAACAGAAGAGTTTGATATAAATGTCGTTTGTGATGGAAGAAATTTTCAATACGAGATACCTGCTTTCATTTATTAACTACATTTGTGAAAACTCTTAAATATAGGTTCATATAAATTACATACATATCACCAAATAAATTTTATAAATCTTATGACTATTCCTAAGTATTTACTTCCTTCGTTTTTATGCATCTTATCTGTTTCATGCGGTGAATCTAAACAGGGAACAGAGTCCTCAGATAAACCACGTTGCGAGCCTATCGTTGAAATTGATACAACTAAGCAAAATAAGATTAAGATAAGTGAGGTGAAGAGGGTTATAGATGATTCTGGAGCAATCCTAGAACTCTACATCGATGAGAGCGGGCAGGTACAGGATACTGTTATTATTGATTCAGGAGCAACATTTGCTTCTGATGATGTTGATTCTTCAGCAGTGAATGGACCTTCTATTGCCTTCACAGTGCCTGACATCCATGACCAAGTTGAAGGAAGATCAAGAAACAACATTTCTATCAATTCTCAAGATTACACCGGTGACTCTGAAGAGGGGATTAATATAGAAGACTTGAGTGGTAACATGACTGACAACGATGCAGATGATGAAGAAGAAATTCACGAAGTGGTAGAACAGGACGCTGAATTCCCTGGTGGTCAGGATGCACTCCTTAAGTACCTCCGTGATAATGTTAAGTATCCCGCAATCGCTTATGAGCAGGACTTGCAGGGTATGGTAATCCTTCACTTTGTCGTTGAACGCGACGGTAGTGTGGGGGAAGTGCAGGTAAAGAAATCACTTTCTCCAGAATGCGACCGTGAAGCAATCAGATTAGTAAAATCATTACCCCACTTTATTCCAGCAAGAAATGACGGTCGTCCTGTGCGTAAGTGGTTTACAGTTCCTGTACGCTTCATTATTCAGTAAAAACAAGTATGTGGCCTCTTTATTGATAGTGCCAACCAGACCTAAGACATTAAATAGAAGATGTCAAAAAACTTTTTTCTAAAGTTGCTAAGTCATGATAATAAAAGAACTTCCTAATGTTTTGGCACAGTAATGAGCACACAATGCCTAAGTAGAATATATTATTAAGCATGCATAGACATAAGCAACTTTAGGAGGTAATTTTACTTAACTGAAATATTGAAATTTGTTATGAAAATGTTTAAACACATCTTTCTCGGTATACTGATGCTTACAATTTGCGCCTGTGGGGGGAAAGAAAAGCAGTCTGAAAGTAAAGACTCAACAGTTATTATTGCCGTAAATAATGGGACATATTATGTAGATAGTGAGGGGAATCATTTATTTGACGTGACTGCTGATCACGTTTATGCGTTCTCTAATGGTCTCGCCCGTATATTGCATAATGGTAAATGGGGGTTTGTCGACACCAAGGGCGAGGTGGTCGTACCTTGCAATTATGATGATGCGATGGATTTCTCTGAGGGGCTTGCCCCTGTTGGTCAAGGCGAAAAATACGGATATATTGATACCAAAGGGAGACTCGTCGTACCTTTCATTTTTGATTTTGCTATGCCTTTCTCTGAAGGACTAGCCCGTGTAAGACAAGGTGATGAGGATACCGGCAAATGGGGTTTTATTAACACCAATGGTGAGGTGGTCATACCTTGTATTTATAATTGGGCGGATGATTTCTCCGAAGGTCTTGCGATGGTAGTCGTGAGCGGCTATGGCTATATCAATACTAAGGGGGAACTTGTCGTGCCTTGCATGTATAATGACGCTAATCCTTTTTCTGAAGGTTTAGCATGTGTAAGTAAAATCGGCAGAGATGAAAACGGCCGATATGGTTATATCAATACTAAGGGCGAGGAGGTTATCCCTTGCATATATAAAGAATCTGATTGGTCTTTCCCTGAAGGACTTGCCCGTGTCTGCCAAAACGGCAAATGGGTCTTTATCAATACCAAGGGAGAGGAAACTATTCCTTGCATTTATGATGACTATAACCCTTTCTCAGAAGGACTTGCCCGTGTAAGTCAAGGCGATTGGAATAACAGAAAATACGGATATATTGATACCAAAGGGAGAACAGTTGTGCCTTGCGTATATGATGACGCGCAGGATTTCTCAGAAGGACTTGCCCGTGTAAAGCAAAATGGTAAATACGGCTATATAAATACCAAGGGAAGAATAGTCATTCCTTGTGTTTATGATCGTGCGGGAGATTTCAAAGATGGTCTTGCTGAAGTAACCCTAATACTAGGTAGCAATCGGGGTGATCGCATCAATTACATCATCAATAGAGAGGGGATTGGCATTATTGCGGGGAGCTTAGGGGATACCTATTGGTCAGAGGTTGAAGAATAAAGATTATTTCTTTTGATTATAGAGAACAACTGCCATATAGCATGATATCTACTTGACAAGTAAGGTCGCATAGTTAGTGCGCCCTTACTTTTTGTCCACACAGCCTATTTTTTGAATAGTGCAGAGAAGTTCTGCACGGTGCTCTCGCCTTATAAAAAGCAAGAAAACGTCTCAAGATCAAATACACCAAACAGGAGAAGAGTTTCGTATAGATTGTAATTAAAAAGATGGCGTGTCAAAAAACTTGACACGCCATCTTTATATTTGAAATATAAGTTTATATAGAAGCAATAATAAGTTTATTTCTTTACGGGATCGCTAGTAAGACCGATGCCGAGTTTCTTGAAAATCTTACGGTCAACCTCGCTGAGCATTACCGTAGTGTGAACTTGGCAACCATTAAACTTGGGGAGCTGCTCGAGTGCGCGGCGGCAATTTTCATCCGTGGTGCTCAAGAGTGAGAGCGCTACAAGCACTTCGTCGGTGTGGAGGCGTGGATTACGCCCGTGAAGGAACGACACCTTCGTGTGCTGAATAGGTTCGATCATGGATTGCGGGATGAGCTTTACCTCGTGGGGTATGCCTGCAAGGTGCTTCGTGGCATTGAGAATGAGCGCAGCGCTCGGTCCGAGGAGTTCGCTTGAACCCGCTTTAATGATGGTGCCGTCTGCCAACTCTATTGCCGCTGCTGGGCAGTTCCACTGTTCCTTGCGTTCGCGTGCGGCAATAGTTGTGCGGCGGTAATCGGTGGTGAGCTTTGCCTGCTTCATGATGAGCGCAATCTTATTGACTTCATGCTCATTGTCGGCGCCGTTGGCATAACGGTTGAGGGCTTCGTAATGGCGGCGGATGATTTCGTCGCGTGCGGCATTGCTGCATACCTCTTCGTCGCTCATGCAGAACCCAATCATGTTTACGCCCATATCCGTGGGAGATTTGTAGGGGTTTTCGCCATAGATACCTTCGAAGATGGCGTTGAGCACGGGGAATATCTCAATGTCGCGGTTGTAATTGACGGCAATCTCTCCGTATGCCTCAAGGTGGAGCGGGTCAATCATGTTGACATCGTTGAGGTCGGCTGTTGCTGCCTCGTATGCGACATTGATGGGGTGCTTCAAGGGAAGGTTCCACACGGGGAAAGTTTCAAACTTGGCATACCCCGCTTTGACTCCGCGCTTATGCTCGTTGTAAAGCTGACTCAAGCATACAGCCATTTTCCCACTACCTGGACCTGGAGCTGTAACGATTACCAAGGGGCGAGTGGTCTCAATATAGTCGTTGCGACCAAAACCCTCGTCGGAGTCAATTAACTTTACATTATGGGGATACCCGTCAATGGTGTAATGGTAATACACCTTGATGCCCTGGCGCTCCAATCGATTGCGGTAAGCATCAGCGCTTGATTGACCATTGTAGTGGGTAATGACAACGCTGCTCACATAAAGACCAATGTTTTCAAACTCATCTCGCAGACGCAGTACATCTTCGTCATAAGTTATGCCGAGGTCTCCACGAATTTTATTCTTTTCAATGTCGTGAGCACTTATTACCATGATGATTTCAGCCTCGTCACGAAGTTGCAAGAGCATTTGCAATTTGCTATCAGGTTGGAAACCGGGAAGCACGCGACTGGCGTGATTATCATCAAAGAGTTTGCCTCCAAATTCGAGGTAAAGTTTATCTCCGAATTTGGCAATGCGCTCCTTGATGCGTTCAGATTGAATTCTGAGGTATTTTTCGTGGTCAAATCCTGTTTTCATGAGTGCAAAGTTACTGCTCGCTCAGTTTGCAGCAAAGCAATTTTTCAAAAAAATGTGTAGGGGGAGGGTTAAATTCTGTCGCTTCCTGCGTTGAGGGTTATGATAAACTTTTCAGCTTCAGCGAGTGCGTCGCATTTGCCTACATCCAGCAGTTGTAATCCCTCTTGAGTAGCCCCATAAATGTTTATCTCATGGCAATGATTTAGGTAGAATTCCATAATAGGGAACTTATCCGGATAGTCGTTCATGAGCGGGAACAGTTTGGGGGAGAATAGGTGAATGCCCGAGAATGCGAATTGCTTGCATGCTGAAGGATCAAGGTTGGGGTAGGGGCTGCGCACCTCTCCCGTAAGTATGTTTGTCCAACCGACAAGGCGCATGTCATCGTTGAAGAGCAAGTAGCGGTTGGTAGTGCGCTTGGAGACGAGCAAGGTGACGTCGTGATGTTTATGCGCATGCTCCAGTTGCTGAAGGTTAGCATTGCTTAATATGTCAACATTGTGAATGAGGATAGGAGCGTCGGGGGAGAAGAGGTGTTGTGCCTTTTTAAGTCCCCCTCCCGTATCCAGGAGTTGGGCACTCTCGTCTGAAATTTTAAGCTCAATGTTCCAATCTTGTGAGGCAACGTAGTCAATAATTTGCTGTGCGAAGTGATGCGCATTGACTACGATGCGCTCAGCGCCTGCATCAATGAGTTTTTGAGAAATATGCTTGAGAAGCGGAGTACCTGCCACGGGTACAAGTGCTTTGGGGATCGAGTCGGTGAGGGGTTTAAGGCGTGTACCTAACCCTGCGGCTAATAGAAAACTTTGCATCATGGGAGTATGTGTTGAAAATAAGAAAGAGCAGAGTGTCGCTATTTCTAAAAATAGTTCCTCTGCTCCTTATGCTTATGGTGGTGATGAAAGGTGTTAAGGTCTTAACGTTCTCCTTGCTTCAGGCACCTGAGAACCTTGCAAGCAGAATTGTTTCTCAAAAACCTCAACCCTATTCTTCCTGATTATTGGAAACGACTATAAATTACAGAAAGTTTGATGCCTTGTGCTCCGCCTTGGATTTTTGCACTGTGCATGCCAAACTCATTATGAATGCGCATCAGTGTTTGCGTTGTATTACCATAACCAGAATTGGACGTAGAATATTCAGCGCGAACGGGGAGTAGGATTACCTTATTCCAATCGGGATTTTCAGTTTCCCATTGCTGGTATTTCTCTAATCGTTGTGCTTCAGTGTCCGTGGGGAGTATTTCACAGGCGATGTCTCGCTCATCTTTCATAATCTTAATCAACTGACTGATGTTGCTGAATGTATAAGCATTCGTCTGCGGATTGTGATTAGAGATGTATGCCTGAGTGCTGGTGAGTTTTGATTCTTCAAAGAAAGAATACTGCTCTGCCTTGCGAATCATTAGGATTGTGGGCGGTGCTGAAAGGTTGTAGATATTGTGCGTATTGTCCTTATAACAGCGCAGTGCGAATGAGGCAGAGTTGATGGTGTCATTGTAATGCTCTCCCGCAATAATATCATTGATAGGTAATGTGATCTCAGTGCACAGTCCTGCCGGAGATTTGATATAAGTATATTCATTAGAAGCATCAAGCATTTCAGATGGAAGTTTGTTTTCTATCTGTGTGTTTTGCAATACTTCCTCTGTGGCAGCCATTTGTTGTAATCCTGAGACGATGGTGTCCTTTCCAGCTTCGGTTGTGGTATGGTATTTAAAATACACATTAAGGGTGGTTATTACCGTTTCAACCATGCTACCTACGCCACCTGTGACTTCAAAGAAAAAACCAGGGCATACATGGTGGATAAACATGTATGAGTTTTTGTAATAATTAGGTTGCTCGTAGTATTTATCTATTAGAAATTTTCCGTAGTCAGTTGACAAAGGAACTCGTATGCTTCGATAGTAAGAGGATCCTTCAGTTTCTGTTGACGGGCGCATTAAATCTTTCACCGCATAGGTCAGGGACGTTTTTTGCGCTGATGCTGAGTTGAGGAACTTTTTAGGGTCAATATTTGTGTAATACGTTTGCCCTTCCTCCATAACTTTGGTGGTGTCTAACTCTTGTACGAGTAATTTCATCGTGGTCAAGGAGTCGCCGTAATATTTGTCGAAATAGATACGAATATCACATGAGTCAATGATTACCTCGTTGTCCTCATTGAGAAGTAGTTGTTCACGTTCAGGGAGTGAATAATTTTCTGGAATATGAAATTGTGCCAAAAAATTACATGTCGTTTTAGCTCTTGTTTCGGGATCAACAACAGCACCTAAATAGCAAGTACTTGTACTCGCAAGTACGGAGTCCATTTTTAGAGTCTTAGAATTGATCTTAAACGTTTCCGTTGTCGTTACTAACAAGTCTTGTTCTGGCATTACAGATGAACCGAAAGAATCTGTAGTGTCATCACATGCAAACAACGCTCCGATGGTTGTAAGTACTAATGTTGCGGACGATATTTTACCTAAAAAACTTTTCACGGTGGATGTGATTATTGTTAAGGTGGGTGCTATACCCCCTCCAGATTTTTAACAATGGTGAGTACCTATATCTTATTGTTGTCTAATCGGTTTTATCCAGTTATTTTTGCCACTCATATCGGTCGTGTAGTCAACTACACTCCCTCTTCGACTCAAAAAATATCTCGGCTAAACTCCGATTTTCCTATAAAGCGAATTATAGAACACACCTTAAATGTAAGAATGTGCCAATGTGCAAGGGCACATCGGCACATTTATTCCTATTCGCCGACAAGGGCTGAGTATGTAGTTTCGTATGCATCAGCAAGAGGATTTCCTTCCTCACGCGTAGTAACAACAATTCCACGCTCTTTTGCATAAGCCATGAGGTTGGGATGAACTTCTGACTTCTCAAATACAACAGCATCTGAAAAATGGATGGCTAATTTGCCAAGGGCATCGGGATGTGTAAAGTCAATGCCAGTGTCCTCAAGAAATTGTGCGTCAATATTGCGGAAAGCCAAGCACTCTTTGAGATTTGCTGGAGGTGTCATTTGGGGCATTTCTTCATATGCGTCAAAAACCACTTTTGTATCCACAAAAGGTGTGTCATCAGCAAAGGCTGTTTTAATCAAAAGTGGAGCAATTGCTGAAATCCAACCCTGACAATGGATGACATCAGGCACCCAACGCAATTTCTTTACCGTTTCAAGCACACCGCGGGCGTAGAAAATAGCGCGTTCAATATTGTCAACATATTCTTCACCCTTTTCATCAACAAGCATTGCGCGTTTGTGGAAATAGTCATCATTGTCAATGAAATATACCTGCATGCGAGCAGCTTGAATGCTTGCCACCTTGATGATGAGTGGATGGTCTGTATCATCAATAACAATATTCATTCCCGACAGACGAATCACTTCGTGCAGCTGATTGCGTCGCTCGTTAATGATACCCCATCGTGGCATAAATGTGCGAATCTCGTTGCCATTTTCCTGAATGAGTTGGGGGAGAGTTCGTCCCACGAAAGACATGCTACTTTCTGGAACATACGGGGTGATTTCTTGGGTAATGAATAATACCTTCTTCGCCTTTGTCATCTTAATGTTAAGTCTAAAAAGTAAATGTGGTTGACTTTCAAAAGCAATAAAATAACCATTTCTTGAGAAAAGAAAAGGCTTTTTCGCAATCGAAAATTTTACCGTTGCAAAGTTACAAATTTTTCCTGATTATTTTGTTAACAGACCCATCTAAATCGCTAACATGGAAGTGTTTTTATAATTTTTTAGGTAAAAATCATAATCTATATCGTATAAATTGCCGAAATTTGCCCCATGTTAAAAAAGAAGGGTGGTGCTGTATGCGGGTGCCGCCTTGTGATGTAGAAAAATTGAGTATATGAAAATTATATCTTCAGTAAAAGAATTGGAGGCTTGTGTTGCTCACGAACGCAGTCAGAATAAGGTTATTGGTTTAGTGCCGACAATGGGTGCGTTACACGAAGGTCATGCGTCGTTGGTGAAGCGTTCCGTAGCGGAGAACGATGTGACAATCGTGAGTGTCTTTGTGAATCCCACGCAGTTTAACGATAAGAACGATTTGAAGAATTACCCCCGTACGTTTGATGCCGACTGCAAGTTGCTTGAGCAGATTGGTACGGATTATGTTTTTGCTCCAAGTGTAGAAGATGTGTATCCTGAACCTGATACGCGTTGTTTCTCTTATCCTCCCATTGATACAGTAATGGAAGGGGAACGTCGTCCTGGGCATTTCAATGGGGTGTGTCAGATTGTCTCTAAATTATTTTATATGACGCAACCTGATGTGGCTTATTTTGGAGAAAAGGATTTCCAACAGGTTGCTGTTATACGTGCAATGGTTGCTGATTTGAAATTACCCATTAAATTGGTGGCTTGTCCCATTGTGCGCGAAGAGTCAGGTTTGGCGATGTCAAGTCGCAATACGTTGTTGACTTCACAAGAGCGCATTACGGCTTTGAATATCTCAAGATGTCTGTTTGAAAGTCTGGAGTATGCAAAATCTCACACCGTGTGTGAAACGCAAAAGAAGGTGGTGGATGAATTGAATGCTATTGAAGGACTTGATGTTGAGTATTACCACATTGTGAATGGTATCACTTTGCAAGAAGTTACTTCGTGGGATGATGCGGAAGAAATTGTAGGATGTATTACCGTCTTCTGCGGTGCTCGCCCCGTTCGTTTAATTGATAATATTAGATACAAATAAATACTATGGTTTTAAGTATTTTGAAATCAAAGATTCATTGTGCAAAAGTGACCGAGGCAAATCTTCATTATATGGGAAGTATCACCATCGATGAAGACTTGATGGACGCCGCTGGCTTGATTGCCAATGAGCATGTTCATGTGGTGAATAACATGAACGGTGCGCGCATCGAAACTTATGTGATTAAGGGACCACGCAAGTCGGGGTGCATTTGTTTGAACGGAGCTGCTGCTCGTTTGTTTCAGGTGGGTGATGAAATCATCATTATGGCTTACGCAGGTATGACGCCCGACGAAGCGGCGACGTTTGTGCCCAAAGTGATTTTCCCTGTTGGCGATAAGAATGAGATTTAACCTCATTTTCTAATGAGGGTGTAGGGCACCGAAATAGGAGATTGAGAACTGAAGTGAGAGTTCTCTTTATCAACAGACATATTTTTGAATCTCTTAAATAACTATCCCTTTTGCTAAAAACGATTTCCCAGATATTTTGAATCATCTCCAAATTGGTTCAAAATATCTGGGAGTTTGTTTTGGGGATGTCTGAGAGCATTTAGTGCTATACATTGAAATGTTCTGTGTTGGAAGTTCTAATGGGGTGTAGGTGGGGGATTGGTGGACAAAAAAGAAAGGCGCAAGAGTCAAGTCTTGCGCCTTATATTATTTAATGTGTGGTTGCTTACCAGTTCTTAATCAAGATGATTGTTGTTGTGATGAATGACAACAATGAGAGCCATGTTGAAATCTGGCGGATGCTGTTACCATTGTTTACGTAGTTGTTGCTCTTAACTTCGTTGGGCTGTACGTAAACTACGTCGTTCTGCTTCAAGTAAAAAGCAGGTGAAGAAAGAATGTCTTTTGAGCGAAGGTCTACATAATAGTTCTTAACCTGACCATCTTCATTGCGCATTACAAGAATTCTGCTACGGTCACCCTGAATGGTAAGGTCTCCAGCCATTGTGATGGCTTCAAGAATTGTGATGTTATCCTTGTTGAGTAAATATCTATTGGGAGTCTTAACTTCGCCGAGGATGTTGATATAGTGATTGACAGGATTTACTGCAACAATCGCATCGTTCAACAAACCATTTCTCAACTTATTTTGAAGTTCTTCAGTTACTTCCGAACGTGATTTTCCAGCAATAACCATTCTGCCAAGACCTGCGACTTCAATAGTTCCATCAGGTTCAACTGTGTAGTATGACATTTGGTTTGAGTAGTTCTGACCTGTAACAGAACCAGCTTGCATAGTTACAATAGGAAGGTTATAACTAACAGCATCTTCTGGGGTCAAACTACTTGTTACGACGATTGTCAAGCGGTCGCCAGGTTGAAATTTAAGGTTTTCAACCATTTGTGCTTGAATTACCTCTGCATGCTGAATGTCCTGGAAGTAAACTACCTTTTCCTTTGTGTTACATGAAGTAAATGTAACAATTGCTGTAGTCAGGAGCAAAAAGAATTTCTTCATATTTATTTTATTGATATGTTTCTCGTTTTAAGAAATCGTAATACCTACGACTATGCAAAGTTAGAAATAATATTTTACATATTGTTATTTTTTACCCATAATAATAATATTTTACTTGTTGCTATTTAGAGAATCTTTGATTACTTCTCAACTCTAATGTAATGTCCATGTATGAACGTTTCCCCTCTATGTATTCAGAATAAATAAATTCCGCATCTTTACCTTTTAGAACGTGACATTTACCACATAGTTCGCAGTTGTGCATACATTCCCATTGTGTGCGTACAAAATTAGCTCGCTCTTCTCGCGTAGAAGTTGTTATGGAAGGAGGCGTATTCATTTTAGATTTAGGATTTCTTTTTGAAGCAGTTCCAAGAAAGTTGCGGCATGTCCACCATCCATTTGTACATGGTGGAATTGGAAGGATATGGGGAGGATTGTCTTCCACCATCTTTTGCGATATTTCCCCCACATAACCATAGGATTACAGAATTTGTCTGTGTATTGATTGACGATACTATCAAGTTCTGTCTGAATCATGGCGGAGGTGCCCACTACCATATAGTTTTCAAGATAAGAACTTTGGGATGTTGTAGAAACTTTATGAGTAAGTTCATTGTACTTATCGCTGAAAGTGGTGATGTTATCTAAGTAGGGTATGTCGCATGAACTTATACCTCCTTGCTTATTATTGACAATTACATTTATTGCCAAATCGTCAAAACTGAAGAGTTTCCCATTTTCAGGCAAGAGGTAGAACTCCTGTATTTGGTTTGCTGCTCTTCCAATGCACCAGCAGAGTAGGGCGTTGAACTTAATGTTCCGGCGTTGCGCTACCTTTTGGAGATGAGTGACATTTAATGTCTTTGTCAAAGTCACCATGGGCATCGGAGACGACATCCATAGGTCAAATGCCTCTGCGCGAGGGGTATCTTTGGGGTTAACTTCTATTTTCATATAGTCGGTTTAGTTTAACATAAAAAAGTAGGGGGACCAAAGTCTCCCTACTTTTAGTATGAATGTGTAAAGCAAATGTGTCTTACTTCTTAGTAGCTGCCTTCTTGGCGGGTGCCTTCTTAGCTGGTGCTTCCTTCTTTTCAGCAGTAGCCTTCTTGGGGGCGCACTTCTTAGGAGCAGCCTTCTTTGCGGGAGCTGCGGGTGCTTCTGCCTTGGGTTCTTCAAGAGCTTCTGTGCCGCCGAGCTTTGCAACTACTTGCTTGAGCTTCTTGATTTCCTTTTCCTTAACGGCGAGTTCTTCATCCTGGTTCTTGATGGTGGTGAGGAGCGAATTGAGCTCTTCGTTTTCCATACCGCCATAGATGTTGTTTACGCGAGTTACGAAGTCGCCAATGATGTTCATGTAGTTTGTGAACGCATCATACGGAGAGTCGTAGATACCGCGGTAAGCACCGTAAGAGTTGGGCTTTGTGGAGATGAAGCGGAAGTTGTTAGATGCCTGGAGGTAGTCCCAGTCTTGCTTGAGGCGACGGTCGTTGCAGATGCGTACGCGTTCAGCTACGCTGTAAAGCTTGTTAAAGGCTTCCTGTTGCATCACATTACCCAACCAGGGTGAGAGGTCGCGTTCTTCGTCTACCCAAGATGTGGGGTAGGGCACGTCGATGGTACCTACAGACTTAATCTTAGAGCAGATTTCTGAGGGAGTAGAGAAGGTAATACCGCGTTCCTTAAGCTGAGCGGGAAGTGCCTTCATAAACTCGAGGATGTTTGAAGAGAGGGGCTGGAAGATACCGAGTGCGCAGAGCTCCATGAAGAGGTTGATTACCTGGCTTTCTTCGGGGAGATTGGCAATCCACTGTGCATAGTTGTCTGCAAAGAGGGGATATTCGCTCCATGAAGAGTCGTTGAAGCGGTAAGAGATATCTTCTGAGAGGCTGTGGTCGCGGAGGAGGAGCTTGAGGTTCGGATTGCGGTTGCAAGCGTAAACGAAGTGGGGACTCTTCCAACCGAGTACCTGCTTAGCGCCTTCAGCGAGCATGCCCTTGAAGCCCATATCGGCAACGAGTTCACCGATTTCATCTGAATAGATGAGGGCAGAGTTGCGGAATACCTTGGGAGTCTGACCAAAGAGCGCCTTGATCTTCTTGCATACGCGATCTACTTCTTCCTTGAAGCATTCTGCATCCTTGATGGATGAGAAACCGTGAGAATAGGGTTCTGCAAGGAATTCTACGCAACCCTTATTGTTGAGCTCCTGAAGGAGTTCGATCACCTGAGGTGCGTATGTTTCAAGCATTTCAATAGCGCAACCTGAGAGTGAGAAGGCACACTTGAAGTAATCGCCATACATGTCGGCCATTTCAAGGAGCGCCTTGAGGGCGGGCTCGTATGAACGTTCAGCAGTTTCAGTAATTGAACGCTCATTTTCATAGTCATCGTAATAATAGTGGTCGGTACCGATATCAAAGAAACGGTAGCGCTTCAAGTGGATATTTTGGTGAATTTCAAAATATAAGCAAACAGTTTTCATAGTTGTGGATAGTTTTTTTAGTGTCTGTTAAAGCGTTCAATGGTTTCATCATAGCACTTACGAATTCTATGACCCACCTTTTCCCAGGTGATTTCGTCTACCTCCTTAATACCTTCAACCTTGAGGTATTCGTAGAGACCTTCGTTCGTGCAAATTGAATACATGGCGTCTGCCATAGCGTGAATGTCCCAATAGTCGGTCTTGATACACTTATCGAGAATTTCTGCACATCCACTTTGTTTACTAATAATAGAGGGTACACCACACTGCATGGCTTCAAGCGGTGAGATACCGAAGGGTTCAGAAACAGAGGGCATGACGTAAACGTCGCTATCGCGGAATGTTTCATATACTTGCTTACCCTTCATGAAGCCGGGGAAGTGGAACTTATCAGCAATACCGCGTTGAGCTGCGAGTTCAATCATTTCTTCAAGCATATCTCCTGAACCTGCGAAGCAGAAACGGATGTTGTGTGTACGCTGAAGTACGAGGGCTGCTGCTTCAACAAAGTATTCGGGACCCTTCTGCATGGTGATACGTCCGAGGAAGGTAACCACCTTTTCATTGTTATCCTTCTTGGTGCGACCCTTCTTGATGATTTCCTGAATTTCAGGTTCCAAGGGGTAAACGGCATTGTGCATGGTTACGCACTTTGCAGGATCCTGATGGTAATGCTTGATGACCGTTTGGCGCGTGAGTTCAGACACACACATGATGCAGTCAGCGTTGTCCATACCGTCCTTTTCAATGCTATACACCGTGGGGTTTACATTACCTCTTGAGCGGTCGAAGTCTGTAGCGTGAACGTGGATTACGAGGGGTTTTCCTGAAATGTTCTTCGCGTGAATACCTGCAGGGTAGGTCAACCAGTCGTGAGCGTGAATGATGTCATATTGCTGTTGACGCGCAATAACACCCGCTACGATGGAGTAGTTGTTGATTTCCTCGTGGAGATTGTCGGGATATCTACCTGAGAAGTTGATGCAACCAAGGTCATCCGTGTATCTGTAACTGAAGTCAGCGTAGATGTGGTCGCGGAGGTCGAAGTAAGTTTGGGGATCGCACTTGTGTCCGATGCGTTCTTTTACATATTCCCAACTAACGTCCTTCCAAACAACAGGTGTTTCATTCATACCGATGATATTCATGAAACTCTTGTCTTCGTCACCCCATGGTTTGGGCAAGCAGAAGGTAATTTCCATGTCGGACTGAAGGGACAATCCCTTGGTCAAACCATAACTGGCTGTACCAAGACCACCTAAGATATGAGGAGGAAATTCCCAACCGAACATTAATACTTTCATGGTTTCTTATGTTTAACCTCTGCAACTTGCAACTGATGGCAGGTGCAGAGGTGGGTTGTTAATCTAAATGAGTTAATTATTAACGTCTTTTCTGACGGTGGGTTTTCTCTTTACTCGCGAGTGTACTTGTCAAGAATGTTGATCGCTCTCAAGAGTCCGCTTACGTTCATGGCAAATGAGATGGCACCGCGACCAGAGAATCTGGGATTACCGTCAAAGAGTTCGGGAATTGTACCTACGCAATGGTAGAAGAGTTCTTCTTCGAAACCAATCAACTGGCGCTCGATAAAGTTTACACCACTCATCTTATATATACGCAAGTATGCTTCGAGGTAGAAACCTGTGAGCCAGGGCCACGCCGTACCGTTGTGGTAAGCAAAGTCACGTTGTGTCTGCTGACCTACGTAGAGAGGATTGTAACCACCACTCTTTGGAGAGAGTGAGCGCACACCCTTCGGTGTTACCAATTCGCGAGTGCAAATGTCGAGAACACGCTTGCGTTCCTTGAGGTCAAGCGGTGAGAAGTCGAGGGCGATAGCGAAGATTTGGTTGGGGCGAACGCTCCAATCCTGCATCTGACCGTCAACATAGTCAAGAAGGTATCCGTGTTCGTTGAGGAATACGTTCTTAAACGACTGTTGCAATTTCTGAGCGAGTTCTTCACACTCAGCCGCGTAGATTTCGTTTTCAGGTCCGGGAGTTTCGCTCAACATCTGCTGGTAGAACTTAAGGGCGTTGTACCACAAAGCGTTGAATTCAACAATGTAACCTGAGCGAGGCGTAATGGGACGACCGTTGTACGTAGAGTTCATCCAAGTCACCGCCTTGTCGCGTCCGTTGCTGTAAAGGAGTCCGTTGTCGTGGAGGAAGAGGTTTGAATGACCGCCATTCATCAAGTACTTCACGAGGTCCTTAAGCAAGGCACCATACTTTTCGTAACACTTCTGACGACCTACATACTTGCCGTACTGTTGGATACACCAGATGGCCCAAAGCACAGTGTCGGGTTGCTCCATTTCATGGATGTCAACACTGATAGGTTCGTTGTTGATCAAATTGCGAAGTGCCTTTTCTGCGGTACGCATGTATGTTTCAAAGGCTTCTGTTTCGCCGATTGAGAGTGTCAAACCAGGAAGTGCGATAAAGAGGTCGCGTGCACGACTCTTGAACCAGGGATAACCCGCAAGGATGTATTCTTCGCCTTCTTTCTGTACGCGGAACTGATGAGCCGCATGTACGAGGCAGTGGTAGAGGCTATCATGAGGAGCAGCCTTTGCCATTTCTTCTTCCATGAGGGGTTTCAAGAGCGCAGGTTCCTTTTCACGAAGCGAAGCGGTGAAGATAATGCTTTCACCCTTCTTGATGGGCATTTCCAAGTAACCAGGCACGAGGAGGTCTTCAGAAGAGTAGTAACCGCGTTCGCGTTCCTTCGGGTAATCAAGGCCCTTGTACCAATTCGGTTCGTGATGGTAAGTACAAGGCGCATCCGTCTGCATGAACAATTCGGGATAACCTTCGTAAAGGCACATCTTCAAACCGTTTTCGATGGGTTGGTAACCTGTGTTTGCCTTACCATTTTCTTGTGTCCAATGACGCACACTTCTGAACGCCAAATAAGGCTTCAAGCGGAGCGTAGTTGCAGAGTGAGCTTCAAGCAACGTGTAACGAATGTACAAACGGAAGTGGTCAGAGCGGAAACAGATTTCCTTCTTCAACAATACACCACCGATGCGGTATGTCCAAGTAGGAACCTTGTCCCATTCAAAACTTACGATGTACTTGTGTCCCTTCGGGCTATAGTTTTCACCCTGATACTTGTGTAAACCAAGATTAAATTCTGCACCATGCTGAATAACCGTCTCGTCAAGTGAAGAGAGCAATACGTGGTTTTCATCGTCAATAGCAGGTACGGGACCTACCAAAAGACCATGGTACTTACGAATGTTACACCCTACCAAAGTGGTGGAACAATACGCTCCTGACTGATTCGTAATCAAGAACTCCTTGAAGAGTGAGTCTTGAAGATTCGTCATCTGCGTTCTGTCAAATTTTAAGTACGCCATGAATATAGTTTTTTATGGTTTTGATAATTGCTGTTTACAATTCAGGTCAAAAATACTTATAAATTGTGTATCCCCAAAGATTTTTTAAGAAAAAAATACATTTGCTTTGCGAAATGGGGCTCTAATACGCAATTTTTGCCCTAAAACCCTTTCAAATCTGGCTTTATGACGCTATAATCGCCTTATTTTGTAATCTCAATAAAACATTTTGTGGATAAATCTTGCCCACCCCAAAAAAGCGCATTACATTTGCGGAAATTTATGTTTAAGAACATAATTTATAAATAGCTCTTGTTGCTTTTTTTGAAGTACAAGATATTGAATTATGACGCCTTTTTAGTGCCATACTTTCGTTAGTTTTGGCACTATTCTACCTTGAAACTAAACACAAAAACTACGTTATAAAGACATGTATATTCGTCAGCAAAATTCTATTACCCCAGAGGTAGTTCACGCGCTCTCCCCATTGCTTGATTTGCTTCCTATGGAAGAGCGCAGGATGTTGGAGCGTAGCGCTGAAGTTGTTGAGTATAAGCGCCACGAACCGATTTACAACGAAGGGGAAAGTCCTAACCATCTCTATGTGGTGCTTGATGGTGCCGTAAAAGTCTATCGTCAGGGAGTTTGTGGTCGTTGCCAAATTATGCGTATGCTGGGCGCAGGGAGCTTTTTGGGTTATCGTGCTTCTTTGGCGCACGAACCTTATGTTACAGGTGCGGCAGCTTTCGGCTCGGCAACGATTTGCTGCGTCCCCATGAATGTCATACATTCGGTTATGGCAAAGTGTCCCTCTGTGATGAAATTTTTTGTGGAGGAATTGGCGAAGGATTTAGGGGTGTCAGACAAGCGTATGGTGAGTCTCACACAAAAACATGTTCGTGGGCGCATTGCTGAATCATTACTTACAATGCGTGAAGTTTTTGGGCTTGATACTGAAGGATTTATTGATCTTGATTTGACGCGTCAAGAACTTGCTGATTATTCAAATATGACAACGAGCAACGCCATCCGAACCATCTCTGCCTTGGTAAGCGAAAATGTAATTTCGGTGAAGGATAAACGTATTAAATTGCTTGAAGACGAGCTGTTGTTGCGCATCTCTTTAATGGGGTAAAAGGTTAGGAAAAGATAAATCTTCGGTCGTTATTTTAAGTGCGGAAGTGCTGAAAACAAACTCGGAGTTATTTCAAACAAACTCGGAGTTATTTCAAATTATCTCGGACTTACTTTCCACGAATTCCCATTTTGTTTTTGTAGTCGCCCGTACATGGTTCTTAAAGTCTATTTCCCAATCAATATATACGAATGAAGGCGCCTCGCATTGCGGGGCGCCTTCGCTTATTTTTCAATGAGAAGTTTGTATTGTCCTTTTCCCTTGCTGTATTTGCCGTACTCAATGGCACGATGGGGGCAGATGTGATAGCATGCCAAGCAGTTGGCGCATTGTGAACCCCATGTGGGGCGCTTGTTCTCAATGCTGATGTTGCCCAGCGGACAAATCTTTTTACAGCGCCCACACCCTGTGCATTTATCTGTAGTGTGGAAAAGGCGAACGCCTGCGAAATAGCGGTAGAAGAGGGGGCGAAGGATGTAACTCTTCGACCAAGGGAAAGGTCCTGGTTTTACTCGTTCTACAATGGCATTGTTGAGGATGTCTTCTGCAATGCTGGGGAGCAATTTGAGCGACGCTTGCACTTTGCGCAGTTCTACCTCGTCGGAATTAACATCAAAGCCTGGAAGTCCGATATACGAATCGGGCATAATGAGTGAGAAGGCAGAGGAGAGCGTATGTCCTGACTTCTTAAGCAGTTGTGCCACAATCTTGTGCGTCTTGCCAATATCGTCTCCACAGGTGCACACCATATATATATAAGGTGCGGGGTGCTGAATGAGGTGGGGGAGTTGGTGAACGAGAAAATCCTCCATCAACCTCGGAGCACTCCATGCGTGGACGGGGAAAATAAGTCCAATGCGCGCATCTTGCGTGGCGGACAAATCTTTGTCGGTAATGGAGATGAGCGTGTCATTGGTGAGTGTGGCAAGGTGCTTTGCGACATACCGACTGTTGCCCGTTCCTGAAAAATAGAAAATCATACGAGGTGAGCTGTGTGGAAGGTGAAACAATCTTTGAATACTTCTTCGTACTCCATTGGTTCGCTCTTGAAGATTCCGAAAACAGTGCTTCCGCTTCCGCTCATGGCGGCATAGATGGCGCCCATGTCGTAAAGCGTTTGCTTGATGGCAGCGATGCGTGGGTGAGAAACGAATACGCTTCGCTCAAAGTCGTTTACGATGGTCGTGCGCCACGTTTCGATAGGTGCTTGGATAGCAGTCATAAGGTCGTGTTCAGGTGCTTGAGGCACTACGCCCGCATAAGCTTCTTTTGTAGAAACGAAGTCGTCGGGTTTTACCAAGAGGAGGTGATATCCTTTGAGTGAAAGGTTGATGGGTGTAAGTTGGTCGCCAATACCAGTGGCAAAAGCTGGTTGCTCACGCACAAAGAAGGCGCAATCGGCACCATAGGGGGCAATGCGACGCTCCATTTCTTCGTTAGTAAACCCAAGCGAAAACTCCTCGTTGAGCATCTTTATCATGTATGCAGCATCGCTACTTCCACCCCCAAGTCCGGCTCCCGTAGGAATGCGCTTGTAGAGGTGGATGTCAAGCGGAGGAAGGTTAAATTCCTGCTTCAAGTCCTTGTACACGCGCACGATTAAGTTATTTTCCGGGTTGCCCTCAATTTTATTACCCGAGAGCAACAGACGGTAAGGTTCGTCCTGCTCACTGAGGCGCTTGATTTCAAGGTTGTCGTGCAGGGGAATAGGGTAGAAGACGGTGGCAAGGTCGTGATAACCATCCTCACGCTTGCGCAGGATGTTAAGACCAATGTTTATCTTGCAATTGGGGAATTGAAGCATAGTTTGAGAGGTTATGAGGTTTGAGGTTGTGAGGTTAAGAGGTCGGAGACTCTTCTGCAAAATTATATAAAAATGTGTATTGGTGATAGAATTTTAGAGCGCAAAATACGGTATCTCAAAAAAATATACTAATTTTGCGTCCGCAAATATTATAAACTTTCCATAAACAAAAACTAAAATGAATATTACTTTTGAGAAGACAGGTAATGTAACTGGTGTACTTACTCTTAATATTGAGAAGGCTGATTACGAAGCAAACGTAAAGAAGGGTCTTCAGACAGCACAGAAGAAGGTGCAGATGCCCGGTTTCCGTCCTGGCCACGTACCTGCTGGTATGGTTAAGAAGATGTACGGCACTCAGATTAAGGCTGAAGAAGTACAGAAGTTGATCAGCGAAAAGCTCTATGCTTATATCCAGGAAAACAACCTCGACGTGCTTGGCGAACCTATCGCTCACGATGATCAGGTTGATATCGAAAAGGATGATAACTTCGTGCTCCACTTCGACCTCGGTCTTTCACCCGAAATGAACGTAGAACTCTCTTCTAACGACACTGTTGATTACTACGACATCAACGTAACTGAAGAAATGGTTGACGCTCAGGTGAAGCGCATGGCTCAGCAGGCTGGTCACCCCGAAAACGTTCAGTCTTACGAAGAACGTGACATCCTTCGCGGTATCCTCGCTCAGCTCGACGAAAACGGTCAGCCCGTTGAAGGCGGTATCGTAGTTGAAAGCGCAAGCCTCATGCCTACTTACTTCAAGAACGACGAACAGAAGGCGCTCTTCAATGGTGCTAAGGTAAACGATATCCTCGTTATCAACCCCTCAAAGGCATACGAAGGCAACGAAGCTGAAGTATCTTCTCTCTTGAAGGTGAAGAAGGAAGAAGTTGCTCAATACACTGGCGACTTTAGCTTCCAGGTAAACGAAATCAGCCGTTTCGTACCCGCTGAAATCAACCAGGAATTCTTCAACGCTGTATTTGGCGAAGGTGCTGTAGAAGGTGAAGAAGCATTCCGTGCAAAGGTGAAGGAAGGCATCCAAGCACAACACGTGTTGGATTCTGACTACAAGTTCCTCCTCGACCTCCGCGCTTATTGCGAAGCTAAGGTGGGTGAAGTAGAATTCCCCAACGAAGTCCTCAAGAAGGTAATGCTCAACAACAATAAGGAAAAGGGCGAAGCATACGTAGAAGAACACTTCGAAGCTTCAATCAACGAGCTCAAGTGGCACCTCATCAAGGAAAAGCTCGTTAAGGCTAATGATATCAAGCTCGAACAGGCTGACGTTAAGGCTGCTGCAGTTGAAGCTGCTCGCATGCAGTTCGCTCAGTACGGTATGAACAACGTTCCCGTTGAGTACCTCGAAAACTACGCTGAAGAAATGCTCAAGAACAAGCAGCAGGCACAGTCACTCATCGAACGCAGCATTGAAACAAAGCTCGTTGCAGCGTTGAAGAACGTGCTCAACTTGAACCACAAGGCTGTTTCTGCAGAAGAGTTCGGTAAGTTGTTTGAAAACTAATATTATCTACCCCATAATGAGGAGTTGGGAGTGCAGGAGTTAATACACAAAAAGACTTAACGCCTGACTGCCAACTCCTTTTTTCTCCAATCTTAAAGTTATGAACATGAACGACTTTTACAAATACGCTACCAAGCACGTGGGCATCAACTCTATGGTGCTTGACGATGTGATGAAGGTGCAGAATCAGTACCTCAACCCTTACATCCTCGAAGAACGTCAACTTAACGTGACTCAGATGGATGTCTTCTCGCGCCTCATGATGGACCGCATCATCTTCCTCGGCACGGCTATTGACGACTACACCGCCAATACGCTTCAGGCACAGCTTCTCTATCTCGACTCTTGCGACCCTGGTAAGGATATCTCTATTTACATCAACTCACCTGGTGGTTCTGTATATGCAGGTTTAGGTATTTATGATACCATGCAGTTTATCTCTTCTGACGTAGCAACGATTTGTACAGGTATGGCTGCTTCTATGGCTGCTGTGCTCCTCGTAAGCGGACAGGAAGGTAAGCGCTCGGCGTTGACTCACTCACGCGTGATGATCCATCAGCCTCTTGGCGGTGCACAAGGTCAGGCGAGTGACATTGAAATCACCGCACGCGAAATCCTCAAGCTCAAGAAGGAACTTTACACCATTATTGCTGACCACTCACACACGGACTTCGAAAAGGTGTGGCAGGATTCTGACCGCGACTATTGGATGACCGCAGCAGAGGCGAAGGAGTATGGCATGATTGACAAGGTGTTGCTTAGAAAGTAATCCACTATGAAGAAACAGAAGCGACAATGCGACTTTTGTGGTCGCCCAGAGTCGGAAGTGGGATTGCTCATCCAAGGGGTAAACGGCGCCATTTGCAACGACTGCATCCGTATGGCTTCCGAAATCTTGGATGGAGTTCCAGGAAAGGGTGCTAAGCGCAATGCGCCTACTAAGGAGTTGAAGAAACTCCCCAAACCTGCTGAGATTAAGGCGCATCTTGACCAATACGTTATTGGTCAGGACGATGCCAAGCGCTACCTTGCCGTCTCCGTCTACAATCACTACAAGCGCATTAGTCAATCGATTGATGACGACGGTGTAGAGATTGAGAAGTCAAACATCATCATGGTGGGTTCTACGGGTACAGGTAAGACGCTCCTTGCGCGCACTATTGCCAAGCTCCTTGATGTGCCCTTTACCATCGTTGACGCCACCGTATTTACCGAAGCTGGTTATGTGGGTGAGGACGTTGAAAGTATTCTCTCACGCCTCCTTCAAGTGGCTGACTATAATGTGGCAGAAGCTGAGCGTGGCATTATCTTCATCGACGAGATTGACAAGATTGCCCGCAAGAGCGACAACCCCAGCATCACGCGCGACGTGAGCGGAGAGGGTGTGCAGCAGGCTATGCTCAAACTCCTTGAAGGATCCATCGTTAATGTGCCCCCCAAGGGCGGACGCAAGCACCCCGACCAGGATTATGTAAAGGTAGATACCCGCAACATCCTCTTCATCTGTGGTGGTGCCTTTGACGGCATTGAGAAGAAGATTGCGCAGCGCATGAATACCCATACCGTGGGCTTTGACTCCGTGCAAAACGTGCGCAAACTCGATCCTTCAAACCTCATGCAGTACATCCGTCCCCAGGACTTGAAGAGCTTCGGACTTATCCCCGAAGTTATCGGACGCCTGCCGGTGCTCACTTACCTCAATCCCCTCGATAAAGAGGCGTTGCATAACATCCTTACGCAGCCGAAGAACTCCATCGTCAAGCAGTACACAAAACTCTTTGAAATGGACGGTGTAAAGCTCGAAATTCATCCCGAAGTTTATGACTATGTGGTGGACAAAGCCCTTGAGTATAAACTCGGTGCGCGCGGACTCCGCTCCATTTTCGAGAGCATCATGATTGATGCTATGTATGACGCTCCTTCAAGCAAGAAGGAAACTTACGAAATCACCCTCGACTTTGCTAAGCAGCAGGTGGAGAAGAATTTACGTTAATAAAAAGACACGACCATAGTTCTACCAATGACTATGGTCGTGTCTTTTTTGAAAATCCTACGGGATAATATGGAGGTGCCCATCTATACTTTTGTGTGCATACCCACGCAGAAAGAAACATTTGTCTAACCATAAGGAAACGTAACGAACTTGAGGATTGATAATGGTAACTGGGTTTCTCTATCATTGCTTGTGTACATGTTTGCTGGTGAGCAAAGAATTTTTGACCAGATTATAAGGGCAGATAGGCTATTTCAAACCTAAATTATTGCGCGAATCTCACAAACTAATTTATAATTATAGGACCAGTTCCTAATTATTAGTATTTGTGTTTTGCTTATTGGTTAGTTTGGTGTAACTTCGCATAGTATAATTTTCTTAAATTCAAACCTATCTCATATGTATATTCAATTGAATGAAAAAGGGACGCACTTTTTAGATATATCCGAACTAAACTTTCAGGTATTGAAGGAATATGCCTTGTTGAAGGATCTTGTTGACAGTACAGGTTATGTGACAGAAGATACGCTTTTGCGCTTAAAACTTCATACGCGTTCTCTCCTTTTGAGTGCTTCGCCTGTACCTCAAGATTTGTTGGATCTCTATGCTGAAGTTATATGTCATAATAAGATGAAGGCATATGGTTTAAAGCAATTGATAGAGGCGTATGTGGATTTTTTTGAAAGTAAGTAGTTGTTGACGGAAATC
Source organism: Alloprevotella sp. (assembly GCA_045632685.1). Lineage (GTDB taxonomy): Bacteria > Bacteroidota > Bacteroidia > Bacteroidales > Bacteroidaceae > Alloprevotella. Next base: position 34,992 of record JAZQXB010000114.1, read on the forward strand.
GAGTAGGAGGGGGCGGACGGATGAGGTACTCTTTTCCAATGTGTCTAAACGGTATTAGATTACCAGCAGTCAAGTTCCATCTTGAATTTTTAGTTCCCCTTACTTATTTATAAACAAATCATGCAATATCAACTTACAGATTGGTTGCCCACCACCAAGAAGGAGATGGAACTCCGTGGTTGGGATTCGGTAGACATCATATTGTTTAGCGCGGATGCATATGTCGATCATCCTTCGTTTGGTTGTGCTGTCATTGGACGTCTTTTGGAAGCTGAAGGGTATCGCGTGGCCATTGTCCCTCAACCAGATTGGCATGGAGATTATCGTGATTTTAAGAAATTGGGGCGCCCACGTTTGTTCTTCGGTATCGCGCCAGGTTGTATGGATTCGATGGTTAATAAGTATACTGCCAACCGCCGCCTACGCTCTGAGGATGCTTATTCTCCAAATGGTCGTCACGACATGCGCCCCGAAATGCCTACAATCGTATATACAAAAATTCTGAAGGAGTTATATCCTGATGTCCCCGTTGTGTTGGGCGGTATTGAGGCGTCGCTTCGTAGACTTTCACACTATGATTACTGGCAAGAGCGCCTTCGTCCCGGTATCTTAAAAGAGAGTGGGGCGGATGTGCTGATATATGGTATGGGAGAACTGCCCATTGCTGAACTTTGCAGGCAGATTGAGGAACATATTACATATCATGATGCCAATTTAAATCTTACATCCACAGATCTTCATATAATGCTTAGCAAGCATCCTGTGTTGCAAACCGTAACATACGTGGCTAAGCAGGATATATCTGGTGGTATTACGGATGCCGACATCGTGCTACACTCCTTCGAGGAGGCGGTCAAGAATCCGAAGGCTCAAGCGGCAAACTTTAAGCATATTGAGGAAGAAAGCAACCGACTTACTCCACAACGTATTGTTCAGCAGACGGGTGACAAGTATATGGTGGTAAATGCACCTTATCCGCCGATGACAACGGAACAAATAGACCGTTCGTTTGATTTCCCTTACACGCGTTTACCGCATCCCAAGTATAAGGACAAGCGCATACCGGCATTTGACATGATCAAATTCTCAGTGAACATTCATCGTGGATGCTTCGGAGGGTGCTCCTTCTGTACGATCTCTGCGCATCAAGGGAAGTTCATTTCCAGTCGCAGTAAGGAGAGCATCTTGAAGGAGGTGGAGCGCATTACGCAAATGCCCGATTTTAAGGGGCACCTTTCGGATCTTGGTGGTCCTTCTGCGAATATGTATGCCATGAGTGGAAAGAATCCAGACCTTTGCCGTAAGTGTAGACGTCCTTCATGCGTACATCCTCAGATTTGTCCGAATATGAGTAACGATCATCGTCCTTTGCTTGATATTTACCGCACTGTTCGCCAAATGCCAGGCATTAAGCGCGTAACGATAGGGTCAGGAGTACGTTACGACCTTTTGTTACACCGTACAGGTGATGCTACTATTGACAAAACTACGGACGATTACACGCGTGAACTCATCCTTCATCATGTGAGTGGACGCCTAAAAGTTGCGCCCGAGCACACTTCTTCGCGTGTGCTTCAACTCATGCGTAAACCTCCCTTTGAGCAATTTGAGCGCTTCAAGCAAGTGTTTGATCGTATCAATAAGTCGGCAGGGTTACGCCAGCAAATTATCCCTTACTTTATTAGTTCTCATCCTGGTTGTACGCCTGAAGACATGGCTGAATTGGCAGCGCTTACCAAGCGACTTGACTTCCAATTAGAGCAAGTACAGGATTTTACACCCACTCCTATGACGGTAAGCACCGAGGCATGGCACGCAGGTGTACATCCCTATACGCTACAACCTGTATTTTCGGCAAAATCTCAAACGGAGAAATTAAAGCAGCGCATGTTCTTCTTTTGGTACAAACCCGAAGAGCGCCAAAAGATTATTGCCGAACTTCGCCGTATGAATCGCCCAGACTTAATAGACAAACTTTTTGGGGCAACCTTCACGCCACAGACGGCGCGTCATGGGCAACCTAAAAAACATTACCCACCTAAAAAAAGATAGTTAAATATGTCTTGCCTTCAAGTTTTACTCTGCATTATTTTTCCACCGTTAGCAGTGCTCGACCGCGGTTGTGGTTCTGTTTTAATTGTGACCATTCTTACTTGCTTGGGATGGATACCAGGCACACTTGCTGCGCTCATCATTCTTAATAAAAATTAGTTGTTGTGACGATAGAGCAAGAGAAACGAGTGGTAGAGCGAATGATTCGTCTCTACTGCCGTAAGTATGAGAAAAATCAAACACTTTGTAACGCTTGTAAAGCATTGCTTGATTATTCCCACTTACGCCTCTCTAGATGTAAATACGGTGATGCTAAACCTACTTGCCGTCTCTGTCCCATACATTGTTATCGCCCTTATATGCGCAAGCAAATGCAGCAAGTTATGCGTTACGCAGGTCCCAGGATGCTAATTTATTATCCAAAGGATGCGCTCATGCATCTATGGAATGAACTTATGAATGGAGGGAAAGGATGTTCCTCCTAAGGCGTATGAAATATTGAGATTATAGATTTACAAAGAGCGCATCATTCCCGCAGGAATGGTGCGCCTTTTGATTATAATAGTATTCTATATTAAAGAGTGTTGAATTAAGAAACTTTAAGTCTATAATTTATTTGATTATAGATAGTGACACTTACATTTGCCAACGAAATGAAGTTCTATTGAACCTTAAAACCTTAATTTTTAAAATAGAATGCTATGAAAAAGATTTGGACAAAACTGAGCATGCTGTTTATTGTTGTGACACCAGCATACGGATGCACATGTGTTGAGCATCCTTCTAAACACGTTGAAACAGTTGCTTTAGACACCTCCACAGTTCGTTGGTTAGATGTCGTTAGCTACATGGGAAAGTGGTATGAGATTGCCCGTTATGAAAATAGCTTTGAGCGCGAAATGTCTCATGTTTCAGCTACATATACTTTAAATGACGATGGGGACATACGCATTGTTAACGAAGGCGTTCGTGATGGTAAGCGGTATAAGTCTGTTGGGAAGGGAAAATATCCGAACCCTCAATTATATCCCGGTCGTCTACGAGTAAGTTTCTTCCTGTGGTTTTATTCTGATTACTACATTCTTGAACTTGACGAACAAGCATATACCTATGCCGTCGTAGGAAGTAGTAGTGAGAAATATCTTTGGATTCTCTACCGCGATCCCGTGATGCCACCCTCTCTCTTGTCGGAGTTGGTTGAGCGACTTAAGAAGCGCGGGTATGACACTTCTAAATTGCTTTTTGTTGATCAGATGTAAATGAGAACGCAATAATATAGGAGATGGATGCCCCGTATTAACTATCATAGGGCAATAGGTAAACTGTATTCATCTGTCTTCAGATGTGTAGTTACCCATTGCCCTATGTGTTATGCTGATGAGGTTTATTCTTCAATAAGTCCGAGTTCTTTCCATTGGAGGATAAGCTGATTGACATCGTTGAGTGCCTGGTTGTATTCAACTTCGTACTCCTCACACAAAAGATTTGCCAGCATTTCGGCGGTGAATTCTTTAGACTCTATTTGTTCCCAAATGTATGCTGCTGAGGCGTTGAGATTTACCATTTTCGAGAAATTGATATTTTCAATGCCTTCTGCGATAAGCACTTTTTCTCCGCATACTTCGTGAAGCGAAAATCCTGATTTAAGTTTCATAATTTTAATGTGTTTCGTAAAGTGTGGACTTGATTTTGTATATAGTTTCAGTCCCTATTACTTGATTCTTCTATAAATCGCTAAAATGTATCTTCTTATAGGCGACAGTGCCAACCAAATAAATGAATAGGTGCGCCATTTCCAACCCGTGACTGCATCGGGAGTGTTGCGTCCCTTGCGGTGAAAATGAGTGACAATTCCAATTACATTGCTAACGGTGCATTTTTCTATGCCATAGACGTTTCCGTCTCCCTTGAGGATGAGATTGTCTCCTTCTCGTTTGATGATTCTGTGTAATACATAATGGCGAGGTTTATCTTCTGCTAATACGACATCTCCAGGTTTGAGTAAGGAGCAAACAGGTTTTTTTAGTGTGACGAGGTCTCGCTCATTTTCAAGAAACAATCTCATAGAGTATCCCTTCACTCGTAGCGTTGCTGTTGCTCCACGGTCAAGCACCTCCTTGATTTTGGGGATGAGAATGTCATTGGGGATTTGAATCGTCTTCATAACGAGGTACTATTGGGGAAAATGTGAAAGCAAAGAATACCTTATTTTTTTAAGTACTTTTTGTGTTTAGTTTACCACTCTATTGATTGGTTTTCTTAATTACCGCATAATGCATGATGACTCATGTGTGCAGCTTCTGCGTTGGGTAGATTTTTAAGGAACCACACGGGAGTACGTTCTATCACTTTGCTTACAGTGTTGCATATATGGTGATAAGAAGGTTTGTCCCAAACCATGGTAGAACATGAGGAGAGTACTTCTGCAAATGCCATGACGGGGTGGAGGCGAGAAATTTCATTTTTGGGCGCTTGTTCCAATCGAAGGAATCCTCCTATTAGTCGTCTGAGGGGACGGTAGCAGGGCGTTTTGCCACTCCATGGTGTTCCGTAAACATATATATTCCCGTCGGGGTGAATGCGTATGGCGGGGTTGTCATCATTGAGGAGTTCGGCGCCCTTAAAGTTGTTGAGCCAAAGCTTGCAGTGTGTGCTTTTTCCTGTTCCGCTTTTTCCTAAAAAGAGGTATGCTTTATCTTCAATCATGGGGACTGAAGCATGTATAAGCAGGATATTATGGTAGGCACCGCTGAAAGCAAAGCAAATCATTATGGCATTGTTGATACCAAACTTTTTTGTGTTTTCACTTCCGAAGAGGCGTGCTGAGCATTGGGAGAAATTCTCGTTTGTTTGCAGAACGCATGAGAGAATACCTTCTGGGGAAGAAATGTGGATTTCGTAACCTCCGTTTGTACGCTTATAAATGCCGTGATTTGCCCCTCCACAATCAAATTGTCCTAATTCTTCTCCCTCAGGTGTGGATGAACACAATGAATTGCTAACGGTGAGTGTAAATAGGAGTGGGGTTTCTGGATTTTCCTTGACGTAAAATTCAGGAAAAGAGGGCAACAAATGTCTGTCGTCCTCTTCATCTAAAAAATCAATGCAGAAGAAAGCGTCTGCTACGCGAAAGTTGAGTTTGTCCATACTCGTTAAGTTGGGGGGTACGTGAGGAGGTAAAGTGGGGACTTTTGTACTATTACACTTTGGGTTTATGTGTTACCATTCAAATCTTCTTGAGCAGCCACAACTGTTCCCTTCATTAAGATTTATTGTATCTGTTCAAATCTAAAGTCGCTATAGGGAATTTCTGCGGTTTGCTTTTGCTGATCATACTTTACCCTACGTTTTGCTTTAAGATAGCGTTTCTCCAATTTAGAGCGGTTGGTGTCAAAGTAAATGACAGTAGTGACATATGGCAATGCGAAATATTGCTGAATGAATTTGCTAAACTGATTGCCGTAGTCGGCTCTATAGTTTAAGAAACCATGTTTGCCAATTTGTGCCTCGGGAAGTGTTTGGATGGCAGAGAGGTACACCACGCTATCTTTCAAACTTGTGGCGTATGCAAATCCGTACACACTCTTTTGGGTAAACGCACTTACTGTTACGAGCGAAAATAAAACAAATAAAAGGGATTTTTTTGTTATAGACATTATGGCGGAAAGTTAACGTTGTGGGTTTATTAATTAAGATGCAAAGTTACGTTTTTTATCTCAAACCTTGCTCTTAAAGACATAAAAAAGAGGGTAAAGAATGTTTGCTTCTCTAACAAAGTAGTGAACATTCATTCTTTACTCTCCCGTATGAGTTGTTAAATGTAACTTCGCAATAAATTCTTTGATTGGGGAAGTTGAAGTGTTTTAATCGCTTTTTCTTTGAGTTGTCTCACACGTTCTTTAGACAATCCGATGTAATGCGAAATTTCATCAAGCGACCTTTCTGGTTGATTTATTCCGAATGACATTTTTAGGATTTGTTTTTCTCGATCAGGGAGCACAGAGAGCGCAATGTCTAACTGAGTGCTTAGTGATTCAACCTCTAATCCGCGGTCAGTTGTCGTGTCATTGTTTGCGATGAGGTCAATGATGGCAGTGTCATCGTTTTCGCTTACGGGCGCATCCATACTTACTGGTCGGAAGGAGGTGTCAAGTGCTACTGCTACTTTTTCTTCCTCAATATTCAATGCAACAGAAATCTCATTGGCATCAGGTTCTCGCTGATATGTCTGCATGAAGGTGTTGCGATATTTTTTGATTTTGCTAATCAGTCCTTCCTGATTGCTGGGTAGGCGCACAAGGCGACTTTTTTCCGAGATTGCTTGCAAGATACTTTGGCGAATCCACCAAACAGCATAGGAAATAAATTTGAACCCTCGTGTGGGGTCAAAACGTTGCGCTGCTTTGATGAGTCCGACATTCCCCTCGTTGATGATGTCAATGAGTCCGAGCCCTTTGCTCTGATATTGTTTGGCAACGCTCACTACAAAGCGCAAGTTGGCATTTACCAAGCGTGAGAGTGCAAGGCGGTCGCCTCGTTGTATCCGCATTGAAAGTTCAACTTCCTCTTCGGGTGAAATCATTTCTGCTCTCCCAATGTCTTGAAGATACCTTTCAAGCGCCTCACCTTCGCGATTGGTGATGGTTGGCGCAATTTTGAGTTGATACATCTTTTGGTATTAGATTGTTAGGTGTCGCCAAAGATAGACAATATTATGGAACAGACAAAATTTTTTTTCGTTTTTATATTTTTTTAGAACTCCGAAAGTATTGATGTGTTCTATTCCTATGTAATTATCTTGTTAAAAGGGAAATACTGTAGAAGTTTCTTGTGCTGAACGATTATACAAAAAAGTGGATGCATCATTTCGATGTACCCACTTTTAGAAATCCTATGATAAGTTTACAATTTACATAAGGTATTGAGAACTGATGCTCTTATTTCCAAGTACGCAACGGATTGCTTCAGCAATAAGTGCAGAGCAAGAGATTTGCTTCACCTTGGGGCAATTGCCACGGTAGGGGATGGTATCTGTAAATACCATTTCTTCGAGGTCGCTATCCATTACACGCTGGTCTGCAGGACCAGACATGATGCAGTGACTTGCGATAGCGCGTACACTTGTAGCACCATTTTCAATCATGATATTTGCAGCCTTGGTGATAGTGCCAGCTGTGTCAACGATGTCGTCAATCAACACAACGTCCATGCCCTGAACGTCACCAATAATCTGCATGGTGTCTACTTCGTTAGCCTTTTTACGTGTCTTGTTGCAAAGTACGAGAGGACAGTTGAAATATTTAGCGTATGCTGCAGCACGCTTAGAACCACCTATGTCGGGAGTCGCAATACACAAGTTGGGGAGGTTAAGGCTCTGGAGGTATGGAGCGATGATAGATGAACCATAGAGGTGATCTACGGGTACATCAAAGAATCCCTGTTCTTGGTCGGCATGAAGGTCCATAGTGATGAGGCGGTCGATGCCTGCAACGCTGAGGATGTCAGCAACCAACTTTGCACCGATGCTTACGCGAGGTTTGCTCTTGCGGTCTTGGCGTGCCCAACCGAAATAAGGAACTACAGCGCAGATGGTCTTAGCAGATGCGCGCTTTGCTGCGTCAATCATGAGCAACAATTCCATGAGGTTGTCGCTATTGGGGAATGTAGACTGTACGAGGAATACATCGCGACCGCGGATAGACTCTTCGTAGCATACTTCAAACTCTCCATCAGCAAAATAAGTGATGTCGAGATTGCCAAGAGGACAACCGAGCTCCTTACAGATTTTTTCAGCAAGGTAGCGTGACTTTGTGCCAGAGAATACCAAAAAGTTATTCATAATCTGAAATGTATGTTGTTGAGGTTTAATACTTGTTAAGATATATAAGTTATAAGATATATAACTTAAAATCTGTTTGATGTTGCACTAATCAACAATGCGCTTGATTTTTCTGAAATGATTGATGATTTCCTTGAAATCCTGTGTGTTGTGGATGTCAAAACGGTCCCATATCGCATTTTGAAGAACGATGCCTCCAAAACCGCAATCTGCGATTTGTTCGATGTCGTCAAGATCAAAACCACCAGTGGCAAATACTTTCTTGTTGATGACTTTTCGCTTTGAACTATCTTTAAGAATTGCTGTGACGTCTATTGTTGAGCAGTCAAAAAGTACGTGATCCATTTCCTTCTTCACCTGTGCAACGTCATCAAGTGTGGCGCATGAGCAACTTACACTTCCTTTGTAGTGTTCAGGAGTGTTAGGATTCCTTTCTGAAAGGTGGATTCCTTTTAACTCATATTCGTTTTGCAAGTAAAAATGATCATGAGTGACGATTAACTTGCGGTAGTTGTTAGGTAAAAGCGAAAGCAAACGCTCGCAAAATACGGGTTCTGAATCGGGTTTGTTGAGATGAACCATTTCCAAACCTTCGTCGAATAAAGCAGTCAATATGTGGTGCTCCTCAACGAAGAAATGGGGAGTGGACATTAGTGCCAGTTTCATGTTGTAAAACTTTATTTGTTCTGCAAAGATAGTATATATTTTTGTGGTAGGTTAAAATATCTGAAAAAAAACGGATGCCGTGTTCGTTTTTCCTAAATGTGAGGTTTTAACTAATGAGTTTTTCAAACCTCTCTTCTCAAATTAGTACCTAGAAAGATTGTTGTTCGCGCTAGCAAGCATAATTAAAATGGGTAAGCGCGTGATATTTTTTATTTTTTTAAGATTGAAGATGGTTTGAATATTGTAATTTTGCAAATCAGTGGTATTGGAGGTTATTTTTTATTATAAATGCTTTATAGGATATGATTCTGCCTATTCGCATTTCAATGTCAAATACCTTCCTTATTCTTGAAACTAGGGCGGATAAGTTTTAGTGTGCTTCCTCGTTCTTATTTCAAATGCGTAGATTCTCCAAAATTATAAAATATACTTTACCATGTCTCAACAAATTGATATACGCGAATTAAATGCGTTAATAGAGAGTCGCACTGGTTTTATTACCGACCTTATGGTAGGTATGAATCGTACGATCGTAGGTCAGAAGCATCTCATCAACTCCCTGTTGATAGGTCTTTTGAGTGATGGTCACATTTTATTGGAAGGGGTTCCTGGACTTGCAAAAACGCTTGCGATTAAGACCCTTTCAAGTTTGATTGATGCGAAATTTAGCCGCATTCAGTTTACGCCCGACTTATTGCCCGCCGACGTGATTGGTACGCAGGTGTACAGTCAAAAGTCTGAATCATTTACCGTAAAGCATGGTCCGGTCTTTGCTAATTTTGTATTGGCAGACGAAATTAACCGTGCGCCAGCGAAGGTACAAAGTGCTCTTTTGGAAGCGATGCAAGAACATCAAGTAACGATTGGTGAACAGACGATGGCTCTGCCTTCTCCCTTCCTTGTGATGGCAACTCAAAACCCCATTGAGCAGGAAGGTACGTATGCGCTTCCTGAAGCTCAGGTAGACCGCTTCATGTTAAAGGTGCTTATTGATTTCCCCACTTTGGAAGAAGAAAAGAAAATCATTCGCGCTCATTTGAATGATAGTTTCTCACGAGTTGCGCCTGTGGTAGATTTACGCAAGATTGTAGAAGCACGTGAACTCGTAAAGCAGGTTTATTTGGATGAACGCATCGAGCAATACATTGCTGACATTGTATTCGCAACGCGTTATCCCGAACAATATAAATTGAGCAACTTGAAGAATTACATCTCATTTGGTGGTTCTCCTCGTGCGTCAATCAATTTGGCTTTGGCAGCACGTGCATGTGCCTTCATTAAGCGTCGTGGTTATGTTGTTCCTGAGGATGTGAGAGATGTTGCTCACGACGTATTGCGCCATCGTATAGGATTAACCTATGAGGCTGAAGCAGAGAATATTACTTCGGATGCGATTATTGATGAAATCTTAAATAAGATTGAGGTGCCCTAAACCTACAACGGCTGACGCAAAAGCAGTTCCTTAATGGTTAAAACTAATTGGGAGATAAATAAAACTAATTGGGAGATAATTTGAAATAACTGCCTTTTAGTTTTACCCATCTCCCTTGTGCCATTCATTTTTATATTGATTGTATAATCAGTAGGTAATTTTATCGTGGAGGTTTCCGAAATTATCAAGCGCGTTAGGCGCATAGAAATAAAGACTCGCAATCTGTCGAACAATGTGTTTGCGGGAGAATATCACTCTGCCTTCAAGGGTAGGGGGATGTCGTTTGCTGAGGTTCGCGAATACCAAGTCGGTGATGATGTGCGCGACATTGATTGGAATGTAACCGCTCGTACCAGTCGTCCTCACATTAAGGTTTATGAGGAGGAACGCGAACTTACGGTGATGATGCTTGTTGACGTTTCTGGAAGTCTAAATTTTGGTTCTGAAGTACGCACCCAGCGTGAACTGGCTACAGAAATTATTGCTACAGTAGCCTTTTCTGCACTTCAGAACAATGACAAAGTAGGGATGATTCTCTTTTCCGAAAGGGTAGAGAAATATATCCCCCCTAAGAAAGGAAGGAAGCACATCCTATACCTTATTCGCGAATTATTGAACTTTGAACCCACCTGCCACAAAACGGACCTTCGTGTAGGTCTTGAGTTCCTCATGCAGGTTCAACGTCGCCATTGCATCGGATTTTTGCTTTCTGACTTTATTGACGCTCCTGACTTTGAACAGCAGTTGTCTATTGCCTCACATAAGCACGATGTTGTGGCGGTGAAGGTCTATGACCAACGTATGAAAGATTTGCCCAATGTGGGATTGATGAAGGTACAAGATGCTGAAACTGGTATCACATCTTTTGTGGATACTTCCTCGAAAACGATGCGCACAGCTTATGCAAAATGGTGGAACGATTCGGTTGAAACATTGGATAAATTGTTCCGAAAGACCAAAGTGGATTATGTATCAGTAGGCACTGCCGAAGACTATGTAAAACCGCTCCAATTCTTGTTTAAGAGTAGGCATCGATAAACCTATTTTTTGAAACTTTAGATGTTAACTATGAATAGAATATGTGTGTGTTTGCTGCTGATACTTAGCAGTATAACATTATATTCTCAAGTGATGGTGGAACAAGAGGTTTCACGTGTGGATTTGCTCGTTGGAGAACAAGCGGAATTGAAAACTTCTGTTCTCGTTGATGCAAATCAGCAGGTGAATTATCCCATTTTTCACCAACGGAATTATATGGATGGCGTAGAGGTAGTTCGTGAAGGTAAGGTAGATACGACGCTCTTGAATTCGGGTAAGCGTATGCAACTCACCCGTACCTACGTCCTCACTTCGTTTGACTCTGCCTTTTACTCTTTGCCTCCCTTTTATGTCGTTGTGGAGGGAGATACCTTTAAGGCGACCTCTTCTATTGGACTAAAGGTAACCTCCGTACCTGTTGATACTACAAATGCTAACGAATTTGCTGGTCCGTACACAGTTACAAGTATACCCTTTCAATGGAGTTACGGCTTTTGGGTGCTGTTACTAATCATTCCTCTTTTGGTTTATTTGATTATTCGTTTGTATCAGCGGGTCAAGAAGAATACTCCCATTACAAAGCGCATTGTCATAAATCCTCCCACGCCAGCCCATCAGCAGGCTTTGGCGCAGTTTGCTACAATTAAGGCGGAGCAACCTGAGACGGACGAAGATTTCAAGCAGTATTATGATCAACTCACAGAAGTTTTGCGTCAATATATTGAAGACCGTTTCTCGCTAAATGCCAAAGAATTAACGTCTGATGAGATCATTCGTAAACTCACCGACACGAATAATGCCTCAGCGCTTCGCGAACTCAAGGAAATTCTCACCACCGCCGACCTCGTGAAGTTCGCCAAGTATCAGGCGTCCCTTTCCGAAGCCAACCGAAGTGTGGCTATGGCGTTGGATTATGTGAACACGACGCGCCTTTCTGACGCGCAACTCCCTCAACCTGAAGTTAAGATTGTTACCATCGGAGAAACAAAGCAGCGCAACATTCGAATCTCACTCATTGTCTTAATGGTTATTTTGGGATTGTCCGCTTTGTGTTTGCTGGGTTATGTCTTGGCGGAAATTTATGAATGCTTTATAGCGTAATTTTGTAGACAAACAGAAGGTCAGTTGAGGAAAATCTTCCTCATTGAAAAGTGGCAGGAGGTGGTTGTTGCCAATCGTCATTAGGATTTTCAACGACACTACATCCAGCATGTCTATTCATTATCTATATTTATGGTTTTTGCAAATCCCATATATCTCTATTTAATCTTGTTGATTATTCCGCTGATTCTCTGGTATGTGATGAAGCAGAAGCATCAACCCACTTTAAGCGTCGCTACCACCAGTGTGTTTCAAGAAATGAAGGTTCGTACGCCTCTCACATTCTTGATTCATGCTCCCTTTGTGTTGCGTATGCTCACACTTGTATTTGTGATACTTGTGCTTGCGCGTCCTCAAACGCATGAGTCGCTTACTGAGAGTGAGCGTGAGGGTATTGACATCATGATGGCAATGGATATTTCCACCAGCATGCTTGCCGAGGACTTGGAACCTAATCGCATTGAGGCGGCGAAGCAAGTAGCTACGGAGTTTGTCTCCAATCGTCCGAATGACAATATCGGGCTGACCCTCTTTGGTGGTGAGGCGTTTACCTATTGTCCGCTCACGATGAATCATGCCCAGTTGCTCTCCATGTTTTCGGGTGTGAGTTGCGACCTTCAGGCATACGGCATCATTAGTCCTGGCACGGCTATCGGCATGGGGCTCTCTAGCGCTCTTGCCCACCTGGAGCATAGCAAGTCACGGAGTAGGGTGGTGATTCTGCTCACCGACGGTGAAAACAATGTCGGAGACATTTCCCCCCTTATGGCTGCAGAAATGGCAAAGAAGCAGGGAATACGTGTTTACACCATAGCCCTTGGTAGTGCTGGAAAGTCAAAGCAGGTGGTGGCTCAACTCTCTAATGGCGAAACTTATGAGGAAGAAGTAGACAACCAAATGGATACGAAGACCCTGCAAACCATCGCTGCAGCTACGGGAGGAATCTTCTATCATGCTGCTTCAAAAACGCGATTGGCTGAAATTTATAACGATATTGACAAACTTGAGCGTACGAAGATGAAGGTTTCAAACTACGATAAGTATTATGAGGCCTATCAACCCTTTGCTTTGGTGGCACTCTTGTGCTTCGTTCTTGAAATCCTTTTGCGCTTGACCCTGCTTAGAAGGTTGCCTTGATTTTTTTTATTTAGTTAACAAGTAAACGAGGTACGAGTTTACGAGATGAGTACCTCTCTTTAGTTAACAAGTTCACGAGGTACGAGTAGACAAGACGGTTACCGAGATAAAAGTGTTTAGTGGACGAGTTAACAAGGTACGAGTAGACGAGATTGTCAGCGAGATAAACGATTTATAGTTGACGAGTAAACAAGGTACAAGTAGACAAGACGGTTACCGAGATAAACGATTTATAGTTGACGAGTAAACAAGGTACAAGTAGACAAGATTGTCGCCGAGATAAACGATTTATAGTTGACGAGTAAACAAGGTACAAGTAGACAAGATTGTCGCCGAGATAAACGATTGCCGTCCCGCATGGACTACTAACTACTCTCTACTCATTACTCATTACTCACTACTCACTACTCATTACTCACTACTCATTACTCACTACTACCTAATCATTAGCATCATGCGTTTCGCTTCCCCCGAATACCTCTATTTATTAGTATTGCCCCTTGTGGTAGTCCTTCTCTATGTATATTCAGAATGGAAGGCACGCCGCAGGGTGAAGCAATATGGTAATCCGAAATTATTTTGGACTTTGGTGTCCCATCACTCTTCGTTGCGTTTACACTTCAAGTTCCTTTTGGTGGTGCTTGCTTTAGTGTTATTTGTGCTCACCCTTGCGCGCCCCCAATTTGGGATGATAAAGGAAGTGGGGAAGAAGCAGGGCATTGAGGCCATCATATCGTTGGATGTCTCCAACTCTATGCTTGCTACAGATGTGAAACCCAATCGACTGGAGCGTAGTAAGACACTCGTAAGCAACCTCTCCAATTACATGCGCGACGACAAAGTAGGGTTAAACGTATTTGCTGGCGAGGCTTATCCGCAAATGCCAATTACAGGAGATATGGTCTCTGTAAAAATGTTTATTGACAACATCTCTACGGGGATGGTCACCCTCCAAGGTACCAGTGTTGCTGCCGCCATCAAATTGTCAATGCATAGTTTTACCAATGCTGAAAAGGTGGCTAAAGTAATCCTAATCATTACCGATGGTGAAGACCATGAGGAAGGAGCCATTGAAGCTGCAGAGGAGGCACAAAAGGCGGGCATGAAGGTTTATGTGCTGGGCGTAGGGACTACTAATGGTGCAACCATTCCAACACCTTATGGTCCTATGACAGACAACAGTGGGCAAGTGGTGAGAACATGCCTAAACGAAACTGCAGCGCGAGAAATTGCACAGGCAGGTGGAGGAAAATACTTCCACATCGACAACACCAATAGTGCCCTCCAACAATTGCAAGCGGAATTCTCGCAACTCCAACATGCCGAGACCGAGACCTCGTACTCCGTATACAATGAGCAATTTATTGCTGTCGGCATTCTCCTCTTGATACTCTTGGTTGTTGAATTCCTCTTGCTCGACTCCGTACTCCCTATTTACAAGCGGTTCCATTTCTTTGAATAACCACTTGTAATTTCACCCATTCCGTAATTCAAAAATGATACGATATACCATTAGCCTTATAGCATTCTTGTGGGCAACGTGCTCCATTGCTCAAACCTCTGAGTGGAAAAATATGCAAAAGGGAAACCGCGCTTTTGAAAATAAAGATTACTCAAAAGCCGAACTCAATTACCTTAATGTGTTGAAGGCGCACCCCTCTTCAGCAGAAGCGCTATTCAATCTCGGCAATACGCAACTGGGTAAAAGCAACGCCCAGGCGGCACTTGACTATTTTGAGAAGGCCAAACAAAGTTCAGCTGATACCACGCTGACCGCTATGTCACTCCACAATCAAGGATATGTTTACCAAGCCTCTGCCATGTCGTCCACAAAGGAAGATGAGCGTCAACAACAGCTGCGTACCGCCGTTGACCATTATAAGCAAGCGTTGCGCCTTAACCCAACCGACAATAATACGCGCTACAACCTCGCCCTGTGTCAAAAACTATTAAAGGATAGTCAACAGACAACAGACAACAGACAACAGACAACAGACGACAAGCAAAACCAGCAGCAGAACGAAGCCAGTCAACAGACAACAGACAACAGACAACAGACGACAGACGACAAGCAAACTCAGCAATTGCTCAATCTCGCAAAGCAAGCTGAGAAGCGTGCTAAGGAAAAGGTGGATAAGGCCATGAAAAATCGACGTCCTAAAAACCTTGAGAAAAATTGGTAACACCCCCGCTGATGTCGCCTTGTGACAATTTTAGATTTCCTATTCTATATGCTTTTATTGTTGCTGGGTAAAAACTTTTAAACGGCACTTTTTTTATACATTAAATCCACATCTCCGATAAATGGGGATGTGGATATTTTTTTGAAAAATATAGGAGTAGCCTTATGTTTTATAATGCCGAAATACGCTTCGGGCAACTGCTATATTCACAAATTAGAAGTGAGTTAGTAGAAACTAAGTTGGAGGTAATTTGGGTTAACTCGCAATTAGTTTTTACTAACTCACTATTTGTTTTTGCTTAAATTGGGGAGGAAGATAACCTCTATGAGAGGTCTGCAATCTTTGTGTGGATTATATTGCTCCGTTGTTTAAGCGGGGGGGGAGTGTTATTCTTCTTCCTTCATGTGGCGAACGATACCGAGTTTGGAATTTTCGATAAAGTTGACGATTTGGTCAATATGTTCGCTTTGGGGAATCTGTTCACGAATCTTGATGATGGTGTCTTCCATGCTGAAGTTTCCAGCATAGATGAGTCGGTAGGTATTGGCGATGTGGCGTAGGATGCGTTCGTTTACGTCTACGTGTTTCAAGACGAACGTGTTGATGCCATGATACTTCGCGGGGTTTCCACCGATGATAATGTAGGGGGGCACGTCCTTCTGTACGCGGCAACCGCTTTGGATGAGTGAGTAGCGACCGATGCGCACGTGTTGTTGCACCTGCACGTAGGAACTCTGAATAGAGTAGTCGTGGATTTCACATTCGCCAGCGATGTTTACACCAATACCGAGCACGCAGTGGTTGTGAATCTTGGTGTCGTGACAGATGTGTACCTTATCCATCAAGAAGTTTCCGTTGCCAATCTCTGTTGCACGGTTATCGTATGAAGAACCTGCGATAACGACGTTTTCGCGGATACGGTTGTCATCGCCGATGATGACACGGTGGGGGTGACCTTCTTGATAGTGGAAGTCCTGAGGTGTAGCACCGATTACGGCATTCTGGTAAATGATGTTGTTCTTACCCATTATTGTGCCTTCAAGGATTGAGGCGTGGGGCATGATCACACAATTATCACCAATTTCTACACCCGCTTCAATGTATGCAAAGGGTTTAACCTCTACATTATTGCCCAACTTCGCTGTTGGGTCAACGTATGCTAATGGACTAATCATGATGTGTTAGGTTTTGAGGTTGTTAGGTTTTAAGGTTTTGAGGAGTGAGGGAGTTAGTAGGTAGTAGTTAGTAAGTAGTAGTTAGTAGTGCCATTCGGAGTGTTGTCCCCGCAAGGTTTCTTAAAACCTTATGACCTTATAACCTGAGACCTTATAACCTGAGACCTTATAACCTCAAGACCTTAAAACCTTATGACCTTAATTGTTGTTTTTACTCTCTTCCTCCTCCGAGTGCCTTGTAGAGGTTGATGCCGGCATTGAGTTTGTTGTACTTATCTGTGATGAGTGACATCTTTGCCGAAAGGAGACCTTGTTGTGCGGTGAGGGTTTCGAGGTAAGTTGTTGTGTTAGAATGTTGGAAGAGTAGGAGGGTTTCTTCAGTTGCCGTTTCAAGGGCTTGAACTTGCTTCTCGCGCTCCTGTTGTTGGAGGTGTGCCGTTTGGAAGTCAGAAAGCGCGTTGCTTACTTCTGCTCCCGCCTTGAGTACGGCATCGTGGAAGTCAAGAGCTGCAGCTTCGTAGTCGAGTTTTGACACCTTGAGGTTTGCCACGAGTTGACCGTTCATGAAGAGCGGTTGAGCAAGACTTGCTGCGGCATTAAGCAACAATTTACCAGGATTCACCACGGCTCCAACATTGTTTGTCCATCCTGCCACACCTGAGATGGTGATTGAGGGGTAGAACTTAGAGCGAGCGATGTTGACATTATAGAATGCAGCGGCGAGTTGCGCTTCAGCGATGCGCACGTCGGGGCGGTTGCTGAGCAACTGAACGGGGATGCCCACCTGCATGCTTTCAGGGAAATCGTAAGTGCCAAACGCGTTGCGGTCAATAGCATGAGGCGCTTCGGCAAGAAGTACGCAAAGCGCATTTTCCGTCTGACGGATGCTATTCTGAAGGGTAGGGAGCGTAGCGCAGAGGGTGTGGTAGTTTGCACTTGCCTGAGCTACAGCTGCGTTGTTTACCATACCCGCTTCCTTCATTGCCTTCATGGCTTCAACGTTCTTTTCCCAAAGTTTAGAAGTTTCAAAGGCAGTAGTATATTGCTCGTCGAGCATCTGAAGGGTGTAGTACATCTGTGCTACAGCCGCGATGAGCGCTGTCTGAGTTGCCTGCTTAGCAGCTTTCGCCATGAAGAGGTTTGTCTTCGCATACTTCTTGGCATTCTGAAGCGAACCAAACGAACCGATGTTCCATGATGCTGAAATGGGCAAAGTGTAAGTCTGTACTGCCTTAGAATGGTCGATAGAAGTAAGTTCGCCCGAAGGCGCAAAAACGAGTGAGGGAATGTATGCCAACTTTGAGATGGTGAGGTATGCCTTCGCCTTCTCAATGTTCATATCTGCCTTTTGCATGTCGTTGCTTACCAACACCTTTTCAATAAGTGCTTGAAGTTTGGGGTCGGTAAAGACTTCGCGCCAGGGAGTATTCCCGAAATTAGCTGTATCAGCAGTTTCGAGAACGGCTGTCATAGAGGTGGTGTCGCGATAGATGTTTTCTGTGACGTTAGCGAATGCTTCAGGACGCTTGTAGTTCTTGAAAATTCCGCAACTGGTAAGAAGAGCGACACTTATAAGGGAAAAAATAATCTTTTTCATTGTTCCTTAAGTACGAGTTTATTTAAGGTACGCGTAAACGAGACCCTTCGACCTGTTTAATTCCGGATGGTAACTTGTTTACTTGTACCTGTAAAACTCGTTAGCTATATTTACTTTGAGTACTGTTGTAAGTCGGCTTCAGCCTCAGTCGTATCCATATCTTCCCATCTCATAGGCTTGATGCGTTCCTGAAGTGCCTGGAAGATTACGAAGAGTGCGGGTACGATAAAGATTTGGAACATCATACCGATGAGCATACCGCCGATAGCAGAAGTACCCAACGCACGGTTACCATTAGCACCTACACCGAAGGCAAACATCAAGGGGAGCAAACCTACGATCATGGCGATTGAAGTCATGAGGATAGGACGCAAACGAGCGGCAGCACCGAGCACGGAAGCATTCGTGATGCTCATACCCATCTTACGACGGTCGAGGGCGAACTCAACAATCAAAATCGCATTCTTTGCCAAAAGACCAATCAACATGATCATGGCAATCTGCACATAGATGTTGTTTTCGGCAGCTGAGAAGATGGGGATGAGTCCCATCAAGTGGAGGAAAATGAAACAACCCATCAAACCGAAGGGCACAGAGAGCAATACGGCGAAGGGAAGCATGTAACTTTCATACTGAGCGGCGAGCAAGAGGTAAATGAACACGAAGCAGAGTGCGAATACGATGGCGGTTGTGCTACCACTTGTTTCAGCTTCTTCACGTGTCTGACCAGAGAATTCAAATGAGTATCCATCGGGGAGTACTTCCTCTGCCACTTCTTTAATAGCATTAATAGCCTGACCAGATGTATAACCTTCTGCTTGTGAACCATTCACCGTGATAGAGGTGTACATGTTGAAACGGTTGATGATGTCAGGACCCATGCTCGGAGTCATGGTTACGAATTCAGAGATGGGAGCCATTTCACCCTTGGCATTGCGCACCTTAATCTTATTAAGCGACTCAAGATTTGAGCGGTCAACTTGTTCGCCCTGAATCATGACACGATAGAGTTTACCAAAGCGGTTGAAGTTACTTGAGTAAAGACCACCGTAATAACCCTGAAGGGTGTAGAGGATGTCGGATTGTGAAAGTCCGGCACGCTTACACTTTGCAGCGTCGATATCAATGATATATTCGGGGAACTTCGTATTAAAGTTCGTTTGTGCCGAACCAATTTCGGGACGCTTCAAGAGGGCTGCGAGATAGTCTTCAGTTACCTGCTGGAAGCGGAGCAATTCACCACCCGTACGGTCCTGCATGTTGATAACGAAACCGTTTGTAGCACCGTAACCAGGAATCATCGGAGGCTGGAAGAAGAGCACCTGAGCGTTCTTAAATACCTTCTGACTTTCGAAGAAGAGGTTGTAAAATACTACTGTAGCACTTTCCTTCAAGGGATCACGTTCTTCCCAGGGCTTTAACTTCACGATGAACGAACCGTAAGAGGCACCTTGACCACCAGCGAAAGAGTAACCCGAAATCATCGTAGAACTCTGTACGAGGGGAGAACTCTGTACCAAGTTGTTTACTTGTGTCAAGACTTCTTCTGTCTTATCCTGAGAAGTACCAGGAGGCATTGCTACAGCACCCATGATAGAACCAGTATCTTCTGAGGGCACCATACCCGGAGGCGTGAGTTGCATTGCCACAACAAGTCCTACCAAACTCATTACCACAAACACGATAGACAAGATGGGGCGCTTCACGAAGAAGATGACACCATTCTTATAGCGCTGAATCATGTTGTCAAAACTGTGGTTGAAGTTTTCGTGGAAACCCTTATCTGTGAGGCGCTTCATACCCCAAATAGCAATAAGCACGAAAGGAATCGCTATCAACCAGCCAGATGTGAAACCTCCGAAGATCATGCCTAATACGGCAACGATAACCAAAGTGTAGGTCAGGAAAGAATTATGGCGGTTCATCACGCGGTCATAACGACCTGCCATTTCATCCTTAGCGGCATTAAATGCAATGCCCAATTTTTCCTTTGTTGAGCGTTCGTGACCTTCTTCATTGTGGCTCTTGAGCATAATAGCACAAAGGGCAGGAGAGAGGGTCAAGGCGTTGAGCGCAGAGAAACCAATAGCAATAGCCATTGTGATACCAAATTGGCGGTAGAAGACACCTGCTGTACCACCCATAAAGCTTACGGGGATAAACACGGCCATCATCACCAAGGTGATAGAAACGATTGCACCGCCCAATTCACTCATTGCATCAATTGATGCCTTGCGAGACGAACTATAACCGAGGTCCAATTTCGCATGCACCCCTTCCACCACCACAATGGCATCGTCGACTACAATGGCAATGGCCAGCACGAGTGCCGAAAGCGTCAGCAAGTTGAGAGAGAAGCCGATAACGTTTATGGCAAAGAAGGTACCGATGAGCGCAACAGGAATCGCAATGGCGGGAATAATCGTAGAGCGGAGGTCCTGAAGGAAGATGTACACCACGAGGAACACCAATACGAAGGCTTCAATCAATGTCTTTACTACTTCGTGGATAGAAGCGAAAAGGAATTCGTTGGCATTCTGAGAAATAACGAATTCAAGACCAGGAGGCAACGTTGTGCTTGTTTCGTCAATCAAGGCTTCAATGTCCTTGATAATCTGCGTAGCGTTAGAACCTGCAGCCTGGAAGATGATGGAGGTTACGGCATTGTGACCGTTCACCTTACCCATGAACCCGTAAGTCATACGCCCGAGTTCGATGCGAGCAACGTCGCCCAAGCGGATTACACCACCGTCTTCGTTTGAGCGAAGTACGATATTTTCAAACTGCTCGGGTGAAGTCAAACGACCGCGATAGCGCATCGTATATTGATACGTGTTGTTGTTGCGTTCGCCAATAGTACCCGGAGCTGCTTCAATGTTCTGGTCAGAGAGTACACCAGAGATGTCTGTGGGTACGAAACCATATTCAGCCATCTTTTCGGGGTCGAGCCAAATACGCATAGAGTAGTCGGCACCCATTACCATGGCGTCACCTACACCTTGTACGCGCTGAATCTGAGGCAATACGTTAATCTTAGCGTAGTTTTCAAGGAAGGCAAAGTCGTAGCGGTCTTCCACGTCAACGAGTGAGAATACAATAAGCATTGAACTCTGACTCTTCTGTGTGATGACACCTACGCGCGTTACTTCTGCGGGAAGCAAACCAAGTGCCTTTGATACGCGGTTTTGCACGTTCACCGCCGCCATGTCGGGGTCGGTACCTTGCTTAAAGGTAATGGTGATGGTTGCGTTACCCGTATTTGTTGCACTTGACGACATGTAATCCATGTTTTCCACACCATTGATTTGTTCTTCAAGGGGGATAATTACGGAGTTCAACACCGTCTGTGCGTTCGCACCCTGATAAGAGGTCGTTACGCGAATGGTGGGAGGAGCAATTTCGGGATACTGTGTAATCGGCAGAGAAACCAAACCGATTGCCCCAAGGATGACAATCACGATAGAGATAACCGTAGAAAGCACCGGGCGATTGATAAATGTATCGAGTCTCATTTGTGTAAAGGTTGTTTGGTCTTGAGGTTAGAAGGTCTGAGGTACTATGTCTTATGACCTTAGAGCGAAGCGCCCTTTTAACCTTATGACCTTAAATTATTTTACTCTTGACCAGGACGTTTCTTTTCAGCCATGTGCTGTTGTGACTTCTCTTCAATAGCCTTGCGTTCTTCGGCGGTGATAGGAGTGATTTCCATGCCGTCCTTAAGGCGTGTAACACCTTCTACAACGATGCGGTCGCCAATCTTAACACCTTCAGTGACTATGTATGACTGACCATTGTTTTGAGAGAGCACCTTAATTTCTGTGTACTTCACCTTGTTGTCTTCACCGAGTGTGTAGACGAACTTCTTTTCCTGAACGTCAACTACAGCAATCTGGGGCACCATAACGGCAGCAGTGTCGCGAGTAGGTACTTCAATCGTACCTGTACCGCCGCTACGCAAGATGCGTTCACGATTGCTAAAGTTAGCACGAACCTGCAATGAACCCGTATTGGCATCAATCACACCGCTGATGGCAGAAACCTTACCCGTTGTATTGTACAACTGACCATTAGCCATGCGAAGTTCAACGGCGGGGAAAGATTCCAATGCTGCCTTCTGACCACCGAGGTTAATTACCTGCTTTTCAGCCATTGAGAAGTAAACATACATCTCGCGCAAGTCTGAAACTACAGTAAGGGGTTTGGGTAATGAGGGAGAGGCGAGGGTACCTTGACGGTAATTGATTTGACCCACTACACCGTCTGTGGGACTTGTGATTGTACAGAACGCCAACTGGTCCTTAGCATTTGCCAACTGTGCTTTTGCTGAAGACAATTGTGCTTCAAGTGTTGCCAACTGATTCTTAGCAGCGCGTAAGTCAAAGTCAGAAATGATTCCCTTGGCGTGGAGCATCTCCTTGTTTTCAACGTTGAGGCGCTGAGTTTCAACGCTTGCTTCTGCCATCTTAACACCAGCCTCTGCGGCATTCGCAGCTGCTTGATAAACGGTGGGGTCGATAAGGAAAAGCGCCTGACCAGCACGAACTTCCTGACCTTCGTTGACGTAAACCTTTAAGATGTGACCACTTACCTTTGCAACGATATTTACGTCCTGACACGAACGGATGGTTGCGGGATAAGAAGTTGTGGTTTCTGCTTGTTGAGGAACTAACGTTTCAACAACATGCTTGTTGTCAGCGGCGGGCATCTCTTGCTTACCGCAAGAAGCGAGCACTAAGCAACCGATTCCAAAGAGAGCGATTTTGCTTTTCATTTTGATTGAGTAACTATTAAGTTATTGTTAATTGATTTCTTGAGTCTTATGGGGTATATCGAGTTGTTAAAAATTAACTCGGACTTAGTTTTAACTAACTCGGAGACAATTGAATTTAACTTGGAGATAGTTTTTCCTATGTCGGATTTAGTTTTAGCTTCATTGGGAAGAACTTTAAGACCATCGTTGTTCAGTATATACAGTAGTTCTTCTTTGTGCTTAAATCATTGAGAAACTGTTTGTAAAAAGAACTATATGTAATCCTCCCAATTTACCTCTGCAAAGGTACGAAACAAAAACTTAAACACCTATATAACGTTTTGGTTAAAACTGCGGTAAACGTTGCATTTTTAACATTTTATAAGTTTAATCACGATGCTTCTATCAAAAATGCCTACCTAAGTTTACAAAAAGACAAAAAGTTGAGTTGCATACGTTGTTTCATGTAGATAATCAAAAGTTGGGGATAGAAACTACTTTTAACAATGGGAAATTCAGGGGAATTAAATGTATTTTTACTCCATTGAATGAGGAATTTTATTGGCATGTGAAAATATTTGTTTATCTTTGTCAAACAAACGTAATGGTGGGGTAGGACGGTTTACTCGCACGTATACCCTAAACTAAGGATTTTATTTCATTCTATAATCTTATAAATTACTTAAAATTAAGTTATTATGAAGAAAAACTTAAAGCAAGTAGGAAAGTGGCTTCTCTGTGCTTGCATGATGTTTGCTTCTGCAAATCTTTATGCGGAAGTCAATCCTAAACCCTTCGTAGTGCCCGAACTCCAGACGTGGGTGGGTGCTGAAGGTGAAGTTGCACTTTCAGGTGTTGTTCGCGTAAGCGGTAGCGACAAGGAACTCATGCGTGTGGCAAAGGCTTTTGCTGCTGATTATGAAACGATGTTTGGTAAGGCACTTACCGTGAAGAAGGGTAGTCCTAAGGCTGGTGATATTCTCTTTACGTTGAAGAAGAAAGATGCAGAACTAGGCAAGGAAGGTTACCGTCTTAATATTGGTAAGCACATTACCGTGACCGCTGCAACAACTCAAGGTGCTTATTGGGCAACTCGTACATTGCTCCAACTTTCTGAGCAAAACACAGCGCTTCCCAAGGGTGAAACCGTTGACGTGCCTGTTTATGAATTGCGTGGTTTCATGGTTGACGTAGCGCGTAAGTTTATGCCCATTGATTACCTCAACGACTTGGTGAAGGTAATGGCATATTATAAGATGAATGCCCTTCAGGTGCACCTCAATGACAATGGTTTCCGCCAATTCTTCGGTAACGATTGGGATAAGACTCCTTCTGCTTTCCGCCTTGAGAGCACTCAACACCCTGGACTTACCGCTAAGGACGGTCACTACACAAAGCAGGAATTCATCGACCTTCAGATTTTGGGTGAAAACAACTATGTTGAAGTTATCCCCGAAATCGACGTGCCCGCTCACTGCTTGGCATTCGCACACTACAAGCCCGAACTCGGTAGTAAGGATTACGGCATGGACCACCTCGACATGTTCCACCCCGAAACTTATCCCTTCATTGACAGCGTCTTCCGCGAATATCTTGAAGGTGAAAATCCCGTGTTCCGCGGTAAGAAGGTAAACATCGGTACTGACGAATATAGCAACCGCGATAAGAAGGTGGTAGAAAAGTTCCGCGAATTTACTGACCACTACATCAAGTTCGTTGAAAGCTACGGCAAGCAAGCCATGCTTTGGGGTGCGTTGACACACGCGAAGGGTGAAACTCCCGTGAAGAGCGAAAATGTCATCATGAACATTTGGCACAACCCTTACGCACAACCCAAGGATATGAAGGAACAGGGTTACAAACTCGTTTCTATCCCCGACGGACTTGTTTATATCGTGCCTGCTGCTGGTTATTATTACGACTACCTCAATTGCCACTACCTCTACGACCACTGGACACCCGCAAACATCGGCGGTGTACAGTTTGAAGAAGGCGACCCCGACATCCTCGGTGGTATGTTTGCAGTTTGGAACGACCACCACGGTAATGGTATTTCTACTTATGACGTGCATCACCGCACCTTCCCCGCGCTTCAGACACTCGCCGTGAAGTGTTGGTCTGCAAGCAAGACTTCTCTTCCCTATGCTGAATGGTCAGCTAAGAGCGCAGATTTGAGCGAAGCTCCTGGTGTAAACTGGTTGGGACGTTTGGGTGACGCTAAGAATTCACTCGTTGCAGAAATTGCTGAAGTAAAGGCTGGAAAAACGCTTCCTTATGAAGAAATCGGTTATGACTATACCGTATCTTTCAAGGTGACAGGTGCAAAGGAGCAGAAGGGTACTAAGCTCTTCTCATCAACTCACACAAACTTCTACCTCTCAGACCCCAAGGAAGGCAAGCTCGGTTTCGAACGTGATGGTTACCTCAACACCTTCAACTATCGCATTCCCGAAGGTCAAACCGTAGAACTCACCATTCAGGGTAACAACAAGATGACACGCCTCCTCGTGAACGGTCAAGTGAAGGAAGAACTCGGAGTGAAGCCTCTCTATGTGATTAACGACCATCGCAAGGCGAACTACATTTCTTGTCCCAATATGAAGAATGTAGAACTCTACAACACGGATGGCGATAAGATCTACTACCAGCGCACCCTCGTGTTCCCCCTCCGCAAGGCAGGCGATTTCAAGAGCGCTGTGAAGGATCTTAAGATTTGGAATTACGTGAAATAATTAGTTTATATGCTACAATCTCAACATTGTACATACAACGTAGCAACTTTCTTCCTAACGAGTTTGGGAAGAAAGTTGTTGTGTTTTTTGATTGCCTCCTGTGCCACTTTTTCAGTCTTTGGTCAGTCGGCATATCACAACTATATCAATACCTATGCGCCTCTTGCCGTTGAGCAAATGAGACGTTATAAAATCCCTGCAAGTATCACCCTTGCTCAAGGACTTTTGGAAAGTGCTGCAGGGCAAAGTCGCTTGGCAAAGAAGGCTAACAATCACTTTGGTATTAAAAAGGGGACAGGGTGGGACGGACCCACTATCCGCCACAACGATGACTTAAGAGGGGAGCGATTTCGAAAATACAATTCACCACTTGAATCCTACGAAGACCACTCTAAATTCCTGGCCAACGGAAAACGTTATGCTTCGCTTTTCTGCTTAAAAATGGATGATTATAAAGGGTGGGCAAAAGGACTTAAAAAGGCAGGGTACGCCACAAATCCTCGATACGCTACCGAACTCATTAATATTATCGAGCGTTACAAACTCTATGAGTATGACAAAATGGTGAAGGCTACGAATAATAGTGTGCCTACGATGACAACCGTCATCCAACCAACGATTACACCTGTTACAACACCTCAAAATGCGCTCCCTGCACGCTCTGGCGATGAATTAAACTTGAGATCATGCAATAATAATTATTATATCATTGCCCGACAGGGCGACACCTACCGCAGTCTTGGGCGCATCTTCGGCATCAGCGCACGCAAATTGCGAAAGTATAATGAAGCGCCTAAGAAATACGAGCTTCGAGCGGGTGATATCGTCTATATCAAGAAGAAAGAGAAAAAAGCTCACAAGTCACTCAAGGGCAAGCGCCACGTCATTCAACCCGGAGAATCCCTTTATGACATAGCCCAAAAATATGCTATGAGAGTAGAAACACTATACAAAATCAATAAACTATCTGAGGATTATGCTCCACAAGTTGGTCACGAACTCTTGATTCGTAAATAACACAATCCAAATTTAAATGTTAACTTCATAATAATCAGCGTACAACTTAGGTTGTACGCTGATTCTATATTACTTCCTATACTCCGCACAGAAATTTTACTCCTACAACTTATAAAAAAAGAGACACCACAACATGTGATGTCTCTACAATATAATGTGTATAGGTCTATTCCTTAATGATATTCAGCTTGATGGCTTCCTGTCTTAGGAATTCCTTTTCTGCCTCGTAGGTGGGTTCGATCGTTTCGTTCCAGCGGGCTTCTTTGAGGGCGGATTTTAAGAAGCCTACTTCGCGGCAGGGGGTAAGGTTGAAGAGTGACATAATTTCTTCGCCACGGATGATGGGTTGGAAGGCACTCTTCTCGTCCTTCTTGCGAATCTCCTCCAACTTCTGTCTTACGAGTTGGAAATTGCTTAAGAAGTTCTGCTTCTTCTGCTCATTCTTGCTGGTAATATCTGCCTCGCAGAGTAGCATGAGGTCTTCGATGTCGGGTCGCGCTTCAAATCCGAGTCGACGTACGGCAGAGTCTGTCACAATCTCGTCAGCAATGGCGATGGGGCGCATGTGGAGTTCTACAAGTTTCTCTACGTACTTCAGACGGTCGTCGAGGGGGAGCTTCATGCGGTGGAAGAGAGGCTTCACCATCTTCATACCGATGTAGTTGTGGTTGTGGAATGTCCACCCGATACCTTGCTCCCATCGCTTGCTCTTGGGTTTTCCAATGTCGTGAAGCAGGGCAGCCCAACGTAGGTAGAGGTTATCGGTCTTCTTCGATATATTGTCGAGCACCTCTAAGGTGTGATAAAAGTTATTCTTGTGTGCGCGATTATTTCTTACTTCTACGATGTCGAGAGCAGCCACTTCGGGTAGGATTAACTCAAGAAGTCCGCAGCGCTGGAGGTCGACAAATCCGCGTGAGGGAGTGGGGGAGAGCATAATCTTATTGAGTTCTGTAATAATGCGCTCCTGCGAAATAATCTTGATGCGCTCCTTGTTTCTTTCCAGTGCCTCAAAGGTTTCATCCTCGATGTGAAAGGCGAGTTGTGTGGCAAATCTCACGCAGCGCATCATACGCAGAGGGTCGTCCGAGAAGGTAATGTCGGGGTCAAGAGGTGTACGGATGATGCGGTCTTCTATATCGTAAAGTCCGTCGAAGGGATCAACGAGTTCTCCAAATCTATCTGCATTGAGGCAAATCGCCATGGCGTTGATGGTGAAATCACGGCGGTTTTGGTCGTCCTCCAAGGTGCCGTCTTCTACAATGGGCTTTCGGCTGTTGCGATTATAACTTTCACGGCGTGCGCCAACAAATTCAACTTCCTCACCTTTCCACTTCACTTGGGCGGTGCCAAAATTTCGAAATACGCTGAGGTGGCATTTATTGTTGAGTTTTTTGGCAAATGCCTCAGCCATTGCTATGCCGCTACCAACAACGACAACATCAATGTCTTTTGAGGGGCGCTCCATGATTAAGTCTCTGACATAACCGCCTACGACATAGCATTCCAACTGGAGTTCGTCGGCAACGGTAGAGAGTATTTTGAATATGGGATTTGTGAGTGTGTAAACCATGTTTGCAAAATCAAGAGTGATGTTTGTGCAATATGAAAAAAAGTTCGAACAACATAGGTGTTGCTCGAACTCTTCCTGGTTGTGACTCCGACAGGATTCAAACCTGTAACCTTCTGATCCGTAGTCAGATGCTCTATTCAGTTGAGCTACGGAGCCGTACCGTATTTGTGTGCGTAAGAAACGAAGCTGAGTGACTCCGACAGGATTCAAACCTGTAACCTTCTGATCCGTAGTCAGATGCTCTATTCAGTTGAGCTACGGAGCCGTGAGCTTTGTTATTTCTCATTTGCGAGTGCAAAGGTATATCTTTTTATCAAACGAGCAAAATACTTTCTTCCTTTTTTAGCAAAAATATCAAAAAAATATGAGAAAGAAAGGTTTTGTGTTCGGTTTTGCTAACCGCAGACTACAATTTAACGGCAAACTTTTTAAGTCGAGCATCAATCATTTCATCGGGGATTACTTGCTTTACTGCATCAACCAGTGAATTAATCATGCGTTGTCTTACATAGTCACGTCGGATGATGAGTGAGATTTCTCTTACTGGAGCTGGATGAGAGAATTCTCTTATATTTGTTTTCTGTTCATGATGGAGTAAGTTTTTGTGAAGTTCTGGAATCACTGTGTATCCACCATTGGCATCGACGATATTGACAAGTGTGGTGATGCTTCCTGCTTCATAGAATCCATTGTAGTCCGAACTTCCATCGCAGAAATTGAAAATTTGATTGCGCATGCAGTGTCCCTCTTTCAGTACCCATAGATGTTGAGTGGGCATTTGTGCAGCAGAAATTTCCTGTTCCTGATATATAGATTCTTGGGGTGAAATATATGCCAAGAATTTTTCGTAGTATAGAGGAATTTCAAGGATATCTTCAAGTCCGAGTGGAGTGGCAAGAATAGCCATATCTAATTCCGCTTTTCTTAATTGGTCAACAATAATGTGAGTTTGTTGCTCACTTACTTGTAATTCAATTTGAGGTTGCGACGTTCTCATCTCCTGGAAGAGACCGGGCAAGATATATGGGGCTACAGTAGGGATCACTCCTAATCTTAATAGACCAGTGTTTTGTTCTCGTTCTGACAGTGCAATTTCTTTTAGTTGTGAAATATTATAGAGCACCACCTTTGCTTGATTTATAATTTGTTCGCCAATAACAGTGGGGCGGATGGGGTGGCAGTTACGGTCGAAGATAACGGTATCTAATTCTTCTTCCAACTTATTTATAAGTGTGCTTAAGGTCGGTTGGCTGACTCCGCAGGATTGAGCTGCTTTTACAAAGTGGCGGTGTGTGTCGAGTGCCACAATATATTCCATTTGTTGTAGATTCATAACTATATTGTGCGTAATTTGTTCTTAATGATGTGGACAAAATTACTCTATTTCTTAAAACTACGTTCAGTTAGGGATAATAAAAATGTTGTTTCCACTATTGATTTCTCAAGATACGGCTCTTTTTATAACAAAATATTGGATTTATATAAAAACGTAATAAACTTTTTTAATAGAAAGAAATTTAGGTTAACTTGGGTTTTCCACGAGAAAATATTAATGATTGTTACTTGTATAGACAGTTATGAAGAATACCCTTCGCTTTGAGTTCGTGAGGTTAACGCAATTCGCAAATTCTTTATAACCTAATGACCTAATAAAATGCACAAATACTTTGTGTATGTATGTTATTCAGGTTGTGCGGGACAACTTGTAGTGTTACTCGTGAGGGGGAGGCATTTTTTTCATGCCTTGGTAATAAAAATTCCATGCCTTGGAAATAAAATTACCAGGGTTGGAAATAAAATTACCAGGGTTGGAAATAAAATTGGAAGGCAGTTCAAAGTTGCATTTCAGGATATGCGATTGATGCGGGTCACGCTCCGTGCGTCTGTGTTATTTGATTGGGAATCCGCTCGGGAGTCTATTGTGGTATATCGTTTTGCGAAAATTTCTCATGGAGTGCTTAAAGAAGAAGGCATTCATATAGCAGTTGCCCCAATTTATGGGTAATAGCTATATGAATGCCTTAATATTTTATTCAAAAAGTATGTTGTTTATTCCCAACCTAATGCGCTTGCACCGAGAACAGCGGCTTCACTACCATTGAGTGTTGACACGAGGAGTTTTGCTTTGTCTTTGTAAACAAAGAGTACATTCTCGTCATAAGCACGCTTGATGGGATCCATAATGTAGTCGCCCGCTTTTGTTAATCCTCCGAAGAAGATGAATGCCTCTGGAGAACTGAATGCTGCGAAGTCAGCACATGCTGCACCAAGGCGTCGCCCTGTTTCTTCAAAGATTTCAAGTGCTAACTTGTCGCCTGCTTCAGCTGCTTGGAATACGTCGAATGAAGTTATTTCGTCAACATTGAGTTTACGCAACAAACTTGCTTCAGTGCTTGACTCTAAAAGGTGTCGAGCTGTGCGTGCAACCCCTGTAGCAGAACAATAGGTCTCAAGACATCCCTTGCGACCGCATCCACAAGCACGCGCTTGTTCGCTGTGGTCAACAATTACATGACCTAATTCACCAGCAAAACCGTCAGAACCATAAATTACGCGTCCATCACAAACGATACCAGAACCAACACCAGTTCCAAGGGTAATCATGATGAAGTTTTTCATACCACGAGCAGCACCATAGGTCATTTCGCCCATAGCAGCAGCATTAGCATCATTGGTGACACGAACAGGAACACCAAGAGCATCGCTAAATAATTTAGCAATAGGTACAATACCCTTCCATTCCAAGTTTGCGGCATTATCAATTGTGCCGGTATAATAATTGGCATTGGGCGCACCAATACCCATACCCTTGATCATTTCAATACCTCCGACAACTTCGAGGGCGGGTTGGAGTGCTTCTACCGCAGTCTTAACATATTCTTCAACGTTCTTATAACCGCGAGTTTTGATAACTGTTTGTGCTTTGATATTACCACGAGCATCAACAATTCCGAATACGGAGTTTGTGCCGCCCATATCAAGACCAATTACATAGGGCTTTTCTAAAGTTTGATCCATATATTATAGTTTAAGGGTTAACAAAGAGGGTGTTTTTTTAAGGTTCATATATTTTGCTATTGCATTCCTCAAAAAATGGGGGAGCATTACTGTATGAGTACCTCTCTTCTATGATGGGTGAAAATTGATTATTGGTAATGTCCGCTTTATGTGATATGCAAATATACACATATTTCTAATTATGTGACAATTAGTTTGTGTTTTTTTTGGACTTTCTTCCTGATTCACCACTAGGCATTATTGTCTTGCTGGAGACATTTTCTTTAATTTTGCAAAACTTAAAAGTAGTGTTTTTTGCCCAACCCCGTCAAAATCAACAACAGCTTTAGCGCTATTCCCTTCACCTTCGACTGCTATCACTGTGCCTAATCCAAAACGGTCATGTTCCACGATATCAGAGATGTTCAACTCATTCTGGAGCATACTCTGATTATGTGTGACAGAGGGATTAACCGTTTGCTTTGTGAGACGTACTAATGACGTTGGGGAAGGAGTGAATGTACTACGATTTTCAGCATGTTTACCTGTATGTGTGTGCTTCGTAGTGAAGGTGGGCGTCACTTGAGTAAAGATGTCTGTTGTAGCGTGGAAATATTGCTTAGGAATTTCTTTCAAAAAACTACTTTTTGAGCAGTACTGCATTTGTCCCCACTTGAAACGTGTTTTTGCATAGGAGATGAGACATTGACTCTTGGCGCGCGTAACGGCCACATAGAACAGTCTGCGTTCTTCTTCTATTTCTTTATTTGAAAAATGCGATGACTCTGCTGGGAATAGTCCTTCTTCCATCCCAGTAATAAAGACCACTTCAAACTCAAGGCCTTTAGCCGCGTGAACTGTCATAAGGGTTACTCGTGGTTCGTCGCTATCATTTTGATCCGCATCTGTAAGAAGAGAAACTTTTGCGAGATAATCAGAAAGTGTTAGTTTTTCAATACCTTGCTCCTCTCGCTGTTCTGTTTCCATCTCCGCCATTGCTCCTATTAATTCTTCAATGTTTTGCAATTTCGGTTTGCCTTCAATCCCTTCGCTCTCTATTTCTTTGTGAATGTTTTCATTAAAAACAATTTGCTTTGCAAGTTCGTGAACAGAAACGCCTTGAGCAGCAAGCGCGGCGTAAGTGTAGATACTTTGTGCAAAATCATTTAACCGCTTTAGTGTTGCGCTTGACAGGGAAAGATTGCATGATTGAGGATTTGCGGCCGCTTGAAGTAGTGGGGTGTCATGTTCTATCGCTGCAGCTTTTAGTTTTGAAACCGTAGTGTCGCCAATCCCGCGCTTGGGATAATTAATAATCCTCTTGAAAGCCTCTTCGTCATTAGGGTTTGCAATTAGGCGAAGGTATGCTAAAACGTCCTTAATTTCTTTACGCTGATAAAATGAAAGTCCACCATAAATGCGGTAGGGGATATTATGTATACGAAACGCATCTTCAAAAGAGCGACTTTGCGCATTGGTACGATAAAGAATTGCTATGTCGGAGTAATGAATATCGCTTTGTTTTCGTAGTCGTTTAATTTCACTCGCAACTTTATAACTTTCATCTTTGTCACTTGAGGTTTCAAAAAGTGAAAGGGCATGTCCTTGCCCTTTTTGACTATAAACCTTTTTAGGAATTTGTCGTTGGTTGTGTGAAATTATTGAGTTAGCTGCTTCAACAATGTTGCCTGTGCTGCGATAATTACACTCAAGTTTTACAACTTTAGCTGTAGGGAATTGGCGTGTAAAATTAAGTATGTTCTCAATTCGTGCTCCACGAAATCCATATATACTTTGCGCATCATCGCCAACAACGCTGATGCATGAAGTTGGAGTCGTGAGTTGTAGAATTATCTGTAATTGTAGATAGTTTGTATCTTGATACTCATCTACCAGGATATGTGTAAATCGCTCTTGATAGCGTCGCCTGATATCGTCATATTCTCGAAAAAGACGATAGGTTTCAAGTAGTAAGTCGTCAAAATCCATGGCATTCGCCTGTCGACACCTATTTTTGTATCTTTCATAAATTTCAGCAATTGCAGGCATGCCTGATAGATTGTCTGCTTTTTTCAACTCAGCATCTACTCGATAATGTTCGGGCATGATGAGGTGATTTTTAGCTGATGAAATTCGGGAAAGAACCGCAGATGGTTTATAGGTTTTAGTGTCTAAATTCATTTCCTTAACAATTGAATTTATTAAGGATTGTGCGTCCGACTGGTCGTATATGGTGAAATTTGAGTTGTAGCCGATGTGCTCTGCTTCATAGCGTAATATGCGCCCGAAAAGACTATGAAAAGTTCCTGACCATAAGAATTTTGTAGCTTCGCCTTCAATCAGTTGAGCGATGCGATTGTTCATTTCTTTTGCCGCCTTGTTGGTAAAAGTAAGCGACAAAATTTGCCAAGGTTTTATGCCTTGATGTAATAGGTATGCAATTTTATAGGTCAGTACTCGGGTCTTCCCAGAACCAGCTCCTGCTAATATGAGTGTAGGACCGTCATTATATGTAACTGCTTCAAACTGAGCTTTATCTAAGTGTTTTTGTAAATCTTGCATGCGACAATTTGTGAACAATGAAAAGTAAGCAGTAATCGAAGAGTAGATTAGTGTGTGCGTCGGTGTTCTTTGTCATGCTGCAACTTTCGGAGGTAAAATTTAATTTTGTTTTGTAATTCTTCTAACTGGCTATCTGAACCGTCTTGTTCTACTAGTTTTTTTAATTCTTCACGGGCTTGTTCAAGATAAACAGAATCTTTTAGCAAGATGCCTTGCTCTCTGGCTTCCATTGCCAAAGGATACGCATTTCGAATGGAGTCTATCAATTCAATAGCTTTCTCAAACTCACCGTGGGTATATGCACTACGGGCTTGATTAATTAAATCTTTACCTTTTATTTCTGCTTTCTCACGATTGGATTCAGGACTTTCTGCACAAGCAGTTATACTCAATATTAAGATTGCAAATAACAAATTAATTTTATTCATGGTTGTGGTAATTTTTTAGGATTCTTTATGCTCAACAAAATTATAAAAAAAGTTGATAATTTGGGGCACACTTATATGATAATTTTGACGTAACCCCCAAGTCCATAAGACTTACCTTTAGTAGTGAGTTTGGAGGACTACAGTCTATTCATCAACCAAAACAAAATATTGCTGTCCGGTAAAATTTGTCTCTTTATTTTAGAGAACACGAACCGAAGGTCGCGCAAGTCAATAACGAATACCATCCGGATGGTCAAGACGCCGAAGGTGTCTCCGCTCAGTAACCGGAGTGTGCGAGCGAGGCGAGTACCCCCGGTGGGGCGCGCCCAAGCATCGCACCCTGGAGGGGGGCCCGAGCAACGAGGTATGTCTGGCGTTGGGGCACTCTTCCAGAGTGCGACTACTCTCTATACCAATCCGGGGGTATTCGCTACGCTCAAACCACCCGGTTACCGAGCGGTGACGCCTTCAGCGTCATTTAGCGAGTGAAATTCTTAGGCGATAATATAGGAGTTGCCCCAAGAACTTTAACAGACCCCCTCCGCAACTAAAGTTGCTCGACCCCCTTCATTTCCCCCGTTATCGGGGGACGGAAATCCCTAACTTTGGGGGACAATTTTAGTTAGTCTGCCTCGTTTGGTTATCCAATTGAGAATAACAAGCGAACAGATGTAT
>JAZQXB010000115.1:0-10176 GCA_045632685.1 Alloprevotella sp.
AGCAGATGCAGGCTATCATCAAAGCTGCAGTTGAGACTAAATCTCCAGTTATCCTTCAGGTTTCAAAAGGTGCCCGTCAGTATGCTAATGCTACACTTTTGCGTTATATGGCTCAGGGTGCTGTTGAGTACGCTAAAGAGCTTGGTTGCGAAAAACCTGAGATTGTTCTTCACTTGGATCACGGTGATACTTTTGAGACTTGCAAAAGCTGTATCGATTCAGGTTTCTCTTCAGTAATGATTGACGGTTCTCACCTTCCATACGAGGAGAACGTTGCCCTTACAAAGAAAGTTGTTGAGTACGCTCACCAGTTTGATGTAACTGTTGAGGGTGAGCTTGGCGTTCTTGCAGGTGTTGAGGATGAGGTTTCTTCAGACCACCACACATATACTAACCCTGAGGAGGTAGTTGAGTTTGCTACCCGCACAGGTTGTGATTCATTGGCTATTTCAATCGGAACTTCTCACGGTGCTTACAAATTCACTCCTGAGCAGTGTACTATTGATCCTCAGACTGGCCTAATGGTTCCTCCTATGCTTGCTTTTGACGTTCTTAAAGCAGTTGAGGAGAAACTTCCTGGTTTCCCTATCGTTCTTCACGGTTCTTCTTCAGTTCCACAGGAGGAGGTTGCTACCATCAACAAATTCGGTGGTGCTTTGAAAGCTGCTATCGGTATTCCTGAGGAGTGGTTGAGAGAGTCTGCAAAATCTGCAGTATGTAAGAACAACATCGACTCTGACTCACGTCTTGCAATGACTGCTGCTATCCGCCAGACATTTGCTGAGAAACCAGCTGAGTTCGACCCACGCAAATATCTTGGTCCTGCTAGAGACAACATGGAGAAAATGTACAAACACAAGATCATCAACGTTCTTGGTTCAGACGGTAAGCTTGCTAAGTAATCATTGCTTACAACTGATAAAATTTAAGGTGCCTCCCGCTTGGGAAGCACCTTTTTTTATTATATGTCCAAAATACAAAATCAACTGTATCATTTTCCAAAATTACAACGGGTCAACGAAATTTCGTTTGTTTTATTGGGAGCCACTAATGAACACTAATTGGCACTAATATTCATCAGCTCTTAACTTGTCCGCAAGGCATTAGTGTAAATTAGTGCCCATTAGTGGCAAAACTAAAATCTTCGGGGTAAGGTTTATTTGTGGACAACCCAAGGTCACGCCAATAACTGCTATATTGTTATCTATTTTCTGGTTAATCCTGAGGGATGATAGATAATTTAGCACCTACTTTACTGCCTAACGTTCATTTTCAACTACTGCCCAATAAAATTCTTCCAAGATTTTGTAGTTTTGCACCCACATCATGCGTCTAATGGGTAAAATTTAGACAGTTCTAACACGTATGACACAATGAAAACATTGGACTTGGAATTTGAACAACTTGTTCGTACGCACAAAAGCACGATTTACACGGTGTGCTTCATGTTCTCAAGAGACTCCGATGAGGTGGACGACCTCTTTCAAGAGGTGCTCATCAACCTGTGGCGGGGATTTTCTACCTTCAAAGGGGAGAGCAAAGTGGAGACATGGATTTGGCGCGTGAGTTTTAACACCTGCATTTCGCAGGAGCGCAAGAAGAAGCACACTTCTCGCATCCCATTAGAAATGGGTATCGACCTCTTCCACGACAAGGACGAAGACACGCGGCAAATCCAAATGCTCTACCAACGCATTCACCAACTCAAACCCTTCGACCGCGCCATCGTACTGCTTTGGCTCGAAGGAATGCCCTACGACGAGATTGCCGCTATCGTAGGTATCACCGTGAAGAACGTGTCCGTGCGCCTCTTCCGCATCAAGGAAGAACTCAAGAAAATGTCTAACCACTAAACCTTGCCCATTATGAATAACACAATTGACTCTAAGGAATTGCAGGAAATGAAAGTGCAACTCGAACTCCTTACCAAGAAGCTGGAGCGGGAAACGATTGTCAACGAACGCCTGATTCGTCACTCTATGAAGGAGAAGGCCAACACGCTACTCAGAAACACCATTATCGAAAGCCTCGTCTGCATCATCATGATACCTTTCTTCATTTGGATATTGCCCAAAATAAGTCCGCACTCCATGTACTTTTGTGCCTTCTCCACCGCCTTTATGGTGCTCGCCCTCGCTTATGATTATTATATGTATCGCGAGTTCCACACCAAAGATTTCTCTGAAGCAAACCTCATCGAAGCCCGCAAGGCAACGCTGAAGTTCCAACGTCTCACACGCAGGTGGACCTATTGCATCGGCATCCCCTTCATGATGGTTTTCATACCATGGTTTGTATATGAAAATGCTCAAGTTTACAAAGGCGAAATGCTTAAACTCGTTCTTATTTTTGCCGCCATCGGCCTGCTTATCGGTGGCGTCATCGGAATTTATCAATTCAACAAGACGATCCGCACTACCGACGAAATCCTAATGCAGATTGAGGAGTTGGAGGAGCAAGCATAACAGAATTTATCTCACATACAGAAAAAACAACCGAGGCGCCACACTGTGTAGTATGGCGCCTCGGTTCTATTTGGGGGGAATTTAACATCAATACCCTAAATCCTCGTGCACGAGAATTACTTCAAATTCTCCAGTCATGGGTTTGCACCACAAAACAGAAAGTCCTCTGCAAATGCGTTCAGGACTATTGCAATTATAGCATCGGTCAGCCTTTATGGCACAGGGAGTTTTCACCCCTAATCTTCTTGCATTCTGAGGAGCAGCAATATTCCTTGCGCGATAAAGCGCACTGTCATAGTCCTTCTCTATCTTGTTTTCACCAATCACAAAATAGACCTTCTCGTGTCCGTAGAATATGGAAGCAACACGATTACAATTCGCATCGATATTCACTATCTCCCCACTTTCTGCTATGCCGTTTACAGAGGTAATATAGATAGATGCCGCATTCGCTTGCACACGCACCTCCTTACTTGTTTTTCCTTCGGGAATTCGCTGATGCCAGTGCACCTCATTGTGGGCACTCAGACGTTCATAAAGTCCCATTTTCTCTAAAGTCATGGAACCTGCAAACCCAACCGTCTGGTGATGAATTTGAGCATCTAAATACTGCGCCGCTTCCTCTGCAGTGTCAAAGCAACTTACGGTATAACCTAACGCAAGCAGGTTTTTCTTTAATACACTAAAATCCTTATGTTCCATAGTTTCCTCAAATTATAAATAACATCGACTATTGCGACAGATTGAAATCCGTCTTATAAATCGCGTTATTAAAAAGTGCCTTACAACTTCAGGACTGAAGCTATAAGACACTTTTATTTTCATCAACCTATTCGGGCTTCATGTTTGTGTAAACAGTCTGAACGTCGTCGAAGTCTTCGAGTTTTTCAACCATCTTGTCGATAGCTTCGCGCTGTTCGGGAGTTACGTCCTTCACGTCGTTGGGAACGTAAGTAAATTCTGCACCTACTACGTCGAAACCTTGTTCTTCGAGGTGGTTCTGGATTTGAGCGAATGACTTGGGGTCGCCATAGATAGTGATGCTGCCTTCTTCTTCGTCTTCATCGTACTCGTCTTCTACGCCGTAATCGATGAGGTCAAGAATCATTTCGTCCATGTCAAGACCGTCCTTCTTCTTGAATGAGAACACACACTTGTGGTCAAAGAGGAAAGCTAGACTACCCATTGTGCCGAGGTTGCCTGAGAACTTGTTGAACACTGAACGCACGTCGCCTACAGTACGTGTGGGATTGTCTGTAAGTGTATCCACGAAGATAGCGATACCGTGAGGACCGTATCCTTCGTAAGTCATAGACTTGTAATCACTCTGATCCTTACCCATTGCGTTCTTGATAGCGCGTTCCACATTGTCCTTAGGCATGTTTTCACGCTTCGCATTGGCGATGAGGGCACGGAGTGCGGGGTTGTTTTCGGGTTCAGGACCGCCAGCCTTTACGGCAATAGCAATCTGCTTACCAATTCTTGTGAAGGTTTTAGCCATGTGGCCCCAGCGCTTCATCTTCGCTGCTTTACGATATTCAAATGCTCTTCCCATATCGTTTAAGTAAACAAGTTTTTAGTAGACGAGTAGACAAGATGGTTTGATTGGCATCTTGTGCGCTCGCAATTCTATTTTAATAAATTTAGTTCTCTTAGGAGTAAACGATTTGATAAGTAAACAGGTAGACAAACGGACAAGTTCACTGTTCATCACTATACATCTTGTCTACTTGTTTACTACAAACTCGTCTACTAAATTAACGGAGCTTTGCCCCGAGTTGCTTTTCAAGACTCTGAACAATCTTCTGCATGATGTTGTCGGTCTGCTTATCGTTCATTGTCTTGTCTTCATCCTGGAGGGTGAGATTGATAGCGTATGACTTCTTGCCTGCTTCAAGGTTCTTGCCTTCGTACACGTCAAAGAGTTCTACCTTATTGAGGAGCTTCTTATCAGCAGCGAAGCACACCTTTTCGATTTCAGCGAAAGTCACTTGCTTGTCAACGAGCAACGCAAGGTCGCGACTTACGGCGGGGAACTTACTGATTTCCTTGAAACTTACCTTTGCACCACGCACCTTTGAAGTGAGGAGTGTCCAGTTGAGGTCCGCGTAATAAACTTCCTGCTCAATGTCAAACGCAGCGAGGATTGCCTTCTTCACAAGACCAAGTTCGAGATATACCTTTCCGTTGCGGTCCTTCACTACGATAGACTTCGCAAAGATGTCGTTCTCACCATTCTCAATCAGCAAACCACCAATGGGGAGGCCGATGCGCACGAGGATGTTCATCACGTAAGCCTTGAGTTCGTAGAACGAAGAATCTTCATTAGGATGTGCCCAAGAACCTTCTACGCGCTTACCAGTTACCCAAAGTCCGAGGCGCTGGTCTTCGCTATACGCTGAAAGCACTTTTTCGGGATTGCGCTTGCCTTCGTTGAAGTAGTAGCAGTTACCAAATTCAAAGAGGCGGAGGTTAGCATTTCGGCGGTTCACATTGTGACGCACCACTTCAAGACCACCAAAGAGGAGCGACTGACGCATGACGTTGAGGTCAGAACTGAGGGGGTTCATGAGGCGCACAAGATTTTCTGACTTGTACGTCTGAAGACCGTCATAGTAAGCCTCACGCGTCAACGAGTTGTTCAAGATTTCGTTGAAACCACAACCAACGAGCTGTTCACTCACGAGGTTTTCCAACTTGTATGCAGCATCCACATTGCCCTTAATCGTCAAGCTTGACTTCACGGCAGAGGGAATTTCCACATTATTATATCCGTAGATGCGGAGAACATCTTCCACCACGTCGGGAGCACGCTGTACGTCCACACGGTAAGCAGGAACTTCAAGCGAGAGACCTTCGGCTGTTTCAGCAACAATCTTCATTTCCAAAGAAGTGAGGATTTCCTTTACCACATCACTACCGATGTTCTTACCAATGAGACTATAGATATAGTCATAAGTCACATCTACAGAGAACTTCTTCACCAACTCGGACGCTTCAACATCTACGATTTCCATAGAAATTTCGCCACCAGCGAGTTCCTTAATCAACTGCGCCGCACGCTTGAGGGCGTAAATTTGTCCATCGGGGTCGATACCGCGTTCGAAGCGGAAAGAAGCATCTGTCTGAAGTCCGTGACGGCGTGCGCTCTTGCGAATCCATGTGGGGTGGAAGTAAGCACTTTCGATAAGCACGTTCTTCGTAGTTTCATACGTACCTGAACCCTTACCACCGAATACACCTGCGATACACATAGGTACTACAGCATTGCAGATAGCGAGGTCGCGGTCGGAAAGTTTGTGTTCTACACCGTCAAGCGTAACGAAGGGAGTGCCTTCGGGCATAGACTTCACAACGACCTTACCACCTTCAATCATATCAGCATCGAAGCAGTGGAGGGGCTGACCGTAAGCCATCATAATATAATTGGTGATATCCACAATATTATTGATGGGGCGAAGACCGATGATTTCGAGTTTCTCCTTCAACCATTCGGGACTTTCCTTTACTTCCACACCACTGATGGTTACGGCGCAGTAGCGAGGACATGCTTCAGTGTTTTCAACTTCAATCGCGATGGGCAAGTTAGTGTTATCTACCTTGAAATCGTCAACAGAAGGACGGTGCAACTTGGTTTCGTAACCGTTGCGAACGAGCCACGCATAAAGGTCGCGCGCTACGCCCCAGTGAGAACAAGCATCTGCGCGGTTAGGAGTGATATCTACTTCAATGAGCCAGTCGCTCTGGATGTTGAAGTAGTCTGCCGCCTTCATACCTACGGGCGTATCTTCGGGGAGAACGATAATGCCGTCGTGACTTGTGCCCACACCGATTTCATCTTCCGCGCAAATCATACCGAGACTTTCTACACCACGGAGCTTTGAGCGCTTGATAGTGAAGCATTCGTCGCCAGAGTAGAGCTTTGTACCCAACGTAGCCACGATTACCTTCTGACCTGCGTCTACATTTGCAGCACCGCAAACAATCTGTACGGGTTCGCCCTGACCAAGATCTACTTGGCAAATGTGCATGTGGTCAGAATTGGGGTGTACTTCCATGCTGAGGACATGACCGACAACGAGACCTTCGAGTCCACCCTTAATTGCCTGAACTTCTTCCACGCCACCAACTTCCAAACCAATAGAAGTGAGCGCTACGGCAATTTCTTCTGCTGAGAGGTTTACGTCAACGTATTCCTTCAGCCACTTATAACTGATGTTCATAAAATTTTAGGTTATCAGGTTTGAAGTTTTGAGGTTTTAAGGTTGCTGCGCACCGCAAGGTTCTTGTAGCCTTCGAGCGAAACAATCTAATAACCGCAACCTTATTGTTTGTTACTTTCAAGTTGTTGTTCTTCAGCAGTAGTCTCTTCACTCTCAGTCTCCCACTCCTCTTCATCTTCCTCCTGCATACGTTGCCACTTCTCACGTGCCAACTCCTGCATGTCTGCCACGGTGTCTTTCTCGTCAACGATTTCATAACCGAGCATGGTTTCAATCACGTCCTCCATCGTTACGATACCGCGCATACAACCGTATTCGTCAAAGATGACAGAGATGTGCTCCTTCTTGGCAAGCATCATTTCCCAGATTTCAGAAACGGAGGTCGATTCTTCAAACTTCAGGATGGGGCGCACGATTTCTGCAAGACGCATGGAAAACTTGTCTTCGGTGAGTTTCTCAAGCACCGTCTGACGGAGCACATAGCCCGTAATGTAATTGTCATCCTCTTCATATACAGGGATGCGTGAATACGTGCTAAATTCTTTTTCAAGATAGAACTCCTTCAGCGTCATCTGCTCATCTGCACTCGCCACAACCACACTGGGCGTCATAATCTCATGAGCCGTAATGCTGTCCAAGCGAAGGAGATTTTGAATCATGCGATTCTCTTCCGTTTCAAACACACCCTCTTCTGCACCTACCTTTACCATGGCAGAAACTTCGTCGCGACTCACGCTGACGGGTTGTTCACTGCCCGAGAAGATTTTCATGATGTATTCCGAGAGCACCACAAGAGGATAAGAAATTATCACCATGCCACGAATCACAAAGGCCGCGGGACATGCCAAAGAGCGCCAGTAGCGCGCACCAATGCTTTTGGGAATAATTTCAGAGAACACCAAAATCAAGATGGTAAGTATCGCTGAGATCACTCCGAAATATTCTTCACCAAAAACCTTTGTAGCTTCCGCACCTACGCCTGCCGCACCAATTGTGTGGGCAATCGTATTCAAACAAAGGATAGCAGAAATCGGGCGGTCAATGTTTTCCTTAAGTTTCTTAAGCAACTTAGCACCACTGGCATTCTCATCTTCCTTCATCGTCACAAATGACGTCGGCGTAGAAAGCAGAACAGCCTCAAGAATTGAGCAAGTAAAGGATATTGCTATTGCAATTGTAAAGTATAAAATTACTAGACCCATTAAGTTAAGTATATAGTTTAGTTCTTTTTAGGGCGCAAAGATACACATTTTTATAATAATATGCTAATTTTGTACCCATGATTGATAGGATTACCATAGATAAAATTCGCTCGGCGGCTAATATTTACGACATCGTTAAGGAGTTTGTGACGCTTAAGAAAGCTGGCGCAAACTATAAGGGCTTGTGTCCGTTCCACGACGAAAAGACGCCCTCGTTCATCGTAAGCCCTTCGAAGCAACTCTTCAAGTGCTTCTCGTGTGGTGAAGGTGGCGATGCCGTAGGCTTTATCATGAAGCACGAACAGATGACCTACCCCGAGGCACTGAAGTGGATTGCAAAGCGTTACGGCATTGAGGTCAGAGAAAAGGAAGAAACGGAGGAAGAGAAGAAAGAGTCGTCGGAGCGCGAGGCGATGTTTGCCGCCAATCAGTGGGCGCGCGACTATTTTACCGACACACTTTACAACAATGTGGAGGGCGTGGCCATCGGTATGGCGTATTTTCGTGCGCGCGGTTTTCGCGATGATATCATCAAGAAATTCCAATTGGGTTTCTGTTTGCCCGAGCGCGACGCTATGGCACAGGCGGCACTCAAGCGCGGTTATGCTGAAGAATATTTGGTGAAAACGGGACTCTGCGTCAAGACGGAGGACGGCAAACTCCTTGACCGCTACCACGGACGCGTCATCTTCCCCGTGCATACCATTTCCGGTCGCGTCGTAGCCTTTGGCGGTCGCGTCTTGAATACGGAGAAGCAGAAGAATGTCGGCAAGTACGTCAATTCTCCCGAATCATCCATTTACAATAAGAGCCATGAACTCTACGGCCTCTACTTGGCAAAACACGCCATCACGAAGCACGACCGCTGTTTCCTTGTGGAAGGTTACACCGACGTTATCTCCATGCACCAAGCAGGAATTGAGAACGTCGTTTCCAGTTCAGGAACCTCGCTTACCATTGGGCAAATCCGCCTGCTCCGACGCTTCACCCACAACATCACCCTACTCTACGACGGTGACGCTGCCGGCATCAAGGCTTCGCTTCGCGGTATCGACTTACTCCTTGCCGAAGGGATGAATATCAAGGTGGTGCTCCTCCCCGAGGGAGAAGACCCCGACAGCTTTGCGCGCAACAACAATGCTCAGAAATATTGGGAGTACATTGAGGCACATCAGACGGACTTCATCCGCTTCAAGACCAACCTCCTTTTGAAGGATGCCGAGAGCGACCCTCAAAAGCGTTCGGAAGTCATTCGTGACATCGTGAACAGCATTGCCGTTATCCCGGATCGCATTGTGCGCCAAACCTATATCTCACAATGTGCCGAACAGGTGAAGATGGAGGAGCGCATCATCGCTGCCGAGGTGGGCAAACAGATGCATCAGAATAACGGACAACGGACAACAGACAACGGGCAACAGACTGAGGACAACGGACAACAAACTGGGGACAATGGTCAACAGCCCACTGCTGTAAATACCATTCTTCGCGGGATGGCAGACAGCAGTCAGAAGGAGTTTGAGTTGGTGAAAGCCATTATCCGCCACGGTTCGGCATTCCTTTTCACCGAGGAATCAGAAGATGGCGAAAAGACGGATTGGACCGTGGCGAGTTACATTGCTGCAGACCTTGAAGCAGACGGCATTTCCCTGCAAACGCCCCTCTATGCCCAAATCCTTTCAGAGGCTCTATCTCTTGCTG
Source organism: Alloprevotella sp. (assembly GCA_045632685.1). Classification (GTDB taxonomy): domain Bacteria; phylum Bacteroidota; class Bacteroidia; order Bacteroidales; family Bacteroidaceae; genus Alloprevotella. The sequence continues at coordinate 9,592 of JAZQXB010000115.1, forward strand.
ATACAGAAGAACAGAAATACGTTTCGCTCCACTATTTCATGCAATCCGAAACGCCTGATATTCAACAATTAGCAACTCAAGTTGCGGAGGATAACTATACGCTTTCCAAGAAGCAATTAAAGGAGCACAACCCCGACGAGAATCGCTTGGTCGAACTCATTCCTCATCTGCTCAACGAGTATAAATTTCACATCGTGGAGTCACGCCTAAAGGAACTACTTTTAGAACTGCGCAACCCCGAGGTGTTGCAGTCGCCCGAACGCGCTCGCGCCATCATGGAAGAACATGCTCAATTCAACAAACTCAAGAAAGAACTTTCACCCATGGTGGGGAAACGCATTATTACCAGGTAACATAAAAGGAGAAACTTATAGGTGTATTCTATACCCCACAGATTATTATAGACCACATTCTTATCACACTGTGATCTGTTATTTAAATTAGGCAATAATATAGAAGTTTACCCTCTACTACAGACCCCTCCGCCCTTTGGGCATTTGACCTCGCAACCTCGGTCTTCCTCCTCCTCGTAAGGCATAGTATAAACAAGTTTATCCTCTGCTCTTACTTCGAGCGTCGGTTCCC
>JAZQXB010000116.1:0-14084 GCA_045632685.1 Alloprevotella sp.
ACTTTCGTTGCAATGTTTGTTTCTTGTACTTCTCTACAAAAAGTTTATGAAAATCTTTCAAAGATCGTGTGCTAACCGTGTTTCTTTCCGTTAGCGAGTGCAAAAGTAGAACAAGAAATCATTCTGACAAAATATTTCTGGGGAAAATTTTAAGAAAAATTGATTTTTATGGGAATTTCGGGGGATTGTATTGGGGATTGATAGTTGTAAGTTGCAAATATTAGGGGTAAAATTGGGAAGGAGGGGGAGTTACACCGCGACAGTGTCGCGGCGAAGCGAACGGAGAACGGGGAGCGGAGAAAGGTGATAGGTGAATGGTGATAGGGAGGAAGGAAATGGGAGAGCTAAGGTTCGGGGGATACGGGAATATTATGTTACAGACTCCTACTTTATTACAGACTCCTATTTCATATTATAGACTCTTATATATTATATAATGGAATCACAGCAACCAATTGAATAAATAACCTGACAGCACTATAAATAGGGTAACGACGCCGAAGAAAATGCCGATGAGTCGCCATGTCATAACCTTTTTGAGCATCATTGCTTCGGGGATAGAAAGTCCTATGATGGCCATCATGAAAGCAACGGCGGTTCCAAGGGGAATTCCTTTTGCAACAAAAACCTCAATGATGGGCACAATGCCTGCTGCATTTGCGTAAATGGGTATGGCCACCACTACCGCCAATGGTACACTCCACCAATTCTCAGCCGAGAGGTAATGTTCGAAGAATCCCTTGGGGACATAGCCATGCATCGTGGCACCCACGCCTATACCTATAAGAATATAGAGAAGCACCCCTCGCACGATGCCCCACGACTCGCGCATAATGATAGGTAAGCGATGAAGAAAGGGTGTCTGCGCAGCTTTCCACTGCTCACTCTGCATGGAAGACTGGGTTTGCACGGTTTGTATCCAAGGTGTCAAGTAGCGTTCAAGGTGCATACGATTCAGAATGTAACCTGCAATCATCGAAAGCACAGTTCCACTAATAATATATATGAGTGTAGCCTTGACACCGAAAGAACCGAGAAACATTGCAACTGCCACTTCGCTCACCAAGGGTGAAGCAATGAGGAAGGTGAGCGTAACGCCCAAGGGTATGCCTCCCCTAACAAAACCAATGAACAGTGGCACAGAAGAGCATGAGCAAAAGGGGGTAATTCCTCCGAAGAGCGCCGCCAGAAAATAGTCCAACCCATGGAGTTTATGCGTGACAAGAAATTGTAGTAAACGCTCAATGGGGAAATAGGCATTGATGATACCCATTACAACACAAATGGTGAAAAGCAAGACGATAATCTTGATGCTGTCATAGCAGAAAAAGTTGACAGCAGTCCCTAAGGGGGTGGCGGCATCCAAACCTAAGATGCCGTATACCAACCAATCGGCAAATTGTTGTATCATACGCCTAATAGTTCTTTTACTTCCTTCTCGCTCGGAACATACCCCTTGGTTTTCACCTCACCGTCAATAACCACTGCTGGTGTAGAAAGAATATTGTAGTTTATCATTTCCATGATGTCGTCCACCTTAACGAGTGTAGCATCAAGATTATTCTCCTTAATGACCTTTTCAATAACGGCATAGGTTGTCTTACACTTGGCACAACCTGGACCCAAAACTTTTATTTCCATAATTTTATTAGTAATTCGCAAATCTACGAACAATATGTGTAAAAAAAGTGTTGGAGACAACACCTTTTTATAACTATACCGAACAGCAGTGCTCGCCTCCATCACATAGGGAGGTTAGTTGCACTTCCGCATCTCTAAGGTATAAAACTCCCAGAAGCGGTTACGGATTTCTTCCCTTACACGGCGAAATTCTCCAAGGATAAATGCTTCTGTGCCTTGCGCATCGGAAGGATCATCGAAACCGATGTGTAAGCGTCGACCTACTTTTCCTGTAAACGTGGGGCAAGTTTCGTTGGCGCATCCACAAACGGTGATGACATAATCCCACGTCTCACCCAAATAAAGTTCCACACTTTTGGGTGTGTGCAAAGAGAGGTCTATTCCTACTTCCTGCATCACTTCAACGGCACGTGGATTTACTTGAGCGGCGGGCTTTGTTCCTGCGGAAAAAACCTGTATGTCTTTGTCGAATGCTTGCAAGAAACCATGTGCCATCTGACTTCGACAACTATTGCTGGTACATAAAATTAACACTTTCATAGGTTATAAGTTAGGAGGTTATAAGGTTATGAGGTTGGGAGGTTATAAGGTTGGGAGAGAATTATCCGGATGGCACTCTCCCTTTGTTTATAGGGATTTCTTTCCCTCCATAACGGTGTCCATGCGGTACATATTTAGCACCCCCTCACCGCTAAAGCGGTCCCCTCCCCCTATAAACAGGGGGAGAGCGCCATCCGGACGGTAGTTGTACTCTGTTATCTGTACTCTATCAACCCTCTAATTTCATAACTTTCAAGGGACATGCTTTTACACAACTGCCACACTTGATGCAGTCGGGATGTAAGTAGCCACTTTCTTCGCCATGCGAAACATAGGGTGTCAATTGCATGGGGCACACCTTAGCACAACGCTTACATTTCATTTGACAAACGGCGGAGACACACACGCGAGGAAATCCTGCTTGTGGCTTACTGGGAGCGACCCATGCTGAAAGTGTGCCCATCGGACAGAAACTACACCATGTGCGGGGTGCATAAATAAATCCGAGCACGATGCCCACTATAGTGGTTATCAAAATAATGTTCCAAAATGTGCGGCCTATACCTGCAAGAGTGAGTCCGTTTAGGTAAAGTTGCACGCCAAACATGCTGAAAATAAATAACAGCATGAACACACGGAAACCCTTGCTACGCACAAACTTTGGAATGGGTTTATGAGGCGAAAACCTGCTGACAAGTTTGTCATACAAACTTCCGCGTGGACAAAAATGACCACACCAATACCGACCCTTGCGCACTGACATTGCTACGGGACCTAACATACAGATGATTGCCACCACTCCCGTTTCAGGTACAAAATAGGCAACGAGTAAATACAGAAATAATATCCAATACATAGTTAGAAGACAAATTTTTAGAGTACAGAGAACAGAGTACAACTACCTTGCGGAGTGAAAGTATATATACGCTCTCTCATTTCCCCCTTAAAATCATAAATCGAGAATAATTTTATTCGTAATTCAACGAACATTAGTTTCAAAAAAAGAGATTGACCCGAAATCAATGCTCCTTTTTACAAGTACAATCGCCAAAGAATTCTCGGAAGAGTTCCTTTGCAAGTGCCCAATTTTCGCGATTGATACAGTATTTCACCTTTGGAGGTTCTACTTCTCCCTGTATAAGTCCAGCCTCTTTAAGTTCCTTGAGATGTTGTGAAACGGTAGCCTTAGCAATGGGCAACTCTTCATGAATACAGCCAAAACAGCATTCTTCCCTTTTTGCCAAAAACTGAAGAATGGCGATGCGAGCAGGATGCCCCATTGCTTTTGAGAAGCGGGCTAACTGCTCCTGCTTTGTTGTATAATCTTTCTTTTCACTCATACTACTTTATATTTCTGTTCGCAAAATTACGAACAAATTCTTGTGTAACCAAAATAATCATTGATTTTTTATTCCCTTACTTAAGGCGAACTACACTACTTTTGGTATTTGCCTCCCCCACACACCCTGTTTCTCATAACTTTTGGGGATTGTCCAATTACAAATAGATGTGTAACTTTGCAACAGCAAAACATTTTTTCGGATGATGGTAATGAATAACGCAATAGGTTTTAAGCACACGGATAAGATGCGTGACTTGGTAAGGGAACACAGTTCGCTCATACTGGTCATGGGGCGCTTCGGAATATCTTTGGGATTTGGCGATAAGACGGTGAGGGAGGTGTGTCGCGCTCATGGCGTGGATGAAAACACGTTTCTGGAGGTGGTGAATTTCGTTTCCAACAGGAAGTACCATTACGAATCCCTCTCGCTACCCTCACTTATCGGCTACCTTAAGCAAGCCCACGAATATTATTTGGAATTTAACCTTCCCAATATCCGTCGCAAACTCATTGAAGCCATTGATTGTTCGGGGAAAAACGAACTGGCACTGCTGATTCTTAAGTTCTACGACGAATATGTGGCGGAGGTGAAAAAGCACATGGAGTATGAAAATGAAGTGGTCTTTACCTATGTAGAACAACTCTCGCAGGGCTACCTCAACCGCAATTTCTCCATCTCGACTTTCGCTGGGAAGCACGCACCTATTGAATACAAACTCAACGAACTAAAGGACATCATCATCCGCTACTATCCCGAAAAAAATAATTACTTGCTCAACGCCGTCTTGCTGGATATTATCCTTTGCGAACAGGATTTATCAACGCATTGCGGAATAGAAGACCAGTTGTTTGTGCCTGCCGTAAAACTGATTGAACAACAACTTCAAAAGAGTGGGACTGTCGTGTATGCTGATGATACAGAGAGAGACACCGCTGAAAAGGAGAAACTGGAAACCCTCAGCGAGCGCGAAAAGGAAATCATCGTTTGCATCACCAAAGGCATGAGCAACAAGGAAATTGCCGACCACCTTTTCCTCTCTGTCCACACCGTCATCACCCACCGCCGAAACATCTCCAGCAAACTCCAAATTCGCTCCACCGCAGGACTTATTATTTATGCCATAGCCAACAAACTGGTGTGTATTGAGGAGATACAGAAATAATAATATATAGGTTTCAACACTATATTATTTGCTAAATAAATAAACGTGTTACTAATGGATTATATTCCAAAAGTAACACGTTCATTATTATTATAAAAAGACTACCCACTTAATCCCCATAGTAGTTTTTATAGTCATTCCTATGGTCACGATCTAAAAAATGACGTTTACCAGTTCGTTTGTAAAAGTCAGACTCTTCAGGTCGCCTTTTTGGTTTCCTATTCGCCTTCGCCCTCCTCACCGACTCCTCCCAGAACCACTTACGGTATTCCTTGCTCGAAATCAAGAATAAGAGGTTGAGGACAAGGTATAAGATTGCGAAGAATAAAATGATACCTATGATGATATTCAAAATTATGTGTAGCATAATCTGTTTAAATATATAGATAAACTACCATCACTTGCCACTTTATTTAATAATCCTATTGCGCTGATTGTTTGCCTTCTCGGGTTTCGACTTTCCAATGCGCTTACCCGTAGATTTTTTCTTCGTTGCCGCCTTGGCTTTATGAGCGAAGGGGTTTTTCTTGTTGATTACCATATATTTGAAAGGAGAAAGGAGAAAGGCCATGCGGAGTGCATACTTTCTTGTCTACTCGTACCTTAAAAACTCGTCTACTAAAACTTATGCTTCAACCAATTCCCCCTTGAGGGTTGCTGAAGATGCCGAAGTGATGCGCACACGTACGGTCTGTCCCGTGTGATGTCCCTTGCGGTCGAAGACAACTACCTTTCCCTGCTCCGTACGTCCGAAAAGTTGTTCGCGCGAACGCTTTGAGGTGCCTTCAATCAGCACTTCGTACTCCTTACCAATGCAAGCCGTGTTGGCAGCAAGCGAAAGTTCGTTTTGAAGTGCAATCAATTCTTCCAAGCGGCGCACCTTGGTGGCTTCGTCAATATCGTCGGGAAGATGCTTTGAGGCATACGTACCGGGGCGTTCGGAATATTTGAACATGAATGCTGAATCGTAGCCACACTCACGCATCAGTGAGAGCGACTCTTGGTGGTCCTCCTCAGTTTCTGAGCAATAGCCCGCAAAGATGTCGGTAGAGAGCCCACAATCAGGCACAATGCGACGGATGGCAGCCACACGGTCGAGATACCATTCGCGAGTGTACTTGCGGTTCATGAGTTTGAGAATGCGGTTGGAACCACTCTGAACGGGCAAATGGATTTGCTTGCACACGTTAGGTTCTTCGGCAATCACATGAAGCGTTTCGTCAGACATATCCTTGGGGTGAGATGTTGTAAAACGCACACGCATTCCTGGCACTGCCCTTGCCACACGGCGCAAGAGTTCAGGAAAGGCAATCGTTTCGCCTTCCGCTTCCCAACGGTAAGAATTGACGTTCTGCCCCAGCAGGGTTACTTCCTTATAATTGCGTGCTTCGAGGTCCTTCACCTCTGTCAAGATGCTTTCAATATCACGCGAACGCTCACGACCGCGCGTATAGGGCACGATGCAGTAATGGCAGAAGTTGTTACACCCACGCATGATGCTCACAAAGCCCGAAAGGTGGTTGCCATGCACACGCTGGGGCACGACATCGCGATACGTTTCCGTCAATGATAGTTCCACGTCAATCGCCTTCTCACCCAACTCCGCCTGAGCGATGAGATGGGGCAACGAAAGGTAGGCATCAGGTCCCGCAACAAGGTCGGCACCGTGATCGTTCAAGAGTCCTTCCTTCACACGTTCCGCCATGCAACCGAGCACTCCGATAATCAATTTTCTACCCTTACGTTTCAAGGCATTGAGCGCCTCCAAGCGGTGGATAATCTTCTGTTCGGCATTGTCACGCACGGAACACGTGTTTAAGAAAACGGCATCCGCCTCATCCAATGATTCACACGTTTCATAGTCCGCCATTTTCATGACAGAAGCCACCACTTCACTGTCTGCCACATTCATCTGGCAGCCGTATGTTTCTATATAAAGTTTCTTCATAGCGTATAGTTATTGGGGCAAAATTACGAAATTTTGTTTACTTTTGCGGAAAGCTTTTAACGAATAATGACCGGACGGCAGTTGTACTCCGTACTCTGGTAACTGTACTCTAAAATTTATGCGTAAACTCACTATAGAAGAACTCCAGCGCATGGACGTTGCGGAGTTCAAGCAATCTGAAAAATTACCGCTCGTCGTTGTGCTCGACAATGTGAGGAGTCTGCACAATGTGGGCAGTGTATTTCGCACGGCCGACGCTTTCCGCTTAGAGCGTGTCGTGCTTTGTGGCATCACCGCCTGCCCCCCTTCGGCAGAAATCCATAAGACGGCACTCGGGGCGGAAGACAGTGTGGACTGGACCTATTATAACGACGCCACCGAGGCCGTTGCCGCACTCAAAGCGGAGGGTTACACCGTCTTTGCCGTAGAACAGGTGGAAGGCAGTGTGCTGCTTCCTGACCTCAAACTCGACCCCACAAAGCGCTATGCCGTAGTAATGGGAAATGAAGTGAAGGGCGTACAGCAAACCGTTGTTGATGCTGCCGACTATGCCCTCGAAATTCCGCAATATGGCACGAAGCACTCGCTCAATGTCTCTGTCACGGCAGGGATTGTGATGTGGAAGTTCTTGGAACTCTTGGGGGTGAAGTAGATGGTAACGAAATAAATATTCATACCTGTGAAACATAGCGTATAAATAACTAAGCGAATTTCACTTTGCATTTTGAAGTCCATGCCATCCCAAAATTCCTCATAACCTTAAACCTTATAACCTCACAACCTAATTTATAAACCTGCATAGCCCTTAAAACCTAAGAGCGAAGCGACCTTATAACCTCACAACCTTATAACCTTTTAGTAAACAAGTTAACGAGGTACGAGTAGACAAGATAGTTTCCGAGATAAACGATTACCGTCCCGAATGGACTACTAACTTTCTCATAACCTCATAACCTTATAACCTCACAACCTACATTATTAACTAATACAAAATCTAAAATGAAAAATTTTTTATTTAACCATGTTCTTCATACATTGCTTTGCCTTTGTATGTTCGTCAGTGGTGCAACTCTTGAGAGTGTAGCACAGAGTGATCATAACAATAAGGACTTGATTTCTGTAACGCTGAAAGTAAAATCAGAAAATGGTATTCCATATAGTAATGCTAAGATTTGGGAAGCAACGACGTTTCCTTTCATTGATACAAATTACCGCACAGATAGGAACGGTGAAGTGACACTTAAAGTTCACCCACAAGCAACTCTCATTGTTGGTCAGTATTTTTTATGGGATGAAAATACAAATGAATCAATACCCATTGATGATATGTTTGGTTCCCTTGGAAATTATTATTACACAAAGGTGAATATCAAAGGTCGCTCCTCTATTGATGTCGTGGTGAAAGAAGTCATGGCAGAACAAACCGATATTGTGGGTTACACCGAATTTATTGAACTTCAAAGTGAACAAGACCCTCAGCGTCTCTTGAATGTAACATTACAGTGTGCTGAAATAGACCCTTCACAATATATGAATTGGTGGCCCAAACAAAAGAAAGGTCCTATGGCTACAGAAGGTAGTGTAGACTTTAAGTTCCTTTTGGGCAAGAGTTCGTTAGACAGCAATGACCCCCACAATGCGAATGAATTGGCGAAAGTAGAAAAGACCATTCAATCTATCATTAACACACCCGGTAGCATAGTAACAGGACTGCGAGTTAAAGGTAAGTCTTCACCCGAAGGTGACTATGACAAGAATATTTCGCTTGCTCACGGACGTTTGAACACAGCACTCCGTATCCTTAAAGGATTCATTCCTTCGGAGAAGCGTTTAGGTACTTTAAAAGAAGAACTTACTCCCACGGTTGCTACATGGCAGGAAGTGGCCGACTCTATGCGTAAAGATGGACTTTTAGAAGAAGTGGCGCAAATCGAAAAGATTATTGCTGCATACAATACTGGTAAGAAGTGGTATGACATCAACAACCAAGGACGCCTGATTCATCGATTGTCATTCTATGAATTGATTAAGGAAAAATACCTTCCAAAGTTACGCCGCGTAGATTTCATTTTGGAAACTTTTGTAAGGCGTGCTGCAACCCTTGAAGAAATCCGCGACATGTATGCCAATGGGGAATATTTAGACGAGTATAGTTACCACCAACTCTACTCCAATGAAACAGATGTTGCACTTCGCCATAAATACTGTAAGGAGGCTTTGGATAAATTTCCTAATTCTATAATTTTCCAAACAGACCACGCTGCGCACCTCATTGCTCAGAACCGCCCCGACACAACTTTGCTCGCCCAATATAATAACGTGACGCTCTTTAAAATTGAGGGGGTAGGCTCGTTCAAGGTTCCCGAAGAAACGCGTATCAACCAAGTCATTGCGTACATCATGATGAATGACTTAGAGATGGCAAATAAAATTGTAGAGACTCACCTCTCTAACAGCAAGCGCCCTGAATTGGCTCCTCTTTTTAGGATTAAAGAATAATATTGTACCATTGCAAAAGAAGAACCGGGCAGTCTTTACGATTGCTCGGTTCTTCTTTTATATAACGTAAATAATTACGCTTGCTTATTAGCTTCAACCCACTTGCGTGCGTTTACAAATGCTTCCATCCAGGGAGTTACATCCTGCGCGAGGCGGTCAGCGGGATAGTAAGCGTTTTGCCAGGGATAGAAGGCGCGCTCAAGGTGAGGCATCATTGCGAGGTGACGGCCGTCGGGAGAGCAAATACCTGCTACACTGTAATCAGAACCATTAGGATTAGCGGGATATTCATCGTAAGAGTACTTGAGGACTACGTTGTACTTGTCTTCAGCATAGGGAAGACTGAACTTACCTTCGCCGTGAGCCACCCAAATACCGAGTTGGTCACCACTGAGTGAGCCAAACATCACGCTACGGTTCGTTGTAACCGTTACGCCAACAAACGCACTTTCAAACTTGTGAGAGTCGTTGTGGAGCATGTGCGTACGCTTCTTGTGGTCGGGGTTAATAAGGTTGAGTTCTACCATAAGTTGGCAACCGTTACATACACCGAGTGAGAGCGTATCCTTACGTGCGTAGAAGCGATCGAGAGCTGCCTTTGCCTTGGGGTTGTAAAGGAAGGCACCTGCCCAACCCTTTGCTGAACCCAATACGTCGGAGTTAGAGAAACCACCGCAGAAGACAATCATATTGACATCGTCGAGCGTTTCACGACCCGTAATGAGGTCGGTCATCATAACGTCCTTCACATCAAATCCGGCAAGGTAGAGGGCGTAAGCCATTTCGCGTTCGCCGTTCGTACCCTTTTCGCGAATGATTGCTGCACGCACACCGCTGGGAGTGCGACGGTCGGGATTGATGCCGAGACTTTCAAACGTGCCCTTAAATTCGGGACGGAGGTTAAACTCGATGGGCTGCTGCTTATAGTTTTCGTAACGCTTCTTAGCACAACCGTGGAAGCTCTGCTTCGTATCGAGGAGGTAAGAAGTTTCATACCAGATTTCGCGCAAGTGATCGATACCAAACTGATATGTAGCGCCGTCCTTTTCTACCAAGATGTGGCGTTCGTCAGTGGGCTGACCTACCTTCAAATAGCTTACGCCTGCTTCATCAAGGAGTGCCTTGAACGCAGTCTTATTCTTATCGCTCACCTGTACGATAACACCGGGATTTTCAGCGAAGAGAATCTTCACGAGGTCTGCTTCCTTAAACTTGTCAAGGTTGATGCAGAGACCGCCTTCTGTGTTAGCGAAGCACATTTCAAGCAATGTAGTAATCATACCACCTGCAGAAATGTCGTGACCTGACATGATGAGACCCTTTTCAATCAACTGCTGAACAGCATTGAAGGCGTCGCGGAAATATTCGGGATTCTGAACTGTGGGAACGTCACTACCTACGCGATTCAAGCTTTGTGCGAATGCCGAACCACCGAGGCGGAGCGTGTCAAACGAGAAGTCGATGTGGTAGAGGGCAGACTTTTCGCAGTTTACTACTACGGGGCTTACTACCTTACGCACATCGCTCACTTCACCACCTGCACTGACGATTACAGTACCCGGAGAAATAATCTTTTCGTCGTTGGGGTACTTCTGGGTCATTGAAAGCGAGTCCTTACCTGTAGGAACGTTGATTTCAAGAGCACAGCAGAAGTCAGAGAGTGCTTCTACACCACGATAGAGACGCGCATCTTCACCCTTCTGTGAGCGACAGGGCCACATCCAGTTTGCAGAGAGGCTCACGCTATCGAGTCCGTTAGCCAAAGGTGCCCAAACGAGGTTCGTAAGTGCTTCAGCAACTGAAAGTACAGAACCAGCGGCGGGATCAGCCAAACCTGCCTGAGGAGCATGACCGATTGCCGTAGCAATACCTGCCTTACCGCGGTAGTCAAGTGCTACAACACCACAGTCAGCAAGGGGTAACTGAAGTTCACCTTGGGTTTGCTGTTGCGCAACCTTACCAGTAACTGAACGGTCTACCTTATTCGTCAACCAGTCCTTACAAGCCACAGCTTCAAGTTGGAGCACGTTGGTCAAATATTCGTCAAGGTTCTTAACGTCGTAGGTTACGTTTTCATACTTACGCTCTACGGTTTCGTCAACCATAATCGTCTTGGGAGAGTGACCGAACATCTGTGCCACGTCAAGGTCGAAGGGACGCACACCATCCGCTTGTTCGAAAGCAAAATGGGCATCGCCCGTACATTCACCCACTACGTACATCGGAGCACGTTCGCGCTCAGCAATCTTACGCACATGGTCGATGTGTTCTTCCTGAATGAGGAATCCCATACGCTCCTGACTTTCGTTGGCAATGATTTCCTTTGCCGAAAGTGTCTGGTCGCCGATGGGGAGGTTCTTCATGTCGATAACACCACCGCATTCTTCCACCAACTCTGAGAGACAGTTTACGTGACCTGCAGAACCGTGGTCGTGGATAGAAACAACGGGGTTTACATCTTCTTCACAGAGGGCACGCACCAAGTTGTTCGCACGCTTCTGCATTTCGGGGTTCGCACGCTGAACGGCATTGAGTTCGATACCTGAACTGTAGCGACCTGTATCTACGGAAGAAACAGAACCACCTCCGAGACCAATGCGATAGTTATCACCACCGACAACAACCACCTTGTTACCCTTCTGAGGCGTACCCTTAAGGCAGTCGCGCTTTGTGCCATAACCCACACCACCTGCGAGCATGATTACCTTGTCATAGCCATACTTTTCACCATTTTCCTGGTGTTCGAAAGTAAGTACAGAACCCGTAATAAGGGGCTGACCAAACTTGTTACCGAAGTCACTTGCACCGTTAGAAGCTTTAATCAAAATCTGTTCGGGAGTCTGATAGAGCCACTGACGTACGGGAAGAATGTCTTCCCAATCGCGACCGCCGTCCAAGCGGGGGTAAGAAGTCATGTAAACCGCCGTACCTGCGATAGGCCAAGAACCTACACCGCCACCCATACGGTCACGGATTTCACCGCCCGTACCTGTTGACGCACCGTTAAAGGGTTCTACAGTTGTGGGGAAGTTGTGTGTTTCAGCCTTCAAAGAAATCACAGATTCAATATCCTTGATGACAAAGAAGTCAGAAGTAGAGTGATCCTTGGGAGCAAATTGTTCTACAACGGGACCTACTGAGAAGGCTACGTTATCCTTATAGGCAGAAATAATCTTGTGAGGATTTTCCTGTGTAGTCTTCTTAATCATCGCGAAGAGCGAAGAGGGCATTTCCTGACCGTCAATAATGAACGTACCACCGAAGATCTTGTGACGGCAGTGTTCAGAGTTCAACTGCGCAAAACCGAAGACTTCAGAGTCAGTGAGCTTGCGGTTAAGCTGTGCCTCTACGTTGTGGAGGTACTGGATTTCCTCGGGCGAGAGTGCGAGACCTTCCTGCTCGTTATACGCTTCGAGGTCGTCAATCTGCTGAATAGCAGCAGGCTGAAGGTTGATGGTGAAAATATCCTGGTTCAAACCCGTGTACATACGCTGAAGCATGGGGTCGTAATCCGCATCCTTGCTTGCAACGGGGAAATATTCTTCAATACGTGAGATACCCTGGAGGTTCATATTCTGTGTAATTTCCACAGCATTCGTACTCCAAGGCGTAATCATTTCACGGCGGGGACCCACGAAGTAACCCTCGAGCGTTTCGCCCTCGAGAAGCGCAGCGTCGCCGTAAAGCCAGCAAAGTTCATTTACTTCATCCTGTGTGAGCTGGTGATTTACCTGAGTAGCAATCACACTCTGCTCCTTTGTCTTAAAAAACAAAATCATAATGTGGTAGGATAATGGTTTACTCAACTTCCGCAAGCTTCAGTTTCGTTAGGTTATGAGGTTATAAGGTCGCTTCGCTTGAAGTTTTTAAGGACTATGCAGTCCGAATGATTCCTCAAAACCTCAAAACCTTATCACCTAACAAGTTGAGCACTTGCGAAATTTGAATGGTTTATATATTTCCTTGCAAAGATACATTTTTTAAGGAAAAGGGGAAAGGGTAATATCTTGAAAATAACGGCACACTATATATTTTTTACCCTTGCATATAAAAAACAAAACCGGGGAGTGCATTTACCATCACTCCTCGGTTTATATTCAGTGAAAATTCCTAATACTAAAAAAGCATCTATTCAAGTTTATATTCTATGTTCAAATTCTGTCCTTCAAATACAAACGAATAAACTTCAGCATATATTTGCTTGACGTAGGAGTACAATTTTACATCACTTTCCACACAAGAATCAGCAACAATCTTACCGTATTTCATCAAGTGCATGACAATACAAATTCCACCTTCGGTATAAGGAGGTTGATAATAAAACTTATCCAATTTCTCAAATCCATTTTTCTCATAGAAATGCTTGCGCGCTTCTTGTTCTTCTGAAAAAGGTACTTCTATTTCCAAAAGCAATGGAGTTTTTGCTATCTCTTTGATATACTGTAAAATGCGAGTACCATATCCTCTACCTTGTAACACAGGAATTACTGCAAGATGCTCTACAAAACTAAATTCTTCGAAGGTCCAAAGTGTAAAAAATCCCACCAATCTATCTCCGTTACAAGCGGCATAAACAGTAAACTTTGGATGTTCATCAGCATATTTGCGTTGCAATTCCAAATTGCGACGCTCACTCTCCGGAAAAACTCTTTTGAGCAAAGATTCCACATCATTATAGTAGGGAGAGGTAGTGGTGATGGGAAAAATATTCATGTGAATTTTATTATTGCTGTCTGGTAAATATAGATAACTCTTTGTTTGATGGATAGTTGTACTCATACAAGTCCTCTCATAGATATTCAACCGAAATAAACGAGAATTTCTATGTTTAAGAGAACACGAATTTCACGAATAACACGAATCTCCATGCGGGATGAATATTTCTTAATCAGAGGCGAATAACACGAATGCCATCCGGATGGTATTCGTGCAATTCGTATGCGATAAGCAA